>JAZAHK010000020.1:0-36302 GCA_036231405.1 Nitrospinota bacterium
TTTTTTCATTTGTGTTAAGTTCCCTGATGAAAGAAGTTCCCATCCCTGTTGAACAAATAGATAAGTTTTCCAGGAATAAAAATATAAAATTATTCCTAGAACAAAAACAAATGAAAAATATAGTCTATTTTTTTTCATATCCCACTTTGAATTTAAAAAAAATAAAAAATACGTTACGATTTTTGTAGTAATTTTATCACTATGAGAATCGTATGAAAAAGAAATTTTTAACCAAGAATGAAGCTAGAAATGCGGTTTGGGATACATTACAAAATGAGAAAGTAGCCTCGTTTCCCTTTCCTCCAAAAGGACGTATTCCAAATTTCAAGGGTTCAAGTGAAGCGGCCAAACGTTTGTTAGAAATTTCTCCATGGAAAGAAGCAAAATTCATAAAAATTAATCCTGATTCCCCACAAAGATTAGTCCGAGAATTATGTCTAAAAATGGGGAAAATATTAATAGTTCCAACACCAAGGTTGAAAGGTGGGTTTCAGAAAATTAACCCCCTTAGAATTCCAAAAAATAAATTCAAAGAAGCTGCTACGGTATCAAAAGGAAATTTTTGGAGTGAGGAAATTTCTTTAAAAAAGATTCCCTCAGTAGATGCTATTGTTACAGGCTCGGTGGCAGTAACAAAAACAGGGAAACGGTTGGGTAAAGGAGAAGGATACAGTGATTTAGAACTGGCAATCCTTATAGAATTAGGTCACCCAATGGTACCAATAGGAACCACCATCCATCCTTATCAAATCCTGGAAGATTTCCCGTCGGATTCACATGACCTGTCGCTTTCCACCATTATTTCCCCCGACGCTACAATACAAATCGAGAATCCCTCGAAAAACAAAATAAAAATTGAATGGAAGAAAATCGATACGAAAAAATTATCAGAAATGCCAATACTAAGAGAACTACAGAAACTAAAAAACATTAATATCTAGTAATCATTCTCAGAGAGAGAAGCTTTTATCTCTTCCAATATTAATGGATCGTCTATAGTTGCGGGGAGTTTATAAGTTTCTCCATCAACTATTTTAGACATCGTTCCCCTTAATATCTTTCCAGAACGTGTTTTTGGTAAACGCTTCACAACTATGGCTTCCTTAAAAGCAGCAACAGCACCAATTTGTTGACGGACTAACTTGACCACATCAACTACAATACTTTCACTCGTATGTTCCGAACCAGATTTCAGAACAAGAAATCCCATAGGTATCTGCCCTTTTATATTATCTTTTATTCCAACAACAGCACATTCTGCAACGTCAGGATGAGAACACAAAACCTCTTCCATAGCGCCGGTAGAAAGCCTATGGCCAGCAACATTGATAATGTCGTCAGTCCGAGACATCACAAATACGTAACCATCTTCGTCCATATACCCAGCATCTCCTGTTTTATAGAATCCAGGAAACTCACTGAGATATGAATCAACAAACCTGTCGTCTGCATTCCACAATGTCGAAAGGCAACCGGGAGGAAGGGGCAATTTCACACAAAGAGAACCCATCTCTCCCCTACCTACTTCTCTGCATTCAGGATCAAGTACAGAAAAATCAAACCCTGACACTGGTTTCGTAGGGGATCCATATTTCACCGGTAATTTTTCTATTCCAATACTATTCGCAAGCATCGGCCATCCCGACTCTGTTTGCCAGTAGTGATCAATCACGGGAACTCCAAGTTGTTTCTCTGCCCACATAACTGTATCTGGATCAGAACGCTCTCCTGCGAGGAATAAAGTTTCAAACAAACTCAGATCCTTGTTTTTCAACAATTTTGCGTCCGGATCATCACGTTTAATAGCTCTAAAAGCAGTAGGAGCAGTAAAAAGAGCTTTCACTTTATGCTCAGAAATAATCCTCCAAAACACTCCTGCATCAGGAGTGCCTACAGGTTTTCCTTCAAATAAGATAGAGGTGCAACCTTGAAGGAGTGGTCCATAAACTATATAAGAGTGACCCACTACCCATCCTATATCTGATGCTGCCCAAAACACATCACCAGTTTCGACGTTATAGACATTCTTCATTGACCATTTCAGCGCAACCATATGCCCACCATTATCCCTGACCACCCCTTTTGGCTGAGCAGTTGTACCTGATGTATAAAGAATATAGAGAGGATCTGTAGAATCGACGAGAACACATTCGGTTGATTCTGATTCGTCCATAAAATCAGTCCAATCAATGTCTATTTCATGATTAATCGTGGCTGAGATTTGTTCTCTTTGTAAAATGACACAACGTATAGGCTTAGTCTTAGAAAGAAGAAGTGATTCATCTAACAAGGGTTTATATGGAATAACTCCTGATGGTTCGATTCCACAAGAAGCAGAAATTATCATTTTTGGTTTAGCATCATCTATACGAGTTGCTAATTCATTAGGAGCGAATCCTCCAAAAACTACAGAATGTACAGCACCAACCCTTGCACACGCGAGCATAGCAATTACTGCCTCTGGAACCATGGGCATATAAATTAAAACTCGATCCCCTTTCACGACTCCTTCTCTTTGTAATCCTCCTGCAAATTTCGAAACCTTTTCTAAAAGTTCTTGATATGTAAATTTTTGAATTGGAGCACCTGTAATAGGACTATCATAGATCAAAGCTACCTGTTCTCCTCTGCCTTCATTAACATGACGATCCAGACAGTTATAACAAGTATTTACTTTTGCTCCTGGGAACCATCGATAAAAAGGGGGATTTGATCTATCTAATATAGCATCCCACTTTTTATGCCAAAACAAATCTTTTGCTGCATTCATCCAATATTTTTCAGATTCATCTATCGATTCAATAAATTCGCTCTCATACCGAGAATGCATTTTTGTCCTCACAGAAGGTCTAATATTGATTAATATATAAGATTCATTAGCATAACAAATATTCCTAAAATATGTTCAAATGAAATTATCTTTTATTCTTTTTACCAAAATTCCTTAATATCTTTTTCAGATAGGAGTTTACCGTTTGTCATTAATGAAGTGCACAAGCTGCGATATGCATTTTTCCGTTGAAGAACCGCGCTGGAAATGCGAATGTGGTGGCACTCTAGATATAGAAGTTCAAAATATCTTTCCAAGAGAGTCATTAGGTTCAAGAGAATCTGATTTATGGAGATACCAAGAGTCTATTCCGCTCAAAAATATAAAAAATAAAATAAGCCTCGGAGAAGGTATGACACCAACAGTTATTCTTTCATTCGCTGGGATAGAAATTTATTGCAAATTAGACTTTCTTTTCCCAACTGGATCATTCAAGGATAGGGGTTCCTCTGTACTAGTTAGCAAATTAAAAGAATGGAATATCAAAAAAGTTTTAGGTGATTCATCAGGAAACGCCGCAGCATCAATAGCTGCATATACATCACTTGCAGACATTGATTGTGACATGTATGTCCCCGAGAATACTTCCAATAGTAAATGTATGCAGATCTCGGCTTTCGGTGCAAATCTAAAAAAAATAGCAGGAACTAGACAAGCGACAACTGACGCAGCAATAAAAGAAACGGGAAATTGTTTCTATGCGAGTCATTATTGGAACTGCTGGTTTAACCATGGTACTAAAACTTGGGCTTTTGAATTATGGGAACAAATGCAACAATCAATCCCTGACTCTGTAATAGTTCCTGTCGGTCACGGTTCATTAGTCATTGGTGCCTATAAAGGATTTAAAGAACTCATGGATGCAGGATATACAAATAAATTACCAAAAATTTATGGTATCCAGACTAAGAATTGTGCCCCACTAATTGAAATTTGGGATAAAAAACTAAATGAGATTCCTGAAATAAAATCAAATCCTACATTAGCCGACGGAATTAGTGTAAGCAAACCTGTACGATGGAGAGAAATTATTAATGCTATTCATCAAACAGACGGAGAATTATTTTCAGTTGAGGAAAATGAAATTCCATCGATTTTAAAAGTTTTTTCAAAACAAGGAGTACTTATGGAACCTACATGTACTATTCCATTTTTAGGTCTAAAAAAGCTTTTGGGTTCGAATAAAATTTCTAAAAAAGATATCATTGCCATTCCAGTAACAGGTAGTGGTCTAAAAACATCAGAGAAATTACAACAATTCTTTTAATTTCAGGAGCGGGTCATGCCAGAGGAAATAAATGCAATTCAAGTAGATCAAAACTATATTATTGAACTTTCACAAGAACTTATTCAAATCCCTGCAGAAAATCCCCCTGGTGATTGCTCTGATATTGCAGAAAAGATTTTAAAAGAACTTGATTCAATAGGAATCAGTGACATCAAAACATATGAATATGAAAAAGGAATGCCCAATTTCATTATTCAGACGGGAGATGGGAATGACAATGCAGGTCATTTTGTAATTGGCGGACATATGGACACCGTGCCAGTGCATCCAGATGAAATTGAATCTTGGAAAGTCCCTCCATTTAGCGGTAAATTAATTGGGGACGAATTATGGGGGAGAGGAGCTGCTGATATGAAAGGTGCTCTTGCTTCTACCATTGGTGCATTTAAAGCTATCCAAGAACAAAAAATAAAAATTCCAGGAAAACTCACATGGGTCCTATTATCAGACGGGGAACATGGAGATTTTTACGGAGCCCAATCACTTGTAAACAACGGAATTCTTAAGGAATTAGACGGCGATATGGTTCTATATACTGAATCGACAAGCAACAATATCATTCGTTCTTTTAAAGGCCGTATTTTTTTTGAAATCAAGGTACGCGGAAGATCCGTACACGTAAGTGTTCCACAAAAAGGGATAAATGCAATTGAAAAAATGGCAAAAATCATCGATGCCTTTAAAGCAGAACGCATCGCTCCTGATCCAGACCCCTTTTTAGGTCCATGCACGCTAACTTTCTCCACGATTCAAGGTGGATCTGCAGTTAATGTCGTAGGTGGTAGAGCAAGTGCTACATTCGACGTACGAATGATACCAGGACAAACATCATCCGAGGTGAAAAAACAGCTAGAAAAAATCATAGAAGAACTAAAAACCGACGACCCTGAAATTGATGCTTCAATAGAAATAATACCTAGCGGAGCAAGGGAAGTAACAGAAATTTTAGAAGAAGAACCAGTCGTCGAATTGATGAAAAAAGTAATACCTGCAGTAAGAGGAAGCGAAAATGAACGTCTACCCGGCATAGAATCACCAGGTGCTCTCAGACTATTTATTGAAAACGGGATTCCTGGAATTTTCTTTGGACCTGGAGAATTTATATCAGAAGCTCATCTACCAAATGAGAGAGTTCCTGTAAAAAATTTAGTCGACGCAGCATCTATGTTTGCGACCGCTGCTAAAGAAGTTTGTAACGGTCCCAAACTAAAATAGGTTTCTGTAAATTAATAGCCTTCGTCGATGACTTCCTTTAGTTGAGTGCATCCTGCAACTAAGGCAGTCATTCCACAGGGAGGAAGCATACATTCTAAAGCTTCCGTGGCCTCTTCAACCGTAGCACCAAGTTGTAAGGCCTTTTTTAAATGATTTCGAATTCCTTCTAAGTCAGAAGGATTGCGAGAAGCACTCGCAACGGCAATAAAGAGTTCTTTGTACTTTTCAGGGAAAGGACCTTCTTTTTTCATAATATGATTCTTGAGTTCTTCATAGTGTTCCAAAAGATCTGGATCAACTTCACATAGAAGTTCATACGCAGGATATATGAATCCTCTAGCCGCTAACATCTTATCGTAAAGGGCTTTACCCCTTTCGCTCATTGCCATAGAAAACCTTCCGTATGATAGAAAAAAACATCAAATTATTCATAAGGATAAACATCATGTTCAAGGACAGAAATCTCATGGCCAGGCAAGATATATTCTTCTTTAGAAGCAATAGAAATACATCTATCTATACTATTAATCGCATCACTCATACTTGACATCTGCCCTGCTGGAACTCGACGATCCAAACCTTCCTGTATCTGAATAACATCAGCAGCAATTACGTACGTGCCAACCTTTGTTTCAACTGCTACAGAACAATGGCCGGGAGTATGCCCAGGGGTATGAAAATACATCACACCAGGAACAATTTCCGTTTCATCCTTCCAAATAGGTTCAAAAATGATGTTTTGCTGTGCGTAAACAGGCCACCTTGTATTTGGATGAATTGGTGAATCGTAGGGCTTTGCTTGTAAACTAACGGGACACATCGCATACTGCAATTCTTTGGCCCAAACATACTTCACCGCGTTAGGGAAAAGGTCGCAATTTTGTGAATGATCCCAGTGCAGATGAGTCAAAATCAAAATTTCGACATCTTCACATTTCCATCCTGCACTCTCTACCTGTTTCTTCACATCTTGCTCAGAAGTTCTAGTTGCGGGCCATGGGGCACCACCTCTCTCGGGATCTAAGTAACTAGTATCAATCACTATCTTTTGATCCGCACCCTCGACAAGATAAATAAAAGAGGGAATATCAATTTTTGTGCCAAAATTTGTCCAGTAAACCATATTCGAATAATCGGTGTGGATAGTTCCACAATGTAACGGTCTAATACTTAAATCTGCCATGCCACATTTCCTTTTCTGATTAAAGTTATTTTCTAAACGTTTGCTCTTCTTGCAAATTCAACAACATCCATTAACTCTTGAGGACCCTTCAGAACAGCAGCATCAAGACCTAATGAAATGTTAATACGATTACTAAAATTCCTGTAAGAAATTGATGCAATAATATCTAAAATATTTTCGTCACTAAAACCTACATTCCTTAGCTTATTCAGATCATCTTCAGACATTGAATAATGGTCGAAAGTGAGTTTTTCTGCAAAAACAAGGATCTCTTTATCGGAATCATCTAAAATCGGGGAGTTGTCGCGGTCCATAACTACACTAGCAACATCTGCAAGACTTACTTCATCGCCACTTTCATCACGGAAATTTTGGCCATGATTTAGCGTTCAACCATAACAGCCGCCAATGGTCGCAACGTAATAGGAAATCAATTCTTCTATTCTTTTCCCAAGTGAAGAGTTTCCTCCGTGGACGGCCATATTCATCGTCTGCCTTCCATTCAAAACATCGGGTCTACGTGCCATGGCAAGTAAGAGTTTTGGAACTGCTCCTCGTTGTTCATTAATTTTCTCTAGAATAGACTTCGCAGGCTCTTCCGTTTCGCCTAAACGTAAGGATGACATCCACATATATTAGGAACCTCCATAAAAATTAACTTGCAGAATTTCGGACTTCTTTCTTTTTAAAGTGGGGCATTACCTCTTTTGCAAATCTTTCTAAAGACTTGATTGCATCACGCTGATTAATGCCTCTAAGTAAAAAATTCATCACATGATTTATCTTGAAGTCCTTTTCTAAGCGCTCTATATCTTTTATGACTTTTTCCGGAGGTCCGATTACTCCACCTCCTTCAATCTGTTCACGTATGGACAATTCATAACTCATATTTCTTTTCAAAGATGATTTTTGTTCAATCGGCATCTCAATTGAATTTACCTCGCTTCTATAGTTTAGATACCAGGACTCGGCAGGTTCAATTTCTTTCCATGCAGACTCTGGATCGTCAGTTACATGAATATTATGGGCCATAAGATACGGGCAATCTTCAGGGGCTTTCCCTTCTTTTAGCATTGCTTGTTTATATATTTCCATTTTCTCAAGATAATGCTCTGGACCTTTATGAGATGCAGAAGCCATAACATGAAACCCGTTTGCAGCTGCATATTCATAAGTCTCATGACTCGTCCCAGCAATCCAAATTGGGATCGGATTTTGAATTGGTTTAGGATGTATTTCTATGTCAATACAACTATAATATTTTCCGTGAAAAGTGAGTGTTTCTCCCGAAAGAAGTTTCGTCAAAATTTCAATTCCCTCTTGCATACGCTCGCGGCTTTCAGAAGGATCTAAATTAAACCCTTGAAATTCTTTTGGTTGAGATCCTCTTCCAATACCAAACTCGAGTCGACCACCACTAAGAACATCTACCAAAGCAGCTTGTTCTGCCAAGCGAATTGGATTATGGAATGGAACTATACTAATGGCAGTACCAACCCTTATTTGTTTAGTCTTCTGTGCAATTGCCAAAGCAACCATCAGAGCATCCGGACACATCCCAACCCTAGAAAAATGGTGTTCAGCGACAAAAGCAGCATCAAACCCAAGTTCGTCTGCAATAACGCACTGTTCAATTAGATTATTGTATTCTTCTTGATAGGATTCACCTTCCTGACAGGAAGGGATGAAAAAAATTGAAAATTTCATATAAATACACCTATACAAAACTAATTAAAAGCTGGGGGTGGATTCATGGTGTAGACCTTATTCACACTGATTTTGTAAATCACGCGAACCTGATCCTTTTGACGATTAGAGTAAGAATCCACGTCCAAATATTTTCTTGCAAGTACATCAATGTGTTCATCCGCACCCTCTTCCGTTATGTCCACAACACTTCCTTGAATCCCCATCCAGAGAAACGCGTTTTCTGGATCAACTATAGCTAAAGAAACTCGTTCATTTCTTCTCATATTTTTATCTTTAACCCTTCCCTTAGCAGAATTAACTAGTATGAATTCTTCATCCACATTAAACCACAAAGGAGAAACTTGAGGAGAGCCATCTTCCATGGTCGTAGCTAAAAAAAGAAGAGCTTTAGATTGAAGAAGATGTATGTGAGAATCAGGAATTTTTCCAAGCAAGTCTGACATTAAAAATCTCCGAAAACTAATTACAAAAAAATCAAACACAATTTGAAGAACATAACCATATGCAATAAAGTGGTTTTTTTCAAATATATTAAAAAAATTAATCATTATTTGTCTAGATTGGATAAAATTGGAATATTTCCTTGTTTTTTGTGCTGCTTTTGTTGGTTCTGGATTAAAAGCTGTTGGTGGGTTTGGTTTTGCAACACTTACTACTCCTACAGTTTCTCTTTTTTGGGACGTCCCTACAGCAATCATTGTAATCTCTATCCCAACTTTGGTGACCAGTTTTTTCAATTGTTGGAGAACTCGTGAAGCAGCAAAAGAAGGTTTTTCGATTTTTTTTCCCTTCTTTACTACAAGTCTTATAGGGCTTGGAGTTGGCTTAACTATCTTGCTAAATATGAACCCAAATTTAATGAAATTCATCTTAGGGCTTTTTTTAGTGATTCAAATTAGTTGGGATCACTTCAATAATTCAGAAACAAAGAAAAAAAAGAGTACTCTCACACGATCGATTGGGATGGGAGGAATTGCAGGATTAATGCTAGGAACTGTTGGTATGCCATCACACGTTATCGCATCTTACTTAACAGGAATGAATTTATCAAAAAACAGATATCTTTTTATTTTAAGTAGCACGCAAGTGATTCTCCGTGTAACTACGATAGCGTTTCTTCAATCTAGACTTGTAGGCAAAGAAGTGATAGGCCTTACCGTTATCATGTTTATCCCTGTACTACTTGGGTTTGTGGTAGGAACTAAAATATACAAGTTCCTAACTGACAAAATATTTTTCAACATTATAAAAATTATTGTCTTATTAATGGGTTTTGCTTTAATCATAAGATATCTAAGTCAGCACATAAATTAAAAGTTGATTTCAGCATATAAAAAAAGGCAAAAGACTTTAAAAGTCTCTTGCCTTTTTTATGTTTTTTGTTTTTTTTTTAATTTCCCCTTACAGCATCGGTAGTCTCTTTTTCAAGTTCTACAAATCTTGGGTCAAAAACGTCTCTCTTATATTCCTCTGATCTTGGAAGATCTACTTTAATCACTTTGTGAATTACACCTGGTTGTCCTGCAAGAACAATGATTCTATCTGCAAGAAAAACTGCTTCACTTAAATTATGTGTAACGTAGAAGATGGTCTTCTTAGTCTTTTTCCATACTTCTACGGTTAATGATTGCAGATCTTCTCTTGTTTGTGCATCTAAAGCACCAAAAGGTTCATCCATAAGAAGAAATTCTGGTTCATAAGCATACGCCCTTGCAACGGCAACACGCTGTCTCATTCCTCCAGAAAGATTATGTGGATAAAATTGAGCGAATTTTTCTAAATGAACTAATTCAAGATATTTCATTGCAATTTCTACTCTTTCTTCTTTTCCTACTCCTTTCATTTCCAAACCAAACTCAACGTTACCAAGAGCTGTTCTCCAAGGGAAAAGTGCATACTCTTGGAAAACGACTGCCCTGTTTAATCTCCCAGCTTCATCTATAGGCCTTCCATCCAGTTCTATGGTACCACCTGTTGGATCAAAGAAACCGCCGAGTATATTTAAAAGAGTAGTTTTACCACAACCAGACAAACCAACGACTACTAAAAATTCGCCATCTTCTATTTCAAGATTGATATCAGTCAGTGCATGAACAAGTCTATCTTTTAATGTGTACTCCATTTCTAACTTTTGAATGCTTACTTTGGAAGACATTATTTCCCCTATCTATTTCAGTTAATCAACTATAAATTTACAAAAAATTACTGGCTATTCTATGCCTTCTCAATACTAACCTGATCCTACCTCTGCCATCATACCCCATTTAATGACAGTGGCTCTTTCCAGTTTTTCAAAAAGGAATTTTTCAATAATAAAACCCACAAGGGCTATAGTAGCTATACCGACAAGCATAAAACCCATATCTAAATCTTCGCGGCTATCAAAAATCGCATAACCTAATCCCCAGTCACTAGCTGCAACCATTTCCGCTGCAATTCCTGCTCTCCATGCACGTGCAAGACCAATACGTAGACCCGACAAAATAAACGGTAATGACCCTGGTAAAGTCACTTTCCGAAAGAGAACCATTCCATTAGCATTCATTGACCTAGCAGCTCTTGTCCATATAGGGTTTACCGTTTTCACTCCAGTCCAAGTAGCAGAAATAGCAGGCAATGCGGCAGCAAAAGAAGTTATAAATATCATTGTGGCATTTCCAAGTCCGAACCAAAGAACACAAACAGGGCTCCACGCTAGTGCAGGAATCGGTAGTAACATACTTTGTATTGGAACCATAAATTTTTCAAACCAAACAGAAATTCCCATAGCAATTCCAATGCTTACTCCAACAACTGATGCTATCGCTATTCCAATCAATATTCTGTAGGAAGTATGCCAAGCGTGAACACAAAGAATACAATTCGTTTCTCCTGCTTTTAGAAAAATTACTTCGTACCCACGCTGTATAATAGACCCTTCGAAGGTTCCTGGGAAAACACCTGAACGAGGGAAAAGTGCCGGTTCTGCGGCAACCCAGGTAAGGAGTTCCCAAATAAGGATAACTGCAATAAAACTTGGAACATTATCTTTTAACCATTGAACCAACCTCTCCCTACCAGATAAAACTGGAGGAAGTCTTACTTCATCTCTTTGCGTTACCATTACCCTACCCTCTTTGAAATTAAAAAGACCTTATTTTCTTGATTTTAAAAACCATTTTTTTGTGACAGATAATAAGACTATACTCGAAAATAAAGAGACAGCGCAAATACCGAACCTACTTACCTTTAACCTTTTCTTTATTTTTTTAAAGAAGATCCTTTCTTTGCGATTTTTTTATATTTTTTTGCTACTTCTTCCTTTGCAGTTTTCCCAATGTGTGCACCGTACACACTTTGATCTTCAGGTATCCCTTCTATTCCCCAAGAATTATCTTTAGCTACAATAAACACGACATCTTCATCGTCCGTTGAAACCATACTATGCAAGGAATTTGCAGGAATATGAATTATCCCACCAGTTTGCACCGTCTTTCGCTTCCCATCAATCATCGCTTTCAATCTTCCTTTTTGTACAAAGATAAATTGCTCATTCGGATGTCTATGTGGTCTACTCCCAGTTCCTGCAGGTTTGTCAATAATCCCAAAAAGCATTTTCTCACCGTCTGCCCATACCCCTTCGGAAGTACTATAACTTGCTCCCGCAAGATTTCTTTTCATAGTTTTTGGATTGTAAAAAGGCATATAATCTCCAAGTTTAATTTAAACAGTATCTCATTTAATTTGTATCTCACTCGCAATAGCGAAACCCTTGTTCCCAATTTCCACTGGGCCACTACAGCGACTATAAAACAAAGTTCCATTCGTAGGACTTCGCAATTCTTCGACAATTTCTAAAGTATGGGGATCAAGCATTTCTCCTAATAATTCTCCTCTGCGAACTTTTTTTCCTAAATCTGAGAATTGTGTTTTACGAGAAAGCAGATATCCTCCATGAGAAGGATTCACTTCAACCCTATTTGATTTATCAAAATACAATATCTTGTTTCTTTTTTCTCTTCCGCTAACCATACCAAGATGTATCAAAAGATTACGAAAACCATTTTCCATTGAATCACTATAAAAATTCTCTTCACTCTCTGGCAAGTAGGAACCCCCTATTTCAACACTTATTGACGGCTTCCCTTTTTTCAGGGCAACACCAGGAGCACTACTAGGACTTAAGGGAACACCATGCACCAATCTCGCTCCTCCCCTAGCAAATGCGTAAGCCATATTTTTAGATTTTTGACCGATTTTTTTTCTAAAATCAAGATCAACATCCACTCTGCATTGAATTCTTCCAGACGTTCCTCCAGAATGAAATTCAATAAAAAAATCCGAATTATCAATTAGTACAGAGCACAACAAAAAGGCATACCTCTCAGTAAGGGTCCCTTTCTCCTTTCCTGGAAAAGCTCTCCACAAATTTGTCTGTTCGTGCTGATCAGGAGATTGTCTTAAAAAATTTGAAAAAGCGTATGGATTTGCGACTGGAACAATTACTAGTGTGCCGGACAACGTTTCTGGGTTCAGAGACTGCAAAAGAGAATAAAAAGAACGAACTGGTTGTGCCTCATCCCCATGCACACAACCTTGTACACCAAGGAATGGCCCTTTTCTTAAACCTCTCACATAATGTACCGTGAGTTTGGTTTCAGATCCTGTAAGCATTTTTCCTACATTTAGTTCTAATTTTCCAGAACTACCAGGAGAAATATCAAATTTTTCAAAAAACAAAACGCCCTCAGAAGATTTAAAAAATCTACATAAATTGTTTTATGTCTACAACTTTTCCAGTGTTTGCACTTTCAATAACCGCTTGCAAAACTGCTATCACGTCGCGTCCTTCGGTACCACTCACTTCTGGTTTTGAACCATTCTTAATACAATCAGAAAATTCTTTAATCTGTTCAGCTAAAGCATCTCCCTCTTCTACAGGGATTTCTTTTCTTGTAGTTTCCTCTTTTCCTTGTAAAAATAATCTAGCACCTTCCTCTTCACTCCAAGCAGAACCTTCCGTGCCATATGCTGCAGTCAAACAAATTTTTGGAACAACATATGTAGTATTAATAAAACCAAGAGGACCACTATCAAATTCCAAAATAAAACTTGTAACATCGTCAAGATTTGTTTTTCCATAAAGTTTTTTACTAAATGCTGATACCCTTTTTACCGTTCCGGCAAGATAGACTAAATTATCTATCATGTGGACACCAAGTCCAGTCATTCCACCAGCAGGACACTCTTCTGGATCGTTTCTCCAACCTGCACGAGCATTTTGGCCTCCAACATTTGATAAATTTGCATCTAATTGATGTAATGTTCCAAGTTCTCCCTGTTCGATCATCTCCTTAATTCTCCTATTTGCACCTTGTTTTCTTCGGTGATGACCTACTTGTAGAATTACCCCTGCACTTGTTGTCGCATCAATTGATTTGTTTGCATCTTCCACTGTAAGGGTAAGCGGTTTCTCTACAAAAACATGCTTTCCCGCACTTGCGGCTTCACAAATCATTCCAACATGTGTCGAATGTGGAGTCGTTAGAATCACTCCATCTACATGATCGTCATTCAAAACTTCGGAATAACTCTCAGCTGGCTTAGCACCAAATTCTTCAGAAAAAGAATCTCTTGTCTCTTTTGTTCTAGCAAAACAGCGGGCCAAATCTACATTCCCTGCTCTTGCGGATGCATTAGCAAGCATTTTCCCCCAACCACCAAGTCCAACAACACCAAGACGAACGTTGTCTCCTGACATGTTTATCCTCTCTCCATTAAAATTAAAGTTGGATCGAAAGTTATCATTTCATTAGATGCTATTCAACAGTCATCTATAGATTAAGATATGCAAGTCCAAAAGTTGACCTTTGGACATAAAAAATATAGGTTTGTTTCTCTTAAAAAAACAATGCACATTTATTTTTTCCCAAGGAGTCGAAAAATGCCGTTCCATAGATTTGAAGATTTTGAAGCAAAATATCTAAGTCCACATTTATCTTCTGGAGAAGGTCCAGTCATAGAGGGTAAATATATGTATTTCTGTAAAGTAAGAAAAGAACCCGGTACAGGTTCACAGTTTCACTATCATCCAAATGAACTTATGATTTTTCCTTTAGTAGGAAGAATAAATGCTATGGTAGGAAAGGAAAGAAAAATCGTTTCTCCTGGAACCTTTGTCCATGTACCTCCTTACGCAAGACACTCTATGTTCGCAACAGAAGATAAAAAAATGGAATACCTATACGTCAAAGATCACACATGGACGGTAGTTGGGCTTGCTGCAGACGAAGCTCCTCCAGAAGAAGCTCCCACAGTCGATGAAATAAATGAAAAACACGATAAAGGTACATGGGCAAGTCAAGAAAGAGATGCTTCAAAATCTAAAATTATTATTGATGGGATTAAAAATAACTATTATCCGATCATAGATTCACTAGATGCCCTTGAAAGAACAGGATATCAAGAAAACTGGATACAAGGGGAAAGACTCGCATTTGGTTTTATAGAACTTCCCGCAGGAATGGCAGAATCAACTTCAGTTAATGAAAGAGAGCAATTCATATACATATTGTCGGGTTCCCTTCATGCGAGGGTTGATAGCAAAGAAAAAACCGTAGGAGAAGGTGATATCATCGAGATTCCACAAGGTTCAGAAAGAAGTTTAAAAGCTTCTGATGAGGGTTCAGTTCGTTATGCATCGGTGCGTTCAACTCCTGAACTTGAAAAACTGGTCAACGAGGAAAATTAACATGTCTAAGATTGATTCTATTGATCTATATCCAGTAGCAATACCATTAAATCATCCTTACAAAAGTGCTACTAGGATGACCGCACATTCTGAGGATATCGTCGTTAGAATTCGTGCAAATGGCGTTTCTGGTTGGGGTGCGGCAGCCTTGCGTACTTTTCCAACTGGAGAAACCCTTAAGAGTGCGTACAAAATATTGGAAGAACTGCTAGTCCCAGTTATAGAAGGGAAAGATCCTTTCCAAAGGGAACAAATTCTCGAACAAATGGATAAGATAATTCCATTTCATCACTCTCCAAAGTCGGCGATTGACTGTGCTCTTCATGACTTACTTGGAAAAATACTGGACACTCCTGTCTATAATTTGCTAGGGGGTAAAGTAAGAGATGAAATGCCAGCTTTTGATATACTCCCTATTGAATCTCCAGAGAGAACTGCTGAACTAGTTACAGAGTCTAAAGAAAAAGGAACATTTGCTTTCAAAGTAAAGATGAATAGAGATATCAAGACCAGTGTTAAAAGGGTGCAAAGTGCCCGTGACTCTGCAGGAGAAAATGCAAAAATTGTAGTGGATGCAAATATGAGTTGGACGCCTAAATTAGCGATTCAGGTATGCACACTTATAGAACCATTTTCTATCACAATGCTTGAACAACCAGTGCCTGGTCATGATTTAGACGGACTTGAATTCATAACAAAGAACACGCGCATACCAATTTGCGCAGATGAATCACTTCGACCAGACTATCTGGGTGAACTCTTGAGAAGAAGAGCTGCAGACATAGTCAACATTAAAGTAAATAGAGAGGGAGGACTACTTAATTGCAAAAAAGTAGCTGCATGCATCAAAGTTTGTGGGATAGAAGGCCTATGCGGAAGTGTAATTCACAGCGCACTTAACGATGCAGCAAGCGCTCATTTCTTTGCATCTACTCCAAATATAGTATTTAACGAATCAGGAAAATCCCCTTCATGGCACACGGAAGACATAGTTAGCGGATTCAAAGTAGAAAATGGAAAAGTAAAGGTGCCTTCAGGACCGGGACTTGGAGTAGAAATTAATGAAGAAGCTATAGATAAATTTAAATTTAAAATCTAATCCTAGAATTCGTACAATTCCGAAGCAGACTCAAAATAGATACGATTCTTTGTTTCTTCTGATAATCCATTGAAAATTTTTCTCGGATCGTCAAAATCCCAGTGTGGATAGTCAGAAGAGAAAACAAGTGTTTTATCAGCTTGCACCATATCCAGTAATTGCAAATGCTGAACGTTATCTGGAGTTTCACATATTGGTTGTGTTGTAAATCGGACCTTTTCGAGAATATATTCGCTCGGGAGCTTCGTTAACCAAGGAACCTCATTACGCATAGATTTCCATTCCTGATCAAATCTCCACATCAAACTTGGAACCCATGAATAGCCAACCTCTTGAAAAACGAATTTAAGTTTAGGAAATCTTTCAAACACCCCCTCCGCTACCAGGCTAATCACATGCGCTTGTCCAATCATGGGCATTCCTGTGTGAACCTCTATAAAATACGAAGGAATTCCAACTGGACTCATTGGAGTGTTTACACCAGCAGACTCTCCCGCACCATGGAACCCAATAGGAAGTCCAAAACGCTCCGCCGCTTCATAGATCGGGTAATAATGCCTGTTTCCTAAAAGAACATCGAACTCTGGGATTTGAACCTGCACAACATAATCATTGTTCCCTAAGCGTTCAATCTCTTTAACAGCGAGAAGAGGGTCTCTAGGACCTACATTAATTGCAAGTTTAAGCCGAGAATCTTTTTTAGCCCATTCGTGAAGTAACCAATCGTTATTCGCAGAAATGAATGCCGCAGCCATATCTGCATCAGGCAAACCTCCAATTCCAAACAAATCACCAGAAATCATAATTGCATGTTCAATTTGAAAAAGATCTAGATGTTTTTCACAAAAGAATTTCAAATCAGAACCTGGTCTCCCTCCGTCTGGTGGAATAGCGTCGTTTCTCTCTGCACCATGAGGGTGAAAATACCAACGCTTTGGAATCGTAAAAACATTTCTTGCTGTATTTGAGTCAGGACCTTTACTTGAAGTCTGAACGCCCATCCTTTGCCTCCATTCTTCAGACAAATAAGGATGCAACTGAGACATTGAGTTCATTCTTGGATGGACATCACAGTCAATTATTTTCATTTTCTCTCAATCTAAGTTTTTCATCAATAAAATCCATGGCACTTAGTTAGTAAAAAAATACAGTTATGTTACTTTTTTACCATTGATTTAATCTTTCAAACAAACTACGTTGAAAAGAAAAACTTTTGTTTGAGGTCTCAATGTTCAAATCACCCAAGAACTTTATATTTATAATGGCAGATGAACATAATTCAAAAACTTTAGGGTGTTACGGGCACCCTATAGTCAAGACCCCAAATTTAGACCTCCTGGCAAATAGCGGAACTCTCTTTCGAAATGCATATACCAATTCTCCGGTTTGTGTACCTGCAAGAGCTAGTTTTGCAACTGGAAAATATATACATGAAACGGGAAATTGGGATAACGCATCACCTTATGACGGAAGTCAGAAAGGATGGGGACACCGACTTCAAGAATCTGGGCATCTAGTGACATCTATTGGGAAACTTCATTACACGAATACAACTGATCCAACAGGATTCGACAAACAAATCTCACCTATGCATACATTAAATGGACAAGGAGATGTTTTTGGTTCTATTCGTGAGCCATCATTACCCGTTAGAAATCAGAGCAGAGATCTTGCTCTTGAAATTGGACCAGGAGAAACCCAGTACATTAAGTATGACAGGGAAATAAGAGATAAAAGTTGTGATTGGATTCGAGAAATGGCAGATGAAAAATCCGGAAAACCTTGGTTTCTTTTCATCTCTTTCATTGCACCTCATTACCCCTTAATAGTACCAGAAGAATTTTACGAAATGTATCCTTTGGATCAAATTGAACTCCCAAAAAAGCGAAAAAATAACATAGATCATCCTTGGTGGGATGCTTTCGAAAAATGCTTTACGTTCGATGAACACTTTGAAAATGATGAGAAGAGAAAGATCGCTATCGCTTCTTACTATGGACTGTGTAGCTTTGTTGACGATAACGTCGGGAAGATTCTTGCTGCTATTGATGAAAACGGCATCAGAGAAGAAACCAGGATAATGTATGTTGGCGACCACGGGGACAATCTCGGAGCAAGAAACCTTTGGGGAAAGGCTACAATGTACGAAGAATCTGTTTCAATCCCAATGATTGTTTCAGGTGAAGGATTCCCTGAAAATTCCACCATAGACACACCTGTTTCCCTAGTAGATTGCTACCCAACAATTATAGAAAGTATGGGAGAAGAGCTAAATGAAGAAGATAACGATAGACCTGGAGATTCTTTATTCTCAGTAGCAAACAATTCGACAGATATGTCTCGAACGATATTCAGTGAATACCATGCTGCTGGATCGATTAGTGCATCCTTTATGATTAGGAAAAATAAGTATAAGTACATCCACTACGTCGGGTATAAACCGGAACTTTATGATATGGAAAACGACCCCGAAGAATTACTTGATATATCCGAAAGACAGGATTCACAGAAAATACTAAAAGAATATGAAAAAATTCTTAGAGATATACTGGATCCAGAAAAAGCAGACGAATCTGCAAAAAAATATCAAAGAGAATTAGTAGAAGCATATGGAGGAAGAGAGTATCTCTTGAAACGCGGTGGGATCAACACCACTCCTGCCCCAGGCGGAGAGGCAAAGTTTACGTAAACAAAATATTCTTTTTTTAAAATTTTTCCATTATTTCTTTGAGACCATCCATCTTTTCTAAAACTTCTTTTTCTCCACTGGAAGATAACCAGAATAAAATTCTTTCAGCACCGTCTTCTACAAAGCCTTCCACCACTTTCAGGTCAGACGCAACACCAAACATCGTAACTGGAATAGGTCCTCTCCCTTTATCAGATGCCATATCGTTAAGTTTCTTTATTTTTTCAGAAAAAGAATCACCTTCCCTAGGATAAGGCATCCAGGCATCTCCATAACTAAGTACCCTTTGGAAAGTCCTATCGGCATCGCCACCTATCAAAATAGGAGGATGAGGATCTTGTTTAGGTTTTGGCCAAGACCAAATTTCATCAAACTCAACAAATTCTCCATGAAAACTTGCTTCATCTTCTCTCCAAATCACTTTCATTGCCTCTATACGTTCTTTTAGTATTTTCCATCTTAGCAGGTAATCTGTTCCGTGATTTTTCATCTCTTCGCGATTCCATCCACCACCAATACCAAACAATACGCGTCCATTAGAAATAAAGTCTAAAGTAGCTACCTCTTTTGCTAAAATGATAGGGTCTCTTTCTATGACAAGACATATTCCCGTACCAAGAAGTATTTTCTCTGTGACTGAAACAGCAGAACCTAGTGCCACAAAAGGATCAAAACTATGAACATATTCCTTGGGAACATTTTTCCCTCGGCTCCATGCAGTTTTTCTAGACACCGGTATATGTGTGTGTTCCGGAAAAAGTAACGATTCAAATCCTCTTTTTTCGGCCTCAAGTGCAACTTTTGCAGGCAACATAGAATAATCTGTCGGAAAGTAACAAAGTCCAAACTTCATAAATGTCCCCCTCTTCTTAAAATCCTTAAATTAAAAACAATCTAGCCCTTTTTAAATCGACAAAATAAACCGATTGGCTTCCAAACTGAAATTGGTCCCTAGTTTTTCAGACATCTTCTCCATGCTTTCTTGGATTACTTTAAATTTTTTATCTTCCTCACTCAAGATAGCCGGACGACCGTCATTTTCAATGTAAGTCGGTGAAAATGATAAACTCCTAATCTTTTTCTCATGAATTGTACATTTTAAAAGAATAGATTCCTTGACCGTGGGCATAAACATAGGATGATCGTGATCAAGGACAAGATTACCTAAATTGTAAAAGATTGCTTTCCCATTATACACCTCAATTCCTTGTAAAATATGGGGATGACTACCGACAACTAAATCTACTCCAGCATCAATTGCTGCGTGTGCGACAGCTTTTTGGGCAAGAGTAAGGGTTCTGCTCTGACTAGAACCCCAGTGAAATGTAGAAACTAAGACATCCAGATTTTTTTTAGTTTCTTTCACGTCTTCAACCATAGATTCAAGATCTTCTTCATTGACATATGGTGGCCCATACAGGGGATCTTGCCTTATTGGGGCAACGCCAGGTCTTTCTGGTTGTGCACCCCAACCCATTGGAATATTCAGAATATAAGTAAGAAATCCTATCTTTGTCCCCTTTGACTCTATTACTACAGGAGTTCTAGCGTCCCTAATATTTCTTCCTGCACCAGTATATTTGATCCCCTTCTCTTCAAGAAGCTTAAGGGTATCTACGAAAGGCTCGAACCCATAATCCAGACAATGGTTAGTCGCAAAACCAAGCACATCAAAACCACCTGCAATATATCCGTCTATCATCATTGGATCATGACGCATCACAATTTTACCATGTACAGGTTCACCTTTATTAGAAAGTGAAGATTCAAGAAAACCGAATCTCAAGTCTACACTTTCAAATTCATCGATTACTTTATCAAAAACTTCCTTAGGCTTCTCTCGATTTATCTCTATATCTCCTGTAAATAAGATGGAAATCTCATTTTCTTTCGAAATAGGAGAACCCATTTCACACCTCCATAATGCTATTGATTAATAACACAAACCTCTAAGACTCAACCACAGGCCAAAGACGCTTCGCCCTAGTAGGCGAACCCGGTGCGTGGAGCAATCTTTTACAGACGTGATAGGTCCAGTCATTTTCTCCTTCCATCAATATATCCGCTCTTGGAAAATATTTAATAACTTTTTCCAACGAAGAAAATTCATAAAAAATGCTATGCTTTGCCCATCCTGCTGCTGAAACCAACTTTCTCGCTCCCACGGAACCTATCATATGCTTCATTTCTGGCAATCTATGTTGCGCATACCAAGAACTGAGATCAAAATCATCTTCTGGAGTAAAACAATTATAACTACCCATTTGAATAATGGGCGCTGGGACTCCTCCATCTGCTCTAGTATGGGCATCCGGACCCTTTACTCGATCAACTTCTGTAAATATACATGACCTTTCTCCAATCCTTTTTCCTAGCATACTATGCGTTTCCTTATTCTCTTTCTCTAGAATCTGTTTTGGATTTAGATTCAAAAAAACATCACAACTCAGCCCACCAATCAAAAGTAAAAATTCCGTCCCACTTGGAATATCAGAGTCATCAGTGTAGAACAGATGTGATTTTACTTTTGATGAATCCGACTTTCTATCAATTAATTCATAACTCGCTGCCCAAAGATAACCTGAACGTTTCAAGACATTTTTTGGCAAATATTCCTCATGCAACCAAGACAAATACTCTTGCTCATCTTCTTCTTTTAGATCGTACCATGTTGCAAAAATACCTTTATCCATTTTCTCTCCATTATATAGAATCTAGGAATCACCCTTTTTTTCATTTAAAACAGCTTTCAAACATTTTAC
Source organism: Nitrospinota bacterium (assembly GCA_036231405.1). Classification (GTDB taxonomy): domain Bacteria; phylum UBA8248; class UBA8248; order UBA8248; family UBA8248; genus UBA3496. Next base: position 21,507 of record JAZAHK010000020.1, read on the forward strand.
TCCCATCATTAAAGAAGGACCTCCTGAGGGGAAAATCAGGCACTGGACAGTTTCAAAAATTTCGTCCTCGGTAGCACCAAGGCTTAGTGCCCTTCTAATGTGGTTCATTACGTAAACTTCTGTTTCAGGACCTGGGAGTCTAACACAAAGAGCAGCGATAATTATAAGTTCACGAAATTTTTCACTTAGAGCACCCTCTCTTTTTATTACATGATTATAAAGAGCGCTTTGTTTAGTATGGTAATCTGGATCCTTGTTTATATAGAACTCCTGTTCCGGTAAAACCCATCCACGGTCCTTAATTGTCTGTTCTATTAACTCTTTGCTTTTATCATCATTCATTGGAACCCCCTTGAACACATTTCTTGAAAAGGCATGAAAATTTGAAGAAATCCTCAGTAAGGTAAAAAATACATTTTTCTTCACCCATTTGATATCTGCATGATAACAACTTTAAAATACAGTATCTAAACATTTAGGAAATAATCCAACTTGGAAACAAAATTTAATCGGAATCCAGACGTTTTTAAATAAGGTGTTCGGAAAATGAATAAAGGTATTTTTGCAACATGGTACGATCTAAAAGAAGAATGGTCCAGAAAAATGGAGGAAGTCTAGTGCATGCCCCTTTCTCTCCGTGTTTTGGACATCGAATATGGCCACTTATAAAATAATGATAAAATTTCAGATTAAATATTAGGAGTTTCAAAATGGTACGCAACAAAAGATTGGGAGTAGCAGTAGTAGGTTCTGGACGTATTGGCACTCTTAGAGCAAACATGGTAAGTAGACATCCTTCATTAGAGTTTCTTGCGATATCCGACAAAGAAAAAGAGAGGGCAGAAAATCTAGGAGAAAGTGTAGCTGCAAACCTCGTAACGGACGATAATTATGAAATCATTTCACATCCTGAAGTTGACACTGTAATAGTTTCAACTCCCGAACACGACCATACAGAATCTATTATTCAAGCATTAGAACTTGGGAAACCAGTCTTCGTTGAAAAACCTCTTGCTCTTACTCTGGAAGATGCAAATAAAATCGTGGAAACCGTTGAAAAAACTGGGGTAGAACTCCGAGTAGGATATTCAAGAAGGCACGATAGACGCTGGATGGTCGCTAGAGAACAAGTAGACAAAGGAAGAGTGGGTGAAATCATTGCGATAAATGCAAGGGTTTATAACTCAAGAGCTCAAATGGAACAAATCTTGATCCGATCACCAGAGGCTACAATGGTTATGGACGCTCTTACTTACTATGTAGACATGGTGTGCTGGTTTAAATCTGGAATAAAACCAGTCGAAGTAGTAGCAAGAGCAAATGGGAAAATTTTTAGGCAAATGGGATACGAATCTGAAGATGTAACTTGGGCTATTATAACTTTTGAAGATGGGGCCATTGTAAACTTAGGGATTTGTTATGCACTACCAGCTAAATATCCTACTCATGGACAGAGTGCTCGTTTTGAAGTATTAGGGACAGAAGGAGTGATACTTCTAGATACCGACAATAAAGATAGTCTTCTCTATACAGATAATGGCATTCCACACGCCTATGTTCCAGGACATCAATCAAACTTGGTTTTTATGCAGACAAATTCTTCTGGGGATTGGTCCATGGGAGATTTTTGGGGACCAATTGCTAACGAAACAAGAACATGGCTTGACCATCTTTCAACAGGTCATCCATGCCAACACACAACTGCTCAAGAAGGAAGACAAACTGTAGAATTAACAATGGCAATTGACCTCTCGGCAAAGACCGGCGAAAAAATAAAAATACCAATGGAATAAAATTATATAAATCTACAGGAGATTCAATATGATAAATGTGACACAAAATAGTGTTGATATAGGACTGTCAACAAATAATATAAATGATATGAAAAAATTCTATATAGATGTACTAGGATGTACTGAAGTTGTGACAACAGAAATCCCTGGAGACTTTATAGAGCAGGCCGGATTTGGCGGAAACAATCTCAGATTACACGCCTTAAAATTTGGTGATATTCTTATTAAATTACTTGATTTTGAAAATAAACCTAGTGGGAATGATCAAAAATTAGCAGATTCTCAAATTGGATTCCGCTACCTAACTTTTTGGGTAGAAAATATGGAAGAAACAGTAGCACACTTAAAAAAAAATAATGTAGACCTTCAATGTCAGATACTTTCGAGAGTCCCAGAGAGAAAACTCGTATTCTTTAAAGATCCTGATGGGAATTTATTAGAACTAAATTGGATCGATCCAAATCGTGTTTAATTTTGCAATATTTTTATAAGGATTCTTAAATGGATTTGCAAAAGAAATTTAATCTAGAAGGTAAAGTTGCATTCATAAGTGGAGGAAGCAGAGGTTTGGGAAAAACCTGTGCGCTAGCCCTAGCTGAGTTCGGAGTTAGCGTCTCATTGGGTGCTACAGACGAAGAAAAACTAACAGAAGTTTCAGAAGAAATAAAAAATTTAGGAGGTGATGTAATTATTTGTCCCCTAGATATTTCAAACTCTGATTCTGTTCAAAAAGCTATAGATCACACAGTAAAGAATTTCGGAAAGCTAGATATTCTTGTTAATGCAGCTGGCATTTGCCAGCGCGTCCCTTGTCTTGAAATGAATGAGAAAGATATGGAAAAAACATTCCAAGTGAACACTTTTGGAACTTTCTATATTTGCAATGCTGCAGCTAAGTACATGAAAGAGAAAGTAGTGTTCGAAAACGGAGGAGGAAAAATCGTTAATTTTGGTTCAGTCGCAGGTTTAAGAGCAAGACCTAACGTCCCTATCTACGCTGCTTCAAAAGCAGCTGTACATATACTTACTCAATCTATTGCCGTTGATTGGGCAAAATATGGGATAAGAGCAAACGTTGTTATTCCAGGGCAGTTTGATACAGATATGGGGGCTCCACTGATGAACGACCCTGACGCATTAGAGGCTTACGTCAGAAGAATTCCTGCCTCAAGAGTAGGACAACCAGAAGAATTACCTTCACTTGTAATCTATCTATGTTCTGACGCCTCTTCGTATGTTACAGGAGGTCTTTTCACCATGGATGGAGGACTGACTTTACAATAAATTAGAATAGAAATTCTGTTTAGGAAAATTCAATAATGATGAAAAAATTTAAAATTGGAGTAGATGTTGGTGGTACTTTCACGGACCTAGTAATTATGGACGCCAATTCAAATTTGCTCTGCTTAAGTAAATCACCCACAACCATTTATAATCCAGAAAATGGAATAATCTCCTGTATAGAAAAAGCGGCCAATTATCTAGGTGTTAAAAAAGAATTTCTTCTTCAAAATTGCGAAAAATTTGTCCATGGTACAACTGCAGCGACAAATGCATTACTAACCAAAAAAGGCGCTAAAATTGGACTTTTAACTACGAAAGGATTTCGTGATTCTCTATCTTTTCGAAGAGGGTTCAGAGAGAATGTATGGGATCATCGTGCTGCCTACCCCACTGTATTAGCACCACGTTATCTCCGATTCCCAATACAAGAAAGAATAAATTCAGACGGTCGCAAGGAAATAGATTTAAGTGAAAATGACGTTTTAAAAACAACTTCTTTTTTAAAAAAAGAGAAGATAGAATCATTAGCTATTTGCTTCATAAACTCGTATTTAAATCCTTCCCATGAAAAAAAAACAAGGAATATTCTTAAAAAAGAAGGTCTTAAAATTCCAATTTTTCTTTCTTCTGAAATCGCACCTATAATCGGAGAATACGAAAGAAGTTCTACAACCTGTGTAAATGCCTATATATATCCCGTTGTAACTTCCTATCTAATAGAACTGGAAAAACAGCTTAGAGCGACTTGTTATGAGAATCCAATACATCTTGTTCAAAGTAATGGAGGAATGACTGATATAAAACAAGCCATTAAGACTCCGATAAGTCTCGTGCTATCAGGGCCGGCTGCAGGTGCTTCTACCGGTTGTATTTATGCAAAATCCTTTAAAAAACAAAATGGAATTTTTTTCGATATGGGTGGGACTAGTACCGATGTTACTCTAATAAGGGACGGCACACCAGGTATGATAGATCAATCTACAGTAGGCGGCTACCACGTCAATCTGCCTTCCGTAGAAGTCCAAACTATTGGGACTGGAGGAGGAACCTTGATTTGGGTTGACGCTGCGAAAGGGATCAGAGTAGGCCCTGAAAGCGCTGGTTCTGAACCCGGACCTGCTTGTTATGGAAAAGGAGGAAATCAACCTACTATAACGGATGCAAATTTATTGCTGGGTCGAATTAACAAAAAAGGACTATTAAACGGAGAAATCCCACTTTCAATCGAGAACGCCAGGTCAGCATTTAATAAGCATATTGCTAAAAAACTCAGGCTGAATTTAAATCAATCTGCTATAAGTGCAATACGTTTAGCAAATCAGTTTATGGCAAGTTCTATTTTAACAATTTGTTCTCGACACGGATCTGACCCTAGAGACTTAACTCTCATTGCAGGAGGAGGAGCAGGAGGTATTTCCGCTTCTAGTGTTGCGAGAATTTGTGGTATCAAGAAAATCCTTATCCCAAGAGAAGCCTCTGCAGCCTGTGCTGTCGGGATGGTATGTGGACCTTTACGATATGATCGGAAAAGAAGTTTCATGGTAAGAACTAGAGAAATAAGCACAAAAGAAATTCTAAAACAATTCGAAAGTTTAAAAAAAGAAACAAAAACCTTAATTTCAAAAACAAAAAATCAAGAGTTAAATTTTGGAATAGATATGCAATATCCTGGTCAAGCCTGGGAATTAACTGTTTCTCTAGATACAATTTCTCTGAAAACACTGTCTCCCTCAAAACTTGAATCACTCTTTCACAAAGAACATTTAAACAATTATGGGCACAATAGGCCAAATGAACCAGTACAAATCACAGGTTTTAGGATTACAGTAAAAGAAAAACAAGACTCGTTTCCACCCAAACATCCAGAAATTCAAAGGAGAGGAAAAATTTCTCCTGAACAACGAAATGTTTATTTCGAGAAAACTGATAGTTGGGGAAACTCCAAAATATTTAAAGGTGAAAACATAACTAAGCAAACGAAGATTAAAGGACCTGTAATAATAGAAGAACCTTCCACTACTATCTTAGTTGAACCTGGAGACATACTTTCCTTAAATAAAAACGGAGCATTTCAAATAGAACTAGTAACGAAAAAATCTGGGGAAAGAAAAAATCGAATCAAAAAAATCGATCCTGCAAGCCTAGCTATTTTTCAAAATCAACTAGACCTTATTTCTCGTCAAATGGGGATCATAATGCAAAGGACTGCACGATCCACCATTTTTAGTCAAGCACACGATTTTTCATGCTTCATAACCGACCCATCAGGTCAACTGGTATCTCAAGCAGATGGGCTTCCTATACATACAGGAAGTGGAGGTTTTGCAGTTCGTGCTGTTCTCAAGAAGTTCGATAAACAAATATATCCTGGAGATCTCTTTCTGCTTAATGATCCTTATATTGGTGGAGGAAATCACCTTCCTGATTGGACCGTAATTGCTCCTGTTTTCGACCAAAACACTTTATGCGGTTTCGTTTCGAATCGTGCACATCAAGTTGATGTTGGTGGGGGTGTAATAGGGACCTACAATTCTGATGCAACAGAAATATTTCATGAAGGAATCAGAATTTCTCCGATAAAAATTAGAGAGGAAGGAAATTTCGTTGGTGACATTTTAAAACTCATTCTCTCAAATACAAGAGCACCAGAAGTTATCAAACATGATTTTTCCGCAATGATCGGAAGTACGAAAATTGGAGTCTCTAAACTTAAAGAAATAATACATGACAAAGGGAAGAGATTTGTCTTACAAGGCTTCTCAGAACTTTTGGATTACTCCGAATCTTTGATGCGTTCTGAACTAAAGAAAATTCCTAATGGAATTTACAAGGGAAAAGAAACTATGAACACAGATTGTTTTGAAGCAAAAGAAATTCCGATACGATTGAAGCTAACTAAAAAGGGAACAAATATCACTGCAGATTTTTCGGGAAGTTCTCCACAAATCAAAGGATATAAAAATAGTCCAATATCAAACACACATTCCGCTTTATATACTGGGATTTCTTCTCTAGTGGATCCAAATATTCCGCACAATGAGGGTTCATATAGACCTATAAAAATCATTGCGCCTGAAGGAAGTATCGTGAATGCAAGTTTCCCAGCACCTGTTACATTGTGCACAGTATTTCCTGCCCACGAAATTATTCATTGTGTGTGGAAATCAATATACAAAAAATTGCCGGACAAAGTATCGGCGGCATGGGCAAAAACTGCATATCCAATTACAGCAGGATACGATGAAAAAAATGAATTTTTTGTAATTTACCATTGGCTCGGAGGACCAGGGACTGGAGCTGTTATGGGAAGAGATGGACTAGACCTTATAGGAAATCTTCCTACCCTAGGAGCTTTAACAATCCCAAATTTAGAACATTACGAACAAGATTATCCAGTTCACTTCGTCCGACAAGAAATTAGAAAAGATGGTGGTGGACCTGGAAAATGGAGAGGCGGTACCAGTGTAGATTATGAAGTGCATATTAAATCTCCAATCAGTTGTTCTACAAGAGGAGAATCTTGCAGAACGATAACATCATTCGGATTGAACAAAGGGAAATCAGGTTCAATTGCTAGAGTACTTTACAAAGAAATTGGAAAGAGTAAGTGGGTCACACTTCCTCAATACAAAAATATTGAACTGCCACCAGGGAATCTTAAAATTGAAGGTGCCGGCGGCGGCGGTTTTGGAAATCCTTATCAAAGACACATAAAAACAGTCTTAGAAGATGTCAAAAACGGTATTGTTTCTGTAAAAAGTGCGCTCCTGGATTATGGAGTGTCAATCAATTTAAGAAATTTTAAAGTAGATCAATCTAACACAAGGAAAGCAAGACACTAAAGACCAACATAATCTAAAGTCTAGGAATCTTGTCATTTTCAATGAGTTCAACGATAGAATCTTCGAAAACCGAGATTGTTCTTTCAATATCATCTTCAGTATGTGCAGAAGAAGTAACACCGCCAGTATAAGATAAAAGATCCACTCCTCTACTTCTTAAGGACATTTGGAAGTCTAACACCTGATTCTGCGGAATACCTTTCAATCCATGAGCATTTAAACTCGTAAGATCATCCTTTTTATGCGAACCTAAATAAATGTGAAAGGTAGAAGATTCTCCATAGACAAAACCAGCAATTTCGTGTTTTTTGAAAATCTGAGAAAAATTTTGTCTGAGCTTTCCAGCTAGCAAATCAGCTTTTTGTTGAACTTCACCCAACTTAAATATCTCAAGAGCAACTATCCCACTAGCAGTTGACAAAGGATTCGCATTAAAAGTACCTCGATGGAAAACTCCAGCTTGAAGACCTTTAAATTCTTTACTTGGGTCAAGCAAATCCATTAATTCAGATTTGCCGGCCACACAACCACCCGGTAAACCTCCAGTTAGGTTCTTGGCAAGAGTTGTTAAATCAGGAGTGACTCCCTCAAGTGCCTGAACTCCACCAGGACTCCATCTAAACCCCGTAATCACTTCATCAAAAATCAAAACTACATCATTTAAATCACATACTTTCCTAAGACCTTGAAGAAAAGCATCAGGAATGGGGACAGTCCCCCAAGAAGCACCAGACGGTTCCAAGATAATTGCGGCAATATCTTTATCTTTTGAAAGGACTTCTTCAACATATTTTAAATCTGCTGGGCAAACCACCGATGAATCGACCACATTCGGAGGCAATCCATGGGTCACTGGTTTATCAAAAGGGAACTTAATTCCCACATTCGTATCGTCTCCCCAACCATGAAAATGCCCTTCAAATCGTATTATCTTACTTCGTCCTTTGAAAGCTCTTGCTATTCTTATTGCTAGTATATTTGCTTCCGTTCCAGAACCCACAAATCTTACACGTTCGGATGAAGGATACATGTCAGAAATCAGTTCTGCCCATTCTAGTTCTTGTTCTGTTAAAGCAGAATATAAAGTTCCATCCCCAATTTTAGAATTCACTGCATCCACTATCGCATCATGAGAATGTCCTAATAAAAGTGCTGCACTACCCATCGAATAGTCAATATATTCGTTGCCATCAACATCCCATTTTCGAGAACCTTTCGCCTTCGAAATAAAAATTGGAAACGGGAGCGCGTAACGCAGTTCACTTGTTATTCCGCCAGCAATTAAGGTTTTAGCTTTTTCAGACAAAAACTTAGACTTCTGCCTATGCGAGCTAAAAGAATCCTCCATTTTTTAAACCCTCCGAAAATATTTGAATTTCAGACGTAATATTATACTTCGTGAAAGCTTTCATTTAAAAATCTCTTATTAAAAATATATGAAATTACTCTTCTTTTACATTCTTTTTTTTATTCTTTGGAACGAAGAAAATCATTGGGAAAACTAAAAGAAACATTGCGCCTAAGAAAAAATGAACAGAATTATAAGAAAGAATACCGGAATGTAGAGTTACGAGTTTTTCAGCCATTTTTATGGACTGCATTTTCAACAATGAAAGAGTATTTTGCTGTTGTAAAAAAATAGAAAAAATTTGTTCTTTAAAACTCCAGAATTCTCTATTTAACTCACTAACCGAACCAATCAATGCAACTCTATAGAATGCTTCTTCTCTGGCGAGCAAAGTCGTTAACAATGCATAACCAAGATTTCCTCCTATACGCCTGCTAAGATTATATAAAGCAGAAGCCGCAGTCGTATCCTGCGGAGATATAGTACTAAAGGATACTGCTGACAATGTAACAAAAAAGCATGGCATTCCAAATCCCATAATCATCAGAGGAAATGCCAGATCCCAATAATTTGCATCTAGTGTTAGTTGGGAAAGAAGGAAAAATGTATATGACATAAAACACGCACCGCAAAAAATGAGGAAACGAGCACCAATAAAATTAAATAAAAAACCGACAGCAGGAAGCATAATAAAAAGAATTGCTCCACGCGGCAGGAGAACTAACCCAGCGTCCATCGCTGAATAAGAGAATAAACTCTGCAAGAGTTGAGGCATTAAAAAAGTTGACCCGAAAAGTGCAATACCGAATATGAAAATAATTAGGGAACCTACACTTAACGGAAGATTTTTCAAAACTCTAAAGTTTATAATTGGATCCACAGTATTCAATTCCCAGAAAACAAGAACTATAGCGGCCAAAATTGTTATAAAAGTCAAAATCATAATTAAATTAGAATTAAACCAATATTCTTCCTGTCCTCTTTCTAATACAAACTGGAGACCAACAAGAGTTATGGACAAAAGACAAATACCGGCCCAATCAACTTTCTGGATACCACGTTTCAGAAATGGAGGGTCAACTATAAAAATATTGACTAGTAACATCCCAATAAAACAAAAAGGAATATTAATTAAAAAAACCCACGGCCAGCCGTATTCCTCTGTTAACCAACCCCCAAAAACTGGGCCGATAGCAGGTGCAAGAACAACACCCATGCCAAATATCCCCATAGCAATTCCTTGTTGTTTTGAAGAGAAAGTCTCTCTAAGAATTGCCTGAGAAATCGGTATTAGCGGACCCCCACCAATTCCTTGAATTGACCTGTATATTATGATTTCAGTAAACGACCCGGCTGTTGCAGAGAGGAGAGAGCCAATTGTAAAAATAAAAAAAGATACCAGATAAAAATTTTTTCTTCCAAGGACAGTACTCCACCAACCTGTCATTGTAATCATTATTATTTGTGAAATAGAATAACTAGTCGCAATCCAAGTAACGGTGGACAAATCTACCCCAAATGCACCCCTCATTTGAGGAAGGGAAACATTCACCACACTCACGTCCATTACCGAAATAAATGTTCCAAAAACTGTCGCAATAGTTATCAAAAAACGATTTTTAGAATTAGAAACGAATTCTTCTCTCTGAATTTCATTCATATTCTAGTAATTCCAAATCATTTTTCCTGTTTAAAATTAGACGCAGAAATATGAGACTGAGAGGAATCCCTTACTTTTACTCTCACAAAAACAGACATTCCTATTAAAAGAGGCATGTTCTTTAACTCTTGGTTCTCTAAAGTAATTTTAACTGGAACTCTTCTCATTACTTTGATCCAGTTTCCCGTTGCATTTTCTGTAGGAAGAAGAGAAAACGAGTCACCAGTGCCGGAGAAAAAACTTTGTATTCTTCCAACAAAAGTCTGATTGGGATAAGCATCAGGAATAACATCGACTTTTTGGCCTATTCGAAGATTCTTGACTTGAACTTCCTTGAAATTTGCCTGGACATAAATTTCTTTTAAGGGAACTATCAACCCTAAACTTCTTTCTGGCTGAACGAAACTACCAACTTCTATGTTTTTCCTGCTAAAGGTTCCTCCTGACGGAGCACGTATTGAGGTATAAGAGAGAAGCAATCGAGTTCTCTTTAACTTTGCTCTCGCTATTCCTAACTCGCCTTTTAGAGAGAGAGATTCTTCAATCTGTATTTTTGTAGATAGTTTTTCCTTATCTATCAAAGAAACTGAAGCCTTTAACTCTACCATTTTCTCTTTCAAAGCCTTTATTTTGTTTCTCTCTACATTTCTAGATGCCAGACTTGCCTTGTAAGTAGCAAGGTCCACTTCGTGTTTACTAACAATTTCTTCTAATATCTCACTAGATATGATTTTATGATGAAATAATTTTCTGTTTTTCAAAAGTAAGTCTTTTGTTCGCTTGAGATTCAAAAAACTTATTTTCACTTCATTACTTTTTTGCTGATAAAAGGAGTTAGCAGATTTAATTGTCTGTTCTAACATTGCCAGTCGTGATTTTCGCTCATTCACAAGAGGTTTAAAACGATCCCCTTCGTACTTAACTTTCGTTTTACTAGACTTGTATCTATTTTCAGCAACTAGAACCTCGGCTTTGGCATGTTCCACTGAAATCATAAAAAGCTTTGGCTCTAATTGGACAAGTAAATCTCCCTTTTTTACTTCCTCGTGCTCAGAAACAAAAACCTTCTGAACTATACCTTTAACTCGTGAAGTGATGGGTACTGTAGGGGCTTTAATATAGGCATTATCTGTAGTCTCAAAATCTCTATTATTTATCCACCATACATAAACACTGCTGCAACTAAGCACCAATAAAAAAAGAACTCCAAAAACTATTGTGAACTTCGAACGTTTCATTTTCACTTCCTATTACTCATTGCCTGATAACATATGAGCAAATCAAATCTGCTTACGAGAGAGAAACGATAGCTGTCATAGAAACATCGGCTTCTGCATTCGGTGAGGGAAGCGGTATTTGAAGAGCGGTAAATGCCGGCCTATTCTTTGAAAAAATCTTTTCAAAAAGAGGTTCCAAAACAATCAGATCATTAATATCCTTCAAAAACAATGTTAAGTGAGCTACCTTTTCAAAATCCGCATCCAGTAGAGATAATGTTTTTTGCAATTGAGAAAGAATACTACTGGCCTGCGAATACACTTCTCTTTTTTTCCCTTCAATTGGGGTAATATTTGACAAAAAGACCAAATCACCTGCCCTAGTACCAAGACTCATATGAGCTCCTAAAGAGTCATTACCTGTAGTAATAATCTCTTTTTTAAAATTAGATTCTAAAGAGATAGCAGTGGGTTCAATTTCGATCCTTTCCCCTTTATGACCAACTTCTGCAACTTGCAAGACAGTCAGGGCTGGTGGATCAGACGGAAAGAATCGCTCATGAATTCGGTGAAATGTTGGAAAATCTCGCATGTCCTGAAGGTACACTGTTAGATTTAGAATTTGGCCAAGAGATGAACCGGAACCTTCTAGATGTTTCCTAATTAAATCGTAAGTAAACCACGTTTGCACTGCGATCGGGCCGTTTCGACTGTCTTCATGACTTCTTCCTACCTTCAGAATATGTCCTTCCTCTGGAATATCATCATAGCTATTAATCAATGGAGAACCAGGCTTAGACGTATCAGTTGGAATTTGTCCTGCAATAAAAAGATAGGGTCCAGCACCAACAACATGAGAAAAATGTGCAGCAGAACTATGCTCTTTTGAACCAGGAAGTGCAGTTCTTTTTCCTAAAATTTCTTCCGCTTCAGGGTTGAGAGCGATTCCATCTATATTAAATCGAACGTATTCATCGGGATCAAAATGACCCATACCCACAGCGGTACTTGGGGTCGGATCGTCAGGCTCATAAAAACGTCTTATAGAATCAAAAACAGGGAAAAACCGTTTGTCTCTTTGATATAGATGAAACCGGACCAGACGAGTTAAATCCCCTCCTTCTTTTTTGAGTATGTCAGATACACTTTCATACGCAGAGATAGATTGAGAGGCGATTGGCCCTTCAATTGAGTCAACCCAAGGGAAACGGTGATTTGGCGCCGGTCCTACATCCTCTACATCCTCATGCTTTGTACATAATTTTGAAGTTTTAGGATGCAATCCTAATTGACCACTGAAAAATAAAAAAAATTTAGTTTTTACATATTTTGGCCATTTACTTATACATTTTTCGAATTGATTATCTAAGACCATTTTTTCCTCAAAACTTTTTTTTGAAATACAAAAGCTACTTTGTTAGATTTTTCTTGAAAAAAGAAACAACTTTATTCAAAGAGCCTTCAAATGCTTTTTTATTAAACTCCTTGGCAAAATCTCCAACAGCTGGGTGATATTTTTCCCGATATCCTCCCAATTCATCAAATTTCCTGAAAGAGTTTGGATAACCTACCACTTTTAAATATTCATCTCCTTCCTCCTTAAGGAGCAGATCGTAGCTTTCTTTACTTTCTAGTTCGTCAGAAAGCCCGTACAAGATAAGGACCTTTTCCTTAAACTTCTCGCCTCCCTGCCACATTGGCTTCTCGTACAAATATTTAAAATTTGGGTAAAAGGCTATGGTTGCCTTAAAACCACCAAATGGGAGAGGAAAACGTTCCTTGTATCGTTGCTTAAATAGCATAACGGAGCCTCCCCACGACCATCCAATTGAACCTATTTTGTTTTTCAAAACATTTTTTTTCTTAGCTAAAAATTGAAATGCTCCCTTAGCATCCATCATTCTTTGACGCATGGGCACTTGTTGCCAGTCCCTCATTACATCACCACGTTCTCGATCTGAATCGTCCGTCATCCTGTTGCATAGGATTTTTCTTTTACAGTAATGATCTACAAAAAGAACGACGTATCCAAGCTTAGAGATCGTCTTCGCCCACCATAGTTGATAAGGGAAAATCCCACCTGCACCGTGGAGTGCAACTACTGCAGGAAATGGTCCTTTCCCGTTAGGGGTATAGAGTAGTCCAGAAATTTTTTCTCCATCTTCTTCACTTGGAGTTAGAAAAGTAACCTCTTTAGAGCCCTCAAGGACTTTTTCATAATCATCAGATGTAACAGCATATGAAGAAAAAGTTGAAAGATGAAAGATAAAAAGAACCAATACAACAATCTTGTTCCTAAAACGCATAGTAATCCCCTTCCAAAGGATTTGAACTAAAAAATTTGAAGCAAGTTTAATCTTTCTCTAAAGATTCACGCATTATACTTTGAACAAACAAAGTTACAACTCAATTTCATTAATCATTATTTTTTCTTCATTAAAAATAGTACAGTTCCTATTAGATTTAAGTGTTTTAAACTAGTCAAAGACTTTATTTGGTCTTGTTAATCGAAAAAATTTTGATTGGAAAGATAGGAACTTTGGACCATTATCAAAATATCACTGAGCTTTCTGATGGGAAAATATTTGCTCTGCAAAACACTTTTCCACTCGACGGAAGAATTAGTGCATATCCTTCCAGCACTGTTGGTTATTCCTCCTCGAACTGTTTCCTTCTTTATGAAAAAAATGGAGCGTTGCTTTTAGATACAGGATACTCTTCCCACGAGAGCTCCATTCTTCAACAACTGTCCTCTATCTTAGAACCGAATACTCCTCTCTCTATTTTTCCATTAAGAATCAATGAATTTATGTCAGTTGGAAATGCGATGGCAATCGCAAGGGAATTTAATGTTGTAGAATGCTATTCACAAGTTCCAGATATGGATTGGTGGTTAGATTTTGAGAGTACGGCAGCAAAAAAAGCCAAGTTTATTCCGACTACGGTTTTGAAGTTTCCAGCCAAAATTAAGATTGGGAGTAACAAAAGGGTGGTCGATGCTTTTAGTGCACCCATCCAACTTATAGCAACTAGATGGGTATATGATGAAACAACGAAAACCCTTTTCACATCAGACACTTTTACTCAATTTTCCCAGGAAAAACCTGAAGGTCCCTGGGTCATGAAAGAAAATAACAAATCTAACAATTATGATTTTACGAAATCATTCTTGCTGAATTCTCGTTACTGGTGGCTGGAAGGAGCAAATACTTCTCCCTTGAGAAGAGACATTAATGAAATATTTAAAAAATTTGAAGTAGATACAATTGCTCCAGGGTACGGATCGATTATTAACGGAAAGGACCTAGTAAACGACGAATTTTCAACATTAATACAGATTTTAGAAGATTTAGACCGTAAAAAAACTGACGCGGCATATGTGCATAGAGATATAGAAAGGTGAGACCATGATAAAAAATCCTCTTCCTAGAGAAATAGCACGCGGAGTCTTTTGGCTCGGTCGGTGCAGTGAACAACATTTTCGTGGAAAAGTCTATCACGCCTATAATGCAGCATTCCTCGTGATAGGAACCAAAAGTTCTTTGCTCGTGGAAACAGGACACCATGGAGATTTTTCGGTAATAAACAAACAAATTAGAGAAATTGATCTACCTAAAAAAAGTAAAATCGAACATCTCTTTATTACCCACCA
>JAZAHK010000021.1:0-16817 GCA_036231405.1 Nitrospinota bacterium
TTAAATAATTAGGAAGATTAACTCTATTTTTCAGAACCGAAGTTCCTCTTGTTAGCAAAAGAAAATTTAGAAAACTTGACATTGAAGTTGCGAAAGCAATGCCTATATAACCAAAAGGATACACTAACAAAAGACTGAAAATAATATTAGCAAACAAGGTATAATATGCGCATTTCATAGGATATTTTGCATCTAAAGCTGCATGGTAAGCAGAAACTATCAATCTATTTATTCCAAAAAATACGATGCCAAACGAATACGCCTGAAGTGTTCTAGCGCTGGATAAAACATCGTTACTGGTAAATTCTCCCCTTTGAAAAAGTAATTCTATAATAGGATTTGCCAATATGATTAAACCTATTGAAGCAGGTATGGCAACACTTAATAAAATCTCACTAGATTTACTCAAAGTTTCTTCGGAATGTGAACTTCTATCTTCTCCTTTTTCCTCAGATAAAAGTGGAAATGCAACAGTAGTAACTGCAATGGATATTAGAGCATGAGGAAATTGGACTAATCTATTGGCATAGTATAAATATGAAATAGAACCAACCGACAGGAATGATGCTAACACCCTATCCACCAAAACATTGATTTGAAGAACTCCTATGCTTAATGCAGTTGGTCCAACCATTAGCAAGAAATTTTTAATCTCAGGAGTTCTAAAAGAATTAGTAAAAACAGGAAAAATTTTATTTTTATATAAAACAGGCAATTGAATAAAGAACTGTATAAAACCACCAATCAAAACTGCCCATGACAAGTAAAATAGAATTCTTTCATATGAGGAACCAAGGAATAAAACCAACACAACGATCATGGTTAAGTTTTGAAAAGCCGGTGCAATGGCAGGGATGAAAAAAAACTTATTAGCATTTAAAATAGAACTGGAAATCCCCCAAAGAGAAATGAAGAATAGAAAGGGAAACATTATTTTCAATAAAGCACTTGTTAAAAGGAATTTCTTATTGCTACTCATAAATCCTGGGAATAAAATTTGAACGATCTGATCTGAGAAATAGAAACCTATAACACTAAGAATTAGGAAAAAAATGATTATCATTACAGAGACAGACCCACTAAACTTTTCTGGTGTTGTTTTTGTGTTTACACTTTTAATATTTTTATAAATAGGAATAAATGAGGAATTTAACGCACCATCTGTAAAAATCCTTCTAAAAATACTTGGCACTGAAAAAGCTGCAAAGAAAATATCAGCATACATTCCTGCCCCTAGTGCCCTGGCTATTAAAACGTCTCTTAAAAAACCGAGGATACGGCTAATTAATGTGGCTAAACTTACTTTTCCAGAAAAAAATAGTATTTGTTTATAATTCATAATATTTTCTTAATCACTATGTGATTTATGTATAAATTTTTAAGAAACTAAATATTTTAAAGATCTAAACTTGACAAGTCTTCGCATAATGTTATTTTCTTTTCTTTTATAATCTTATAGCTAGGAAAAAAATTGGAACATAGTCCATCTGCTAAAAAAAGGCACAGACAAAACCTTATTCGAAATTCTCGAAATAGATCTGTTAGAACGCAACTTAGAAACAAAATCAAAATAGTTAGAGATTTAACAGAAAAAAAAGAAGACTCTGATAGTGCATTAATAGAAGCACAACGCTCTTTAAGCAAGGCTGCCACAAGACACATAATACACAAAAAAACTGCCTCCAGGCTAATTTCTAGATTGGCTAAATTGTCACAAAAATAATTTCAAACAGCGGCCTTCAGTTGTTTTCTCCTAACTAAATGAGACTCTATAAAAAAGATTTCAAATAATCTACATAGATTTGATTTATCTCCTTCCCGTTTTATTCTCCTATCAAGTTCTTGAAGTCTTAAACATAAATATCTCAAATAAGACACTGAAAGATTTTTCGATTGGTTCTTTACGTTTTTTAAAAGAAACTTAGGGATTTTAGTAGTTTCAATTATTTTCGAATCGTCCAACCCTTTTGAAACTGCAATTTTACATGCTAACCACCTACTTACATTTGATCGCAAAACACCCAAAAGCATTTCTGGAGCCTCATTACTTAATAGTCTTCTAACCACGACAAGTGCTTCTTCCAAATTTCCTTGAAGAAATAGATCTCCAAGCTTAAAAATCGCATCTACTTTAGATCTTCCTACCAAATTTGAGACATCGTTAATAGACACATTCCCACCAACTCCAACAAAATCTCTAAGTTTTTTTAATTCCGAATATATATGTCCCATAGAAGGTTCAACAACTTCAAAAATAAATTCTGAAACATCTTTCGTCAAATTAATTCCTAAAGTCTTAGCAGTAGCTATAGTCCAGTCCTTTAGTAAATAATTAGGAAATGTATCAACATCAAATATTTTCCCATATTTTTTTATGATTTTATAAAATATGCTTCTTACGTCTACTTTATCTGAAATGAAGAATAAGATTACTGAATCTACTTTATCTTCAATCATTTTTTCTAATTGTTCTTTATCATCAGCATTAAATTTTTCTGAATTTTTAATTTCTATTAGGCGTTTGTCTGAAATAAAGGGAAAAGTCTGTGAAGCTGCCTGAACATCCATTAATGAAACGTTATTTAAATCAAAAAAATCATGATTAAAAGAATTCTCATCTTCAGATAAAGATTGTGACCTAATTTTTTCTATAAATTGATCTCTTAGAAAAAAATTCTTGCCAAAAAGTAATATTACCGATGGAATTTCTGCCGAATTTATGTTTTCTAATTCTAATAATATATTTGAATTATTAGTTCTCATAGGTTTTTAAAATGTTTCAAAAATAGTGTCTAACAATTCCAAAGAAAAATTTTCTGCGCCCTTTTCGACCGCATCATTTCTATTTTTATCGCTTTCATCTACTTTTGAAGATATTTCAAATTCTATTTCTGTTTCTATTTTCTTGAACTGTAACCTATCCCCATTAGTCAGGTCTGACAACTCGTACTCGATCTTGACAAAAACTCTATACCTTTTCACTTGATCATCTTTACTAAAACCAACAGGAATTAATTTGTATTCAATGATTTTCGCCTGAAGAGACACATTCGCTTTATTTTTATCTGCAGGCTTTAGCCTTCCATCCTTTAGAAAACTATTCCTAACATTACGCGTAAAAATCTGAGATAGATTCGATTCACCAGATAGGTTTTTAAATTGAGAAACATAAACATAGTTTTTTCCAATCAAAAAATTTGGAATTTTAGTACCTTCCAAACTGTACCCACATGAATTCATGCAAAGAATTAAAAAAGGAAAAAAGAGTAAAAAGTAATTAAATTTATATCTTCTTATCATGGATTTTTTTTTAAGCTGTAATTTTTTCACGAAAAATTTTATCCAATATACCATTAATGAAAGAAGGGGTTTTTTTATCTTCCTCGTAAAGCTTTGATAGTGCAACGGATTCATCTATTACTACTTTTGGTGGAATATCCTTAAAATAGATAAATTGGCAAATTCCTAATCGTAAAATGCAAAGAGTTATTATGTCGATTCTTTCTAAACGTCGATTTTTACTGTATTTTTCAATATTAAAGTCTATATCTTCTTTATTTTCATATATTTTACAAATAAGACTTAAAGCAAATTCTCTACTTTTATTTAACTTCCGATTTTTGGTATCATATGGATGAATTTTTTCATAATCTTTAATTAAATCATTTATTGATGTAACCTTTAATTTTTTATCAGAAAAAGCATTCTCTATAAAATACAATATTCTCAATGCTTCTTCTCTTCCGCTACTCCTTTGACCTTTAATCATTTTTTTTACTGCCATGTCATCAGACCCATTTCAACAGCAGAAAGTGCACATTCATACCCTTTATTATTCATTTTTTCACCTGAACGTTCTTTTGCCTGTGCTATATTTTCAGTTGTCAAAATGCCATGCAATATAGGAACGTTAAATTCCAATGAAATGCTCATAAGGGAACGTGTTACTTCATTACATATTAAATCGTAATGGGAAGTTGCACCCCTAATAACACAACCTAATGCAATAATTGCGTCATAATGTTTTTCTAAGCTTGGATTAGCACATTCATTCTTAACTGCTAAAGGTATTTCAAAAGCACCCGGCACTGATCTATAAAAAATATCTTCATTAGAAACTTTACATGTCGACAAACCATCCATAGCACCTCTAAACAAAGAATGTACAATAGATTGATTATATTCAGAATATACTATAGCTATCCTTAAACCCATTCCGTCGAGAATTCTCTCTTTACTTTCGCCCATTTATTTCTCCACATTGAATTGTTGCCTGTCAAGCAAAGAGTTTTTCAATTCCACTCCATCCCTCTTAACTGGAACACTCGTCTCCGTATCTACAAACATTCTTCCAGTTAATTCTAGTCCATAACCTTCAAGTGCAATGATCCTTCTCTCATCATTCGTTATTATCTTAATTTTATTGAGTCCTAAGTCCGCTAATATTTGTGCCCCTATTCCATAATCTCTCAATCCTGGTTCATCAGCAGGAGAAGTACTCTTTTCATTCTCCTTTCTTTCTAAAAGTGAATTTTCAAAATTTGACGGCAACTTATTTACAGGCATATCTGGCTGCAAATAAACAAAAACCCCTTTGCCTTTTTCTTGAATAAGAGACAATGCATTTCTTAGTCTGTCGGGCATGTCTGCCCTTAAAAGATGAAAAAAATCTTTTATATTTTCTGATGGATGAACACGAACAAGCGTCTCCTCTTCTGGCGCAACCTCACCTTTAACCAGTGCCATATGCAATTGCATGGTTGCTTTGTTTCTAAATAGTACTGTCTTAAAATCTCCGTAATCAGTAGTGATTTCACCTTCTTCTAGTCTTTCAATTAGTCCCTCATGCACCATTCTATATGCAATCAAATCTTTAATTGTAATAATCGACAAATCCTTTTCTTTAGACAACTCTATAAGATCCGGCAATCTTGCCATCGAACCATCGTCTTTCAAAACTTCACATATAACACCAGATGGCTTCATACCAGCCAGACGAGACAGATCTACAGCAGCTTCTGTGTGCCCCGCTCTTCTCAAAACACCGCCTGACATACCCCTTAGAGGGAAAACATGCCCTGGGCTTACAAGATCAGAAGGAACTACATTTTCATTAATTGCTGTCGCAATTGTATGAGATCTATCAAAGGCACTTATTCCAGATGTAACGCCATCTCTCGCTTCAATAGAAACAGTAAAATTAGTTCCAAACTTAGAGTTATTCTGGCCCTCTTCTATCATCATTTTAAGACCGAGAGAATCTACTTGATCGGGAGACAACGCTAAACAAACTAATCCTCTAGCTTCTTTTGTCATAACATTGATAGATTCAGGCGTCACTTTACTGGCAGCTTGTACTAAGTCTCCTTCATTTTCTCTCCCTTCATCATCAACCACTATTATCATTTTTCCATTTTTAATCTCTGCAATTGCTTTTTCAATTGACGAAAAAGGAGATTGAGAATCATTCATTTTTATTTCTGCATCATTTTGATTGTTAGACACCGCTTATTCCTTTAAGTCTGTATACGGAGAAACTAGCTTTTCAACGTACTTGCCGATCATGTCAACTTCAAGATTAACTTTCGAATCTACCTCTTTATTATTCAAAGTTGTACACTCTAATGTATGCGGAATAATTGCAACTGAGAAAGAATCCTCATCGCATTCTGCGATAGTAAGGCTTATTCCATCAACTGCAACAGAACCTTTATATACAACATATTTCATAATTTGTTTATTAGCTTTAATTTTAAACCAAAAAGACTCTCCGTCTTTTTCTATAGATTCTACTATTCCTACTCCATCAATGTGGCCGCTTACTAAGTGCCCTCCAATTCTTTCATTTAAGTGCAAAGCTTTTTCCAAGTTACATTCATCACCTACTTTCAAATTTGCCAATGTTGTTTTATTTAAAGTTTCATTAGATAAATCAGATTCAAATTTTGAAGTATCAAACGATACAACTGTTATACACGCACCATCTAGGGCTATAGAATCTCCTAATTTCACATCATCGAGGAATGAGTCTACTGATACAGATAGTCTTGCACCATCAGAATTTTTTTCAATTCCAGATATCTTTCCGATCTTCTCGATTATTCCTGAGAACATGCTATTTACAACTCCAAGTATTTGGTCTGAGGATACCATAAAAAAGGTTTATGAAATCTACCTCTATACAAAATGTCTTCCCCAACAAATTCACATTTAAGATCAAACAATTGAGCTAAATAACTCAAGGCTACTGGGTTCGTTTCTCTAAATGCAGAGACTCCATTGTTTTCACCTATTATGATAGGAGAAACAAAATACATTAGATGATCCGCCATTTTTTCTCTTACAAAAGAACCATGCACAAGTCCACCTCCTTCAACAAGCAAGTGAGTAACATTTAACTTGGCAAGATAATCAAGTACTTTATTAATATCTAACAAACCTTGATTATTTTTAGGAACAACAACAACTTTCACACCTAAATCTTGAAACTCCTTTGAGAGTTCAGATGAAACATCCTCTCCAGTCATAATAATTGTAGAATTATTGCCATCAACTTTTAAAATTTTTGAATTTAAGGGAGTCCTTAAATTTGTGTCTAATACCACTCTCACTAAAGGATTCCCGGCTACCCCTTTTGGCCTTGCGGTTAATTGTGGGTCATCTTCTAAAATCGTCTGAATTCCCACTAGTATGGCATCAACCGTGTTTCTAAAATGATGAGACAACTCTCTAGATTTTTCTCCTGTTATCCATCTGTCTTTCGCATTTTTACTAAAAATAAATCCGTCAAGACTCGACGCAACTTTAATAGTTATCAGAGGTCTCTTTAATAATGTATGGTTAAAGAATGGCTCATTTAAGAGAGTAGCTTCTTTTTCCATTAATCCAGTTTCAACCGTAATTCCATTTGATTCTAAAGTTTCTATACCTTTTCCATTAACTAAAGGATTTGGATCTTTCACAGCAACAACAACATTTTTGATGCCTGATTTGATAATCAAAGGTGCACAAGGAGGGGTCTTGCCTTGATGAGAACATGGTTCTAAATTCAGATACAAGGTTCCTTCTTTAGCTTTCGTGCCTGCTTCATCTAGTGCAACAACTTCTGCGTGTGGTCCCCCATATTTTTCATGCCACCCTCGTCCAACAATTACACCTTCTCTGTCAACAACAATCGCTCCTACCAATGGATTTGGACTAGTTACACCAATACCCTTAGAAGCTAAATGCAACACCTCTGACATCAGAATAAATTCTTTGCTTTTTTTATTAGACAAGTTTACCAAAAGAATTAGAGAGTTAGATTAGTTTGCTTGCCAACTATATGATGATCTCCAAGCTTTTCATAAGCACCGTGAGTTAAAGTAGCTTGAGCAGCAGCCAGTCTTGCGATCGGAGCCCTATATGGGGCACATGACACATAATCCATTTTTATGATATGACAAAATTCAACAGAACTTGGCTCCCCTCCGTGTTCTCCACAAATACCGACTTCGAGATTTGGCCTGTTTTTCCTTCCGCGTTCAACACCTATTTTCACCATTTCTCCAACCCCGTCCCTGTCTATTGCTACGAATGGGTCATGTGCAATAAGACCTTTATCTAAATACTCTGGAAGTATTTTCCCAGAATCATCTCTACTAAGACCGTATGTCAACTGTGTAAGATCATTCGTCCCGAAACTAAAAAATTGTGCTTCTTTGGATATCTCTTCAGCTAAAAGACATGTTCTCGGAATTTCAACCATTGTACCTACGAGATAATTAACTTGAATTTTTTGTTCTGCTATTACTTCTTTAGCAACTTCATGTGCAATATCATTATTGAACTCCCATTCTTTCACACCAGAAGTTAATGGAATCATTATTTCCGGGAACACATCTATTCCCTGTCTTTTCATATGGCAAGCTGCCTCTATAATAGCCCTAACTTGCATTTTTGAAATTTCAGGATATGTTACCGCTAACCTACAACCTCTATGTCCTAACATTGGGTTTTGTTCTTTATGATCTTCTGTGGATTTAGCTACCATAGACACTTCCTTAACTAAAATCTGTGCAGTCTCAGCTATATCTTTTTCCGTTTTAGGAAGAAATTCGTGTAGTGGAGGATCGAGCAATCTTATGGTTACCGGTCTATCCTTCATAATTTCAAAAATTTCTATAAAATCAGCCCTTTGTATAGGGAGAAGATAATCGAGCGCTTTTTTTCTTTCCTCAAGACCATTTGCCAAAATCATAGCCCTTATATAATTAATTCGATCCCCTTCGAAAAACATATGTTCAGTTCTACATAAGCCAATACCTTCACAACCAAATTTTAATGCCGCTTTACTATCTTCTTTCGTATCTGCATTTGCCCTAACACCAAGAGTCCTCACATCGTCAGCCCAATGCATAAATTGCACATAATCTTTATTATTTTCAAGATCTGGCATTTTTAGTTTTTTCTCACCAGAAATCACAAGACCATTGTTTCCATCCAATGAGATCCATTGGCCAGCAGAAAGTATTTTCCCATCTATTTCAATTACCTGTTCTTCTTCCTTAACATCTATAGACGCACATCCTGCAACACAACATTTCCCCATTTGCCTAGCGACTACTGCTGCATGAGATGTCAAACCACCTCTTGCGGTAAGAATACCTTCTGAGACTTTCATCCCACCAATATCTTCAGGACTTGTTTCTTGTCTAACAAGAATAACCTTTTCTCCTAAAGCAGCCTGTGCTTCAGCGGACGCAGCCGTAAAAACAATCTTACCGACAGCACCACCTGGCGATGCTGCAAGTCCTGTTGCTAAAACATCCAATTCTTGATCAGGATCTATCATAGGAAAAAGCAATTGATCTAAAAGATTAGCATCTACTTTCAATAAAGCGCTTTCTTTATTTATAAGCCCTTCATTTACCATTTCTACGGCAATTCTTATAGCAGAAGTTCCTGTTCTCTTTGCATTCCTTGTCTGCAGCATAAAAAGTGCACCATTTTGAATCGTAAATTCCATATCCTGCATATCTTGGTAATGCCTCTCAAGCTTTTCAGATATTTCAATAAAGCTTGCATAACAATCAGGCATTTTTTTATGAAGTACTGTAATTTTTTCTGGTGTCCTTACTCCAGCTACGACATCTTCGCCTTGTGCGTTAAAAAGGACTTCCCCATATAGTTTTTTTTCTCCTGTCGATGGATTGCGCGAAAAAGCAACGCCAGTTCCACAATCATCTCCCATATTTCCAAAAACCATGCATTGCACATTTACAGCTGTGCCCCATTCATCTGGAATATTATAAATACGTCTATACGCAAATGCTCTTTCATTATTCCAAGATTTGAAAACTGCTTCTATTGCTAGTTTAAGTTGTTGTTCTGGATCATCTGGGAAAATTTTACCATAATTTTTTCTTACTATTTTTTTATACTGAACTATCAACTCAAAAAGATCATCCTCATTGAGATCTACGTCCTCATTAGCGCCTTTATTGTTTTTCATTTCTTCAAGTTTTTTTTCAAATTTAGATGATTGAATCCCAAGAACAACATTGCCAAACATCTGTATAAATCTTCTATAACTATCATAAGCGAAACGAGCATTGTTTGTTTGTTTTGCAACGGCTTGAACTGTTTGATCGTTCATTCCTAAGTTGAGGACCGTATCCATCATTCCGGGCATTGAAGTCCTTGCGCCAGAACGTACACTTAATAGCAGAGGTTTATCTCCTCCACCAAGTTTCATGTCCATTAATTTTTCTAAACGTTGGATGCCTGCAAGAATGTCTTTCCATAGAGATTCAGAAATCTCTTCTTTATTCAAATAATCTATACAAACCTCTGTGCTAATAGTAAAACCTGGTGGGACTGGAATGCCTAAATTTGACATCTCTGCCAAATTAGCCCCTTTCCCTCCAAGTAAATGGGTTAGAGATGAGTTCCCATCAGTTTGATCAGAACCAAATGCATAGAGTAATTTTTCAGTTTCTGGCATCACAAGTTCCTTTATCTATGGGCTGACTATCACGTATAGGACTCGTTTATATTACTTAATTATTGATTTTTGTAAAATCACAAATCAAGGAAAAAAATCTTCTTATAACTCTTAACATAACAATTCTGTTTTCCCTAATTGTCTTATCTTCTTCCATGATTAACACATTATCAAAAAAATTATCAATTGGAATTATGAGCGTGCACATGGTTTCATATATTTTTTTAAATTCTTCTTTAATCTGAGGAACCGAACAAATCTTAGAAGATTGAAAGGCATCTAAGATAGAAATAGATTTTTGAATGGATACATCTAATTCATTATACAAGGACCGTTCTTCTTCATTAACGAAAAGAGAACTATCTATTTTTTCAAATCCAAAATCATTACCCTCTATTTCTTTAGAAAGAAAGGCGTCTTTTTTTGTTATATTAAAAACTCTTTTATATATTGAAGCGCATCCATTAAAATCCTCTTCATCAACAATTTCTTGAACTAGTTTCAATTTTGCCAAAGCCTCTGTAGGTAATTGCCATGTTCGACCTTTTGACGCTACCAAAACAGATTCAATCAAATCAGATCTGTTTGAATTTTGCATCAAATAAGCATGGACTCTATTTTCAAAAAAATTATGTAATCTATCCAATATTTGATCTTTATCCTTACTAAAAATATCACCAAAAATGGCAAGGGATTTTTCTATCGTCTCAGACAAATTTAATTTCATCCCAGTAGAAGAGAGAATTTTGAAAATACCACTTGTTGTTCTTCTCAAAGCATATGGATCTTCGGAACCTTTAGGGACATAATTCAATCCAATTAACCCAATGACTGTATCAAATCTATCAGAAAGAGAGACTATAGAACCTTCTAAAGTAGAAGGTACAGGATCCCCCTCACGAACAGGGAGATAATGCTCATATATAGCACTTGAAATTTTTTTATTTTTCCCTTGAATTTCTGCGAAATATTTTCCAATTACACCTTGGAGTTCAGGGAATTCATATACCATGCCACTTGTAAGATCAGCTTTACATAAATTTGAAATCTCCATAACATTTTTGTGCATTTCTTTTTCTTGAGGATAAAATTCTTTGCAAATATTCGAACTTATTAGAGAAAATCGATGAACTTTCTCCATACTTGTCCCTAATTTTGGATGGTATATAACATCTTTTAATTTTTTCGACATATCCTCTAGTGATACAGTAAGATCTTTTTCCCAATAAAATTCGGCATCTTCCAGTCTTGCCTGGACTACACGTTCATATCCATTTCTTATGACTCCCATGTCCTCTGTTTCAATATTACTTACAGCAACAAACTTCGCTTTAATATTCCCAGTATTTTCATCCCTCAAAGCAAAAAAACGTTGATTACTTTCCAGAGTATTGACAATAACTTCTTCGGGTATTTCCAAGTACTTTTCATCAAAATTACATTGAATAATTTTTGGCCATTCAACTAAATTGGAAACCTTCTCTACTAAAAATTGAAAACCTTCATCATCCAACGCTGGAACAGTACCTAATTCAAGAGCAGCCTTTAAAACCTCTTCTTTTATAAATTGGAAACGACTTTCAGACTTCTCTTTAGCACTTATAATATTCACAAAATTTTTGTTTAATTTCTCAATATAATCTTCAAAATTCTTGACTTCAATTGGTCCATTAGACAAAAACCTATGTCCATATGTAAAATTATTAAATTCAGGTAGAAGTGAAGCAATTTCTTTATGTTCTTTTAACTTCAATTCCAAAGGAATCACTTCCCCTCCATACAAAGCTAAAATCCAACGTATCGGCCTGACGAAGTAGAAATTTCCTTTCTGCCAACGCATCGATTTAGGTGATGACAAAGTTGAAATTATCGAAATTAAAGAAGAAGAAAGAACTTCGATTGTTTCACTGCTATCATGTGAATGTTCCAGAAACAATCTTTCTCCCTTAGGAGTTTCTTTTTTTTTCAAATCAGATAACTCCATTTGATTCTTTTTCAAGAAGGAAAGAGTAGCTTTAGTAGGTTCTCCATCAACATCAAAACCTATCCTGGCAGGAGGTCCCAAAATTTCTTCCGTATATGGCTCCTGTGATTCGTCTATGTTTCTGACATGAGCAACCAGTCTTCTGGGAGTTCCACATACTATAACCTCTGAAAATCGAATACGAGATTCCGACAAAATATTTCTTGTGTTTATCTCTAATTGAGACAAAAGATCAGAAAGATATGTAGAAGGAATTTCCTCTGTTCCGATTTCAAACAACAAATCTTTAGGCAAATTTAACTCCTTGTATCAAGAAAATCACTGAAAAAGTTCTTCATTGTTTTTCTTGAATTTTTCAAGCTCTTTATTTCTTTTGTCGACATCAACAATAAGTGGAAACCCCATTTCAAACCTCGATTTTAAATATGACTCTGCACATGCTTTAGCCATTTTACGAATCCTCAATATATATCTTGCCCTTTCACTAACGCTGATAGCACCTCTAGCATCCAAAAGGTTAAAAAAGTGAGAACACTTCAGAGTAAAATCATAAGCTGGGAAAGATAAATTTTTTTCAGTTAGCCTCAAACCTTCCACTTCACACATATTAAACATCTGCAACAACATCTCTATATTAGCGTGATCGAAATTAAATTTACTAAACTCAATTTCTGTCTGCATATGAACATCTCTATAAGTAATTTTATCACCATTCTTATCTACCCAAATCAGATCAAAGACATTGTCCACTCCTTGCAAATACATTGCTATTCTTTCAATTCCGTAAGTAATCTCAGCAGATATATATTCTAGATCTAAACCACCAGCTTGCTGAAAATAAGTAAATTGAGTAACTTCCATGCCATCCAACCAGACTTCCCATCCCAAACCCCATGCCCCAAGATTAGGAGATTCCCAATCATCCTCTACAAAACGAATATCGTGTTGAGAAGTATCAATACCCAAGAACTCCAAACTGTTGAGATACAAATCCTGAACATCAGAGGGTGATGGTTTTAGTATTACTTGGTATTGATAGTAATGTTGAAGCCTATTTGGATTTTCTCCGTACCTGCCATCAGTAGGTCTTCTGCTTGGTTCAACATATGCTACATCCCAAGGTTCTGGACCTAAAACTCTTAAGAAAGTAGCAGGATTCATCGTTCCTGCACCCACTTCTATATCGTAAGGCTGCTGGATCAAACAACCATGTTTTGACCAAAACTCTTCTAGCTTAAGAAAAATTTCCTGAAAAGTAATCACAGCCTACTCAATGAACTCTTGATGTAAAAGTTTGACAGCAGCATCAGAATGCTTTGAATCAATTATGACTGAAATTGAGATCTCAGAAGTAGAGATCATTAGAATATTTATAGTAGATTCAGACAGAGCAGAAAAAACTCTCGCAGCAACACCTGTCTGACTTTTCATTCCGATACCAACTACGGATACTTTAGCAATTTCATCATTTCTTATAATTTCAATATCTCCAAGAACGGACTTAAGATCTTGAATAATTCTTTCCGCATCTTTTGCAAAATCACGGTTAACCGTAATAGAAATATCAGCGTACCCGTTTTCTCCAACATTCTGAACTATCATATCTATCATGATGGAGTTCTCTGCTAATTTTCCAAACAATTTTGATGCTATTCCTGGTTTGTCTGGTACATTCAATACTGTCAACTTAGATTGTTTCTCGTCACAATTCACCCCACTAACAGCTGGAGCTTCTAAAAATTCATCTTCAGGTTTAATCAAAGTACCTTCTCCTTCTCCAAATGAAGATCTTACAACTAAAGGTAATTCATACTTGGCTGCCAAATCTACTGCTCTGGGCTGTAAAATTTTTGCTCCTAGAACAGCCATCTCCATCATTTCGTCGAATGAAATCTCTTTAAGACAAATAGATTTTTCGACAATTCTAGGATCTGCAGTATAAACCCCATCTACATCAGTGTATATCTCACATAAATCTGCTTTTAAAGCTGAAGCTAATGCGACGGCTGTAAGATCCGACCCTCCTCGTCCTAAAGTTGTTTCTTCATTAAATTCATCTACACCTTGAAACCCAGCAGCCACAACAATTCTGCCCAGTTCTAATTCTTTTATTATCCTATCTGGTCTGATAGTCCTAACTCTAGCATGCAAATGTTCTCCATCGGTCATGATGCCAGCCTGACCTCCGGTTAAAGAAATTGAAGAAAACCCAAGGGAATTTATTGCAATGGATAACAAAGAACTTGAAATTCTTTCACCACTAGTTAAGAGTAAATCCATTTCTCTTTTCTGAGGATTCTCACTTAAAGCACCAGCCATATCAATAAGACGATCTGTTTCTCCGCCCATAGCGCTTACAACCACAACAATTTGATCCCATTTTTTCTTTTGAGAGACAACGCGCTTAGCTACTGCTTCAAGACGGTCAATATCTCCAACCGATGTGCCTCCAAATTTTTGAACTACCAAACTCATTACGACCTCCTGAAAAGCTAACTTGCAAACACTTTCGAACGTAAAATAATAGGATTAACAGTTCTTCTTTGATTAAATTTCTTTTCAATAAATCTAGAACAGCTTGGTTCGGGTGGCGATATTGCATTAGAAATGAAACAAAGTAAATCAAAAATTGTGAATTTTCTACGAGGCAAATAAAATTTACCTTTCTCTATTTCAGTTAGAAGGAAAGAATATCCTTTTTTACCTAGAGAATTTTTATTATATGGATAATTAAAAAGAAATAGAACTTTCGCACTTTCTTTGTTTAAGAGGTGTGTTAATTGCAGTATTTCATTATCTAATTTCTGTATTCTATCTACCTTCTCAAATGAATCAAATTGGTATTTACTATACTCTTTATCTATAAAAACAAATTCGTTTTCTTCAAATACCTCTTTAGCTTTAAAATCCTTCCATGGGAAAAATTGCATCCCAGTCATTTTCGAAAATCCTTTTAAAATTAAATTAGAAGAAACAACACTAGCAGACTTAAACTCGACTATATTTTCATTTTCACTCTGGTCTTCAACAAATGCACCTTCATAAAGCCATATACTATTTGGAAAAAAGAAATCACTCCCAGACTTTTCAGTTATTAAAGGATGTTTTGACAACAACATTTGAGATTCATTCATGATATACATAAATCTTTTAGATTGTTCCT
Organism: Nitrospinota bacterium; assembly: GCA_036231405.1. Taxonomy (GTDB): domain Bacteria; phylum UBA8248; class UBA8248; order UBA8248; family UBA8248; genus UBA3496. The sequence goes on from JAZAHK010000021.1 coordinate 15,133, forward strand.
TTATTTGAGGAGTACCGTCAATTTCTCTGCCAATGTTCTCGTATGGAGATTTAAATTGTTTAAAGGAAACAGAATCTTTCTCTAATTTTTCTCTTCTATATATAAAAACTGAATCTCCTTCAGAATTTGTCTTCAAAAAAAAGTATTCGTCTCTTTTTTTAAAAAGATTAGCATTCAAGAATTCTGTGAGTTCTTGCTTATCTTCAACAGAAAGACTTGACCCTGATGGGTCAACTATAGAAAGGCTCTTTGTTGTAGGTTTGAGCGTAACAAAATTATTTTTAAAAACGATATCATTTCTATTTAATTCACATTCTAATCCCTCAGCAAGTTGAACAGAGGAATGTTGAAAATTTTTATAGCCAAACATTAAGGACATCAAATGAGTGACTAAAAAAGAATCATCAATATTAGGAACTGAAAAAGAACCACTAAAAGAACGAGAATAAAGATGGTCTAGATGAGGAGTGCTAGCCACTTCTAGAGGTGTACGGTCTTCTAGAGAATCCTCACTTATATCGAATACTGATCCAAGATGAAAAACAATAACCTTCTTCATTTAACCTTCGCGAAAACGGGCATCGTTAGATTCAACTCTTATAATTGAATATTCAGTATTAACAACTTTCAGTTTCATGATATTCATTAATGATTCGCTCATATCTTTTTCAATTGCCTTATGTGTCATGATTATTAACGGAACGTAACCTTCAGTTAAAGCTTTTCCTTTCTGCAATACTGTCTCAATACTTATATTTTTTTCACTGAACAAGCCTGTAATTTCACTAAGCACCCCAGGACTATCTAAAACAGAAAGTCTGAGATAGAACTTTGTAGAGTTCAACTCACTATCCAAAACCTTTAAGGTCTTTCTGTAGTTTGGTAAAAAAGATGCAGCAGGCACTCTGGAGTTAGTGCCCAAAAGCTTATTTCTAGCCAATTCTATAATATCTGAAACGACGGCACTTGCAGTCGGGTCCGCACCTGCACCTCTACCAATGAAGACTTGACGTCCTGCATAAGCAGCAGTGACACTAACCGCATTTAAAACCCCGTTTACCTGGGCAATAGGATTTTCATTTGGTAATAAAGCAGGGTGAACCCTTACATCCAACCCTTGTTCTGTTTCTTTTGCAATAGCAATGAGTTTAATCCTATAACCCAATTCAGTTGCATATTGAATATCAAAAGAATCAATATTTCTAATACCTTCAACAGTAAAAGAATCAATGCCAACTGGACTGCCAAAAGCGATATTCGCAAGAATAGCAATTTTATGAGCAGAATCTATCCCATCTATATCAAACGACGGGTCAGCTTCCGCATAACCTAATTTCTGAGCGTTCTCTAAAGTTGACGAAAAGTCCACGTTATTTTCGGTCATTTCAGTCAGAATATAATTTGATGTCCCATTTAAAATTCCAGTAATTTCTCTGATTTTGTCTGAGGCAAATGATTCACGAATATTTCTTACAATTGGAATAGAACCAGCAATAGAAGCCTCAAATCCAATTGGGCAATCTGCTTTTACAGATGCACTAAAGATTTCCTCACCGTGCACTGCAAGAACTGCTTTATTAGCAGTAACGACTGGTTTTCTAAAATCAAAACATTTAAGTAAATATTTTCTAGCATCCTCTAATCCACCAATCAATTCTGCGACTATGTCAATGTTGGGATCTTCT
>JAZAHK010000022.1:0-17520 GCA_036231405.1 Nitrospinota bacterium
AAGGGAATTGGTTTTGCTATAACGGAAGTTCTGGCTACTTCGGGGGCAAAAGTCGTTATTTGTAATCGTAATGAAGAAGAGGGAATAGGATCTGCAAAGAAAATAAAAGAGAAAGGTTTCGATGTTGATTTTAAATCAATGGATCTTTCCATCCCTTCTTCTATTAAAGAAACTATTCAAAATGTGAATTCAGAAAATGGAAAGATAGATGCTGTAATTAATAGTGCTGGACATCTGATTGTTAAGCCTGCGATAGAATATGGAGTGGAAGATATCGATGAATTGCTGCAAATCAATCTTAGAGGTGCTTTAGTGCTAGCACAGGAAGCTGCGAAAGTAATGATTCCTAACAAAGGAGGTAAATTAGTTTTTGTTTCTTCTATTCTGGCAGAAAGGGCAGTTCCAAATCAAGCTGCATATATTGCGACAAAGGGAGGAATTGCAGCATTAACAAAGGCGTTGTCTATAGAGTGGGCAAAATATAATATTCAAGTGAATGCTATTGCTCCGCAGCTTACAAGAACGCCGATGACTGAAGGTTTGTTTTCTGACCCTGATAAAATGAAATCGGTTATAGAAAGAACCCCTGCGGGTAGAGCAGGAGAACCTAGTGATGTTGCAGGGCTGGCTAAATTTCTGTGTTCTAGTCAATCTGATTACTTAACAGGTCAACATATTTGTGTAGATGGTGGAAGGAGCGCAAGCGGATAAAAAAATAGCCCTACCAATAAGATAGGGCTACTCTAATGTATAGATGAATCTACTTCTTTTTCACTCCGATGCTAGCTAGAATTTTTCCAAATGCAGCATGTTCATCAGCGAAGTCTTGTTTTAAAGCAGGTCCCCAGAGAGGAGATGGTTTCTCACCCATCTTCTTTAGGAGTTTTATGTACGTTTTATTTTTCACTAACTTTTTGAAAGCAGAAACTAGAAAATCAATAGTTTCCTTAGGTGTTCCCTTTGGAGCGATGATTGATCTTTTCGAAGCCAATACAAAATCCACGCCGTTTTCAATCATAGTAGGCACTTTTGGAAACATTTTAATTCGTTTCTTTGAACAAACTCCAAGGATCTGAACTTGACCTCTCCTATAACGACCAAGTGTTCCGCCAGTTGCTGGCAATGCGCCAAACGTATCAATATGTCCACCGAGGCCAGCTCTATATGCAGGACCACCACCTTTAAAAGGAATATGTTTAATTTTCGCGCCCGTATCAGCCATGATTTTTAAAAGCATAAGATGACCTGTTCCGTAGATTCCGGAAGAACCATAACTAATTTTGCCTGGATTTTTCTTTGCCGCGGCTATGAATTGTTTAAATCCTTTCCAAGGCTGAGATGCCATAGCTGCCATCATATAATCAGCTTTTGTAAACATGAAAACGAATTCAAAATCGTTAAGTGGATCATAACCCATTTTTCTTACGTGTGGTCCAATAGTCAGATGAGATGCAGAAGACATTAATAGTGTATGCCCATCATTTTTCGCTCTCTTAAGAGCATGCATCGCTATCTTTCCACCACCACCAGGCATAAGTTGCACGATCATTGGTTGTCCAAGATAATCATAAGCAACAGAAGCAACAGCCCTTGTATTCAAGTCATGCGATCCACCTGCACCAAGAGGAACAATCACTTTGATTGGTTTCCAAGGGAATTTTCTCGCATGTGAATCTCCCAAACCCATAAAGAGTGTGGTTAAAGAAAGTGCGAGTACAACGACCAACAAAAACTTAAATTTACCCATTGCATTTTCTCCTTTATTAAAGAATGAATCTATTCTGCAGCAACTTTCGGTTTTCTCCAAATACTTAATCCTAAAATTACAGCAGCTAAAATAATAAAAAACAGTGAAATTGGTCTTGTGAAAAAGACAGTATAGTCACCTCCTGAAAGTAATAGAGCTTGCTTGAAGGAACGTTCTGCCATAGGGGTGATGATATATGCAATTACTAGTGGAGCAAGTGGGAACTTTAATTTTCTAAACATATACCCAAATAATCCAGCGAGTAAAGCTAATTCAACATCTCCAAGATGGTTGTGGTAAATGTATCCGCCTACTACACAAAAAAGAAGAATACATGGAATTAAAATTGCTTGACGTATAGTAACAACCGCGGCAAAAAGGCCAGTCAGTAACCAACCCTGTACAAGCATAATAGGATTCCCGATAAGCAGGAGTGTGAAAATAGCATACATAGTCACTGCATTTTCTTCAAATAAAGAAGGTCCGGGCCTAAGTCCCTGCGCGATGAAAGCTCCCATTAAAATCGCAGCGGTTCCACCTCCAGGAATTCCTAGTGTCAGAGTAGGAATAAGGTCAGCACCTGCTACAGCGCTATTTGCAGCTTCAGCAGCGGCAACCCCTTCGTAACTTCCTTTCCCGAATTCTTCAGGTTTTTTTGATGCTCTTTGTGCAGCTCCATATCCTATGAAGGTGGCTATCGAAGAACCCGTTCCTGGGATCGCTCCTACGATAGTTCCAATAATCGAAGAACGGAAAATAGTGCGTCTTGATTCTTTAAATTCTTTCATCTTCAATGAACGCCCACCTTTTAAGTGAGCGATTGCGGGTTTTTGGGCAAGTACAGTAAGTTTCTTCTCAACTTGTATGAGTACTTCACTTATAGCAAATATTCCAATAAGAAGTGGGACTAATCCTATTCCTCCTTGTAACGTATCATAGCCGAAGGTAAATCTCTCGGATCCCGTTACAGCATCAAAACCAACTGCTCCAATCAATAAACCTAAAAGAGCTGAAATAATTCCTTTAGGAACCGAAGCACCAGTCACACTGGAAATAACAGTTAGGCCCATTACCATCAATCCGAATAAATCTGCGGGTCCAAATTTTAAAGCTAAAGCTGCGATTGGTATGGCAGCAACAATTAATGCAATATCACTGAAAGTATCGCCTAAAGTGGAAGAGTATAGAGCCATCTGTATTGCACTTTTTGCCTCCCCTTTTTGTGCGAGAGGATAACCGTCGAGACATGTAGCAGCAGCCGGTGGTGTCCCAGGGGTGTTGACAAGTATCGCAGGAATAGATCCTCCAAAGAGTGCACCTTTATGTACCCCAAGCAAAAATGGAATTCCAAGTTCTGGGGCCATGAAAAAAGAAAAAGGTACTAGGATGGCTGTAGCCATAACGCCAGTGAGTCCAGGAATAGCGCCAACAGTAATACCTGCAAAAACACCGATAGCAACCATCGCTATAGCCTTAAAAGTTAAGGCTAAAAGAACACCCTCTAAGATTTGATCTATCATTTAAGGAATAACTCCCCTTCTGGAAGTATAACTTTGAAGCTGTACCAAAAAAAATAATTCAAAAAGAGAGGAAAAAGTAGAGAAGTAGGTATTACATAACGCCAGTCTCTCAAACCAAGAAGGACAATAATAATCGCCATAAAGACAGGAGTGCTAATCGAGTATCCAAAATATCTCAAAGAGATTACGTACAAATACGATAAAAAGAAAACGAAGACGACTCTTGATATAGCACTTTTATAATCGTCCCCGTAGGTTTTTTCGTCTGTTTTAAATTTTATTGAGGCAATCAAAAGTGACACAGATGCAATAGCTAGAATAAAAACAGTTAAACGCGGAAAAAAATCAGGGTGCAGAACCGCAGGTGTATTTTCTTCGATTGGAATAGAAGAAATGATTTGCGTCGGAATTATATAAAAGTAAGAGAAAAAACTAAATCCGAGCAGAACGATACTGATTATAATAGAGCCTTTGCGCACCTTGATCCCTTGCTCTTCTTTAATGAATGTATAATGTATAGGACATAAAAATTTCTAAGTCAAGTAATTAGAATGCTCCGTAGGAAAACTACTCACCTTTAAAGTCAGGCTTTCTTTTTTCCATAAACGCTGTTCTTCCTTCTTTATAGTCCTTACTGTTAAAGCATGTCTGAGACATTTCGCTTATTTTTCCCATATTTCTTTTTGATTCGTCTTCACGAGTTTGATCTATGGAGAATTTAGAAGCCATTATAGACAAAGGTGCATTTTCAGAAATAACGTTAGCGTAATCTCTGATCACCTGTTCCAAATCATCTTTGGAAGTTACTTGATTTACAAGCCCAATTTGCAGCGCTTCTTGCGCGGTTAGTCTCTTGCCAGTAAATAGAATATGTTTTGCAAAAGAAGGACCGACTAAATCAGATAGTCTTTTTATACTGTCAAAACCATAAGCAATACTGAGTCTAGCTGCAGGAATCCCAAGTTGTGAATCGTCAGAAGCTATACGTATGTCAGCCTGTAACGCGATTCCCATACCTCCCCCCAAGCAGTATCCTTGAATCATTGCAATAAGAGGTTTTGTCAGTGTCCCTAATTTTTCCCTTGCATTTGAAGATATTTTTTCATATTCCTGAGCCGCGGAGGCATCAGCACGGTTTTTTTCAAATTGTGATATATCCGCACCAGAAACAAATGCCCTGTCTCCTGCACCTTTCATTACGATTAACCTGACATTTTTATCTTCTTCAAAAGCGCTCAGAATTTTCTCTACTGCTTCCCACATTTCAAGTGAAATAGCATTTCTTTTTTCTGGGTTATTGAAAATCATCCATCCGATATGGCCGTCAACTTCAGCAATCATTTTGTCCGTGTTTAAATCCATTTTTTAACCTTTTATTAGAAATGAGTTAGAAATTTTATTGAATTTTTAAGTTTCCATTATTTCAGGAGTTTGGAAAGCTGTGACTTCGGGAAGTTTTTCAGTGAATTTACTTACTTCTACCAATGTACTATGTGAGGATGGTCCTTGTGAAAGACTCGAAGTTCCTTTGTCGAGAGTCAATACATTTGGGTTTCCGTGTTTATCTAGAGAACCCGGCACTCCAGGCTCAACAGGATCAAACCATGCTCCTGTGTAAATTTGTATGACACCTTCTCTTATATCTTCACTTAGACTTGCCCCTGCTAGAATACTGCCTCTTTCGTTGAAGATTTTTATGACATCTCCATCTTCTATCCCTCTCCGTGATGCTTCTTTCGGGTGTATGACAGCAGGTTCTCTTCCTTTGATTTTAGTTGAAAGACTGCAAGAACCGTGGTCCATCTGACCATGTAATCTATTTTTAGGTTGATTGGAAATAAGATGGAGTGGAAATTGTTTTGCAATATCAGAACCTAGCCATTCGCTAGGTTCAATCCATTTTGAATGAGGTGGACAATCCTCGTAGTTGAAACTTTCTAGGGTTTTGGAAAAAATTTCTATTTTTTTACTTGGAGTATTGAGAGGAAATTGTTCTGGGTCGTTTCTGAAATTTTCAAAAAGAACAAATGGTTTGTTTGGCGTCTCTATTTTTATGTGACCATTATTCCAGAATGTATCAAAGCTAGGATATGAGAATCCGTTTTCTCCTGCATCTTCTTTGCATTCATTGTACAAATATTTGATCCACTGCGTTTCATCTCTTCCTTCTGTATAATCTTCTTCGAATCCTAATTTATTAGAAAGTAGAGAAAAAATTTCATAATCGCTCTTCGCGGTCCCAACTGGTTCAATGGCTTTTTGCATTGCAATGATGTATGTGTCTTTACTTCCAGATCCTATATCGTTTCTTTCCAGTGTCGTTGTTGCCGGTAATATAATGTCTGCGTGTTTTGCTGTGGATGTCCACCATGGGTCGTGGACAATTACGGTGTCAGGTTTTTTCCAAGCCTCGATAAGTCTATTTAAGTCCTGGTGATGATGGAAAGGATTTCCGCCGCACCAGTAAATGATCTTTGTTATAGGGTAGGTCCTTTTTTCTCCATCAAAGTCGTAAGATTTTCCAGGATTAAGGAAAAGGTCTGCTATACGAGCTACAGGAATATAAGAATTGATTGGATTGTCACCAGTAGGTAGTTTTGGGGTAGGAAAATTTTCGTTTTGGATGCCAATTCCTCCCATGCTTCCGTATCCAAAAGCAAATCCTCCTCCTGGTAAGCCTATCTGTCCGAGTATCGATGCAAGAGTTATCGTCATCGAAAAAGGTTGTTCTCCAAATTCAGCTCTTTGGAGAGACCAATTTGTGGCGATCATGGTTCTTGAAGATGCCATCTTTTTGGCCAAAAGCAGAATTTCTTCTTCAGGAATCTCCGTTATAACAGAAGCCCATTTTGCATCTTTAGGTTGACCGTCGTTAGTTCCTAATAAATAAGGTTCAAATTTATCGTAACCTATACAGTTTCTCTTTAAAAAACTTTTACTATGTAGATTTCCTATTACGAGAGTATGGGCAAGGCCAAGCATAAGTGCTGTGTCAGAATTCGGTCTGATTTGCAACCATTTTGCATTTGTGAATTTTGGAATATCAGAACGAAGAGGGCTAATATTAATGAATTCAACTCCTTTGTCTTTGGCTTTTTTCAACCATTCTTCTGTTGAATGTTCAGCTATTCCTCCATTCATGACTTGATTATTTTTTACGGGGATACCCCCGAAGAGAACCATTAGTTCAGTGTTCTCTACAACACTGTCCCATGAAGTGGTTTGACTGGAGCAGACCGAGTTTGTTCCAACTAAATATGGGGTTATCGCATATCCTGCGGAAATGCTATAGGTAAATTTCTGATCTGTGAATCCGCCGAACAAATTAAAAAATCTTTTCAATAAACCCTTGGCATTATGAAATTTACCAGCACTTGCCCAACCATAGGAACCGGCAAAAATAGACTCGTTGCCATGTTCTTTTTTTACTCTCTTCAGTTCATCTGCAATTAGGTCAGTAGCTGTTTCCCAAGAGACAGGAATGAATTTTTCTTTTCCCCTATCAGCTTTGCTCTTCTGAGGGCCTTTTTCTAGCCAGCCAGAGCGTACCATGGGACTTGATACACGGGTTTTTCCGTAGATGGAATTTGGGATAGAATTTAGAATAGGAGATGGACAAGGATCGTTTTTGAAAGGCCTAACCTTCGTGAGTTTACCATCTTCAACAATAGCATCGAACGCACCCCAGTGAGATGAATGATGGTAGGTTTTTTCTGTATTTACTGAATTCAATATTCACAATTCCTTTTGTTTATCTTTAGTGATATTTAATGATAGAGTTTTTAGTATTGAATATCAAATTTTTTGTCGTTTTTTATCTTTTTTAAAATAGATGTATAGGAGAAAATTGTTTTATGAGAAGACAACCTTCCAGAGCAAATCAGAATTGGATTTTTGATAATTTCCTGAAGTTATCGGACAACGAGGATGTTTTGCATCCCGGAATACTCGGTATTCGCTATTTTAGGGGATTTAAACACCAAGACTTAGAGGCAGTATACCAGAGGATTACAGGAAGACGTTCTATCCCTCGACTATGGGCTAGGCAAGCTTCTATTCAGGAACAAAAAGGAGAGGAAGCTTTAAAAGCCGACCATACGCAAAGTGCAGCGGGACATTACCATAGAGCTGGTCTTTGTTTTGGAAGAGCACAACATCTTATTCCTGTAGATGGTCATCCAAAGAAAAAAGAATATTATGAAGGATTGCAAAGATGTTATGGAAAATTTAGAGAGATACATGGTGGTAAAATAACAAAACATGAAGCTGAATTTGAAGTTGGGAAGAATACTTATTTTTATTTCTGGCCAGCTGAAGGAGATGGGCCGAAGCCCACAGTTCTTTTGATTCCTGGAATGGATATGGTGAAGGAAGATGCAATTGCAGACCCTTGGCAGAATGTTTTCCATCAACGTGGCATGAATGTTTGTGCGATGGATGGTCCAGGTCACGGGGAATGTAATATGAATCAAGTCTGGGTGGACCAAACAAATTTTGCTAAAGCTGGAAGCAAAATCATCGATTTTTTATGCGAAAGAGATGATGTGGACAGTTCGAAAATTGGACTATTTGGACAGAGCATGGGAAGCAGGTGGACTGTTGAAATAGCAGCTCACGACGATCGTGTTAATACCGTAATAGGGCAAATGGCAAATGTAGGTCCATCCGATATTATCTTCAACCATGCACAGCCTAATTTTAGGCGTATTTATATGTATATGTCTAATATCCTTGATGACGATAAGTTTGATGAATTTGTAGAAGAAAGAGACAATATTTGGCATGGCGTTGCAGAAAAAATGAAAGCAAATTATTTACTGGTAGCAGGTGATATGGATGAATTATGTTCCCCAGAGGATATACATGAGTTTCTTGACGTGTTGAATTGTCCAAAAGAGCTTTGGCTTTATGAGGGGGTTTTTCACCCCATGGGTGAAGTTGCAGCGGATATGTATCCTGCTATCGCAGATTGGATGTTGCATACTCTAAACAATGGATTATCAAGCGACCATGACAATAGGGTAGTTGTTCCAGAAGGTTAGAATGCTCTATTGTATTGTATCTATTCCCCAGAGTGATCTTTATAATTTCTGCCAATACGGAGTTTAATAATTTTGTCTGCTATCATAGGAGTAATTGGAGATTCCAATCCATCAAAGGAAGTGTATGAACTAGCAGTGGAAACTGGTCGTGAAATTGCAAGAAGAAAAGCTATTTTAGTTTGCGGCGGCCTTGGTGGAATCATGGAAGCAGTTTCTATGGGCGCAAAAGAATTAGGTGGAATGACAATCGGCATTTTACCTGATTATGATATTTCTAAAAGTAATGAATATGTAGATATTCCTATAGCGACAGGCATGGGGCATGCAAGAAACGTCATCATAGCTGCAACCGCTCATGCTTTGATTGCATTGCCAGGTTCTTATGGAACTCTCTCTGAAATTTCTCATGGACTCAAACTTGGGAAAAAAGTCGTAGCTCTTGGAAGAGAAGAAAGCCCGCCTGATGTTGTTCTTGCGAAAAATCCGCAGCATGCTGTTGAGTTAGCTTTAGATGTTTAAGTTTTTCGCTTTTCTCCTTGTTTTTTTTATTTCCTCTTGTTCTTTTTATGAAAGTCCAAGATATACATCTTACAAACAGAGAGGGACATATCACTACGTAAAACGTGGAGATACTCTTTGGAAAATTTCAAAAAGATATCGAATCGATATAGAACAGTTAGCTGTTTTAAACGGAATTAAAAATCCAAACAGATTGAAAGTAGGCAAGAGAATTTTTATTCCAAGACGTTCGTTTCGCCATCTAAGTAGAATCAAAAGTTACGGAAAAAGAAGGAGTCATCCGCTATGGACAAAAAAGAAAGCCTTTAGAACCAGAGCAATAAATAATAGTGGAGTAAAATTTAAGTGGCCTGTAAAGGGAAAGGTTGTGAAGAAGTATGGATACTATGATGGTGTGAAGTTTGAAGGAATTATTATACGAACCAAAAAAAGAGAGACGATAAAAGCATCTGCCCCAGGAAAAGTGATTTATAGTAGTTGGGGTCCTGGAAGCTATGGAAGGATGGTAATTGTTCGCCATGCCGGCGGAAGATTTCATTCTGTATATGCTAACAATTCGAAGAATCTTGTGAAATTAAATGATGCCGTTTTCACAGGTACTCCTATTGCTAGAGCTGGAATTTCTAGTTATAAGGGAAAATCGACGTTACGTTTTGAAATTCGATACCGTACAGTGCCTAAGAATCCTATATCTTACTTACCTAGGATGTAATTAGTAGAAAGGAAAAAAATGGACAAAGTGAAAGATCTTCTTTCCTTTATTAGAGATGTCCCTGATTTCCCAAAAGAGGGAATTATTTTTAAAGATATTACCCCTGTATTGATGAATCCAGATGCGTTTAAATTTGCTATTGATTCGATGGCGAAACCTCTGCAGGATGAAAAAATTGATTTAGTGGGAGGGGTTGAAGCAAGGGGATTTATTACCGCAGCATCTCTTGCTTATAAATTAGGTGCAGGTCTTGTTTTGGTTCGAAAACCAGGGAAACTTCCGTGGGAAAAAGAAGCAACGACGTATGAATTAGAGTATGGGACTGACACATTAGAAATACATAAAGATGCAATCAGTCCCGAAATGAACGTATTGATTGCAGACGATCTTGTCGCAACAGGAGGTACTGCAAAAGCATGTATAGAACTGGTGGAAAAAGTAGGGGGGAGAGTTCACTCCTTATCCTTCCTCATAGAACTTTCTTTTCTAAATCCTAAAAAAAATCTTTCGGATTATACAATTCATTCGGTGATAACCTACTAAATGGATGCTCTGCAAAATTTTAAAAAAATAGATCCAAGAAGAGCGGGATATCTGCAATTTGCTTTAAGGGCAATGATTGTATTGCAAGTATTGGGATATTTTCTGATATTTTTCGGTGTACTTGGTCCAAATATGCCTGGAGAAAATGGATTTTTTGCTAGTATGGCAGAACGTTTAGTAAAACCTTCTAAGTTTGATCAACTTCATGAAAAGTTCAATAAAATTGATTTGCAAGAGAAAGTAGCAAGAAAAGCAGGAATTTCTAAAGCTAAGGCTGGTCTAGCACTTAAGGCTATCCAAGAGGAATTTAACTTATCTCTAGAGAAAAAAAGAAACCTTATTTCAATGCATAGCTTATTCGGAAGTTTTTATAAAGACCTTGTAAAATTAACGAAACAGATTCTATCCGTATCGGTTGCAATGTCTTTACGATTAGCCGCTGTATCCACAGGTCTCATTATTATTTTGTCTGGAGGCTGGATAAGAAGAAGAATTCGCAATTGGTTAATACGTTTGAAAATGAAAACTACGGAAGAAAAGATCGAGATATTAGAAAAACGTATAATTGAATTAGAAAAAAAATAATTATAAAGTAAGTTTAAATCTTCGTAACTATAGAGAATATTGGAGTAAAATGATTACTTTTTCAAAAGTTTTGATTAAATGCCTCTTGCCTATTCTAATTCTTGCTTATGGTCTTTTGTTTTCAGGAATTACAGGTGGATGGCCTCCTAATATGCCTGGCAATGATGGTTTTTATGCAAAGTTGGCAAAAAAAATCGTTCATTCTAGTATTGCAGATCAATTTCCTTCACTTAAAAATGAAAAAAAGACGAGGGATTTTATAGGTGATTTGTTTAAAAGAAAGCTAATGATAGCTGGAAGAGAGGCAGTTCTTGGACCTTTTATAGCAATGGTTGAAGTCCTATTGAGAATCCTTGCGATAATGACAGGGATTATCTTAATTTTATTAAATATACATATAAGAATGATTTTTTCAGAAAAAAGAATTAAATATCTAGAAAATAATAATATTACTAAAATATGATTCTGCCAATAAGTTCCTGATTTTGCATATGATACGTTTGAAGCATATTTTAAATAACCGCTACTGCATCGATTTCCACCAAAAAATCAGGATTGGCTAAACCAGCACAAACAATCAATGTGCTTGTAGGTGGATTTGATTTATCCCAGTACTGAATTCCAAGCTCTCGAGCAGCCTGTGTGTACTCCTTCCCAACTACATAGGTAGTGACTTTTACTAAATCTGATAAAGTGGCCCCACCTTCCGCTAAAACTTCTTTTAAATTTTTGATGACCTGATTGCTTTGTGCGTCAAAATCACCAACGCCAATTATATTACCCTCCTTATCGGCAGATACTTGTCCAGCGACAAAAATAACACGTTTCGCTTCGTCAATAGCGATACCATGTACGTAATTTGCAAATGGAATGTGTAGCGACTGAGGATTATAATTTTTGCGTTTCACGATCGATTTGTCCTTTTATCTATTCATTATGATTGCGGATATATATCCGGTATTATAGGATAATTTTTCTTCGAAGGATAGACTTTTGTGGATATGTCCCCGTAGCTCATCTGGATAGAGCGCAGGATTCCTAATCCTGAGGCAGCAGGTTCGAGTCCTGCCGGGGACACCAAACTCACTTTCTCTGAAGCCCATGAAATAAGGGTTTCAGACAGATTGCGCTTTTTTCGGAGATTGAGTGTTACACTTTTCGTTACACTTTCAAGATTATTCACCGCGATAAGTATCATAACTGTTTTCAGGTTCACCTAAATAAAGAAATATCCACCAAATCGGAATTGATATAAAAAATGCCAACCAAGGGTGAGAAAATTTTGCCCAATCCCACAACCATAAAGGCATATCGGTGAAAGCCATTAAGCCGCGAACAAACGCATAACCCACTCCATCTATAAAGTGTTTAAAAAAATCATGGGCACTGAATGCATTAATTAAAGAGATAATTGAATGGATAAAAAATAACAAAAGCCCCCAACCCACACTCAAAGGAAACCGATGGCGAAATACTCAAGTATTTTCCTATCTCAAAAGATACAAAGAGAGGCAAGAACGACTTGCTTTTATAGAGAAGGAATACGAACCAGTTTGGGGAAAGATGGAAGTTAGGTGGGAGAAGAGTTAAAGATGCATCCAGTCTCTAATAACTACATATTTTTTTTATAGCAATATCCCAACTTGATTCAGGAGGATAATATTTCCAATTCTTATCAGCATTAGAGTTTGTAAAAAAATGTGGTTCTTTACCCATTGATGTTTTGTACCCAATCCAACTTAGACGTTTATAACCATTAGAATTACAATCTATTTTCATATAAGTCTTAAGTGAAAGTATCCCGGATTCTTTAAAAGGTTCGACATAGTCATCTAACGACCAAACATAAGTGTATCCTTTACTTTTTTTTATGGATTTAAAATCCACATAGAAGGTGTCTCCATCCACACTTTCACTCACCTTCGTCCATTTTGCATAGGATGGTGATGAGAACATTACTGTTGAGAATAGTAGTGTGAATATGAGAGTTAGTTTTTTCATTCTTTTAGTATGGCAAAAAAACTAGAAAAAAACAGTTTTTATGCCCTCTTTGGGTGATAATGTTAATTCACAGTTACAAATCACTCTGTCACCGAAAATTAAGACCCCTATTAAAGGCGATAAAATTTCGCTGCTGTATTGTGAAAAAAAGCTTGCTGTTCTGATTCAGATCGAGTTGTTAGTATTTCCTTACAAGCGCCTACAAGATCATCATAACGGGCCCATAATTTTTCAAGTGGAAAGTTACTCCCATAGAAACACCTGTTCGCTCCAAAACGATCCAATACATGATCGAGCACAATACGCATATGGTCGATATCACACTTGGATGTAAAAAAATTCAATCCCGAACATTTAATCCAGAAATTAGGAAAAGGTTCGAGATGCTCTAACCCTTCCTTCCAAGCATTCACTGTCGATTCATCATCCGAAGTTAGCATGCCACCGTGTACAAGACAAAAATTTATGTCTGGGTGATTACTCAGCAGTTCAGCAAAGTGGACAAATTGGTGGGAAAAGCCCTGTAACTCAAAATGCATATCGAATGTTTTAAGTAATGCAATCGAACGCTGAAATTCATCAGTTAGGCACAAATCAGGCCTATCTGTCCTACAGCGAAGCGGTTCACCTTCCCAAAAATGAAGTTGATGTCTAATACCACGAATGTTTGGAAATTTAGAGTGTTCTTCAAACACTTTCTCTATGTCTGGATTTGTCATCGTCGCATCTCCAACGATCGCATGTGGGAATCCCGTTCGATCTGCCTCTGATTGCAACCAATTGGTTTCCTCTACTGGATGCATAGGATCGTAGTTCGCCTGCACATGAACAGATTTGATGACGTTATTATTTCCAAAGTCTTCACAAAGATCTTCTACTAAATAATCTTGTCGAAGGCCACTATAATCATCTCCATACATTTTAGGGGTCATCGGCGCAGCCAGCCATGGGTATTTCTTCCAATGCCAGAGATGGTGATGACTATCGATAATAGGACCTTGGTACATAGTTGAATCCTCTGTTGGTTTTTTAAAATAATAACATAAATTTTTATTGAAATATTTTTATTATTCATTTAATGGTGTTTTCGTTGTTTTAAAGGGTGAAAATGACGCAAATTTATGTTTTATACAGTTGAGCGTTGCAAACACCATTATGACGTTTCAACGTAAGCCATCAAAGATAAAGGGATTCAAGGAAGAATATCTGTATATATAGCGGGATTGAAATTATCCATCTAGTGGTACGTTCTGTCCGAAAAGCAAACATGCTTTCCGTAAAACTATTCTTTGCCACGCCTAAAGATGCCATCATAAAAGGTGTAGATCACGATAATTATGAGTATCGTGCCTATGGGCCTATCTATGATGACAGTCCACCATTCTTGATCTTCAAATACCATTAAAGCCCTTCGTAAATTTTCATCTGCAAGGGGCCCAAGAATTACTGCCAAAACCATTGGGGCAAGAGGAAATCCAAAACAGTGGAGAATATAACCTACAATTCCTGAGATCAGCATCAAATACACATCAAAATAGCTCAAACTAACAGCGAAAGATCCCATTACGCAAATTGGTATAATAAGCGGCATTAAAAGTGTGCGTGGTAAACTAAATAATTTGACACACGGTTTTATCAATGCGATGGCCATACCGTACATTAAGAAGTTAGCTATTATCAGACCTATATAAATAAAGAAAATGATGCCTGGATTTTCTGTCTGTATTGTTGGTCCAACAACGACATTTTTCATTTCCAGAGCTGCCAAAATCGCTGCTGCCGCTGCATTGCCAGGTATGCCCAGGGTGAGTGTAGGTAGCATTGAACCGCCAATATTAGCGTTGTTGGCAACTTCGGCGCAAACAATTGCTTCATAAGAGCCTTTCCCCCATCGTTTACGTTCTTGTGCTTTTGCTCTTCTACGGCCTATGTCATAAGATAAAAAAGATGCAACGTTGGCACCAGCCCCTGGTATGGCACCTATAATAGTACCTATGATCCCTGAACGAAATGCCGCTCGACTATATCCTATTAATTTTTTCAAAGGCGGGATAATTTTTCCTACTTCACTTGGTATTTTCGGAGGGCTATTTTGAGGTAGGACCTTAAGAATTTCTGTTAAGCCAAATAAGCCTATAAGCAGGGGAACATAGCTTATTCCATCTTCTAAAGTACGGATGCCGAATGTAAAACGCGTTACTCCATGAATTGCATCAACCCCGACAAATGAAATCATTAAACCAATCCAGCCTGAGATCCAACCCTTAATAGGCATATCACCAGCGGCCATTGACCCACAAATGGCAATACCCCACATTGACAGGAGGAACATTTCCCAAGATCTGAATTGCAATGCAAGAAAGAGAATAGCGGGAATAAATGCTATCAGTAAAACGATACCGATCCAATTCCCCATAAAAGAGGCCATGATTGCTGTACCAAGCGCTAACCCACCTTGACCTTGTTGAGCTAGTTTGTGGCCTTCAATCATTGTTGGAACTGCATCTGGCGTTCCTGGTATGTTAATCAAAACAGCGGAAATTGCTCCGCCAAACACGCTTCCAGTATACACTCCTAGCATAAACATAATTGCTACATGTTGAGACATTCCAGTTGAAAGACCAATCAAAAGGGCCATTGCCATAGTGGTTGAAAGGCCAGGCATAGCTCCCCATATTATTCCAAGTGTGACGCCTAAAAGGCAGACCCATAGCATCCATAATTGAAAAGCAATTGCCGCTTGGGATAAGATTTCGTGAATTTCAAACATTTTTGATTTTAACCTGAACCTGGGAGGAGAATTTGAAATCCATCCCTGAATATGATGGCGAGTGATACGACAATACCAGTGGCTACTAAGAAACAATTGAGAACATTGGATCGCCAAAAGTAACGTAGTATGAAATAGACAAAGGGAATTGAAATTAGTTCAAATCCTGAAAAACGGAATGTATAAAAGTTAGTCTTGAAACGCAAATCTAGATCCATTTGGCCCAAAACAAAAACATAGGTTCCGACAATAATCATTAGCATTAATGTTCGACGTGACTCAGTATTTAGAAAAGAATCCTTAAAGCTTTTAAGACTTTTGCTTTTCAGCATTTCTTCTATGCCATAACGGCGTTTGGTTTTAATAAAAAGACCTATGGCCATTAAAGTGAGGCTTGCACCAGTAAAAAATGGTAAAAGCCCAGGCGCGGTTGATAAATCTGCGGGGGAACCTAATTTGACTGATGTATACATCGTGATTAATCCAAATAAAGCAATGATGATAGATGCAATAAAATCTTTTTGCGGGCTTGAACGTTCTCCACCGCCTTCTTCTCCGGTGAATACCCCTTGTTCTAGGCTTTCAATATCTGCATCAATCCTGGATTTATTTTGTTCTGCCATCTTTATATAACTTTTTTAGGTAATGAATAATTTTAATATATTAAAATAAAATCGAGTGGGTCACATTTCTAGTGAGCCACTCGATTTTTATAACTATTTCTTTTTGTAGAATTTATGCCTATTTAGGCGCATTATTTTTCCACCAAGCCCCAAAGTTTGCTGGAGATGGTAAACCCAGCTGCGCTGGTGATTTTGCGTTTTTGATTTTCAATTTAGCAAAAGTAGCAGCTGTAGACACCTCTACTTGGGCGGCCCGGCGATCGGCATCTTTGCCTAGACGGATATCAATATCAAAGTACTTCTTTTTTGCGATTTTAGCAAAAGCAGCAGATTTCACGCCTTTAACAAAAGCTTTTTGAATTTTTGCTTGTATTGCTTTTGGGACACTGCGGAGCATAGCAAGGTTGTAAATTCCAGAGAATGGCAATTGACTTTTGATTTGCGGCAAGTGGTTGCCAACAGATTTTAGAACCGTTCCATTCTTAAGGGTGATATCTTTAGCGCCAGTTTGTTGCATGTTAATGAGTTTGCCGGCACGTATATGCTCTATATGTTCATGAACTCCCCCACCTGCGATCATGGACTCACCATTCAATCCGGCTAGTGTGGCATTTTTGCCACCTTTGTAAGGTAAATATTTCAGTGTGACTCCAGCTGAAACAGCAACACTCGCAGCTAGTTCGTGCCAGAGGCCACCTGTTCCCGAGGTTGAAATACTAATTTTCCCAGGGTTAGCTCTTGCGGCCGCAATGATATCTTTAAAACTCTTGAATTTTGAGTCAGGACGAACAGACCAACTACCAAGTGAGTTAGCTGCTTGCATATATTGCCAATCCCGCCAAGCACGAGATTTGGTATGTCCCATAACGCTTGCGTATTTATTGTAATTAGCTGCTCCCAACAAAGTATAGCCATCAGCTTTCTTGCCAAGGACATATTTTGTTGCTTTGCCACCTACATTGCCTGGTTTGTTGATTACGTTAATAGCCCAGCCAGTAGATTTTTTCATTTCGCCAACGATAGTGCGTAAAACAGTATCTGTACCACCACCAGCTCCATACATCACAACAACTGTAATGGGACGTTCTGGCCACTCCGCCTTAGCGGATGTGGGTTGAAACGCCATAGCGACTACACTCATCGCTACCATAATTAATGCTAATTTGAAACTTTTCATTAGAAGTTCCCCTATAAAATAAAAAAAATCTGAGTATTTCAGAAATACTAATCTTGTGATGAAAAGAAGTCAATGGATGTAATTAGCAATATGAAATGATCTGTATGGAAGGAGAGTTTTCTCGGATACAGAATTAAAATAATGATCATTCCAAGATGTGAGGAAGATTTTATGTCCGAAGGTGCTGAACCCAATTAATTTTAGGGCCTCAGAGAAGGGCAACGTCTAGAAGGACTTCTACCCGTTGACCCCCAGGGATGATCCAGATTTTTGTTGGCGCT
>JAZAHK010000023.1:0-48529 GCA_036231405.1 Nitrospinota bacterium
TTTTTGTATTTATATTCTTTTTCTTTTCCTGACTTTTAGGGTGTTGTCTTGACTAAATTAGACATAGTTACTCTTGTTTCGGAAGATACCGGGTTAAGTAAAGTTAAGTCTGAGGAAGCAGTAGAGACAATTTTTAACGCAATTAAAAGTAGTCTAGCTAATGGAGATCCCGTAGTTCTTCGTAGATTTGGTTCTTTCGATGTTAGAGAGAAAAATGCTCGAATAGGCAGGAACCCCAAAACAGGGGAAGAAGCTGAAATAAGCGCTCGTAGTGTAGTGAGATTCAAACCTGGGAAATATTTCAAGTTGGTTCTAAATGATAAATCAAAATTAAATTCTTCTTCACGTTTCTATTAGTCTTAAGTGATTAACATCGCATCTCCGTAACTATAAAATCTGTAATCTTCCTTAAGTGCAACCTCGTAGGCTCTTTCTATTACTTCTTTACCTGCAAAAGCGATCACTAACGACAAAAGAGTGGATCTTGGTAAATGAAAATTCGTCAGCAATCCGTCTATGACCTTAAATTCATACCCTGGTGTGATGAATAGTTTACTTATCCCTCTTCCTGAATTTAGTGTTTCTCGACTTTTTAAATAAGCGGATTCCAGTGCTCTAGTAACGGTAGTTCCAATCGCAATTATTCTGCCACCTTTTGAACGAGTATCCATTATTTTCATCACAGTCTCTTTAGGGATATCATATTTTTCTTCATGCATTTTGTGTTCTTTAATATTTTTACTTTTGATAGGAGTGAACGTACCAAGACCAATATCTAAAGTTACTTCTGTAATGTTTATTCTATTTTCAAGAATTTTTCTAATGAGTTTTTTCGAGAAATGAAGTCCTGCTGTTGGTGCAGCTATCGAACCAGGTTTTTTTGAGAAAACAGTTTGGTATCTTTTATAGTCAATAGACTCAGATCTTCTACCGAGGTAGGGTGGGATTGGGACTTCTCCTTCTAACTCTAACCAATTCTCAAAGTCCTTGTTCTCAGTGAAGTGGAGAATTCTTTCCTCTCCTTTGAATTCTATTATTGCCGAAAGCCCTTCTTTAAATTCAATTTTTTCATTTTCTTTTATTTTTCTGTTTGCAGATAAAAGCGCCCGAAAAGTTGTCTCAGATTCTCTGTCGTAAAGAAGGGTTTCCACTTTCGCTCCTGTTGAAAGATTCCCGTAGAATCTCCAATTATTAACTTTCGTGTTGTTGAATACTATCAAGTCATTCACGCTTAAAATATCTGGCAAGTTATTTATTTTATAGTGTTCAATTTTGGAATCTGTTTTGTTAAGAAATAGAACTTTGGAGTCTTCTCTCTTAGTTAATGGATATTTGGCTATTCTATTTTTAGGTAGTTCGTAGTCAAAGTTATCTAAATTTAAGGACATTTTCGAAGTTTTCTTTTAAAGTTTATTTATTTTCTTTATTTGAATATTTTAAGTTTGCTTGCCTTATCATACCTCGCATGGTTCTTACTTCTTTTTTAGTTGGCTCAATACGATTTATCATTTTTCTAAATGTCCTTGTAACTCGTTGTGGTTCATAATAAGGAACGAATCCTATGTTTGTTGATATCTCAAGTATTTGTTCTAGTAATTCCTCAATTTCTTTCCTCGACGCAATTATTTCTCCTTCTCTTTGAATATCTGGACTTTCAGGTTTGTCGAATTCGTTCGGATTAGACATGAAAATTTCCCAAAGCGTTAAGAGGACTGCCTGTGATAAATTATAAGATTCTGATTTCGGCCGTGCAGGGATTATCAAGTGTTCTTGGCATAGTTCCATTTCTTCTTTAAAAAGTCCCATGTCTTCTTGTCCAAAAACAATAGCTACTTTTTTCCCAAGAATTGATTGGTAAATTTTGTTAGCATCTTCTCTTAAAGATAAGGAAGGGGTTCTTTTTCTTCCAACCCTTCTAGAGGTGGCTATAGTATGATTACAGTCCATGATTGCATCTTTTAGGGTAGGATAGTGTAAGGCGGAACTGAGAATGTCTTGTCCCGCCATCGCCATGGAATGAGCTTTTATGTCTTTAATATCACACATCGGTGATACTACTCTTAAATGTGTAAGTCCAAAATGAGTCATCGCTCGAGCTATAGAACCAACGTTTGAAGTTCCTTTAGGTCTCACGAGGATGATCACAAGGTTTTGTTCTTTTTTAATCATTTTTAAAAAATACCATGTGTTATGATAAGAACCAACCTTAAACCCTTTTGAAAAAACTAGATTTTTTAGTTCTAGTATTTATGTTATTTTTCTTGATATTTAAATAATTTGTTCAATTTGCTTTTGTTCTGGAAGGAAATAAATTGTCAGATATTTCGGAAACTTTTACTAAAGGAAATCTTCACGATCTTGTTGAATTGTTAATAGTCCCAAGTAGGTGTGGTTTTTTTTTGACGAGAAATAGAATTAGAGAAATTGGTGTCGAGATGAGTCTTAGAACTGGAATCCAGACTCGAAAAAGGATGCTTGAAAATCTTTTCAGAGAAGCTGGTTCTGAAAATAAGATTTATGAATTATTAGGGTTTCTTGATTCAGACGCAAAATTCTGGTTAGAAAGATACAGTTTTTTTACTAAAAGTTGCAGAATTTCTAAGGCAAGTTGGGAAAATTGGATTAAAGACTTACGTGAATTGAGGAAATATCTTTCTAAATCGCAAAAATGGTCTAAAGATCAATAAAAGATTTAAAATAAAATTTGTTAAGGAAATAATCTCAATTCCTTTTCGATATGTCCTCAATATATTTTCTATCTTCCAAAATAAAATCCTGAGTCCAGGTACATAATTCTTTATAAAAGAATGTTTTGGAATCTCTTTCTATGGCTGTCAGATAAATAGGTGCCCATTTTAGTAAGTGATTGTCTAGAAATTTCGATGACAAATTCAACCATTTGTAATATTCATTTTCGTTCTCATCGGTGAGACTGTTGTGTTGATTTTTTGCCAGATGGGACATGAATTCTAATTCTACGCTAATATGGTCCATTGACATTACACTATGAAATTTTTGCCCTACATTCTTTGCACCAGGGTTGAAGCCTGTATGTCTGAAGAAATCATTTACGTTGTCGGTTATCTTGGAATTTAAGAAACCACTTTCATCTAATAAGACGGATTCATATGGTGGAGACGAAAGGACAAATAAATTAGTAAAATCTGTTCTTAGATTTTTAATCAAATCCTCTAAAGGAATATCATTTTCCCTGAAAAGAAATGAGTAATTTTCATTGAGAAATTTCAATAACTTTATTTCTGGAGGGTCCAGAAGAGCGATAGACATTACCCTATACAACTCTTCTCTTAATTTTGATTGTAGATTTAGTTCCTCAAAGGTTTCGGAACGTCTAGGCCAAATTTTTTCTACTCCTTTAACAAATATGCATCGGCTTGGGGTTTATTTGGCCTAAGAAACCATAGAGGCCTTCTTAATCCATTCGGTCCCGGAGCAGGCCTAGCCATTTCCAGCCATTTTTTATAGTGTGCAAAACTTTTCTCAGTGTCTACTTTTATATCACCGTAACGTTCTGAGGAGGTTGCCTTAGCCAATTTAACTTTTTGGTGCCAGCAGTGCATTCCACTAATTGGATCTGGATTTACAGGAAAAGTTAAATTTTGATTTACTCCAATTTCTTTCCACCAAATTCTCTCAGTATCAGGGTCATCACTTTTAAATGGCTCTACGCCGTGGATTTGATTCATGGTGAACTCACCCTCTTTCTCTTCTATCTTAACTAGGGCTGAAGCAATTTTGGGTGCTCCGATATTTTCATTTAATCTCCAACGACCCAAATGGTGAGCCATCGCAACTATTCCAGGTTTTAGACCTTCTGTTACCCAGCAACGTGTTACGAAATAACCTATCTCCGTTTCTACTTTGATTAAATCGTCTGTTTTAATTCCCATGCGTAAAGCATCTTCGGTATGTATCCAAAGAGGATTATTGTGCGTGATTTCGTATAACCACTTCACTGCAGACCTAGTATGGATTAAGGTAGGCAATCTATAGTTTGGAAGCAAATCGAATTCGTTTTCACTCTTATCCATGTCTCTCCAGTAAACATGTGTTTTTTTGTAAGAAGGAATAGCGTGTTCAGGCCAGTTCCAATCAGTCATTGTATGACTATAAAATTCTAGTTTTTTTGAAGGAGTATTAAAACCAATTCTTGCTTTTCCTTCACTCATATTCCCAATAGTTTTTCCGTTGTCATTGATAGTTCCATCAAGTTCAGCAATTTCAGCACTTTCTAAATCATTTTCGGGAAGTTCCTTCATATGGACCTTATAGATATTGTCCTCAACGGTGAATGTTCCATATTTCCTCATGTATTCTAGTGGGGAGAGACCCTCTTTTTCAGAGGCTTCTGGAAGACCTGGAACTCCATTTTCAAACATCCATTGGTAATATTCGTTGACTGTGATTTTCTCTCCATCTCTGTATGGACTCTCAAAATATTTTCTTATGCCCAAAGAACCGTCAGGGTCAATTCTCCAAGAAAGTTCAATTAAGAATTCATTTTCTTCCCATACTTCTCCAGGATTAGTATCTCTTGTAGTTTCAACGGTTTCTCCTAACTTTTCTCTTGCCACACGAAGTACAGGTTGTCTGAATCCGACCCATTTCGCTGGATGAGTTTCCTGACTTTGATTGTCGTGTCTTTCTGTTGCGACACCCATCGGTAGGATGTAGTCTGCAAACCACGCAGTTTCACTCCAAGTTGGTGTAAGGGCAACGTGACAACCGATTTTGTCTTCGTCCTTTAACATATCAACCCACATAAAACCATCTGGATTTGTCCATACAGGGTTATATACACGAGTAAAGTATGTATCAATTTTATGACCTTTATCTTTCATTAAGTGTGGCATTAAAAAACTCATTTCGAAATGAGCTAGAGGATATTCTGGTGGATAAAGTAGTTCGTTCCAGTCTTTTGGTCCAGGAGCAGGATTTGGATGGGAAGGAACAAATTTATGCCAACTTGCTAAATGTGTTCCTCCAACGGTACCTATTGCACCTGTTAAAGAAGGAATGAAATGAAGACATCTTGCAACTTGCCATCCATTGAGATTTCCCGTTGCTGCAGCTCTCCAAACGTGAACAGACAGTCGACTTCCTGCTCTAGCTATGACTTGAGCAACTTCTGCTATTTGTTCTATAGATACACCACTTTCTTCCGATGCATATTCAAAGGTAAATTCCGCATACTCTTCTTTTAGTCTAATTATAAAGTTATCAAAAGTGATTTCATCTTGTGGGTGAACAGAACTTAAGTATTCAGCCCAGTTAAACCATTCTTGAACAAATTTCTCATCAAACTGTCCAGTTTCTAGTAGGTAGCGAACGATGGAAAGTAGGATTGAGGGCTCAGTTCCACTGAATGCAGGGAGCCAATAGTCTGCTTTTGCCGCAGTATTTGAAAGTCTAGGGTCAATTACTATGATCTTTGCGCCATTCATCTGAGCTTCAATTATTCGTTGAGCAGAAGGGTTGAAGTAGTGTCCAGTATCTAAATGACTACTGATCAAAAGAATTGCTTCTGCATTAGAAAAATCTGGAGATGGGCGATCTGAACCATTCCAAAGATATTGGCCAATTCTGGCAGATGAACTGCATACGTTTGTGTGACTATTGTGGCCGTCTACTCCCCAACTTGCCAATGTGCGGAACATAAATCCATCTTCACCAGGTCTTCCTACGTGGTACATGATTTCGTTTCGTCTTTCTTCTTCTATAGATTTTCTGATTCTTCCTGCAAGATCATCGAGAACTTCATCCCAGCTTACTCTTTCCCATTCTCCTTCGCCTCGTTTGCCTACTCTTTTTAAAGGGTAAAGAATTCGATCGGGGTCATTAACTTGATTAAGGGTTACCCATCCCTTTGCACAGTTTCTTCCTCTAGAGCCAGGATGGAGCGGGTTTCCCTCTATCTTCCTAATTTTCATATCATCTTTGTCAACATATGCTAGAAGGCCGCAACCTGCTTCACAATTGAAGCAAAGAGTAGGGACAAGAGAATAGTTTCTTTGAGTTTTTTCAGGCCAAGTTCCACTTTCAAACTCAGTCCAGTTATCCCATTCTTCAGGAGGTGGATATGATCTTAATTTCCCATTTTTTTTAACATTATTTTTTTTGCCTGGAACTGAGGGTAATTTAGAAGATTCTAAAAGTTCAGGGTATCCTAGTGAAGATATGTTATGAGCCCCTATTCCAGATTGTAAATGCTTTGAAACCATTTCTTCTCCTTGAAAATTAAGACAACGGGATCTTCTGTCCTGCTTGGACCCATATTTTGTCCCAGTAGTAAGAGCCTAGCATAATCAGCGAACTCGCAAGTAGTAAAGTAAAATAGTTGTATCCAATCGACCAGAAAATAAACATAGGAACTCCACATCCAGCTATGATTGCTCCATTCCAAAATTCCTTTTTGAAGGGACCATTCAGAATTAGCTCTATGGAACGCTCATGCGCAACAGAGCCATATCTGTGTAGAAGGATTGAAAACATCAATATGGAGAAATGGATGAGTGTACAAACTGTGATTGTGTTTCCAAGTATGTTAAGAACATTTTCTTTGTTAGTGATTGGAAAAATAATCACAAAAAAAGCTAAAATTGCAGCACCTTTAAGGATCGATAGAACTCCTATATCTATTGTATTTTCACTTCCCTTCCATAGGTCTCTTGCGCTGGCTTGAGCGAAGAAGAATCCGGTGTAGATAGAAGAGAGAAATGAAACTAAGATCGTAGGCCATAGGATCGAATTCAAAAAACCATCATTACTTGTCATCGCTCCAAGTAACCAAAGTAGAATAAAAATTCCCTTTAAGGTTATGAACCAAGTTCCCCAGGTCATCCAACTATTCCAGTTTGAACGAAGTAAAATGTAGTAAAAGCGTTCTGGTTTTTTCAAATCAGTAATTAGAACATATCCGGTTACCGTTAGGAGAATTCCACTTAATACAGGCATCCAAATTGAGAAAAGACTACTTTTGTAATCTAACCACCATAAGAAAAGGCTTAGCATCAATAGTCCAGTGCTGGCTCCTTTTGTCATTAGGTATGAAATGATATTTTTGTCCCAAGGAATGTTATGGAAAGTGTCATAAACTGTTCGGCTTTCCTGAGGATCATTTTTGAATTCCGGGACAGATTGTTTCAATTCGTCGTTCATTTCTCCTTGTTTGTATATTCCAGATTGCATAGGTTTTGTTGGATCCAGAAGTTGTTGACTTCCATTTACATAATAAATATTAGGAGAAGTATTGTACTCGGGTTTTCTTACATTGTGGGGTTCATGTGTTAGCAACTTATTGATTTTTGCATCGGGGTCTTCTAAATCTCCAAATACCCTGCATTCTGTTGGGCAAACAACGACACATGCCGGTTCCAAATCTGCTTCAAGTCTATTAGCACAAAAATTACATTTTTCGGCGGTGCTAGTATTTGGATCTATAAAAATTTGATCATACGGGCAAGCTGCTATACATGACTTGCATCCTATGCACCACTCTGGGTCCAAATCTACAATGCCGTCATCTCTTCTGAAAAGTGCTTTTGTTGGACAGATATTTTGACAAGGAGCATCATCACATTGATTACAAAGAACAGGCAAGAACTCTCGTCTTGTATTCGGGAATGTTCCTTTCTCTACTTCTTTCACCCAACAACGCCAGGTGCCTATTGGAATATCATGTTCTGATTTACAAGCTATTGTACAAGCGTGACAGCCAATGCATGCTCTTAGATCAATTGCCATAGCATATTTATTCATCTGGGACTCTCAGAATTATTTTCGCAACTTTAATGAAACTTTTTATATCATAAAGTGGAAGCGAACAAAACTCGATAAAGAGTAAACAATTAGCTGTTAAAAAAAGTTTGTTTTTTTATTCTATTATTCTAAGGTCTCTTTTTTGTTCAATGAGAGGTACCCACCCATTTTCTTTTACTATGACCGAGTACTCAATCTGGTATCCTCCAAATCCAAAAGTTCCTATAGGGGCTTCTATATTAATTACAGAATTTACAGGGAGTGGAATTTCTGAAGAACTTGGAAGAAATTTTTGATTATGTTTAGTTTCTTCACCTAAGATAAAAGGAAACTCTCTTGCTTCTAGTCCAATCGTGTGACCTGCGAATGGAGCGTCGAATTCAGGAAATTTTGATTTAATCCCATCAAGCAAGGCTTGGTATATTTGCCCTCCAGTGCACCCAGCTTTCACGACTTCTAACGATTCAAGGAAACCTTCTTTTATGGCAGACCATTCTTTCTTGATTCGATCACTTGGTTCTCCAATACAGCCACAACTTCCTGTATCAGCATTGTAGTTTTTGTAAAAAAGTCCGGCATCAAACATAAATAAGTCTCCATTTTGTAACTTCTTATCTGTGGGTGGAAAAATAAAAACACTCCTGTGCCCACTATTAAAATGGAACCAATGCCACATTCCACCAGGTAGCGCGACTGCCTGCCTCCATATTTCTGCTACTTCATTTTCTGTTACTCCTTCTTTTATAAAATTGAAAACTTGCTGTATCGCATTTTCGTTAATAGATGCAGCTTTTCTTAAAACATCGAGTTCATCCTCAGTTTTTACAAGTCGTATCATTAAGAAAAGGCCTGATGCAGGGGAAAAACTACAATTTGGGAATTCCTTCTCTAGTGCGACAAAAAGATTTTCAGAGCATCCTTCTTCGTCTAGCGCAATATTCCCTGATGATATCCCTCTATTCCTTAACGCTTTTATCAATCCGTCTAAGAGGGTAGGATTCTCCGCACCGCTCTTATGAAATTCTAGATATTTTTCAAATTCAACGTCATCTGGTTCATAATTTTCTTGCCCTATGTGGTACGCTTGTCCTCCATAACTATACACATTTTCAGCGTACCCCCCGTAAGCTGCATAATATGAATTGTCCGCTCTATTCATTATTAGGTCAGTTCCTGCCCCTTGGTCTTTTGTTAATAGCGCACAGCTTTTCCTCTGCCTATATACCCTTTGTGCCCAGCCAACATGACCTGTAAGGTAAGTCACATTCTCATGAGTTGTAGCGATGATTGCATCAAGATCATTTTCTTGCATCAAAGCCAGAGTTCTATCCTTATTATAAAGCATGGCTGAATCTCCGTGATTTTCGTATATAAGTTATTTTTAAAAATGGAGTTCGATTCATATCATATTCAAACTATTTTATACAATGAATTCTCTTTCTTTGTTTATTTTTTAAAAAATAAAATTTTACATTTGAAATTGTTTGAAAATTACAATTAAATTTTTGGTGTTTAAATTAAAAAATTTAATTGACGAGTTAGTTCTATTTCGTAATAATTTGCGGGTTGCTATTCTTTTTATTTGATTTTTAATTATTTTTTTGGTTTTTATTAAGGGGCAATTCTAGATGTCAGAATCGTCTCCAAGCAGTCGTTCTAGCAAGGAGTTAGTAGAACTAGAAACTGTTGCTATCCGTTTCGCAGGTGACTCCGGAGACGGTATGCAGTTAACTGGAGATCGGTTCACAAATTCTGTTGCAATCGCCGGAAACGATCTAAGTACATTCCCCGATTTTCCCGCTGAAATTAGAGCTCCTGCTGGGACCTTGGCAGGTGTTAGTGGATTCCAAGTAAATTTTAGTAGTAAAGAGATTCATACTCCTGGGGATTCGGTAGATGTGCTTGTTGCTATGAATCCAGCTGCTTTGAAAGCAAATCTTCATGATTTGAAAAAAGGCGGTGTTATCATTGCTAATGTCGATAATTTCAATGAAAAAGATCTAGAAAAAGCGGAGTATGATTCGAATCCTCTTGAGGACGATTCCTTGAAATCTGCATATCAACTTCACGAAGTTAAAATTACATCAATGACTCGTAAGGCCTTAGAAGACGTAGAAATACAGTCGAATCTTTCGGATAGATGCAAGAACTTTTTCGCGCTTGGCCTTATGTTTTGGATGTATTCTCGTCCCATAGAACCTACGAAGGAATGGATTAAAGAAAAATTCGCAAAGAATGAAGAGTTTATTGTCGCAAACACTAGAGCTCTAGAAGCGGGATATTATTTCGGGGAAAATGCTGAAATTTTTGCTTCAAATTATATTGTGCGTGAAGCGACTTATCCTGCTGGTACATATAGAAATATTTCTGGGAATGTCGCATTGGCATATGGTTTTATTGCCGCAACACAAAAAATTGGATTGAAATTGTTTTGGGGTGCTTATCCTATTACTCCAGCAAGTGATGTCTTACACGAACTTTCTAGACATAAAAACTTTGGTGTTTACACATTTCAGGCAGAGGACGAAATTGCAGCCGTTTCAGCCGCATTAGGTGCATCTTTTGCTGGCTCACTTGGTGTAACTTGCTCCAGTGGGCCGGGTATTGCTTTGAAAGGTGAGGGAATGGGTCTTGCGGTAATGACTGAATTACCACTTGTAGTTGTAAATATTCAAAGAGGAGGTCCAAGCACTGGTCTGCCTACCAAAACTGAGCAAGCTGATCTTCTTCAAGTTATGTTTGGAAGAAATAGTGAGAGTCCTGTCCCTATAGTTGCTGCTAAAACTCCTTCTGACTGTTTCTGGGCCGCAATAGAAGCTTGTAGAATTGCTGTAAAGTATATGACCCCTGTTGTTCTTTTAAGCGATGGTTATTTGGGAAATGGTTCTGAACCATGGCGGTTACCAAAATCTGAAGAACTTCCCTCTCTTGATCTAAAAAAAGAATTGAGTCCATCCGATTCGTTCATGGCGTATGAAAGGGATCCAGATTTATTGAGTAGACCTTGGGCAGTTCCTGGAAAAGCTGGGTATGAACATAGGATTGGCGGTATAGAAAAACAAGATGGAACTGGAAACATTAGTTATGATCCTGACAACCATGACATGATGTGCAGGATTCGGGCAGCCAAAGTTGCGGGTATTGCAAATGACATTCCTCTTGCAGAAGTTTTTGGCGAGGATTCTGGAGATGTCCTAGTGTTGGGTTGGGGAGGCACATATGGTTCAATTTTTGCTGCCGTAGAAATTTTACAGGCAAGGGGTGCCTCAGTTTCTCATGTGCATCTTACTCATTTGAACCCATTTCCAAAAAATTTAGGTGAAATTTTAAAAAATTTCAAAAAAGTTCTTGTTCCTGAGATTAATCTAGGCCAATTATCTAAAATGATTCGTTACGAATTTCTCGTAGAAACTACTGGGCTGAACCTTGTTAGGGGAAAACCTTTTAAAATTTCGGAATTAATTTCAAAGATAGAGGAGTTGCTCTAGATTGGAAGCAAAAGTTGAAATAAAGGAATTAGGTTTAACACGGAAAGATTTTCAGTCTAATCAAGTGGTTAGATGGTGCCCTGGTTGTGGAGATTATGCGATTTTGGCGCAGATGCAGAAACTTTTACCTGAATTGAATATCCTCAGGGAAAATTTCGTTTTTGTAGGTGGAATAGGTTGTGCTGCAAGATTCCCTTATTACATGAACACTTATGGTTTCCATACAATTCATGGTCGCGCACCTTCATTTGCTACCGGTATGAAAGTTACTCAGCCAGATTTGTCTGTATGGGTTATTTCTGGAGACGGTGATGCTCTAAGTATAGGAGGAAATCATCTGATTCACACTATGCGGAGGAATGTCGGTGTGAAAATTCTACTTTTTAATAATCGTATTTATGGATTAACTAAAGGACAATATTCTCCTACTTCTCTAGTGGGTTCTAGGACAAAGTCTACACCTGTCGGCTCGGTAGATTCTCCTTTACATCCCCTTACTTTAGCACTTGGCGCAGAATGTACTTTTATTGCAAGAACAGTAGATAGAGATCAAAAACATATGGGCTCTGTCTTGAAGGCTGCTGCAGAACATGAA
Organism: Nitrospinota bacterium; assembly: GCA_036231405.1. Taxonomy (GTDB): domain Bacteria; phylum UBA8248; class UBA8248; order UBA8248; family UBA8248; genus UBA3496. The sequence goes on from JAZAHK010000023.1 coordinate 11,863, forward strand.
GGTACTGCATTTGTAGAAATTTTACAAAATTGTATCGTTTTCAATGATGGTGCATGGAGTCAATATACTGAAAAAGGTGTTAAGGAAGAAAATGTTGTTTATTTGGAAGATGGTCAACCTCTTCTTTATGGCTCAAAAGAGGATAGAAAAGGTGTGGCCTTTGATGGTTATAACTGTGTGGCGGTTTCTTCAGATTCTGAAGATGTGATAGTGCACGATCAGAAGGAAGAAACAGGCGCATATGCATATATGCTTAGTAGAATGGAGACTGAAGGTGGGCCTGTTCCGCTTGGAATATTTAGGCAGATTAATAGAACTGTTTTTGAGCAAGAGGTTCAATCCCAAGTAAAAGATGCAGAATCTAAGAAAGATCCCGATATAGACATTCTTCTAAAGAGTGGGGATGTCTGGGAACATAAGTAGACGTATCCCATCATTTTGAAATCAAATCCACAATCACGTTCCTATACATTATTCATAGTGCATGCACATCCAGATGATGAATGTAGTTCCACGGGTGGACTTATCATGAAGTGTGTAGAAGATGGGCACCAAATTGTTCTTGTTACTTGTACAAACGGAGAAATGGGAGAGGTTAAGGATAAGAGTATCGAGTTAGAGATCAAAAACTCTACATCCCCACACGATAGATTGGGAGAAGTTCGAATCTCCGAATTGAAGAAAGCTTCAAAAATCCTAGGGATACAGAGACTGTACACACTTGGGTATAAAGATTCAGGGATGGATGGTTGGGAGAGCAACCAAGGAGGTGATGCATTCATGAATGTGGATCTTCAGGAAGTCTCGATTAAGATTGCTCGACTTATTAGGAAACATCAGCCTGATGTGATTATTACTTATAACGAAAGAGGTGGGTATGGACACCCAGATCACATTATGGTGAATAAAGTTACTACGAAGGCAATTAAATTATCTGAAGATTCTTCAATTACTATTGACAATCTAGAATCATGGGAAGTGAAGAAAATATATTATACTGCATGGGCAAGATCAAAAATGATTAAAACATGGAAATGGATGAAATTTTTTGGAGTGAAAACTCCCTTAGACGATCCGGATTTCAGGGAAGAAAAATATGGGGTGCCTGATCATGAAATTACGACACATATAGATATAAAATCTTTTTTGAGAAGGAAATGGAAAGCTTTAGTGCAGCACAAGAGTCAAATAGTTGGAAATTTTTTTTGGTGGTTCGTACGCTTGACAGGTAGATGGTTATACGGAGAAGAGACTTTTGTCTGTGTTAAGGGCAATTCTACGATGGAGAAAAAAGAAACTTCAATTTTTGAAGGGCTTTAATTTTTTTTTGCAATTTTCTCACTGATTTCTATTATAAATCCATCGGGGTCCTCTATCATAAAAATTCTATATCCCCATGAAACATCTTTTGGGGGAAAAAGGATTTTTACATTTGTTTTTGCAATTTTTTTATATGCATTTTCAAAATTTTCAGGGACGAGAGTGATAATAATTCCTGCTCCTCTTTCATTAATCATAGGTTTTAAATTCCATTTTTCCATTTCTTCATCTTTGATAGGGGCATGAATCACAAGGTTATTTTCTCCTATCTTGTATTCTATGAAATCCTTTTCTTTTTTCTTTTCCTCGAGTTCTAAGTGATTTGTGTAGAAATTCCTAGAGTTTTCTAAATTTTTAGTAATTAAAAATATATTTGAAATAGATTTAAACAATGGGTGTCCTTTTTAAAATTATTTATCTCGTATATAAACGAACTTCTACTTTACTATAAAAGTGAAGTTTTTTTTACATGTGAGGAGTTAACAATGTCTAAAACCATAGGTGTGATCGGTCTCGGTCTCATGGGTTCGGCCATGAGTAAAAAATTAATCGAAGCACAGTTTACAGTTCAAGGTTATGACATTGACCGTGAGAGGGTAGTTGAACTAGTGAGTAATGGCGGAAAAAGTGTTGCCTCTCCTAAGGAGGCTGCAGTTGGTGCTGATTTTATCATTACTTCTTTACTCTATAGTGAAGTCGTTCGAGAAGTTTGCCTTGGGAAAGATGGGATTTGTGAATCCGGAAACGAAGGATTAATAGTCATTGATACTTCTACGTCGAGACCAGAAGATTCTATGCAAACCGGTTCTGATATGCGAAAAGCTGGGTATGAATTTCTTGATGCTAGTTTAAGCGGAGGGAGTCCTGACGTACTTAAAAGAAATATGGTTGCGATGGTTGGTGGGGATGATGAGGCATTTTCTAAAGCGAGAGAAGTCCTAGAAGTTTTCAGTCGATCTATTTATCACCTTGGCCCAAACGGTGCTGGGGCAAGGACTAAATTAATAGTAAATCAAGTTCTTGGATTAAATAGACTGGTTCTTGCCGAAGGATTAGTTATGGGGATGAAGGCGGAAATGAATATGGAAAGATTATTAGAAGATTTAAAAGATAGTGCGGCATATAGTAAGGCGATGGATACTCGAGGAAGAATTATGATTCAGGCCGATTATGACAAACCTCTCTCCAGAATCAAACAACACCACAAAGATGTCCGCCTTATTTTGGAACAAGGACAAAAACTTGCTTCTCCTACAATGCTAAGTCAAGTGCATCAACAGATTCTACAGGCTGCTGAGCAAAGTGGTTTAGGAGAATCGGACACGGGAGCAATCATTGAAGTGTTTCGAAAATTAGCAGGGATACCAAGTACATAGTTGGATAAAAGGTAGGATTTGTTCTCAGCTATATTTTTTCGAGTTCTATTCTATAACTGTTAAACGTTGCATTTTCGTATTCGGAAAGGATGTCCCCGGTCAGTTTGTTAGCCATGCCCATTTCTTCATCTCCACCCGCAGGAATATGGACAACTCCCTGTCGAATTGACTCTGTAGTTCTAGCAACGAATTGAGTTTCGCCAAAATCGTTGAACAAACGGATCGAATCGCCATTCCTAATTTCACGTTCTTTTGCATCTTCTATGTTTACTGTCGCAACGTTGAAGTGATGTCTAAGAAGTTTTTTGGCATTGTTGAATGTGGAACTTGCCCGGAAATATGTTTTCGGGGTTATCAGTTTGAGTGGATATTTCATTTGTTCAGGCTGCATAATCTCTTGTGGTGGAGTATGCTCTGGAACAGGATGTTTTTTGTCTTCAAAATAAATTTGGGCACGTCCATGTTTGGTTTTCAAGTCCCAAGAAACTTTTCCTTCTGGAATATCTAAGCTAATTACGCCTTTTTTTTCTAGATCTTCTATATTTAGGTTCTTAAACCACGGGAAGCGGGAATCTTTGTTAGCAAGAGTGATTAAATTTTCTATCCATTGTTTAGAACTAGTCCAAGGGAAAAACTCTTTGAATCCCATTTTTTCCGCAAGCCGGCAGATAAAATCGAAATCATCCATCGCTTCTCCTAGAGGATTAAGTACCCCAGGCGAGTAGAAAATCTGATGTTTTGGTTTTCTTTCTTCGATGAGATGGTAAAAAGTAGAACCGACTTCCATTCCTTCTGAAATAGTGCAACGTTCGAGCCAAGTAGTTGCAGGAAGTATTATGTCTGAGCATTTTGCTGTTGGAGTGAGGAAGATATCCGAAACAACACAGAAATCCAGAGAAAGTAATGCTTTTTTCGTTTTATTTGTATTCCCTCCCTGTCCTACAGGATTTCCCCACATAAATAGTCCTGCATGAATTGGTCCGCCATAAGTTTCAGGTTTTAAGATTGCTTCAGCAATTTTTCCAATTGGCACGGTTCTTTTCACAGGATTGGGAATAGACCAGTTTTCCGCCATTACTCTTGATAGTCCTGTTTCTGTTGCTCTTTCAGGCTGGTAATCGTGCGTTGTCGATCCATGGTTTAGAACCCCTTCGATTCCTCCGGAAATAAGATTCAAAATGTGTAACGCTCTAACTGCATTTTCTCCTTTGAACGTTCTTTGATATGCACCGTAGTAGACTATAATTTTCCCGTTTGTTAGTGCAGAGGCGATGTCCTTGATACTGCTAGAAGGAATGCCACATTCTTTTTCTACTGCTTCTTCTGTCCATTTTTCAGAGGATTTTTGCAGGAGTTTGAAAGCGGTGGAGCATTTTTCTTCATTGATTGTTTTATGTGCATACAAATCAGGGTTTTTGGACCTTTCGTAATGAACTGCCTTTTTTAAATTTGTATCCCATACTAGAGGTCCACCATTATTGTCAGTAATGAATTTTCCATCCGATTCTCTAACAAGAAAAGGGGCATTTGTTCTTTTTGTAAGAAAATTCTTGTTTAGATGATTATGTTTGAGTACAAAACGTAGTACGCCAAGAGCTAATGCGGTATCGGTTGAGGGTTCAATTGGAATGTGAATATCGGCAAATCTCTCAACTGTCTTTGTCCTCATTGGGTCTACAACTATAAATTTTGTTCCTTGACGCTTTGATTCCTGAAGAGACTGCAAGAGGCCTCTGTACCCAGTTTCAATCGGATTGTTTCCCCAAAGTATTATCCAATCACATTCGTCGCTGTTTTTATTCTTTATTTGCCACTGACCAAGTACATCGTCACTTGCACCTAGAAAAGCGCTCCAGCAAAGACTTCCCCTGTTGAAAGCTTCTATTGCTCCTCCCCATAAATTTAGAAGTCTCATGATGGTGGCAGGGGCAGCGTCTCTTCCCCCTGGAAGGGTATGTTGTGAGGAATAATTGTACATTAAAATACTATTATTCCCACCTTTGTTTTTTGCATCTTCCAATCCATTTGCAATGGATGTTATGGCTTCATCCCATGAAATTCTTTCGAAATTGTTGTATCCGTTTTTTCCACTCCCTTTTTTGCCAACTCTTTTCATGGGATATAAGACTCTATCAGGGTGATTGTATCTATCAGGTATTTGAAAACCTTTGATACAGGGTTTTATGTCCATCCTTGGATTGGCACGGAATGAAATGATTTCTTCACCCTTGGTTTTGACTTCAAAACTACACGGATAATTCCCACAGTGCGGAGCACAAGTGGTAAATGTTGATTTTTCAAGTTTGTCCATTTTGATTCCGTTTAATATGTGGTTTTTAATTAATACTTTACAGTATCAGTGAACCATTTTATCATGTCTTGTAGGTATTTTAAAAATTTAATTTCTAACTATGCTAACGGGAGGCACAAATGGTAAAGCGTGCTAAGGCAAGTTCCAGTAACGCAAAAACATCCAGAAAATCAAATAAACCACCAACATGGGATACCATTATGCCACTTCCTTCTAATCCAGAAACAGGGGAGACGGCAAACGATTATTATATTCTAGATTGCGAAGCCCACGTTATGCCTGAAGATTATAGGCGTTTTATTCAGTATTTTGAAGGTACGAAAACTTTTGAATTTGCACACGTGATGTGTAACCACTGGTTCTGGAAGGACCATCGAACAGGGAAACAATCGGCAATACACCCAGGGATGGATTGGCATATTGATAAGATCATCGGAGATATGGATCGTTCAGGGGTAGATCAAATTGCACTGATGAGAGAGTCTTTTATAGATACAGCAGGAGATAGCGCACCTTTCTCAACGAATCAGCACGTGATTGATGCCATTGAAAAATATCCTGATCGAGTAATTGGAGTATCAAACGTGGGTCCATTCTCAAAAAGGAAAGAGAAAGATATATTATGGGAATTGGAATATCTTCATGATAATTATAATTTTAAGTTTACAAAATTTTATCAACCTGAAGACTGCGCTATTAATGACAGAAGATTATGGCCCATTTATGAAATGTGTCAGGATAAGGGCATAGTCGCATTTTTTCACACTGGGATAACCATTAGGATGGGACCAACTCGTTACACTCTTCCTGTTTTGTTGGATGAAGTTGCGTCGGATTTTCCTGACCTCAAAATTGTTGCTTATCATGGCGGGTTCCCATACTGGGAGGAACTTTGTACGTTGATGTGGAAGCACCCACATATCTATGTTAGTTATTCTATTCTTTTGCCTTGGTTAATGCGGGCGCCTCATCGTTTCGCTCATATGGTTGGGACGACCTTACAAATTGCTGGAGAGAATCGATTTATTTGGGGTTCCGACTGGCCCGCATCGGATCCTTATCAATCTGTGGAAGCAATTCTCAAACTCGAAATCCCTGAAGAATTGCAAGAAAAGTGGGGATATCCTGCGCTTCCAAAAGATTTAAAGAAGAACTTTTTGGGCGGTACTTTGGCAAAACTTGCAGGAATAAACGCTAGTAGGAATTTATTGAAATTTCCTGGCGAGAATAGACCTCCTAGGGGGAAAACCGCCGAGGGTGATAAAAGCAGAAAAATTAAGAAAAACCAAAAAAAGAAGTAAAATTATTGTGATACTAGTGAGCAAAGTTTCGTCCTTATGTTTTTTGCTGCTGTGGGGAAGCATTAGAAAGCGAGAAACTAGTGTCATCTTTAGAGGAAAGTAAACATCTGGTTATTTTTATTTTCCTGAAACTCAATACCTCGAATATTAGTTATCATTATAAAACATCCCTTTGAATGTTTTTCTTTGTGACATGTAATAGTCTCCGGCGTGGTTGTTCAATACCGCGCGGCTACAAAGAAATAAGCTGGTAAAGGAAGAGTGGTTTCTGCCCCGATGGAGCCTAATCTTTTATCCTGCGAGATCTTCCCCACCATCAACTCTTATGACGTTTCCTGTCATCCATTCTGTATTTGAAAGAGAAAAAACGGCGATCGCATTGGCGACTTTTTCTGGAGTTGTGAGTTCTCCGTAAGGATTGGCTTGTTTCGCTTTTGTAATCATATCAACATTTCCTGGAATTTTTCTCAAGGCAGGAGTGTCTGTGACCCCTGCTTGGACACTATTTGCTGTAATTTTTTTGGAAGCAAGCTCAACAGATAACTGTCGAACATGGCTCTCTAATGCTGCTTTTGCAGCTGAGACTGCGCCGTAAGTGGCCCATATTCTGTGCCCTCCAGAGCTTGTCATTACAAAAATTCTCCCGCCCTCTAGGAAAAGATTTTTTGCGATTAAGTCTTGTGTCCAGTAGACAAGGCTATGTGCCATTACGTCCAGAGTCATATCCATTTGTTTCGGGTTGATAACATCGTTTATATTCTCAGAAATAAATGGTTTCAGTGTTCCGAACGCAAGGCTATGAAGCATAATTCGAATTTTTGTAGTTGAACCATTTAATTTTGTCTCTATTTTTTCCATTGCTTTTGCACGGTCTTCGTGTCCCGCTGCATTAATGTTAAAAAATACAGCCTCTGAGCCAGATGCTTCGATTTCTGATTTGATCCTTTCAACGTTTGGAAGAGTAGCTTTTCTGTCTAAGTGGATACCGAAAATATTCATTCCTTCTTTGGCAAGTTTTAAAGAAACTGCTTCTCCAAATCCGCTGCTCGCTCCAAGAATGAGCGCCCAGTGACCCTTTAACTCTGATGTAGCCAAGAATTTTCTCCTGAAAAAAATCAAATCTTTTTCATTATAACACTAAATCTTTCCTAAATGTATTTGCTTGTCGGTAAAAGTTAATTTATCTTAATAGTGACCCCGCGTTTGTTACATTATCCAGAACGATGAAGTTTATTCTTATGAGGACTTTCAATGAAAAGACCGTCTCATTCCGAGATCGAAAATGCGGTTAGTAAAAAGACCTACGATGAGCATAAAGCTGAAGGTCCGCAGGGGGTTTCTTGTGCGATTATAACTGTGAGTGATACTAGAAATGAGGAAAATGATACAAGTGGAAGATTGATTATAAATGCTTTAGTTGAGAACGGGCATAAAGCTGATTTCTATAAGATTGTTAAAGATGAACCTGATGAAATACGCTCTGCCATTGAATCTTTTTCGAAAAGTGATTCAGTGCAGGTAATTCTCACGAATGGTGGAACTGGTATAACTAAAAGGGATACTACTTATGATGTTGTAGTTTCTATATTAGATAAAGAAATGCCAGGATTTGGAGAAATATTTCGAAATATCAGTTTCCAGGAAATCGGCACTCCAGCGATTCTTACAAGGGCAACTGCGGGGGTTTATAAAGATACAATTATAATGACCCTTCCAGGTTCAGGGAATGCTTGTAGGACAGCGTTGGAAAAGATCATTCTTCCCGAAATTGGTCATATGGTTAGGGAAGTTTTAAGGTAGAAATTAGGATTTTGTAAATAACCTTTCATCTTTTATTAATGAATGTTATGTTTGTACGAGTTTTTTCCGAGAATACTATCTTCATGAATTTTATTGTTTCACTTTCAAATTAAAGGTTTTTTTACAATGAATAACGTGGCAATCTATCCAGGAACTTTTGACCCACCAACTAATGGCCATATAGATATAGTTAAGCGTTGCCTTCGTATGTTTGAGAAAGTGATTGTTGCTATTTCAGTTAATCCAGAGAAAACTCCAATGTTCAGTTTTGATGAAAGGAAACAGTTTTTTATGGACGAGTTCAAAAGTGAAGAAGGACTGAGTTTTGTTAGTTTTGATAAGGAACTCCTTGTTAGTTTTTCAAAAAAAATGGGTGCACAAGTTATAATTAGAGGATTACGTGCAGTTAGTGATTTTGATTACGAACTACAAATGACTTTAATGAATCGAAATTTAGATGAAAGTGTTGAGACCATTTTTTTAATGCCCAGTCAACAGTACAGTTTTCTAAGTTCAAGCATAGTCAAAGAAGTAGCGTCTTTGGGTGGTGATGTGAGTTCTTTGGTTCCTTCTTCTGTTTTTAAATCTTTGAAAAATCATTTCAATATAAAATGACGTTGGAGTTTTTTAAATGAAATTATCATCAAGAATGGAGAGATTGCCTCCCATTCCAACTCTTGCTATGAACACTAAGGCTGGAGAATTAAGGGCAAAAGGTGTAGATGTTATTTCATTTGCAGCAGGGGAACCTGATTTTGATACTCCCGATCATATAAAAGAGGCTGCGTCTAAAGCTCTTTTTGATGGAGAAACTAAATACACTGCAGTAAAAGGGATCCCTTCTCTAAGAGAGGAAATCTGCAATTGGATACTTGAGAATAAGGGGGTATCCTATGATCCAGAGAAGGACGTAGTTGTTACAGTTGGTGGGAAGCAGTCGGTTTTTAATGCCTTGCATTGTCTTCTTGAAGAGGGGGATGAAGTTGTTATTCCTTCTCCTATTTGGGTTGCATATGAACCAGTTGCAAATCTTACGGGAGCTAAAGTCGTTCTCGTTCAGACCAAAGAAGAGAATGGATTTAAGGCAACGGCTGAAGATTTTAGAAAGGCTGTCACTCCAAAGACAAAATTGGTTGTAATTAATAGTCCTTGTAATCCTACCGGATGCGTTTACACAAAAATTGAATTAGAAGAACTTGCTGAAGTTGTTTTAGACTCTAACGCTATGATTCTTTCTGATGAGATTTACGGAAAAATTTTGTACGATGGAGAGGAACACGTTTCGATAGCTAGCCTTTCTGAAGAGATGAAGGACAAGACATTAATTCTGGATGGTTTTTCAAAAACTTATGCTATGACAGGTTGGAGAATGGGTTATACTCTCGGTCCTCCAGACATTATAAAGGCTATGGATACTTTGCAAGGACAAAGTACAAGTAATGTGACTTCGTTTGCCCAGTATGGTGGTATTGCGGCATTGAAAGGTTCTCACGATTTTCTTTATGACTGGTTGGAAAAATATGATGAAAGAAGGAAGGAAATTGTTGAAGGTCTTCGTAGTATTGATGGTATCGATGTTGTTATGCCTAAAGGTGCTTTTTACGTGTTCCCTAGTATTGACGGACTCTTTGGGTTGGAGGGCCCCGACGGGGTTCTTAGAAACTCAATGGATGTTGGTCTCTTTTTCTTAGAGCATGCTAGGTGTGCTGCTGTTCCAGGCTCTGGATTTGGAGATGATAATTTTATACGTTTTTCCTATGCAACCTCTATTGAGAATATCTTGGAAGGTATCGATAGGATTAGATCTGCCGTAAGCATGCTCAAATAATGTATCTTTTTTCCCGTATTCTTCAATTTATTGCAATGATTGATTGTTGTTTTGCACTAATATGGGGTATGTATAACCCTACTTCTTATGGGAAGCAGTTAATTTTTCTTGCCACTGCCGGTCTACTTTTTTATTCTGGACGAATAATACAAAATCGTATTTTGCCTGATTCGTCGGACGTATCTATCTCACAAGAAAAAAACAAAAAATAGATTTAAACCTATGCAAATTATGAAGAACAAAGGGTTTTTGGATTGGATTAACAGAAGATCAATTTTCTATTTGCAAGAAAATCTTGGACCTATTGAATCAGAAATTAGAGAAAAATTTAATGTTTCTTTCTCTCAAGGAAAAATTGATCTTGAGATTTACGAGCAAGTTCTTCCTCTTTCTTTTGCTCACTTGAGACTATTAAGTGGATTGACTTTTGACGCAGTTTTTCAAGATTTGCACCATCTAAGAAATCTCTATCATGACAATAGTCCTGAAATACAACCTGGCACTCTTTATCTCCTCCTCACTTCATTGAGTTCTACTCCCGGCAAGTTGTCATCACTTGCATTAGGAAGAGATGCATTTTTTAGTCTTTTGACGGTAAGGCTCGCTACGCAAGACCTTAATAAAGAACAAATGAAAAATGAATTGAGAGATTTTTGGAAAATAGAAGATCCAGATGCTGTGCGTTTCTCAATCGATAGAGCTAAAAATTTTTCTATACGCCTTCAAAGATTAAATCGAGGACTAGAACCTCTTCCAGGTAACATTTATGATCCGATAGCCTCCATATTTCCCAAGTTTTCTTCTTCTGATTTTTCAGGATATACAGATAACTGTGAACACATTGATTTTGAAGAACTAGCGAAAAGAGTCCATGTACTTGATTACGTGAAGAATAATCTTCACTCTATTAAAGAAAGGAAAAAAATTACGAGTGTTATAAACTCTTGTGATCAAATTACGAGAAGTATGGGCGGATTCTTTGATGGAGTCTTGCCATGGGAAAAGGAACTGATCACTTGGTTTCCTCCAATCTTTCATTCGATCTTGTCTTGGGCAAGTCGTCTCAGACTGCTAGACGATGGAGAAACCCCGATAGCGTATCCAGGTAGAGAACGATTACCTGATTGGATTGCTGAATTATTTAAGGATCAAATTAGACTGAATGAAGTTAGTGAGCTTTTTCGATTTTTTGTTGGAATAGATACTTATCTTATTGTGGGAATTCACGCTAATTCTAAGTCTAAATTTACGAACGTTCGATTTCACTCTCCTCAGTTTGAAACAGACACAAAATTTATTCTTCGCCTTGTGTTTGGAGGAGAATTCGAAAGACAGATTGTTTTTGATCTTAATCAAAGAAGAGAACTTCTGTGTGCAATTAACTTATTAAAACAAAGAGACATTCGTTTGGATATCTTTGTGCAAGATGAAGGGGGGAATCTACGCTTTGGTGTATCAAGATATTTAGAGGATTTTCAGCAGAATATTCAAGAATTGAAGATTATAGTTTCTAGTTATGTTTTCAAAAATTTTGACGGTAATGAGGATGACATTAAGATTTCTATTCTAGAAGAACTTTCTGGGTGAGTTCTTGTGATTTTTATTTTTTCATTTCTACCAAATGGTAGTTCTTCTTTCCTTTTCTCAGTAAAACATATTTGTCGAAGAGAAGTTTTTCCTTAGAAATTTCCGTTTTTTCTTCTGTGATTCTTTCGTTGTTAAGATATATCCCTCCGCCAGCAATGTCGTTGCGTGACATGGTTTTAGATTTAGATACGCCTGTAAGTGTTAAAATATCTGTGAGTAAAATCGGCAGCTTTCCTTCGTATAAGGTATATGGCATTTCATTAGAGACAGAAACTAAATCCTCTTCGCTTATTCCATCTATTTTGCCTGTAAAAAGCAAATCTGTAACTCTCAATGCACTTTCCGTAGCGGAGCCACCATGAACAAAAGTGGTGAGTAATCTCGCAAGTTCAAGTTGTGCTTCACGTTTTTCAGGGTTGTCCTTTTGTGCGGTAGCAATTTCCTTAATTTCTTTTTTTGCAAGAAAAGTAAAGTAAGATAAAAATTTGATGACATCTTCGTCGTTAGTTTGTATCCAGTATTGATAAAATTGGTATGCACTTGTGAGTTCAGGGTCTAGCCAAATATTCCCCTCCTCAGTTTTTCCAAATTTTCTGCCGCTGGAGGTAGTGATGAGTGGGAAGGTTATTCCCCATATGTTTTTTCCTCTCATCCTACGAACTAATTCAATTCCGGCAGTAATATTTCCCCACTGATCGGAACCCCCGATTTGCAATTGGCATTTTTCTGTATCGAATAAATGAAGAAAATCATATGCTTGGAGGATCATGTAGGTGAATTCTGTGTATGAAATGCCTCGTTCGTTGATACGGTTCTTCACAGACTCTTTCGACATCATATATCCTATGGAGAAATTTTTCCCGATATCTCGTAGAAATTCAATCATATTCATTTTACTAAGCCAATTATTGTTATTAAGGATTTTTGCCGAATTAGAACCGCACTTGAAATCAATGAGATTTTGTAACTGAGATTTAATTCCTGCAATATTTTTTTCTAATATTGCTTCATCAAGAAGATTTCTCTCTTCAGACTTTCCTGCGGGGTCCCCGATCATTCCTGTCCCACCCCCGATAAGAATGATAGGAGTATGTCCATATTTTTGAAATCTTGCTAGAGAAACAATCGGCATGAGGCTTCCAACGTGTAAGCTAGTTGCTGTTGGATCAAATCCACAATAGACAGGCAACGATTTTGTCGAAAGGGCACTTATCATTTCTGGGTTGTCCGTGTAATCGTGGAGTAGTCCTCTTATTTCTAAATCTTCTACAATATTCATGGATACTCCTGAACTGAAAGTTTGAGGTATACTAAGAAACGATTTTTGTTCTATAAGAAAAATAGCGGCGGCCTTGTATTCTTTTTACACGTTTTTTTTGCGCGGGGAAAGTTCTTTGTCACTTGATTTTAATTTTGAGGGAAAAAAAATTCTTCTGACGGGAGTAACAGGGGACGTCGGAAGTGTTCTTGCAAGTTCTTTTTTGGAATATGGAGCAAAGCTTTATGGTATCGGAAAAAGTCCTGAAAAAATTAATGCGATGCAGAGTTTAGAAGGAATAGCCAAATACGTTGCAGTTGATTTCAATGAGATAGAAAAAATAAAGACGACTGCACGCAAGGGCCTAAATTGGCTAGGAGGTTGCGATATCTTCATTCACACTGCAGCCTATATGCAAGTGAATGATCCCTTGTCACTTAGCGAAAGTGACTGGAAATACGCATTGAACATCAATTTGCTTGCGCCCTATTTTTTTATCCAAGAAGCTTTTCCGTTTTTGTGTAAGTCTTGCTCAGGTAGAATTATTCTGTTTGGATCCGGTGCTGGAAAACACGGAGGTATAGGAACCAACCTAAGCTATGGAGCTTGTAAGGGAGGAATCCTAGCTATGGTATTCAACTTGGCCAGAGAGTTTGCAAAGACAAAAGTTACAGTAAACTGCCTGGTTCCTGGTCCGATAGATGGACGTATGATGAAACAATTTGATCAAACTACACTCAAAGCTTCTTTGTCTAGGCATCCAATGGGAAGGTTTGGATTGCCTGAAGAGATTGTTTCTGCCACTCTTTTTTTGGCAAGTGAAGAAACTGCCCATATTAATGGAGAGGCATTTGATGTGAATGGTGGATATTATACAGATTAAAGAATAAGGGGGAGAATTAGTATATGGACGAAGCCGGAAAACAAAAATATGAAGAAATGCTTTCGAAAAGAGGATTTGTGTTTCCTTCTTTTGAACTACTTTGTGATATGGATCCAGAACTCATAGAACGTTATGAAAATCTTAAGGACTATATCATGGGGAAAGAGAGTGCGATGCCTGAAAAGCTTCGTGAGTTATTCATATCTATTGCAATCGCAGTTCGTAATCCTTCCGCTCATAATCAAATTAAACTTCATTTGCAAAGAGCCACGAAGTTAGGAGCAACACATCAAGAATGTTTGGAAGCATTTGAGTCAATACTCGCCCCATGTGGTATGATGATACTTATTGCGGGATGTGAGGCCTGAAGGAAGTAATTGATGAAGAAAAAAATAGTTAAAATTTTTGTTTTCCCTTTAGCAAAAAAAGAGGAGATATCCAATGGCAGTCCAAGAAATTGTGTCTCGTTTTCCTGAAATTCCTGATGACCTAAAGGAAGAGCCAGTTTTTATTGCATACGCGAATGCATTTTCAGACCAGTTACTAAGGGCGCAAAAACCTTCGAATTGTTCTGTAGACTACGATGCAACCAATCATTATTTTATGAAACTCGTTAACCCAATCGGGATATATAAAATTGGTTTAATGAAAAAAGAATTACTTCTCGCACAGTTACAGTCCATGACTGAAGAGTTTGAAAAAGATCCTCAAACATTTCTGGCAAGTTTAATCCCAGAAAATACTCCTGACCAAGAAGTAAGAGGGCCAGGATGTGTTTAATAATTTTAGTTTAACGAGGTTCAATGTCTAGGATAGCAGTAGTAGGGGCTGGTTCCATAGGGTGTGTATTTGGTGCCAGATTATCCTATTTTACAAGTCATGAAATAATTTTCTGTGTGAGAACTCCATTCGATACTATAAAGGTCACCATTCCTTCAGGTGTGGATATGCGAGTGGATATGCATCCTACCAAGAGAAAAAACGAGGGAGAGAAGGTAGCAAGAAAATCTTTAAATGAAATCAATTGCTCTGTTCATTGTGTAACGGATCCAAGTGAAGTATCTCATGTCGATTGGGTTCTGCTTGCAGTAAAAGGGCATCAGGTTAAGGGTGCATCGGACTGGATGCGTGCGCTCTGTAGCACAGAAACATCAATTGCAGTTTTACAAAACGGGGTGGAGCACGTGGAAAGAGTGGCTCCTTTTTCTTTTGGGGCGAAAGTGGTTCCTGTGGTAGTGAACTGTCCTGCCGACAGATTTTCTCCGGGAGAGGTTACACAGAATTCTCATGCTAAACTTATTGCATCCGACACAGAAGAGGGAAGATTTTTGCAGCAAATTTTTGCAGAGACAGATCTTTCTGTTGAACTTACCTCTGATTTTGCCACTGAGAGTTGGAGCAAACTTTGCGTAAATGTTGCGGCAGGTCCTGCGACTGCGATCACTTCAAC
The DNA here is from genome assembly GCA_036231405.1 of Nitrospinota bacterium. GTDB lineage: Bacteria > UBA8248 > UBA8248 > UBA8248 > UBA8248 > UBA3496. Next base: position 26,977 of record JAZAHK010000023.1, read on the forward strand.
TGGAAGGGGAATTGTTTCTGAACCTGCTGTTTCAAAAGTATGTTATGAATTGACAAGAGAATGTGCTGAAGTTGCAAGAGCGGAGGGGGCTCTACTTCCTCTAGATTTTGCGGAGAGGGTTATAGAACGTATTCATGGACAGCCTGCAAATGGAACAACATCCATGCTGGGAGATAAACTTGCAGGAAATCCTTTGGAGGCGGACGCGATGACAGGTGCTGTTATACGGTTTGCGGAAAAACACGGTATTTCTGTTCCGACTACCAAAACGATTCATGCATTTTTAATGCAAATTAATCAAAAACATGATTTTGTATAATTTGCGAGGACATGACTTATTGAAATTATTATTGTTCTTATAACTAGAAGGTCTAATCCTCTATAGTAATATCTTTAGATTGAGCATAGTTTAAAAAATTTCCCCTGTTACTTTTGTTTTTTAGTGAAAATGGAGTTTGCCATTTTATTTTTAAAACTCTACCGTCGTGAAATTCTATTTTTTCGCATTCGCGTGGAAAAAAAATGAAATCAAGAAATTTACCCTTGCTAATTTTTTGTATTTCACTCCATGTGGCATTGAAATGACCTCCAAAGTTCATAAAGTTACTTTTATATTTAATTCCTACATCATTGTATGTGAGTTCTCCAGATGAACCCCAAGTAACCATAGAGAATAGCCAACGCCAAAATCCTCCAACTCTAAAGACTTGTTCTTTTTCTCCCATAAATTTTATATCCCCAAAAATAATATGTAGTATATGTTTATATTATTGATTATTATTTCGTGTTTTTCGAGTATGTGTTTTGAAAAATACCCGGAGAACAGACTATTGCATTTAATTTTAAATTTGGAAAAATTTTGAAAGGAAATCTCTATGCGTTTAGAAAATAAAAAAGCAATTGTGACTGGAGCAGGTGGTGGCATAGGGAGTGCAATCTGTTTCGATTTTGCAAAAGAGGGTGCTGCCGTAATATGTCTAGATATTAATGAAGAATCTGCAAATCAAACCGCTGCAAAGATAAAGGAAAATGGTGGAAAAGCAATAGCTATGGTAGCAGATGTTTCTGAAGAAAGTGCGGCGGTAGAGGCTGTGAAATTAGCAGTAGATTCTTTTGGGGGACTCAATATTCTTGTTAGTAATGCGGTTATGGATCTTGAGCATGGGCCTTTGACAGAAATTGATGCGGAAGACTGGCGACGTGTTATGGATGTGAATTTTAATAGTTCATTTCTGTTTTCAAAACATGCTATCCCCGAAATGGAAAAAGAAGGAGGGGGTAGTATCATATTAATTGCTTCGCAGCTGGGGCGAGTGGCAAGGCCTGGAAGACCTTGGTACTGCGGTGCTAAAGGAGGATTGATTAATATGGCACGCGCAATCGCTCTGGACCATGCAAAACAAGGGATACGTTGCAACACTATTTCTCCTGGCCCTATAGAAACCGGTCGATATGTCAGAAATTATGATAACGTAGAGCACGCGCGTCAAAATAATTTCACTCTATTCGATCGTTTAGGCCGTCCAGATGAAATTTCACCAGGAGCGGTGTTCCTTGCTAGTGATGAATCTTCTTTTATGACTGGTTCTGACCTTCTGATAGATGGCGGTTTTACTGCCGTATAATTTACGCTTGAAAGAAGGAATGGAATGAACAAAAGATTATTTTTTTCAATCGCAGCATTAAGCGGTTTTATTTCTGTTCTTGCTGGAGCTTTTGGTGCTCATGGTTTAGAGGGCAAGGTAAGTCCAAAAGAACTAGCTGCCTTTCAGACTGCTGCTGAATACCAAATGTATCATGCATTGGCCTTAGTTGCCGTGTCATTGCTTTCGGAACGATATCCTTCCCGATCTCTGATCATTTCTGGTTGGTTTTTTGTTGTTGGAACTATTTTATTTTCAGGTTCCTTATATGTGCTGGGGGCGACTGGTTCTCGTGCCCTCGTATTTATTACCCCAATAGGGGGGACAGCATTTTTAATTGGATGGGTAGCACTTTTTTTTGCAGTTTCCAGGTTGTGGAAAAAGTAAAAAGACTTTTTTGATATTTCGTCTCTTATTACTCAGTGCAATTTTTTTAGGATAGGAATCTCTGATTTTTTCTGTCAGACTTAGAATATGAAAAAAATCACAGTAATTATATTTTTGTCTCTGTTTTTCTCACTTTTTCAGATAAAGTCCATTTTCGCTATAGATTTTATAGATGTACACGTTCATTTAGTCGGTGGCAGAGGGGATAATGTGGACTATGAAGGTGCCGTGGATGCTGCTCTTGAAGTAATGGACCGTATAGGAATCGAAAAAGCAATAATAATGTCTCCACCCCAAATCCCAAGCGTTGATGAGTATGATTATCCTGCTTTTATTGATGCCTTAAGTGAAAACAAGGATCGATTTATGTTTCTTGGAGGAGGGGGTTCTCTAAATGTTCTATTGCATAAGTATAGAAATAAAAGCTCAATTACGAAGGAAATTAAACGAGATTTTCGTAAGCTGGCAGTCAAAATTTTGAAGGATGGTGCTATTGGTTTTGGTGAAATGGCCTCGCTTCATATTTCTGCGGTATCTGGTCATCCTTATGAATTTGTTCCAGCGGATCATCCTCTTCTCAAGGTTTTAGCCGATGTTGCTGCGAAATTTGACGTCCCAATTGATCTACACATGGACGCTGCAAACAAGGAAATACCTACTCCATTTCGCTTTAAAGATGCAGACAATCCAGACAACTTGCCAGCAACGATTCCTGCTTTGAAAATGTTGCTAGCTCACAACTCAAAAGCGAAAATTGTCTGGGCACACGGAGGTTCAGATCCTTTGGGTTCTATGTCTGCTTCTTTGATAAGTTCTATGATGGATAAATATCCGAATCTTTATGTAAGTTTGCGTGTAGTGGGTGGAAGAGCCCCAATGTTTAATAAAGTACTAAGCTTTGGGGCGTTAGCCCCAGATTGGAGCCAACTATTTAATCGTCATTCAAATCGTTTTGTTATTGGTTCTGACTCATTTTTTATTTCTCCAGAAATAAGAGGGGCAGGACCAGGTGCGCAATTCGGCAGACGAAATGTACAAAAACTAAGGGCAACCAAATATTTTTTGTCCCTGTTGCCATCTGATGTTGCTCTTAAGATTTCAAAAGAAAATGCAATGAGAATTTATAAAATTAAATAGCCGTTTTAGCGTATTTTATTCAAGAAAATTTTCATTTGCCCATTATCTAATCAACCTTTCCTGCCTGAGGTGGGTCATAGTCCATAGGATTAAGACCATCTCTGCTAAGACGATCCCGGAACCATTGTTCATTTACTCTATTAGTATATGGATCCATAGGAGCCATATCACAGAAAATTTCAATACAGTTTCCAGAGGGGTCACTGATATAGAGAGCGTGATTCTCTCCCCATAATCCATCTCCTTCTGGATGTGTGGGACTGTGAATTGCAGGACCATAGAAAATCTCGATGTCGTTTGATTCTAAATGAGACTTCCATGCTTCCAGCACATTTCTGTTTTCTACCTGAAGAGCAAAGTGATGAACTCCTACTTGCATAGAGTCAAAGGAACGTTGTTCATCAGAATTTACTTCTCCTTTTGGCCAATAGACAAGGTTCACGTCATGATGGAGTTCCGTGCACCGCATGAAACACAACCCAAATGGAAAATCCGGAATTTCTCCTGGTCTATAATTTTCTGTAATGGTAAAGCCAAGAATTTCTGTATAAAATCGGCGGGCCAGTTCAATATCATGTACCTTGATTGCTATATGCTGGAGACATACAAATTTGGGCGGGATATTTGCCATTAGAGACTCCTTCTGTAGTTTTTATTCGATAATTGTATAGAACTCCCTTCCTGCATCACCAAGTCCCTCACAACCATTATCTGTGACGACTACGGTATCTTCCAATTTTACGTACCCAATTTCTGGGTGTCTTATATCTGTTTCTATCGAAATAATCATGCCGCTTTCTAGTTCTCTTTCTATGTCTGAACCAAATCTAGGTTGTTCATGGGAGATTAAACCCACTCCGTGGATGATGAAACTTCCATATTTACTATGACCAGACTCTTCTAGAATTTTTTCGCCCAGGTTGTAAATTGTGTTGTAACGTTCCCCCTTTCGTATGGCTAAACGAACCTCATCTTGGATGGTCAGGCAACTGGTGTATACGTCAGAAGCTTCTTTCGAAGGTTCTCCACGTACTCCCATTCTGCATACATCAGTCAAGTAATCATTTTCAGAACCCCCAGCATCCAAATGAAGAACTTCTCCTATTTCCCAATTTTTATTAGAGGGAGCACGAAGCATTTTTGTTCCTGCAGACGTGAACACCCATAGAAAGCATACTCCTCTATTGGTAAGTTCCCTTTCGACAGTCTGAGCAATTTCTATGGTAGTAGCGCCACCTTTCCCTGATTGAAATCCGAGTTCGATTGCTTCAGAGTCCGCCTCAGTGATTCTGCGCATCACTTCAATTTCTTCCTTTGTTTTCACTGCTCTTAGTTCTTCCAGAACGAAGAGGGCTTCCACAAAATTAACATCAGGAAGTTCTTTTCTCATGGTGTCTAGTGCGGTAGCTGGAAGAAAATCCTTTTCCACTGCAATAGTCCCCTTTTCAAGACCTAATTTTTTGATGGCATTTGCGGCATTTTCTCCTGAGGCAGAGGTTACCCTTGGGCCGTTAATTATGTCTGTAAACCATAGGCTTTCTTCTGCAGCCTGACCCGCTTCGTTTTCATGTCCGATATAGAAAGTTTGGTCTTGTTTTCCTCTCGGAACTCCAACCAAAGGAGTGTACTGACTTTCACCGAATGCAGTAAATCTTTCATGAAAGTGATAGAAATATCCTCCGGATAAATAGCGTATGTTTTGTCTTGTGCTCGCAAGAACGAGGTCGATCCCAGCGTCATCCATAAGAGTATCGAATTTTTCTTCATTATATGGTATTTGCATTGGTTCTCCACTGTTATGGTTTTAAAAGTTAACAAACGAACGTGGCTAAATCTTTTTATATTTTTATTATAAACGTAGTTGACCTAGTAATTCATCCACTATACATTTTTTTCTTGATTCTGTGATATAGCCAATTAGACCGAAACCTGTTTTCTTGTGGAGTTTTAATGAGCCGAGTAACACTTCTGATTCAATCTTCGATTGGAACCAAATTAGTAATGGCAGTCTCAGGACTTCTTCTGTTTCTTTTCGTGATTGCACATATTCTAGGAAACCTTCTTGTTTTTCTTGGTCCAGAAGCTGCGAATGCTTATGCTCAAAGTTTAAAAGATCTTGGAGGACTTCTTTGGATTGCGAGGATTGGTCTTCTCGTCGTTTTTATTGTTCATATTGCATCTGCAGTAAGACTTTGGCGAATAAATAAGAGTGCGAGGCCTAACGATTATTCTGAGTTAGAATCTATGGCTACGTCAATTTCAGCTAAATCTATGATTTTAAGTGGGTCTTTAGTTCTTGTATTTGTAGTCTATCATTTGTTGCATTTTACCTTACATATTACAAATCCAGAAATTGGCCATTTAGTAGATTCTCAAGGAAGGATTGACGTGTACAAAATGATTGTTATGGGTTTCTCTGATGTGAAAGTTTCAATTGTTTATATCGTTGCAATGATTCTCCTTGGATTACATTTAAATCATGGAATTTCTAGTCTTTTCCAAACACTTGGGATTGCAAACTATGCAGAGAATATCGCCTTAAAAAAAGCAGGTTCTATTTTGGCGTTTTTAATATCGGTGGGTTTTATTTCTATACCCCTATCGGTTATTGCGGGACTTTTAAAACTCCCATAGAGAGGTTTGTGGAATGAAAATTGATTCGAATATACCTTCGGGTCCTTTAGAGAGTAAGTGGGATAATAGTCGTTTTGAAATGAAACTAGTTAATCCTGCTAATAAACGTAGATATAGGGTAATTGTAGTTGGTTCTGGGCTAGCCGGAGGTGGTGCCGCAGCGACACTTGGAGAACTTGGGTACAATGTAGATTGTTTTTGTTTCCAGGACAGTCCGCGAAGAGCGCATAGTATTGCTGCACAGGGTGGTATTAATGCGGCAAAAAATTATCAAAATGATGGAGATAGTATTTATCGACTCTTCTACGATACCATTAAGGGTGGTGATTTCCGTTCTCGCGAGGCGAATGTTTACCGACTTGCGCAGGTTAGCGCAAATATTATCGATCAATGTGTTGCAATGGGTGTTCCTTTTGCTCGTGAATATGGTGGTCAACTTGCAAACCGTTCTTTTGGTGGGGCGCAGGTTTCTCGAACTTTTTATGCAAGAGGACAAACTGGACAACAACTTCTCCTAGGTGTTTATGCTGCGCTAAGCAGGCAGATTGAAACTGGTCAGGTTCGAATGCATACTAGAACGGAGATGCAGGACCTAGTTTTGATTGATGGTAAGGCAAAGGGTATTATTGCTAGAAATCTGGTTACTGGAGAGTTAGAAACTCACGCGGCAGATGCAGTTATACTTGCTACAGGAGGGTATGGCCCTGTTTTTTACCTTTCAACAAACGCGATGGGCAATAATGTTAGCGCTACCATTAAGGCATATAAGAAAGGGGCTGTTTTCGCGAACCCTTGCTACACCCAAATACATCCAACTTGTGTTCCAGTTACTGGTGATCATCAATCTAAGCTCACGCTGATGTCTGAATCCTTACGAAATGATGGACGTGTCTGGGCACCGAAGACTGCAGGTGATAAACGTCATCCAGACGAGATACCCGAAGAAGAACGTGATTATTATTTAGAGCGTTTGTATCCCAGTTTTGGCAATTTGGCTCCAAGAGATATTTCATCTAGAGCAGCTAAACGCGCATGTGATGAAGGTCGTGGTGTTGGAGATACCGGTCTCGGTGTGTATCTTGATTTTAGAGATTCAATAGAAAGATTGGGACTTGATCTCGTAAAACAGAGATACGGCAACCTTTTTGATATGTACGAGAAAATTACCGGTGAAAATGCATATAGTATTCCTATGAGGATTTATCCTGCTGTTCATTACACCATGGGTGGTTCGTGGGTAGATTATAATTTGATGAGCAATATTCCTGGACTTTTTGTACTTGGTGAAGCAAATTTTTCTGATCATGGTGCGAATAGACTTGGCGCAAGTGCTTTAATGCAGGGGTTGGCAGATGGATATTTTGTTGCCCCGTATACTGTAAGTAATTACCTTGCAGGTGAGAAATACGGTGAAGTGACGAACGAGAAAGATGAATTTAAAGAAGCTTTGAATAGTGTCGATTCCCAACTAGATCGGTTGCTCAATATTAAAGGTAACCGCACAGTAACTTCTTTCCATAGGGAACTCGGCCTTCTTTGCTGGGAATATTGTGGAATGTCGAGAACGAAAGAAGGGTTAGAGAAGGTTTTGAATTTGATTCCCGCTCTAAAAGAAGAGTTTTGGCAGAACGTAAATGTTCCAGGTGCTGGGAATGAAAGTAACGGAGAACTGGAAAAAGCAGTTCGAGTTGCAGATTTCCTAGATTTTGGAGAACTTATGTGCAGAGATGCCTTGAACAGAGAAGAGTCATGTGGTGGTCATTTCAGGGAAGAACACCAGACCGAAGAGGGAGAAGCCTTAAGGGATGATGAGAATTTTTCTCATGTTTCTGCTTGGGAGTATAAAGGAGAGTCCCAAGTTCCTGAATTACACAAAGAAAATCTAGAATTTGAGTCTGTGAAACCTAGTGTAAGGAGTTATAAGTAATGAAATTGACCCTACGTGTCTGGCGTCAACAGAACAGTCAGGAAAAAGGTCATTTTGAGACGTATGAAGTTGACAATATCATGCAAGAAATGTCTTTCCTCGAAATGCTTGACGTAACGAATGAACAGTTGATTTTGGATGGGAAAAAACCAATAGCTTTTGACTATGACTGTAGAGAAGGTATCTGTGGTATGTGTTCACTCGTTATCAATGGGAAAGCTCACGGTGGCAATAAAGGGACAACTACATGCCAGTTGCATATGAGATTTTTTGAAGATGGAGATACGATTACGATTGAACCCTTTAGATCAAAAGCTTTTCCAGTCATAAAGGATCTGATTGTCGATCGTTCCTCTTTTGACCGTATTATTCAAAAAGGCGGGTATATTTCTGCAAACTCAGGAAGTGCGCCAGATGGGAATTCTATCCTCGTGCCCAAGCAGGATTCTGATTTGGCAATGGATGCTGCTCAGTGTATTGGATGTGGTGCGTGTGTGGCATCTTGTCCCAATGGTTCAGCAATGTTGTTTGTTTCTGCTAAAGTCTCCCATCTTTCTAACCTTCCTCAGGGTCATCCCGAACGGAAAAAGCGTGTTCTTAAGATGGTGGAACAGATGGATGGTGAAGGTTTTGGGAATTGTACTAACCATGCCGAATGTGAAGCTGCGTGTCCTAAAGAAATAAGTATTAGCCATATTGCTAAAATGAATCGTGAATTTATCAGTGCTACCCTTTCGGGCAAATAGATTTATCTAAAAACGTGAAAAATTCTTTAATCTAAAACAGGGGTGACACACTCGACTCCGTTGTTTTTTGGGTTGTTTACGTATTTACTTACTTTTCTTATTTCAAAAGAATCTTCTGGTTTATTTTCTATAATTTCTTGCACTTTTTTCGGCGAATTTATTTCGAGATTTATCCATTCCAAGTATTTGATATCCGAAAAAATTATCGGCATCCTTTCATGAATTTCTTCAATAGGTCCCCTTGCTTTTGTGGTAAGAATAGCGCAGGTATGTATTTCTGTTCCTTGAGTGGATAACCATTTGTCCCATATCCCGGCAAAGAAAAAAGGACCATTATTTTCGAGTGAAATGAAATAAGGTACTTTTTCTCCGTTTTCATTTTTCCACTCAAAAAATCCATCAGCTGGAAGAAGGCATCTCCTATACCGGAATGGTGTTCGAAAAGAAGGTTTTTCCGTGATTGTTTCTACACGCGCATTGATAAATGAAGGAAGTGCTTTATCCTCTTTTGCCCAAAATGGAATCAGACCCCATTTTAGGAGTGAAAAGACTGGTTTTTTCTCTTCCAGACTTTGAAGAGAAGAGACATTGGTTCCAGGACAGATATTGAAATTTGGAGGAATAGCTTTACCTTCAGAAGAACCCGTCAGCTTTTCGATGCAATGTTCTGGTTCTGAAAGGGAATATCTTCCACACATCTTTTGTTCTTTCGGATTGAAATTTTTAAAGGAAGCAACGATTCCATTTTTTTATGGCAATTCTTTCTTCAGAAAATCAAAATCACACCCTTCTGGCGCCTGCAAAACATGATCAAGAAAAATTTTTCCGTATCCTCTGTCGTATTGAGGTTTTGGAGGTGTCCAATTTTTTCTTCTATTCTCAAGTTCCTTTTCGTCTACAAGTAAATCAAGTCTTCTCTTTTGAACGTCGAGTTCTATAATATCTCCGTCTTCCACTAATGCGATAGGTCCTCCTTTGGCAGCTTCCGGGGCCACATGTAAAATAGTTGTCCCACCGGCAGTGCCGCTCATGCGAGCATCGGAAATACGGACAATATCCCTGATTCCAGTTTCTAGTAGTTTTTTTGGGATAGGTAAGAATCCTGACTCAGGGAACCCAGGAGCTCCTATTGGTCCTGAATTTTGTAAAACAAAGACGCTATCTGCTGTTGCAGGTAAGTCTGGGTCGTCAATTCTTTTTTCCATATCTTCCTGAGATTTGAAAACTACTGCTTTCCCTTTGTGTTGTAATTTTTCAGGATCAGCTGCAGAGACTTTCAGCACAGCGCCATCTGGTGCAAGGCTCCCATATAAAACAACGATTCCGCCTTCAGGTGAAATTGGTTTTTCTTTTTTATAAATTACATTCTGCCAGTTTTCAGGTCCTTTGATATTCTCTAAATTCTTAAAGATTGATTCTCCGGTGACGGTGAGACAATCACTATGCAAAATAGTCTCTAATTCTTTCATTACACAAGGAATTCCTCCTGCTGCTGCAAGGTCTTCCATTAAATATTTTTCTCCGGATGGTCGAATATCTACGATAAGTGGTGTGGTTCTTGATAATTCGTCAAATAATTTCAGAGGGAGATCTATGCCAAGTCTTCCTGCAATTGCAGGTAAATGAACGACAGCATTTGTTGAACCGCCTACTGCCATTAAAATTCTAATTGCATTTTCAAGGGATTTTCTCGTAATGATTTTTGAAGGAGTGATATCCTTTTTTATCAATTCTACAATTTGTCGACCACTTTGTTCCGCTAACCGCAATCTTTTCGAATTTACTGCTGGTATTGCGGCCATACCCGGCAACATCATACCCATAGCTTCGGCAATCGATGCCATTGTGCAGGCAGTACCCATTACCATACATGTGCCTGCGGAAGGAAACAGTTCATCCTGAACCTCATCGAGACTGTCATCATCAAAAACTCCCGCCCTGTGTTCATTCCAAAGTCCTCTACAATCAGAACAAGCGCCTATTCTTTTGCCTTTATGATGTCCTCCAATCATTGGACCTGCGGTTACTATCATAGATGGAATATCTGCGCTTGCTGCTCCCATAAGTTGTGCAGGGACTGTTTTGTCACAACCTCCCAATAGTACTGTTCCGTCTAGTGGGAGTCCCTTTAACATTTCTTCCGTGTCCATAGAAAGTAGATTTCGAAAGAACATGGAAGTTGGAAACATATAAATTTCTGCAAGAGAAATAGTAGGGAATTCTAAAGGAAGCCCACCAGCTTGCCACACTCCACGTTTTACAGCTTCTCCAACTTCACGCAAATGTCTATGACATGGATTAAGTTCGCTCCAGGTTTGTGCAATTCCGATTACGGGACGATCTAAGTCCTCATTAGTAAGTCCAAATCCTTTTGCATACGCTTTCCTAATGAATGCGCTAAATTTCTCGTCACCCATTCCAGTTAGGCGTTTTTTTATCCCTTGCATTTTTATATTCCCTTATCCCGCTTTTTTATAAATTTTATATTTGCTATCTTTTTATGCATTAGTTTTTAATTAGATTTATATTCTACCATTTTAGGGTTCCTCTATGAAATTTGTTAATCGCTTTTCTTTTCAATGTCTTTTCACTCTTGCCATTTCATTTTTTTTGGCAACTTCTTTTTTAGGATGTGGTTCTGAAAGATTTGAAAATTCCAAAAAGCTATTGGCGAAAATTACACCCGAAATTCCAAGTATATCTCCTGGAGATGTTGTAGACAAAATTGCGACAAGTATTCCATTCATGCAAGATGATCCCATTATGGATGTTCCAAGAGGTAGTGTTAGTATTTCCACTAAGCCATATGGTGGGATGGTCTTTTTTAATGGTACGAATCGTGGGCGAGCGATAAAGGGAAAGCCTGTTGTCCTTAGGGGAATTAAATTTGGTTCTCACTCACTTACTGCTCGATTTCCTGAAATGGTTTCTACAGTTTTTCACTTTAGGCTTTTGAGAAAAACAACAACTTTTGTTGTTCCTATTCATAAAAACTCTAGAAGTATGATTACTTTTCATGTTTCTCCTGCTCCAGCTGAAATTTTTGTTGGGAGCAAATTTTTAGGAAATGCTGATTCAAAGATCTCAACAAAAAAACTAGGGGTTGGTTCGCATCGTGTATGGATTAGGAAAAAAGGCTTTCTATCATTTCGATTTGAAATCGAAGTGAATCCCATTTTACATCATTTTTATTTTGTGGAAATGATAAAAAATTTAGATGATAATAAGGGGTCAGGAACTTTTACGAATAAAATTTTCAAGATTTTTTGATATGAGTTAAAAGTTCATTTTAAATTTTTAAAGGGGTATGAGTGTCTACAGAATTTATTTGGGCATTATGTTCACATCGTGCAGGGGATGGAAGTCAGGTGAATCAAAAAGTTCCTGATAGACCTGCTACTCTGGATTATCTTTCTGAAGTGACTATTGCTGCCGAAGAGTCTGGTTTTGCTAATATACTTGTTCCTTGCGGGACGCATTGTATTGATGCCTGGAATGTTGCATCTGCGGTTGCAACCAAAACAAAGAAAATTAAATTTTTAGTTGCCTTCCGACCTGGTATTACTGGTCCGGTGTATGCAGCACAACAAGCGAACAGTCTAGATTATCTTACTAACGGGAGGTGTACCCTTAATATTGTCACAGGAAGTACACCAGTAGATCAGAAAAGATACGGGGATCCTCTTCCTCACGAAGACAGATATAAAAGAACAGAAGAATTTCTTGAAATTGTGACCAGCCTTTGGAAAAATAAAGATCCTTTAGATTACGATGGAAATTTCTTTTCGATTGAGAACTGCAGTATTTTCCCAGATAGGAAAACGATTCCAAATCCCCCTATCTATCTCGCAGGAAGTTCTGACCCAGGAAAAAGAGTTGCCGCACGTTTTTCGGATGTACATATGATGTATGCAGCAGAGCCTAAGACTCTATCCAAGGATATAGAAGAGGTGACGGAACTTTCGAAAGAATATGAAAGGAGTTCTCCCATTGAATTTGGAATTCGTCATTTAGTATGTGTTAGAGAAACAAAAGAAGAAGCAAGACGAGCGGCAGAGGCTTTGATAGACAAAAGTGAATTGAAGAATACAGGATTTTGGTTCGATATGAAAAACAACACTGAGTCTGTTGGTCAAAAAAGAATAAATGAAATGGGATCCAGAGATAATCTTTGGCTGACTGAGACCATGTGGATGGGAGTTAACAGAGTAAGAGGTGGTGCAGGAACAATGTTTGTCGGAACCCCTGAAATGGTAGCTAGTACAATTCGTGAATATTATGACATTGGAATTCGTCATTTTATAATGAATGGCTGGCCTCATAAGGAAGAGGCTGAAATCTTCGGCAGAGAAGTTTTGCCCCTTTTGAAAGATATGGCCCCTGTTGTTCTTTAGTTATTTTTTGGAAAAAATATGACTGAAAAAAGTAAGCCTATTATTCTCGGAATAAGTGGAAGTCTACGTAAAGATGCAAATACAGATAAATTGATGCAGTATATTTCTAGTCAGTTTGAAGGAAGAGATGTTACCTTTGAGTGGGTACATCCAAAAGATTTTAAACTAACTCTTCCCGGTATTGAAAATGATTCGGATGATCCTGAACATTTTCGAGAAAAAGTTTTATCCTGCAATGGAATTTTATTTGTTACGCCGGAATATCACGGTAGTCTCAGTAGTAGTCTTAAAATGCTTATAGATAATTTAGGTTATCCTTCGACACTGGAAGGCAAGAATGTCTCTTTGTTTGGGGTAGCTATGGGACCAAGTGCCGATAATGCAATTCGTCATTTAAAAGAGATTTTGGCTGTTGTGAATGCTAATGTTTTGCCTATAGAAACATCGATTGGAAGCATCCATAAAGTTTTTGATGGAGATAATGTTAATCTGGAAAAAGAACTACAGGATTCGATTAATGATTCGATTTCTGAGTTGATCACTATATGTTCTAATCAGAATTCAAGCTAAAATCTTTCCATGAGTGAAGAAAAATACCCTTTTATTCAAGTAAAAAATAAAAAACAGATTGCGTACCGTAGACTCGAGGGACGTTCTCCTGGGGTGATGTTTTTAGGAGGATTTCGTTCTGATATGGAGGGGACGAAAGCTTGCTCTTTAGAATTACACTGTAAGGCGGTGGGAAGAAGTTTTTTGAAGTTTGATTATACGGGGCATGGTTCGTCTTCTGGTAACTTTAATGATGGGACTATAGGGAGTTGGACTGATGATGCCATAGCAGTTTTAGATGAAGTTTCAACTGGTCCTCAAGTTTTAGTAGGTTCAAGTATGGGGGGATGGATATCGATATTATGTGCTTTAGCCAGACCGAAAAAGATTTGCGGTATTGTTGGAGTGGCATCAGCTCCAGACTTTACGGAAGAGTTGATTTGGAATCAATTTTCTGAAGAACAACGTAAGGAAATACAGGTAGAGGGTAGTTTGAACTTAAATACAGAATATTCTGAAGATCCCCATGTCATTACCAGAGATTTGATAGAGGAGGGGAGAAACCATCTGGTTTTAGGGAGTGATATCCCTCTTCGTTGTCCTCTTCGTCTTATCCATGGAATACAAGATTTTGACGTTCCATGGAATTTTTCGGAAAAATTACTGAATTCCTTTTCGGGTGAAAATGTGAATCTAACTCTGATCAAGGAGGGAGATCATAGGCTATCAAGGCCACAGGACATAAAACTACTGATTGATACAGTAGAAACTTTATGTATTGAAATAGAAGAACCTATCTAGTATCTATTACAAATTCTATTTCACTAGTAGTAGCTTGAAGCCCACACCGATACACAGAATTGCTACTGTTCTTTTGATTAGATGTGGGGATACAACACTTAATACGTACGCTCCTACATATCCCCCAAAAATGCCACCCGCTGCCATCCATAATAGATATTGCCAGACGATATATCCCCTTTTAAGGTTTTCAAAAGAAGCCATTGCATTTACAAATAAGGCAGCAAAAACTGAAAGAGCAATCGCTTGTTTCGGATTTAGAAATGGTAGGGAAAGGAGGATAGGTACGTTGATGATTCCCCACCCAATTCCGGTAGCCGAATTAATTGCACCTATGATAACGCCTATTGCTAAAAGAAAAAAACCATACGGATCCACACATTACCTCCAATCTTTGATAATTAAAAAAACATACATTGAAAAATAGCATGGATTATGTGTTAGAGAGAAGAAGAATGGAGATTTATAGGAAGTATCATAGTTTGATATTAGAAGAAAAGAGAGGCACTAAAATATGGCTCCGGCGGTAGGATTCGAACCTACAACCCTTCGGTTAACAGCCGAATGCTCTGCCGTTGAGCTACGCCGGAATGTTTTTTATTCTAACAGGTTCCAAATTTAAATCAAAGATTCAAACAGTAGAACTTATATTAATGAAAGGTTTTCTTTGTCAAGGCGTGTGATTTTTTTGCTCTCATTAAATTTATTAGTCTTTTGTTGTTTTTTTGTGTTCAATTCATTTATGGTTTATGTTCATGGAAAACATTTAATCAATTTAGTGTGGTTGGGATGGCAATGAGTCGAGGACGATCGGTTGGTTTGGCGATAGTGGGATGCGGTAAAATTGGTAGAATACGTGCTGAATTCGCAAGGAAAAATGCAGCAATTGAATGGATAGGTCTTTGTGATATTGACAGGAAAATTGGTGAAAAATTAACCGAGGATATACAGGCAGATTTCTTTACTCAGGACTATAGGGAACTATTGTCGAGAAGTGAAGTGGACGCTGTTGTGGTTTCTACGTTTGCAAGTGAACGCATAGGTCCCGTTCTTGCTGCAATTGAACGAGGGCATTCCCTTTTTATTGAGAAACAATTAGCGACGAGTCCTGAAGAATCGGAAAAATTGGTACATGCGATAGAAGATGCGAATATCGACGCGGTTTTGGGTTATTCTCAGCGGTTTCGAAGAAGGTTTATGGAAACAAAAAATAGAATTGCAAGTGGTCAACTAGGTGATGTGACTTCTGTAGTAGTGAGAGCTTTTTTAAATAGTTTTAATCCCAGAGTGAATTCTTTGAAATCCGAATTTCCTCATCGTCTGACTCCTATGGTCATTTCAGGGACACATTCTATGGATTTATGTCAATGGTTTTTATCTGAAAAGAAGCCTGTGGAGGTATATGCAAAGTCTGTTGTTGGAGAACTGGCAGAATTTGGCACGAAAGATTCTACATTTTCTATTATCACATATGATGATGGAAGTATGTTGAGCATGTCGGTTAGTTGGTCCCTGGCAACCGTTTGGCCTGGGGAGGTGTACACTATGGATATAGGAATTGTTGGAACGGAAGGGGTCCTGACCATTGATGATTCACACAGAGATATTGTTTTGGCTACTGAAAAACCACATCCTACCCATAGACCGGGGGAAGGGAAGAATGTGAGTTTTCTGGGTAGTTATCCACCTGGAGATTATGTCTTTGATCAACTATGGGGACCTATGCGTGAGGAGACTAAATCTTGGCACGACCGAATTTGTTTGGGAGAAGAAACTCCACATACTACTGCTTCTGAGGGTCATGAAAATCTAATGATATGTCTGGCGATGGATCTTTCTGCAAAGATTGAAGAGCCAGTGAAATTTCCCGTGCCTTTGGAAGAGTTTAGCCGGCACCTGAACTAATCTGATTTTATATTCCTAAGTTTTTCTTGATATTTTGAGAACAAGAAGTCCAATAATTGGAAATGCAAGAAGTAATGATCCAAAAAATAAGATTCCAAACCACAACAGAATTCCGAATTTGAATCTAGTCATGTAAGAAAATGGGCCGCTTAGCAGAAATCCGCCGAGAACAGCAAAAACTATATTAAATAAAATTGACCACAACACCAAGTGCCCAATCAATCTACGGTTTTTTGATTTTTCAACTGGCAGTTTGAATGTATTGTCATTATTTTCCATACTCTTAATGTAAGAGAAAACTATGAAAGAATCAATTTTTCTATTTATTTTATATTGGAGGAGACTAGATGGAGTCATATCATTGGGATGAAATTGTTTCACACGACAAGGGAGATAGGATACAGAGTGTGATTGCAGGAGAAAGAATAACTGTTTTACGGCAAAGGATACGTGCTGGAGAAAAAATTTATAATCCGCATGCACATCATCAAGAGCAGATTAGTATAGTGCTCGAAGGAAAAGCAAAATTCTTTTTTGGGGATAAAGAAGTTGTATTGTCTAGGGGAGGTGTTGTCGTTTTTCCACCCGATAAGGAGCATGCTACGGAAAATGTAGGAAGTGGAGATCTTGTTATAGAAGAAATATTTTCCCCAGGGAATGAAATACTAAACGAGATTGCAGCTACTCCTGATTAGTTTTTTTTGTTTTTGCTATAAAATTTTTCCAGATTTCCCAATATAGCCTTCCTCCGACACTGAATGTGTCGTTGTGGTTTGCTCCTTTTATTTCAAAAAACTGTTTTGGTTCAGAAGCTAGGCGAAATAGATTTTTCCCTTGTTGAATTGGAACTATTGTATCTTGGTTGCCATGTAGTATTAGTAGTGGAATTTGAACTGAACTGATGACCCCTCTTGTGTCGTATCTTTGTTTGATCATCCATTTGAGTGGGAGAAAAGGAAAAATTTTCTTTCCCATTTCGATCGTATTTTCAAATGGTGATTCCAGAATCAAAGCTTGTGCAGATTTTTTTTCTGTAGATAATTTGGCTGCTATTGCAGCACCTAAAGATCTTCCGAATAGAACGATACGATTTTCAGGAATCCTTTTTGAAAGCCAAGCATATGCTCCTACTATGTCTGAATACAAACCTTTTTCACTAGGGACTCCTTCACTTAACCCGTAACCTCGGTAATCAAAAATAAAAACTCCCACATCCAAATATTTCTGCATAAGTAAAATATTTTCTATCCGATGTGAAATATTTCCAGCATTGCCATGGGACCAAAGTATTACAGAATTATCCATACTTTGGGGCGGAAAGTACCATCCGTGTAATTTTGTGTTGTCGAATGAAGAAAATCTCACTTCTTTAAATTTAAAATTTAACTCTTCAGGATTAGAGTTTATAGACTGAGAAGGATGGTATAAGAAGAAATTCTCAATTCTATTAAAGAAACTTATCATCAAGATTCCTAGAAAGATGAGGATGCAAAAACTTAGGGATATAATTTTACGCAATCTTGTTAGTCTTTAATTATCTTGGAAGATTTCTACATGCAATTTTTTTATGCATAAGTCTTGAATTGTTACTATCCCTTCTTTAACAAGGATATCTCTGCTAGTTGGGTCATAAATACCCTCTTGCATCCAAAAATATTTAGGTATGTATTTCATTTTTAGAGTCTCCCTTGTTAATCGTGGAATTTCATTCTTTCTTCTGAAAATGTTTATCATGTCAACTTCTTCTTCTATTTTTAGAAGAGAGTCATATGCCTTTATACCTAAGGATTCATCGATATTAGGATTCACGGGAATAATTTTGAAATTATTTTTTTGTAGGAACTCTGCAATTTTATAACTCGTTCTGTGTTCTTTGTTAGATAGACCAACGATAGCGATGGAATTAGTCTGTTCCAGTATGCGAGAAATAGTTTCTTTGTCAGGATTTGTGTCTATCATTTTTGTAGTCCTATAATTTTTACAATGACAAGTAATAATTTTCGTTTGTGTTACAATTTTTGTAGTGATGTAAAAGAATTTTACATCCATTAATTATGAAACTAAAGCATTATAAAGAAAAACCAGAATTTCAAATTGAGGATATGAAAAATGCATAAAATGAAGACAATCCAAATTTTTCACGAGTATCACTGACCATGGGCTTATCTTGCCGCGGCGCGGTTAGATCATGTCTGGGAAGAGTTCGAAGGTTCTGCTCATCTTAATTGGAGAGCTTTTCCTTTAGAAATAATTAATAAAAGACCTGCCCCAAGACATATAGTCGATCAGGAATGGCCATTGGTAGCAGTTCAAGAACCACTTGCTCCTTGCGCTGCATGGCCACATGAAGAATATGTGCGGACGACTTTACTAGCATATGAAGCATATAAATGTGCTTTTCTTCAATCTCCAGCTAAATCGAGAGAATTTGATTTGAAATTAAGGCGTGCTTTCTTTTATGAAGGGAGAAGAATAGATGAAAATGATGTGCTTTGCGAAATTGCTTCTGAGTCTAATTTGGACGCAGATAAAGTTCGAAATGATCTAGAGTTAAGGCGTTTTCAAAATGCTGTAATTGAAGACTATGATGATTCTATGAATCTTAGAGATGAGAAACAGATTCCGATGACGAGTCCTACTTTAATTTTCCCAAATGGAAATATCGTTCATAACCCATATGCATCTGAGAAAAAGATTGAAAACGGAAAATTGATTGAAGTTCATGCTCCAACTGCATATGGCGAAGATGTTTATGGAGGTTTTAGAAAAATTTTGAGGGATGGTTTACTTTAGTAATCACAAATTTTCGCATGATAGGATCAATTGATGCAATTTAGAAAATTGGGGCGGACTGATTTTTTAGTAAGTGAGATAGGATTGGGGACGTACAAGAATCTTGATGTTGAAACCACTGAAGGACAATTACATTGTAATGCACTAGTAAAGGAAGCAGTGAAATACGGAGTAAATTTTTTTGATACTGCCCCTATGTACGGAAACTCTGAAAAAGTTCTAGGAAATGCAATGTATCCTATTGAAAATAAATGCTTTTATGCAAGTAAAGTACTTGAGTCAAATCCTAGAAATGCGTTTGAAAGTATAGAACGAACCTTGATTAGATTACAGGTCGATACGATAGATCTTATGCAAATTCATAATATGTCTTCATGGAGAGAGGTTACTCCAGTACTGGAAGAGTTCAGGAAAGAAGGGAAAATACGTTTTATTGGAGTTACTGATTACCGTGTTTCAAATTATCCAGAAGTTTTAACGGCTCTTAAAACCGGAGTGTTTGATACGGTACAAATTCCTTATTATTTGGGGGAGAAAACCTGTAAAGATTTTTTATTCCCGGTTGTTAGAGATTTGAATATTGGAGTAATTGTGATGACTCCAATTTCTCCAATTTTTGCAAGAGGAAGCTTGACTAATAAACTCTCTACAAAGGATATTAGTTTTTTGAAAGCATTTGGTATCAACACTCCTGGTCAGGCACTTTTGAAATATCTTCTGTCAGATCCAGATATTTCCACAATTATTCCCGCTACGAGTAAAATTAAAAGAATTAGCGAAAATGTTTTGCCTTCTGACGAAATTTTTTTAGATGCTGAGTCAATAGAAAGACTTGAGTCTCTGTTGGAATAATTTCAACTAAATAGTAATTAGTAGAAAATAGTTTTTGTGTCGTTTGACTTTAAGACCAGAAACAATTCAAATAATTATATTATTGGAAAATTTTAATAGTTCATTATTTTATATGAGGTGCATATGCAGTATCCATTTACAGATGAACAAAAAGCTCTAGCTGATCTTACAAAAGATTTTATGGAACGTGAGGTATTGCCAGTAGCAGCTGAAATGGACAGGTATCCTGATCCTAAAGATTGCTACCCTGCAGAACTCATCAATAAGGCGTCAAAGATTGGTTTGAGGACGTTGGCTGTACCGGAAGAGTATGGTGGTTCGGGTACTGATCTGCTGACGAGAACTCTTGTTTTATGGACAGGCGCTCAAATAGAAATTGGTGTTATTAAGTGTATGAGTCAATGTTGGAAAGTTTCTTCAACTCTATTCAAATGCGGAACCAAAAAGCAACTTGAAAAATGGGGAAAAATGTTTGTGGAAGACGATGACTGCGTAGGTTCCATTCTCCAAACAGAACCTGACTATGGTTCGGATAACATTTTACGTCAACCAGACCCTAAGATAGGATTGAAAACATCTGCTGTTCAGGATGGAGATTATTGGGTTATTAACGGGGCAAAACGCTTTACCTCTTTGACTTCTTGGGCGAAGATTTTGCTCGTTTGTGCTAGAACCAATCCTGATGTAGCTGTGCATGAAGGTAGCACATATTTTTTGGTGAATGGGGAGCAAGATGGTGTTTCTTATGGAAGAGTTCACGATAAAATGGGATATAGATTATACCCAAATGCTGAAAGTTTTTTCGATAATGTACGGGTTCATAAAGACGATATCCTAGGCGAGGTGAATGAAGGGTACCAAATTTTCTCTTCTTTCTTTAGAGGAAGTGCAGAATTAATTGCCTGTAATAGTGGGGTTTGTAGAGGTATTTATGATTATTGTTATCAACATGCAAAAGAAAGAATCCAAGGTGGTAAGCCAATTATAGAACATCCAACTGTACAAACCATGTTATCCGAAATGTTGATGAATATAGAAGTAGCCGAGCAGTTCATGTGGAGAATATGTTGGGGTGTTGACGAAGATGAGAGTTTTAATCCACGATATACAAGACATGGAAAAGTTTTTATTGATCAGGTTGCACTTAAAACAATAGCACTAGCAACAGATATCCTTGGTGGTATTGGGATAATGAAAGAGACGCCTACAGAGAAGATGTTCCGGGATCTCTTAACTTTCCTTCATGGAGATGGAACGGATTCTCTGACACTTCTGAGAATTGCTCAAACTTTGGAAAATCCTGCATAGTTCACTATTGAGTCATTAATCTCTGGAGAAAAAATGGATTTGATGCTCGATGGGAAAGTAGTGCTCATTTCAGGTGCAAGTAGAGGCATAGGTGCGTCTATAGCAAAAAATCTTTTGTCTGAAGGGTGTAATGTCATTATTGGGGGAAGAGATTCAGAGAAACTTTCCAATACTTGTAAAGATTTAGAATCGGATGTTCAAGAAGGACGTAAAATCATTTCCTTTCAAGGTGATTTGACTGAAAAAGGTATCCCTGAAAAATTTATCTCATTTGCGTTAGAGAATTTTAAAAGTCTGGATATTTTGATCAACAATGTGGGTGGTAGTATTTCTGGGGGGATAGAAGAGACCACGGATAAAAATTGGGAAGATGCATTTCACTTAAATCTTTATCAGGCGGTAAAGTGTTCGCGTCTTGCAGTTTCTGAAATGAGAAGAGGGAATGGTGGATCGATTCTGAATGTTGCTTCTATTTAT
>JAZAHK010000024.1:0-11843 GCA_036231405.1 Nitrospinota bacterium
AAAGGGGTACTCAAAGACTACAAAGAAGCAGTCAAGTGGTACACAAAAGCAGCGAACCAGGGATACGCAAGTGCGCAGTACAATCTGGGTTGGATGTATGCAAAAGGATATGGCGTACTCAAAGACTACAAAGAAGCAGTCAAGTGGTACACAAAAGCAGCGAATCAGGGAGTCGCAAAAGTGCAGTCCAATCTGGGTTGGATGTATGAAAGAGGAATAGGCGTTATCAAAGACAAAGTACAGGCACACATGTGGTACAACCTCGCAAGCATTAGCGGAAAAAGTAAATACGCAACTCAAAACAGGGACATTATTGAGAAGGAGATGTCTCGTGCAGAGATACAGGAAGCAAACCGTCTTGCAAGAGAGTGGTTAAGAAAGCATCAAAAGTAATGCACTCTGCACGCACTTTGCACTCGTGCGGAACGGTGCAATAAAGTCTGCTACAATATAGAAAAATCATTTCACAAAGGATTCCCACCATGCACTCTTTGAGACCGTGTTTGACTGTGTTCGTCATTGTGTTCGCACTGTGCATCGGTGCAACACAGAGTGCGGAAGGAGGATTTAGAGAAGGATTGGCAGCAGCAAGAAGAGGCGACTTTGCAACTGCACTCAGAGAGTACCGACCACTCGCAGAAAGAGGAAATAAATTTGCACAGTTCAATCTGGGTGTGATGTACTTCAAAGGAGATGGCGTACTCAAAGACGACAAAGAAGCAGTCAAGTGGTACAGAAAAGCAGCAAATCAGGGATTCGCAAAAGCGCAGTACATGATGGGTCAGATGTATCGAAGAGGAGAAGGCGTACTCAAAGACATTAAAGAAGCAGCGAAGTGGTACAGAAAAGCAGCGAATCAGGGATACGCAAGGGCGCAGAACAATCTGGGTTATATGTATGAAACCGGATATGGGGTACTCAAAGACAACAAAGAAGCATTCAAGTGGTACACAAAAGCAGCGAATCAGGGATACGCAAGGGCGCAGTACAATCTGAGGAAATTAAAAAGCAAGAAAAAAACTGTCTCTTCCAGAACCAGAACCAGCACAAGAACAAATAATTCAACTATTGATGGATATAAAGAAATTAAATTTGGAATGACTTTACAGGAAATTAATAATCTTGGGGTTTGTAGTAAGACTTTGAATATCGTTCATATAAGAAATATGAATATGTGTTATTCAATCATAGGTCAAAAACGAGAGTTTATCTTTGGGTTTGTAAAAGGAAACAGAGGACTCAAGATGATCACAATCAATTTTGGACGATATGTTCCAAGTCTCCATAATCAAATACGTCGTATACTCGATCAGAAGTACAAGAAATACTACAGAGGAACGAAAACTGACAGTGACAGATTTCGTTCTGGACAACTACAAGTTTTTAAAGATGCTTGGGAGAACGGACAAGTTGTTTTAACAATTAAAAGAGTATCCTATTTTACGGAAAAAAGTGTTTTTAAAGGTTGGAATAGTACTGGGGGAAAAAATTATGGAACGCAAACCGGTACTGCTACAGTCATACAAACACGTCTTATTTACGCGGACAAAGAAATGGCAGGAATCTTTCGTAAAATAATCAGTCAAGAATCAATTAAGAAGAGTGACTTTTAGAGTGTGACACTCTGCACGCACTCTGCACTCGTGCGGAACGGTGCAATAAAAAAATCTGTAAAAAGTCGTAAGAAATGTTGTAGTGTTTCCAAATCAAATCGTGTTAGAAAAACAAATATTTTTATGTTAGATTTCACTTCTTAAATGGTGGTGAACTTACAAACCAACGATACGAATAGTGGTGAACAAAGTGGTGAACACGTCATTTAAAAAAACAATGGTGGTGAACAAGTGGTGAACTTGCCACCATTGAAAAAGTTATGTAGCGTCCTCTATAGATATTATTTTTCTATAGAGGATTTTTTTATGCCAAGAGACCAGAAAATAGAAAAGTATCACACTTTATTTGATGGATAATTTCTTTCAGCATATGGAGATATCCTGCAGGAAGGTCTCTTTTTTTAATTCTATATTTTCTTACGCTATCCTGAACTTCCCAGAGTTTAGAATACAGTTCTTTGTTTACCTTTTTGAGATTTTTGTTTTCTACGATATTAGTTGTAGCGAACAAAAAAATGAGAAAAAAATCCTATTTTTAATATTTGACTATCCTCTCAGAAAAATGGTGGACAAACTTTTCCATGATTTGGTCTGATTTTTTGAAATCATCGACTATAGAAAGATTTAGATACTTTAGGATACCTCCTTTGTTTGAAAATAAATTGAGAGTAATTTCTTTTAGATTTTTACTGCTTGTGTTTCCCTCTTTGAATACTTCCATTACGAGGGCACGAATTGGCAAATGTGAGGTATGTGCAACTAAGAAAGTCCAAATTTTATTATTTTTATTACTTTCTTTGAACTCCAATGCATAAACCCACATTTTTGCGACTGTAGGGTCACGCTTATTTTTATTATTACTTAAAGTTAAATTGTCATATCTCTTTATTAAGTTAGAAATTTTCTTCTCTAATTTTTCTTTTTTTTCTGGATTTTGGCACATAATTTTAAATTTTACTGGATATGGTTCAGCAAATACTAAAGTTGAAAAACTTAACAATAAAATAATAAAAACGAATTTTTTCATTTTTGAGTCTCCGTTTAAAAGGACGGTATAAGAAAGTATAATTTTTTGAAATGAATAAAATCTGAAATCTTTTTGATTGTTATGTGAAGACCCTCAAATTTTATGCTAGGTTTCCGTTGTTAAAATGTTGTAGTGTTTCCAAATCAAATCCTGTTAGAAAAACAAATATTTTTATGTTAGATTTCACTTCTTAAATGGTGGTGAACTCACAAACCCACGATACGAAAAGTGGTGAACAAAGTGGTGAACATATCATTTAAAAAAACAATAGAATCGTCTGAAACGTCTATTCTATGCGAAGTGCCCGGGTGGTGAAATGGTAGACACACAGGACTTAAAATCCTGCGAGGGCGACCTCGTGCCAGTTCGACTCTGGCTCCGGGCACCAAGCTACATTATTTTTCCTGGAGATATTTGACATGACTTCCCCTGGGATCATTACAAAAGATTATTTAATAGACTCGCTTGATTCCGATATTAAATTGCATGTCCGAGAAAAACGTCCAAAGGGAAAAAAGAAATTTTCACATTCAGAAACCTTGTTGATGTGTCATGGCAGGATAGGGGCAGGTCCGATTGCATTTGATTTGCCGGTTCCTGGATATTCTTGGATGGATTACCATGCAGGAAAGGGTATGAACGTATTCACCCTTTCTGTTCGTGGTTTTGGTTTTTCTTCTCGACCAAAAGAATTTCTAGAGGATCCTTCTAAAAATCCTCCCGCGATAAGAGGGAAGACGGCGATAAAAGATATTGCATCGGTTGTAAATTTCATTTGTAAAAAGAACAAGAAAAGGAGAATAAGTCTTCTTGGACGTTCATGGGGGACAACACTTTCTGCTGCGTTTGCTGCATCGAATCAGGGTAAAGTACATAGGTTGGTGCTGTATGCTCCTTACTATACGTATGAGAATCGGGAAAGAGCTGCTTCATTTGAGAATCCTAAGTTTCCAGGAAAATGGGATGCTAGGAGAGGTGCATGGAGTTGGTGTACCGAAAAAGATTTAAAGGATAGATGGTGGGGACACATTCCTGGCAAGAAACATTTTCGATGGAGGGACAAAAAAATTGTGAAGACGTATTTTGAAGAGATGTTCAAAACGGAGACTGAACAACATCCTCGTAATGTACCTGCAGTCCGAATTTCTAATGGATCCTTACTAGACGCTTATAACCGGGTTTCAAACAAACCACTCTATAACGCTTCGAAAGTTACATGTCCTGTTCTTTTGATTTATGGAGATTATGATGGAGCGGCTAACCACGAAGAGGCGTGGGGACTTTTCGAAAAATTAAAGAATAGTAAAGGAAGGGAATATATAGTTTTTAGTGAAGGCACTCACTATATGGAACTTGAGCATAGGCGAGAAGAATTCCTCTCCACTATTCACAATTTTTTAATTTCCTAGTTTTGTTGATTTCCTCTTTTACTCGTCAATGACAGCGGTAACAGTAACCTCCAGAAGGAGTTTGGGGTGAGCTGCTAATCTCTGTATTTGGACGGTGGTAGTAGCAGGTCTATTGTCCCCAAATGTTTCTTCCCAAATCCTGTTCAATACGTCTTGGTCATCTATATTTTTCAGATATCTATCTGCCGATACTACGTCCTTTATTGAAGCACCTGCTGTTTCTAAACTTTTCTTGATTTTGTTTAAAACCCCATGGGTCTGCCCTTCCATATCATCAGGTATTGATTCAAACTCTTCTGGTAGGTGTGGATGATGGTGGTACATGGGGGCTGCTGTCGTTCCTGCTAGATATATTGTCGTGCCTCCGCTAACTTTTACAATAGGGATAAAGGGTGCCCAGATATCGGGAGCATCTTTCCAGTGAAGCCTCTCTATAGTACTTGTCATTGTTTTCTCCTTGAAAAATTTTCATTCTACGGGGAACTTTCCTCAAACATTTTTTATCTGTTAGTATCAAGTGATATTCATAATACTATAATTTACTGTTTTTGTATTATTCTCCGGAGGTAAAATGGATTTTCATTTAAGTGAGGAGCAAAAAGGTTTACAGAAATTAGCTCGTGATTTCGCCCGGAATGAATTAATTCCGAATTGTGCAGAATTGGACCGTTTCCCTGATGGAGAGGACGCTTTTCCGTGGGATCTCGTTGAACGCGGCTCGAAATTAGGATTTAATAATTTAGCAATTCCCAAAGAGCATGGTGGACATGGAGCGAGTGTATTAACCCAAGTTTTAGTGATCGAAGAACTATCTGCAGGGGAAGCGGCTGTATCAAAAGTGTATAGCCATAACTGGAAAGGAATATCTGGAATTTTGGCTGCTGCTTCTGAGGAGCAAATTGCGAGAATACTCCCAGATTATGTAAAAGATCCAAGATATTGCATTGGGATAGGGCTTACGGAGCCAAATTCAGGTAGCGACAATTCACTTCCTTATGATGAGAAAGTTTCTGCAGGCCCGATGCTCTCGGCAGTTCGAGATGGAGACTATTACGTGCTTAACGGGATGAAACATTACATTGCTCTTTCTGCACAGTGTAAATATATTTCTATTCTTGCAAGAACGGATAAAAATGTTCCTTGGACAGAAGGGGTTACTGGATTTATGGTTTTTCCTCCTCAGGATGGATTGGAAATAGGTCGTTTACATGACAAGGTAGGCCTTCGTTTATACCCTCAGAATGAAGTCATTGTAAATAATATGAGGATTCCTGTAAGTGATCGCTTAGGAGAAGAAGGTAAATTTCACACAAGCAGAAAAACTGTTGTGAATATTGGAACAGTTGAGGCTACCGCTACTGCACTTGGAATAGCAAAGAGATCCTATGAATTGGCCCTTCAATATGCAAGAGAAAGAGTACAAGGTGGGAAGCCAATTATTGAACATCAAATTATTTCGTGCCTTCTTCTCGAAATGTTTACACGACTTGAGGCATCACGGTCGATGCTATGGAGATCTGCTTGCAGCATAGATAATGGAATTGATGATGATCCAAAACTTGCTCGCGTAACAAAGGCTTTCACTGTAGAGGCCCTAAATTACATCACTACCAAAACGGTAGAAATATGGGGAGGTATGGGAGTGATGACAGAAGCTCCAGTTGAAAAAGTTTACAGGGATGCAATCCAATTATTCCACATGGGTAGTACAAACCAGGTAAATCTTATGAAAGCTATGCCTGATCTTTAAAAAAGAAAAGAATCATTTCGAAAGGAGGAAAAATGAAGGCGTATGAAAAAAAATTAGGAAGAATTTTTCAGATTCAGTATGAAAAAGGTGATGACTTTTATCCTAGTTTAAATGCGTTTGTAAAAGAAAAAAAGATTATGGCCGGAACTGTTTTTTTGATGGGGGCATTAACCCAAACAGAAATGATTTCTGGTTTCAAGTCAATGGAAGGATATGATGTAGACAGAAGAAGTTTTAACGATTGGAGAGAACTGATAGCTTTAGGTTTTATTAGTTGGCCAGAAGAGCCTCCTCCCGCGTTGCTTCCTCACGAAAAAGAAGAATGGGTTAGTCCAAGTCCTTATGTTCACATACATATGGCGTTGAGTGGTGGCCCTGGCAATAACGAAGATGTCCTTTGTGGACATCTAAATGGTGGTTTAATCAAAGGTGGAATGACTCTTGAAATTTATGAACATTTACATATTTAAAACAGTTCATATTTATCACTTGAGTATCGATGTTGAAGGTGCACGTTTTTGCCTCTAAGAATATTCAGTGTCTGTGTCTCGAAACCATGAAACAGAAAGGAACTCATGACTGACATAACTCGTGAGTTGGTAAGATTTGCTAAAGAGACCAATTTAAGTGATATAAATGACAAGGTTGTTCAAGAGGTCAAGAAGTCTATCCTAGACACGTTGGGTGTAACAATTGCGGGTAGAAGAACTGAAGTGGCAGAAAAAATTGTAGATTATGTGAGTAATGCAAAAGGGATTGGAAATTCTTCAGTTTTAGGTGAGTCTTTTAAAACAATTCCTTCATTTGCAGCTCTAGCAAATGGAACTATGGGACATGCTCTTGATTTTGACGATTCAAATAAACTTTTAAACGGCCATGGAAGTGTCACAACCTTTCCAGCATCTTTAGCTCTCTCAGAAAAAAATCAGAGTTCAGGTGCACAATTCATAGAAGCCTACCTTCTTGGTTTTGAAGTAGCTTCAAAACTTGGTTCAGTATTGAATATGGAACTATATGAAAATGGTTGGCATCCTACTGCTGTACTTGGGTCGGTTGGTTCTTGTGTTTCGTCAATACATCTTACTAATCTTTCTGCTGACGAAGCTTGTTCTGCTTTAGGAATTGTTTCATCCCAAGCTTCAGGATTACGTGCTAATTTTGGTACGATGACAAAACCATTTCACGCTGGAATGGCTGCAGAATCAGGTGTCCGGTCAGTAGAATTAGCATCTCTTGGAATGACTTCCAATCAAAATATTTTTGAGGCTAATTCTGGATATGCAAGCGTTTTTAGTAAATTAGAAAAAATTCAAGACGGTGATTTTATAAGTAGTTTAGGAAATCCATTTTGTTTTGAATCTCCGGGTGTGGATATCAAACCCTACCCTTGTTGTATGTCTTCGTATAATGCGATTGAAGGAATGTTTTCAATTATTAAAGAAGAGCGTGTGAAGTTGGAAGATGTGGAATCGATTGAGGTGGGTTTGTTGGAAAGTGGGTTCCTTAACTTGAGTTATCATAGGCCAAAGACAGGTCTGCAAGCAAAATTTTCTGTAGAATATATACTTTCAAGAGTACTTAAAGATGAGAATTTGACAATAAAAACATTCACGGACGAACTAGTGAATGATCCGCTCATTCAAGAATTCATGGGTAAAATTGATGTAAAAGTTGATAATGAACTAGAGTGGGAGCACCCTATGCCTAAACCAACTTTGCTAAAAGTTGCTACCAAAAATGGAAAATTATACGAGAGAACTATCTATACGGCTCGCGGGAAAGCTGAGATGCCATTATCTCTAGAAGAAGTTGAATTGAAATTCAGAGAATGTGTGGATGGCCTGCTTGAAATTGAAACTACCGATAAAGTTATCAACATCGTAAACGATTTAGATCGAGAAAAAAGTATTGCCCCTTTGATGAAAGCTCTGTCTGGGTGTAATAATTAGGATTCACTTCAAAAAAAGAGGTTCTTCACTATGACTACATTACCGACTGTTCGTACAGTTGGAGTAATTGGAGGTGGCTACGTAGGTCATGGTATTGCTCTTCAATTTGCACAATTTGGGTACAAAGTCCTTGTGTTTAATCGAACAAAAGAGAGTTCGGAAAAAGCGGTAGATTTGCTGAATAAAAGTTTGGAACTCAGTATTCAGATTGGTTTGTTTGCCGAGAGTAAAAAAGAAGATGTCTTTTCTTCGATTTCTTTCGAAAACGATTTTGAAGGTGTCGTTAAAAGAAGTGATTTTATAGTAGAGTCCACAAGTGAAAAATTAGATTTAAAGAGAGAGGTTTTTGCGGATATGGATTCTATTGCACCTCCTGATGTGATTTTGGCAAGTGAAACTTCAGGTCTTCTTCTTTCGGAAATTATAGAAGGGATTAATAATCCAGAACGTTGCATCGTTACTCATAGTTATACGCCACCTTTTTTGATTCCAGTCGTAGAAGTTGTTCCTGGAGATAAGACGAGCCATGCAACCTTAGATAAAACTCTTGAGATACTGAAGACAGTTGATAAGACCCCTGTGGTATGCAAGGAAACAATTGGTCATATAGGGGTGAGATTAACGACTGCTCTTAGAAGAGAAGCATTTCATATCGTACAGGAAGGGTATGCATCTGCGGAATCAGTAGATAAAGTTTTCAGATCGATCTCTACACTTTTCCCTATTTTAGGTGTTTTGATGTTGTCGGATTTTTCAGGGATTGATGTCTTGTCCGATGTACACAAAAATATACAGCCTCACTTAAATCACGAAAAAGGAAATGCTCATGTTTTAGAAAATTTATTGAAAGAAGATGCACTTGGAGTGAAAAGTGGGGTAGGTTTTTATAAATGGGAAAAAGAAGATATGAACAAAATAATGCTCGCTAGGAACCGAGAACTTGCTAGGTGGACAAAAAAGGATAGTTTTCCAAAAATTCCAGAGGAGAATGAAAGAACTTATTCTCCGTAACAAAATAAGGAGTATCAGTAAATGGTTGATTATAATTTAGGTGAGAACTTAAAAAAATGGCAGTCGAAAGTTGCTGAATTTGCAAAAATAGAATTGAAACCAAATGCACAGGAATGGGATAGGCAGAATGGTATTGATCCCTCTAATCCATTCCCCTTTGAAACCTTAAAGAAGGCTTCCAAAGAGGGGATAAGGACGTTGACAGTACCAAAAGATATGGGTGGGGAAGGTTTGGGTATTTTTGCCCATGTAGTTTTATTGGAAGAACTTGTAGCTGGAGAAGCAGGTTTTGGTGCGGTCATACATCAAGGATGGAAACTTGCCAAGATGTTATGTGAACATACCAACGAGGAACAAAGAAAAGAATTTTTGCCGCGATTTATGGATGTCGATACAAGTACTATGGCGATTGGAATGACTGAACCTGACCATGGAACCGATAATATTCGTCCTGCGACGAATATTGATGGAGGAATGAAGCTTTCCGCAGTTAAAAACGGTAATAACTGGGTCCTAAACGGGAAAAAACATTTTATAGCTTGTGCTGCAATAAGTAATATCAACTTTTTATGTGCTAGGACGGATCCAAATGTTCCTGTCAATGAAGGTGTAACCTTATTTATTATGCCCGGAGAATTGGATGGGTATACTAGAGGAATAGTTCATGGAAAGATGGGGTGCAGGTTACTTATGAATGGCGAAATGATTTATGAAAATGCTGAAGTCCCTGAGGAATGGAGATTAAGTGAAGTAAACGATGGTCTTCCATATATGTCACGAGTTTTTTCAAGACACTCCCCAACTACTGCAACTTTTGGATTAGGTATTGCACGTGCAGCATACGAAGATGCCATCGATTATGCTAAAGGGCGTGTCCAAGGCGGTGCCCCTATTATCGAACATGATGAAATTCGTGAACGTATAGCGGATATGTATGTCTCTATTTCTGTCGCTAGAGATGCAATTTGGCAGGCTGCATGGCACGCTGACAATGCACCCGAAGGGGAGTATGATCATAAAGAGGGAATGAGGGTGAAGATTTTCGCATCTGATATGGCACCTCAAGTTTGCACTAGCGCTATGAATATTTTTGGTGGAGTTGGATACATGACAACACATTCAGCAGAAAGACACATGCGAGATGCTATGATGTGTTATCACATAGATGGTCTCAATGACACTGTAAGATGGAAACTTGGGAGATTAATTGCAGGAGAAAAATTTGCGGGCTCTATCTAATTTCGGGGCATCTTGGAGAAATTTGTAAATGAAAGCGATGGTTTTGAAAAAATGGGGAGAGAAATTATCTTTTGAAGAAGTTCCTGATCCTGAACCTAAATACTCAGAAGTAATTGTTCGTGTGCATGCATGTGCTCCTGATCAATTCGATGTGACTATTCGTGATGGAAGGGCAGGAGGTAACTTGCCACTGATTTTAGGACATGAGATTGCGGGCAAGATTGTTTCGATTGGTAAAGGAGTAGAACATTTCAAGGAAGGGGATAAGGTAGTTGCTCATCCTTACCTTACTTGCGGTCATTGTAGATTTTGCCAAGTGGGTCGAGAGACCTTATGTCTAAATTTTAAAGGTTATCTGGGAGTCCATTCTGATGGTGGTTATGCAGAATATGTTGCAGTTCCTGAAAAAAATCTATGTCGATTTCCAGATGGTATCGATTTTGCTTTGGCAACTACAATTGTGAGTCCCGTTGCGACGCCTTTAAAGGCTCTCAAAACCAGGGCAAAAATTCAACCTGGGCAAACAGTTTTGATAGTGGGTGCATGCGGGGGTGTAGGAATTCATGCAGTTCAGATAGCGAAAGCGTTTGGTGCAAATGTTATTGCTGTGGATATTGATGATAAAAAACTCTCTTCTGCAAAAGGTTTGGGTGCAGATCATCTAGTAAATAGCATCAAAAAGGATTTTTCTGATGAAGTTCTTGAAATCACAGATGGGAGGGGAGCAGATGCTGTTTTAGAATTAGTAGGTACAGATTTAACCTTGCCAAAAAGCTTCCGTTCAATTTCTAGGGCAGGAGTACTAGTGGTTGTAGGATTTCAACCAGGAAAGATTTTTGAATGTGATCCCACACGTTTTGTCGATGACGAAATATTAGTTACAGGGTCAAGATATGTGAATAAGGCAGAGTTGAGTGAAGCGGCTGAATGGATAGGAAACGGAAGAATAAAGCCCGTGATTTCTGGGACGTATGATCTAAAAGATGCAGAACAAGCCCTACAGGATCTTACATCCGGCAAAATTTTCGGTAGAGCGCCAATTCAAATTATAGAAGACTAATTTTTTTAAGGAGGGATAGAGTATGGCTAAAGTGTTAAGTGTGAAAAATCTTCCTGTTGATCAAAAATATGAACCAGGATTCAATCTTACGTTTGGGATTACTGACGAGACAACTGGTATAGAAACTGCAACGTTGGTGAGGACGAATTTTCCTCCTGATACTGTTAGTAAACCACATTATCATGAGAATGGGGATTTAATGTGGTATCACATGTCTGGTCCCAAAGCTATTTGGAATATAGGGAAAGAAAAAGTAGAACATGTAACCGAACCAGGGGATTTTATCTTTATTCCAAGAGGGGAAATTCACAATACCGTGAATAATAGTAAAACTGAGTCAGTAGAAGGGATTGGAGGTTATGGTGGTTGTCCTAATCCTTATAAGAGTGGAAAAATTTTCGTAGAAATTTAAGATTTCATTTTTAAAATAGCGACAGTCTATTAAGACCGTCGCTATTTCCTCTGGTTTTTCTATGATCTTGGTTGAGGGACGACACGGATATACGGAAGCGGTGTTTCCCAACCTTCAGGATACTTTTCTTTAGCTTCTTCGTCAGAAACTGCTGGTAGAATAATCACATCATCTCCCTGTTGCCAGTTTACTGGTGTTGCAACTTGTTCTTTTGCGGTCAATTGACAGGAATCGAGTAGTCGAAGGATTTCATGAAAATTTCTTCCTGTGCTCATAGGATAGGTTAAGGTCGCTTTTTCTTTTTTGTCTGGCCCAATCAAAAATACTGATCGTGCCGGTGCATTGTCCGCGGCTGGTCTACCCTCAGAAGAAT
>JAZAHK010000025.1:0-8759 GCA_036231405.1 Nitrospinota bacterium
AAAAAGGGCGGGTCTTTTTCACGATATTGGGAAATCGGTCACACATGAAGTGGAAGGATCTCATGTTGAAACTGGTTTCGAAATAGCACGTAGATTCAAAGAGCCACCTGAAGTTCTGAATGCAATTATGTCACATCATGAAAATGAGGAACCTAATTGTATAGAATCTATCTTAGTAAAAGCTGCAGATACACTTTCTGCAGCTAGGCCAGGAGCACGTCGAGAGATAGCAGAAAGTTATGTGAAAAGGTTAGAAGCCCTTGAAAGTATAGCTAATTCTTTTAAGGGTGTTGAGAAGTGTTATGCGCTTCAAGCAGGACGTGAGATAAGAGTGAGTGTTTTACCAGAAAGTGTTACGGATTCACAGGCAGATTTTTTAGCGAGAGATATAGCCAAACGTATAGAATCTGAACAAACTTATCCTGGTGAAATAATCGTGACAGTTATTCGTGAAACACGTCATATAGCGACTGCTCATTAATATGTCTACCAAAATCTTGTTTATTGGTGATATCACCGGAAAAGTTGGCAGAAAGATGGCTATTGAACATGTACCTCTTTTAAAAGAGAAGTACGACGTTGATTTTTGTATCATTAATGGAGAAAACTCTGCTGGTGGTTTTGGTATAAACATACAGAATGCAGATGATCTTTTCCAATGTGGGGCAGATGTCATAACTACAGGAAATCACGTGTGGGATCGAAAAGAAACCAAGGAATTGATGCTTACCGAACCAAGGTTACTGCGACCTGCCAATTACCCAGAACTCAACCCTGGGAACGGTCTTTTCGCATCTTCTGGCAGTACTCCAACTATAATTGTTATCAATCTAATGGGAAGAGTATTTATGCCATCTGTTGATTGTCCATTTCGTAAAATTGATAAATTGTTGAAAAATTTGGAAGAAGAGGAATGTATAATTTTCATTGATTTTCACGGTGAAACCACTAGTGAAAAAATTGCTATGGGATGGCATCTTGACGGTAGAGTTTCTGCGATAGTTGGTACTCATACTCACGTACAAACTGCAGATAACAGAGTTCTTCCTAAAGGGACCGCCTATATAACTGACGTAGGTATGACAGGTCCGCTGGATTCAGTTATAGGAATGGATACATCTATAGCACTTGAAAAATTTCTTATGGGGATTCCTAAAAGACTGGAGCCTGCCAAGGGGATTGGACAATTAAATGGAGTATTAATTCATGTCAACTCTAAAACAAGACAAGCTGAATCTATAGAAAGGATTTCACTAGTACAAGATACAAAATAATAAATTTTTTTGTATCTTGTAGTTTTAAATTTAATTAAAGAAAAATTGTTTCTGAAAGCTTTCTAACCTTAAATTTCTCCGTTTTACAGTAAAGTTTTAAAAAATGAATAAAGTTCATAAATCTGAATTAGAATACGAAAGCAAACATCCTGGCGAATTTCCTTTTACTAGGGGGATACGTTCGAATATGTATAGGGGAAGATTATGGACAATGCGTCAATACGCAGGATTCGGTTCTGCATCTGAAAGCAATAAGAGGTATCAATATTTGTTGTCAAAGGGGCAAATGGGTATTTCTGTCGCTTTCGATTTGCCTACGCAGATTGGTTACGACGCGGACAATGATTTATCTATGGGAGAAGTGGGTCGTGTGGGTGTTTCAATATCTTCAGTGGATGATATGGATTTGCTACTAAAAGATATCCCACTAGATAAAGTCTCTACTTCTATGACTATAAATTCGACAGCTGTAGTTTTATTATGTTTTTACATTGCTGTGGCCGACAAAAGAGGGTTTGATGTTACGAAGTTGAGAGGCACAATTCAGAATGATGTCTTGAAAGAATATATTGCACGTGGAACTTATATTTATCCATTGAAAAATAGCCTTAGGCTTATTTCCGATTCGATTTCATATTGCTATCAGAAAATGCCTAAATGGAATCCTATTTCTATTAGTGGTTATCATATTCGTGAGGCTGGTTCTACTGCTGTACAGGAAGTTGCATTTACTTTATCGAATGCCATAACTTATGTTCAAACTTCTATAGATGCTGGAATGAGTCCTGATGACATAGGAAAACGTATTTCGTTTTTTTTGAATGTTCATAACAATTTTTTAGAAGAAATTGCTAAATTTAGAGCCTCGAGAGTTCTTTGGGCTAAAATAATGAGAGAGAGGTTTGGCAGTAAGAATGATGAGTCGTGTAAGTTTAGTTTTCATTCTCAGACAGCCGGAAGTTCTCTAGTTGCTCAGCAACCTAAGAATAATATAGTTCGCACGTCATATCAGGCTTTGGCTGCTGTTTTAGGCGGGGCTCAGTCTTTACATACAAACTCTTGGGACGAAGCTCTTTCTCTTCCTACTGAGGAGACTGCCAGTTTAGCTTTAAGAACTCAACAGATAGTCGCAGAGGAGACTAATACTCCATTCACAGTCGATCCTTGTGGTGGTGCGCATACAGTTGAAAAAATGACTTTTGAAATTGAGAAAAAAGCATTAAATTTGATCCAAAAAATTGATTCTATTGGTGGCATGGTTTCTGCTATTCAGAATGGTTGGGTTCAAAAAGAGATACAGGAAAGTGCATTCATATATCAGAAAGAGATTGATAAAGGTAGAAAAAAGGTTGTTGGTCTTAATTGTTATAATAACGATTCGGATCCTGATGTGTCCTTGACGAAGATTAATCCAGAAATAGAAAAAGAACAACGTCTAAGATTGGAGAGTTTAAGGAAAAAACGAAATAATAAAGTTTTACGAAATTCTTTAAGGGCACTTTCAGATGCAGCTAAAAATGATGATAATTTAATTCCGTTTATTTTGAATGCTGTAAAGTCTCGTGCTACCTTGGGAGAGATTTCTGATGAACTTAGAAATGTTTTCGGTTTGTATGAAGAGCAAGTAGTTGTGTGATAGTAATTTTCCTATTTAGTAGGTAAAAATGATCATGACTGGAAATCAGATTCGCTCTGCTTTTTTAGATTTTTTTTCGAATAAAAATCATCAATTAATAAGGAGTTCTTCACTTATCCCATTGAGCGATCCGACACTATTGTTTACGAATGCAGGAATGGTTCAATTTAAAGATGTATTCACTGGAATTGATAAGAGAAACTACAATAGAGCTACCACATCTCAAAAATGTCTCCGAGTTAGCGGAAAACACAATGATTTAGAAAATGTTGGTCGGACTGCACGCCATCATACTTTTTTCGAGATGTTGGGAAATTTTTCTTTTGGAGATTATTTCAAAGAATCTGCTATAGAGTTTGCGTGGGAATTCTTAGTAGGTCGGCTTGGCCTTGATAGTGAGAGAATCTGGGTTACCGTTTTTCTTGAAGACGATGAAGCAGAGGAAATTTGGTCTAAAAAAATTGGTGTTCCTTCTGAGCGTATTGTAAGAATGGGTGAGAAGGACAATTTTTGGTCGATGGGTGAAACAGGACCTTGTGGTCCTTGTTCAGAATTAATTTTTGACCAAGGCCCCGAATTGCATGGTTCTCCTCCAGGAACTGATGATGATGGGGACCGATTCTTAGAATTGTGGAATTTAGTTTTTATGCAATATGATCGTGACTCCGACGGGAACTTGAACCTACTTCCAAAACCTTCTGTGGATACTGGTATGGGTTTGGAACGTCTTGTTTCAATTCTCCAGGGGGAAAATAGTAATTTTCATACTGACTTGTTGATGCCTGTAATAAAGTTTTCCGAAGATAAAACTGGTATTCGTTATGAGGAGAGCGAAAGTGATACAGATGT
Organism: Nitrospinota bacterium; assembly: GCA_036231405.1. Taxonomy (GTDB): domain Bacteria; phylum UBA8248; class UBA8248; order UBA8248; family UBA8248; genus UBA3496. The sequence continues at coordinate 3,760 of JAZAHK010000025.1, forward strand.
GTCTTTTCGTGTGATTGCGGATCATAGTCGTGCTATTAGTTTCTTGATTTGTGATGGTATTATGCCAAGTAACGAAGGTAGGGGTTATGTTCTAAGAAAGATAGCCCGTCGTGCTATGAGACACGCTAGAGTTTTAGGTATTAAGGACCCTTTCCTATCTGAGACAGCGTCCGTTTTATCTGAAACGATGGGTTCTGCATATCCTGAGTTACGAGAAAATTTAAACTATATCTCTAAAATTTCAATAGTTGAAGAAGAAAGGTTCTCGAAGACATTAGCCCAGGGACAACCTAGAATGGATGAATTATGCGATAAGGCTAGAGAATCTGACGATAAGATTATTCCAGGAGAAGAGGTTTTCACTCTCCTGGATACTTATGGATATCCCTTGGATTTAGCAATCGAGACATCTCTTTCGAAAGGATTGAAAATAGGGCAAGAGTCATTTGATATGGCGATGAATAACCAACGAGAGAGAGCACGTTCTTTTTGGAAAGGTTCAGGAGAACTTGCTGTTGATGCAATATGGAAAAAACTAGAAGGTGCTATTGGTAATATTGATTTTCAGGGATATTCGAAACTTTCTATTCCATCGAAAGTACTTACAATAGTGAAAGATAGTGTTGAACTTAAAGAGGCTGAAAGCGGATTGGAAGTAGATATTTTAATAAATCCTAGTCCATTTTATGCTGAATCTGGTGGGCAAGAAGGAGACCAAGGTCGTATTGAATGGGATTCTGGTTCCGCGATCGTTTTAGATACAAAGAAACCTTCGACAAACTTAAATGTTATTAGAATTCTTATTGAACGCGGAGAGTTATTGCCGTCACAGGAAATTCTCACAAAGGTAGATGACTTAAGAAGAACGAAGTTATCCGTTAATCATACTGCTACCCATTTGTTACAATACGCATTACGAGAAGTTCTAGGTGATCATGTAAAACAGGCAGGGTCTCATTTATTTCCCGATAGACTGCGTTTTGATTTTACACATTTCGCATCTCTTTCAGAATATGAAAGAGAACAGGTTGAAGATATAGTCAATCAATTTATTATGCAAAATAGAGAGGTCGTTACGCGTGAAATGTCTTTAGATGATGCTCTCTCTATTGGTGCTACAGCATTATTTGGGGAAAGATACGGAGATGATGTGCGAGTTGTTTCTATAGGAGACTTCAGTACCGAATTGTGCGGAGGTACTCACGTTAATAATACTGGTAGGATTGGTCTTTTTAGAATATTACAAGAGAGTAGTGTTGCTTCAGGAGTTAGAAGAATCGAAGCATTGGCAGGGGTAAGCGCTCTTCTAAATTCACGAGTTGAACAGAGAAAACTACATGAGATTCGACAAGTTTTAAAATCTGGACCGGATGAGGAAGTGAATAGAGTGGAAGAATTATTAGAACGTTCTAAAAATCTTGAAAAAGAGTTAAGTACTGTACGGTCTAGAGAATCAACTACCGAATTGGAGAATCAGATTGAAAATCATGAAGAGATTGATGGTGTGCGATTTGTTGCTATTCGTCATGATGGAGTTGATTCTAAAGAGATCAGAAGGTTGATAGATGTTGGGAAATCGAAGATTAAAAGTGGAGTGATAATTATAATTTCAGTTTTAGAAGGAAAAATCTCTGTTGCTGTAGGAGTGACAAAAGATACTTTAGATCGTGTGCATGCAGGAAAATTAGTAGGTAAAATAGCCTCTAGTCTTGGGGGGAAAGGTGGAGGACGTCCTGATTTCGCGCAAGCAGGAGGTGGTAAAGATATTGAGAAAATTGACGAAGTCCTCTCTAGTATTTCTACTCTCATACACGATGGTTCCTAATAAGAGGCACTTTTGCAATCTGATAATTCAGTAAATCTAAACACGAAGTCATCATTACATCGGAAGAAACTATCTTTTCTCGTTATAGCTCACATTGCTAATGATAGTTGTTTTGGGTTTTTATCCCCTGTTATTCCAATTTTAAAAGAAACGTTGAATATCCCTCTCTCCTTAGTTGGATTTCTTGGCCCTACACTTGCAGCGACGGGTGCGCTTGGGCAACCTATTTTCGGATTGCTAGCAGATCGATTTCAAAAGAATTGGTTGCTTGCACTAGGTCCTATCCTAGGTGGGTTGGTTGCTTTCGCAACAATGGTTGATAGTATCCCCCTCCTTTTTTTATTGCTTTTTATAGCGGGCTTAGGTTCTGCGTGTTTTCATCCCATTGCATCAGTTAGGGCAGTACAATTTTCAGGAAAAAGGAGGGGGTTAGGAGTTTCTATTTATATCGCTGGAGGAAGATTAGGAGTTAGTTTAGGTGCTGCTATGGTGACTTTTGTGGTAACTCGGTTTGGGGTGGCAGGGCTCCCTTATACATGCCTGTTTGTTTTTTTTATTGGGTTTTTGCTTCTTTTTTTAAATTTAGATACAGGGGAGGAATTTGAAGAAAAAACGTCTAAAAAAAATCCAATAGATTTGAAATCAGTAGGAATTGTCTTCCGTTCTTTAGCAAGACTTTGGTTTGTTAATTATTTTAGAACAGTTGTCACTATGTCTATCACGTTCTATCTTTCTATTTATTTGATTGAAAAAGGGAACTCTTTTGCAGATGGTGGCTTCTCAATATCAGTATTCTTACTTGCTGCTGCAATAGGAGGAATTTTTGGTGGTTATATTTCTGATCTCTTTGGAAGGAGAATGATTATAATTTTTTCGTTATTGATTGGGACGCCTTGCTTGGGGATATCCCTTTACTTTGACGATCTATATATTCGGTTGTTTTTTTTGATAATGGCTGGCGCTGCTTTTTACTCTCAGATGGGAGTGTCTGTAACTTATGCCCAAGAATTGATTCCTGAACACGCTGCTCTAGCGAGTAGTTTTATGTTAGGGGTAGTTTGGTTTTGTTCAAGTATGACAATGCCATTGATAGGTGTATTTGCAGATTACTTTGGAATTTTAACAGTCATGCCTTTTACTTGTATGATGTTTGGTTTTTTTGGTTTTCTACTGTCAGTCCGATTACCTAAAACAAAGGATTTCTAATTGAATTTAATTTGCGAATTGTTTTGCACGCATTTTGTCGAGTAAGTTGGAGAAAGAAGATCTTTTAAGTATAGATTTGAATTGGTCTCTATAGGTTTTTATAAGACTTACTCCTTCTATTATTACGTCATATACTAACCAATTTTCTTTTATCTTATGCATTTTGTAATAGACTCTGATAGATTGTTCTTTTGTGATTACTAGCGTTTTGACTTTCGCGAAGTTACCATCAACCAGTTCCTTAGTGAATTGCACTGTTTGACCATTGTATCTTTCTATTTTACCTATATATGTTGATTCTAAGAGATACTTGAATGAGTACAGAAAATCTTTTTTTTCTTTGCCAGTTCTTTTGTGCCAGGCCCTAGATAGAGATCTCTTTGCCATTTCATTAAAGTCAAATCTTTCTTCAAATATTGATCTTAATTTGTTTCTTCTTTCTTCGGAATTATTAGCACCTTTTAAAGAAGGCTCGTCTAGGATAAATTTCAACTGATGAATACTCTTGCTTATTTGGTTTTTTGGTTGTCCAGAAAACACCAAACATGGAAAAGAAAAAATAAGAACAGTAGTTATGGAAGTTAAAATCAAAGGAAAGGACTTCATTTTTATCCTTAAAAATTGATCAGGAAATTATCTTAAACATAATAAAAAGAAATTATATAAGTTATTTAACTTTTCCAAAAATGAATTTTCCAATTAGTTTCTCAAAATCAAGAGGAGGCTCAGTTTCTCGAATAATTCCTCCTGCATTGATTCTTTTTTCAGCGCCACCTTGACTAATACTTAAATATTTTGCACCTAGAATTCCTTTTGTTCTTATAGAAGCTATTGCGTCTTCAGAAAGCTGAATTGATTTATTTAGCTTTAAAGTTACTAGAGCTTCCTCATCTTTAAGTTCTATTTTTGTAATCTTGCCGATTGGTACCCCGGACATTTCAACCGCAGCGCCATTCCTTAGACCAGTAACACTTTCAAATTTTGCCTTGACTACGTAGGTGTCTGAAACAAAAAAATCCAGTTCTCCTAGATGTACAGAGAGGTAGACCAAGGATGCTATCCCAATTATAAAAAAAACTCCGACAGATAAATCGATTTTGCGTTGTTTCAATTTAAACCCCCTTGACTGATTAACGGAAAAACATTGAGGTTAAAAAATAATCACTAATCAAAATAATAACAGACGACATTACAACTGCAGAAGTTGTTGCTTTACTAACTCCCTCGGCTCCGTGCCCACAGTTATAACCTTTATAGGTGCATATCCATACTACTAAAAGACCAAATGCAAGAGATTTCCAAAAACCACCCATCAAATCACTCATCTCAACTTTTGAGGCCATTTCACCAAAATAAACTCCCGAATTCAATCCTAATAACTTCACCCCAACTAAGTATCCACCAAAAATTCCAATCAAATTGAACATTGCGGTTAGAAGCGGAAAAACTAAGACTCCAGAAAGAATTCTTGGTAAAACTAGTTGTTTAAGTGGTTCCACAGCCATGCTTTTTAGAGCGTCAACCTGTTCTGTAATAACCATGATTCCAATTTCGGCTGCCATAGCAGAACCAGCTCTTCCAGTTACTACTAGAGCAGTAAGAACTGGCCCTAATTCTCTTATAAGACTTAGTGCAACTGCAGGACCTAATAGGCTCTCAGAACCAAATTTTTGGAGTGTATAACACCCCTGAAGTGCTAAAACCATTCCAGTAAAAAGACCTGTTAGCATAACAATTAGAACTGAACCGAAACCAATATCATAAATTTGTTTAATAAAAAGTCGTGTCTTAAATTTGGAACGAAATAGAAACGAAATCACCAAAAAAAGAAAAATTACTGAATTGCCAGTTTTTTCAATGATATAAATGGATTTATTGCCTATTTTTTCTATTAAATGAATTAATTGCAAATTTATTTTCAATCCTATGTTAGTCTCGAAGTAGCTTCAACAAAAGAAAATCTAGATTT
>JAZAHK010000026.1:0-49561 GCA_036231405.1 Nitrospinota bacterium
TTGTTTACGTTTAGCTTCCAGTTCTTGTTTACGTTTAGCTTCCAGTTCTTGTTTACGTTTAGCTTCCAGTTCTTGTTTACGTTTAGCTTCCAGTTCTTGTTTACGTTTAGCTTCCAGTTCTTGTTTCTGCTTCAAATTAGCAACTGCTTTTCTTAAGGAGGGGTTTCTCAAAATAAATTTTTGAATTTCCGGGATAAGTTTATTTAATTCTTCAAGCTTTGGAGACTTTAGGGACGCGATTAATTTTTTCAAAACAGGGAGAATTTTTTGGACAGTTTCTAAATCATTAAGCATATTTTTCGCTATAAATGACTTAAGGAAGCTTCTTAAATCTTTTCCTGACATTATTTTTTCATTTAACAACTTTAATTTTGAGATTGCTCTGGCCTTTTCCCTCTTCGCCTCAAAGGCAGAAAATCCTTTCACTTTCGGTAGGAGTTTTCTAAGAGTCTCTAAACTCTTTTTTAAACGTAGGACTTCTTTTTTCTTTTGAGATTGTTTTACCTTCCCAATTAATGTAGCTATCTCTATTAGATAGGGAGTTCCTGCATTCTTTTGAAGAAAAAGTTGTATGTCGTTAGACAATTTGGTTGCTTTAGATGAAAGAGGAGGGAACAACTTCATCTGCAATTCTTTTTTTCGTTTTCTTTCAGCAACTAATTTTCGTCTCTTTTTCTCTGCTTCTAATTTACGTTTTTCTAACAATTTCTTTCTGGCCAGTTCTGCTTCTCTTTTCTTTCTAGCTAGTTCTGCTTCTCTTTTCTTTCTAGCTAGTTCTGCTTCTCTTTTCTTTCTAGCTAGTTCTGCTTCTCTTTTCTTTCTAGCCAGTTCTGCTTCTTTTTTCTTTCTAGCTAGTTTTTCTATTCTCTTTAGTTCTTCTTTTCTTTTTACTTCGATAAGCCTTAATTGCTCCGCTTTTTCTTCTGTCAAATTTATAAGTATTATCTTTGTGCTCTTTGACTCCACTCTGAATGCTGTCTTGACTTTTGAATGAGATAAAAGTTTCCTGTAGGTTGTTGTAGCAGGACCGGTTTTTAAGAACTTAAACGACCTACCGTAAACAGGACAGAGAGTAGCTCCCCTATCTGAGCTCCAAGAAGTCCATTTATTTTCAAAGGTACCTTCTATTTTGAAACAATATATATCCCCAAGTTCAGGATCGTTTTTTATATATTCTTCTTTTACTTCCGCTATATATTGCCATTCACTACTTCCTCTAGATAAATTATAGGTGAATTTTTTCCCTTTTCGTAAAGGAAAGATTCGTTCTACATACTTTAAATTTTCAGGTCCTATATCTTCATAAGATTTGAGAATTCCTATATGAAGCCTTTTGGTTCCATCATCGTAAGTCATTGTTTCTGGATCTAAATCCCAACCTGGAAATTTCTTATAGATATGCATGTGCCTTGAAGATTCAAGATAGGATGTTCCGGCTTTTTTCTTGACTTTTACAGAAACTTTGGGTTTTGGTGATTTTTTCTTGGCTTTTTCGAGAATTTTCGGTTTAGAAGAGCTTTTCTTTCCTGCAAAAACTTTTTTGCCTAACTTCCAAATTCCTCCTCCTGCTGAACCACTACTCTCTAACGTTATTTCTGTCACTGTACCGCTGATCGTACGTGTACCGCCAGAATCCTTTTCACATTCAATTTCTTCAAGATCGCCGTCTTTGTAAATTTCACCTTCGCATGTACCTTCGACATGTGGAGAATGGTTGAGATATGTAATTTTGTATTTTTTGCCGTCTTTAGAATATTTGATAGTTATTATGAAATCTGAAAGACCATCATTACTTGGGATCTGTTTGGACTCAAATCCTGCCCAGTAAGGAGTTCTAGATCCGGCCTTAGTTTTTATAGAAATTATTGGTTTTAAAGACTTCTTCTTCGTTTTTGCAAAGATGGTTGATTTTGGGGAAGCTTTCTTTTTCGCAAGAATTCTTTTGTCAATCCAGGTTGCATCTCCAGCGTTACCATCGCCAGTAAGTTCCAACTTTTTAACAGTTCCGCCTAATGATCTTGTAGCACTTCCTGTATAAACACATACTTTTCTTTCGAGAACTCCATTTGCAAAAACTTTTCCTTCGCAAGTGCCTTCATGTTCTCCGAATGAGGTGTCATCGAGCTTGAAATTAGCTTTGTATTTTTTACCGTCTTTCGAATATTTTATTTGAATGTACCAATCTGATTCACATTCATTGCAAGATAATTCTTTGGACTCATAGCCTGCCCAGTATGGAGTTCCAGCCGCTTGTGTAGAAGTTGTCATTGTTAATGAAAAGAGAAAAACAATCACCAATCCAAAATAGAGGATTCTTTTCATGGAGAGGCTTTCTTTTTTGCAGCTATTTTTTTGTCAATCCAAACTGCTCCTTCAGTATCGCCGCCATAACTGCCGCCGCCAGTATTGAACAGTTCTAACCTTGTAACAGTTCCGCCTAAACTTCTTTGCTTTCTTTGATAAGAATAGGTGTTACAAAGTTTTTTTTCGAGAATTCCATTTGGGAAAACTTTTCCTTCGCAAGTACCCTCTATTGTAAAATGGAAACTAAGATCATCCATTTTGATATCGGCATAGTATTTTTTTCCGTCTTTCGAATATTTTATTTGAATGTACCAATCTGATCCACATTCATTGCATTTGATTTCTTTGGACTCAAAACCTGCCCAGTATGGAGTTCCAGCCGCTTGTGTAGAAGTTGTCATTGTTAATGAAAAGAGAAAAACAATCACCAATCCAAAATAGAGGATTCTTTTCATGCTCCAAGATCCTTTCCACAAAAAAAGGCAATGTATGTGTTGTTTGTTTTATTTATTAAATTATACTTATCAGGGGTGACCACTACAAGTTCGACAAATATTTAAAAAATCATTATGATTTTGGTCACGCTCGTAAAATTAAATATCAACGTTCTATAGAGTAAAGAGAAGTTTGTTGATAAAAAACTATGGAATCGAGAAGAAGCAAGATAATGAGTTTTGAAATAGTTTTACAGATTATGAAAGAGAGTGAAGCTAAGTAAATGAAAAAACAAAATGAAAAATACTATCAATTCTCGCCAGCTGCACGAAAATTTAATCAAGCTAACGGCCATTCTGCTAGTAAAAAAGAAGTACAGGATGAAATTGATAGCACGATAAAAAAAGATAAAACACATTCTTGTATGACTAAAAAAGAATCAGAGGAATTTTGGAGTAAATTTACAAAGGATGAAAAAGAAGTGATCGATTTTATAGACAGGGCAATTGTGAATAAAGAATTTGAGGAATAAAAGTCTATGAATAACAAATCTTTTAAGCTTGAAGAAGCGACGATAGAGCAGTTGCATGACGCGATTCGAAATGGAGAAGTTACTTGCAAGGAGGTTGTGGAAAGGTATATAGAGCGAGCTCAAAAGTATAACGGGGTTGCAAGCATGCTTGTGACTGAGGATGGAGAAAGTGTAGAGAAAGTTCTAGGAGTAGAGAGAGCACAGTCAGAACTTTTATTTCCAACAGAAACCGTAAAAGCTTCCACTATCTTACCTGATTTGGATAAGTACGAAGGTCCTCCCATAGAATACGGAAGAATGGAAGCTACTTCTTCTGATCCCGAAGTCTTTCAGCAGTTTGGAATGATTGCAGGTGTTCCTGATGCGGGGCAGGTGAATGCTCTTGCCACTTTGAATATTAGGGGAGAGCGTTCTGTTACTTGTAAAGGAGAGTTTGATAAGCATCCTTCCGAAGGTCCTTTGCCTCCTGGTGCTCCTCCTGTTTGTGAGATGTTTAGGCAGTATCCTGATGCCCTTGAGCGTGCTGCGGAACTGGATGAAGAATACGGAACTAATCCAGACTTAGAAAAGATGCCTATGTACGGAGTGGTTTTTTCATTCAAGGATCCTTTTGACACGAAAGATATGCGTTCTACAGGCGGAGGCGATGCTGCATATGATATGGATTTTCCTGCAAGGGATCATATTTTAGTAGAACAACTTCGAAAAAAAGGTGCGATTATCTATGCCAAATCGGTCAGTACAGAATATAACGGCCGTGCAGATAATCCCGGAGGAAAAAATAATCCAGACAAAATTTTGCCATCTGTTCTTGGATACCAAAGAACGACATGGGGAGGAAATCCTTCTAATTCTTACGATACAACGAGAGCAGCTTCTTTGGGTTCTAGTTCTGGTTCGGCTGTCTCTGTTAGTACGAATCTCGTTATGGCAAGTCTCGGTGAGGAAACAAGAGCTTCTTGTAGAGGTCCTTCGAATCATAATGCGGTATCTTTGATACTTCCGCACAAGTCTATGCTAGGTTTTGATGGTGGTGCGATTGGCGCAGATATTTACTGTGACAGAAGCGGCATTATGTGCAGGACGATTGTGGACTGTGCAAAAGTACTGGATTCTCTTAAAGATGAAGAGAACGGCTATTATGACCCTAGGGATCCCTTCACCACGATACCGCGTTCCTCGATACTGAATACTTCTTTTGCAGAACATGTACAACAGTCAGGGGAAAAAGGTTCTTTAAAGGGAACGAGGATAGGTGTTATTCGTGAATCGTTTGTCTATGATCCTGTTTCTGTCAGTGAAGAACCTATTGTGTCGGCTGCAAATACAGAACTCAAAGAAGTGTTGCATTCACATCTTGGGGCTACTTTGGTGGAATCGGTCGATCCACTTTGGGAACCAGATCCTTCTTTGGAAACGATGAAAACCGATTTCAGAAAAGCGTTGTGTAAGTTGGTTCCCGTCTTTATGCCAGATATACTTTTTAGACTTGATGTAAATAGGGAACCTCTCTTTAAAGAATTTGCGGCATCTATTGTTCCTACGGAATTTGCTCCGGGAGTAGTATTTGGTTCAGGAACGATGAACCCAATAGATTATTTAGTGGAACTAGCTGAGGGAAGAGTGGAACCTCCTTCTAATTTTGATATCGCTACCATACAGCAGCAAGAACTCGCAATGTCTTTCCGTTTCCATATTCCTCAGTATTTAACTAGGCGCGCACAAGATTGGAAGGATAAAGGTTTTACGGAAACTCTTTCTGATTTCCCCGCATTGAATGCACGTTCTAAGTTTTGGGGAGATGATCATAGAGCTTCTTTTAAAAATTGGGAAGAGGTGGTGGATCCAAGGAATCCTCATGGGAACAGGCAAGGCGTGGATGAACGTATAATGCTAAGAGAACTTCTTCGTAGAGTCGATATGATGGTTCTTATTGAAAATAATTTAGATGTATTTGTTAGATTACATACACCATTCCCACCTGCGATTATTGGTGGAGCGAGTCAGCCAGGGCATTGGCAAAATATAAGATTGGAAACACGTTATGGTCCAAATGCAGGTTTGACTGAAGTGTTGGTTCCTGCAGGGTATGTGACTACCGCCTACGATCCAGTTTTTGTTCTCAGCGAAGATAGGAAACAGTATGTTGCTGCCCATTCGGAAACTCCAACTCAAATTCCTGAACCGGGACTTCCATTTTCTTTAGTATTTAGAGCAGAGCCTGGGAAGGAAGATCTGATCCTGAATGTAGCTTCCGCTTATCAAGCTGCTTCAAATCGAAGAATAATTCCACCATCTTTTTCTTGAAACAAAAAACTATCTTATATAACAATTAGTTATATAAGATAGTTAATATAAATATAGTTAATAAATTACGTTAAGTATTAAAGCTTCAGTCCTAATCTTTTTGCTACTTCTTCCGCATCATCAGCTCTGTTATAGTCCTGTGCTAAATCCCCATCACCAACAGGACTTTTTACTGCAAAAAAAGTTGCTGGACCATCGATTGCGCATACTCCGTGCCTGGTATTCCTAGGTATATGTACCAGGTCACCTTCTTCTATAATCGTTTCTTCATCACCCAAAACTTTTCTCATTTTTCCTTCTAAGACTAAGACAAACTGTTCTTCATTGGGATGAAAATGTGGCGGTGGACCTTCTCCTTCCTGATAAGTTACAAATCCAACTTTGATTAGTTCTCCTGCTACTGATTTCACACCAAGTCCTTCGACTTTGTCCGATGTTTGTACTTCCATTTCCGATACTTTATAAATAGGCATTTTTATTTCCTTTAAAATTTTTGTTGAAAAATAACTGTATAAAATCCGTTACTTCGGACTTGTATTTTTTAAACCTAGTTTTTCAATGATTCCTTCTGCATCTAAAGCTTTATTATAGTCTTGAGACATATCTCCATTGCCTACAGGACTCTTGGCAGCAAAGAAAGTGGCAGGACCATTTATCGCACATACACCGTGTCTAGTATTTCTAGGGATATGAATTAGATCTCCTTTTTCAACAATTCTTTCTTCATCTCCTAGGACTTTTCTCATTTTACCATCGAGAACGAGTATAAATTGTTCTTCGTTTGGATGAAAATGTGGGGGAGGTCCTTCGCCTTCTTGGTATGTGACAATTCCTACTTTTATTAGTTCACCTGCTACAGTTTTTCCTGTCGCAGGACCAACATTGGATTTTTTTGCTTCCATTTCAGAAATTTTATAAATAGGCATTTCTCAATCCTCCTAAGTTGAAAATACTATTGATTTAATTTGATTGTTTGTCCAGTCTTAGAAGATTCCTCAATTGCATTAGTCACTAATAGAGTTTGTCTGCCTTCCTTGGCAGTTGTATGATTACAAGGTTTTCCAGTAGAAAGGTGATCGAGCCATCCTCTAGTTTCGTTAGAGATCGGGCCCCAATAGTCTCCCATTGCCCAATCACCCGAAGAATTCGTTTGCATAAATAACATATTAGCATTGTGTCCTGGAACATAAGCATGCGGTACTCCTTTATCTGTAAATAACACACTATCTTTATTGTCTGTGTCTAGAAGTATCACTCCATCCTGACCTATAACTTCAAACCTTGCACTTTGTCCGTATGTTGGATACTTTGCCGGCAGCACACAAGAGATTCCTAAATTTACAACAGTTCCATCATTGAATGTAATTATTGTCCATGTAACATCTTCTTTATCAAATCCCATCTCTTTAAAAACTATAGAGTTTCCTCTTGCAAAAACCTCCACAGGATATAAATCTTTTAAAAACCAGCATGCCATGTCTACGTAATAGGTTAATACATCATTCACAGGAGATGCATGTGGAGAGCGGGTCAATGGTTGAACAATTTGGGCTCTAGTACTATAGACCCTAGATTGGATTCCGATAATTTTCCCTAGTCTCCCTTTCTCAACCTGTTCTCTTGCGAGCATCCATCTTCTATCGTGTCTTCTTGAATAACCAATTCTCAGATCTGTACCTTTTTCCTCAAGTTTTTTTATTATGATGTCTGCTTCTTCTATGGAAAGAGTCAGAGGTTTCTCAACAAAGATTGGTTTCCCAAGTTCAATAGCTTGTAGTATCGATTCAGTGTGATCGTGTTCTGGCGTGGAAATGAAGACTGCATCCACTTCGGGGTTAGAAATGATTTCGTAGTTGTCTCCAGAAGAGTAGTCTGCTGTAACATTTTCAGCTAAATTTTCTGCCTGCTTAGGATCTTTGTCAGAAAGTGCTAGATACCGAACAGAAGGATGACTAGATGCAAGACTCGCACGTAAACTCCCAATTCTCCCACAACCGATAACTCCAATTCCGATTTGTTTTTTTTTCATTCTGTATTCCTCTTGTTTTTATTGAAAGTCGGAATCCCATACTTTTGCAAGTCCTCTCATTTTTTCTTCTTCAAATTTAGGTTTCCCAGAGCAATTAGTAATTTCATCAATTTGATTTTCTCTAGAGAATCCAATAAGAACGGACGAGACAGCGTCGTTACTTAATGCAAAGCGTATGGCAGATTGAGAAATTGTCTCGTTATTTTCTCCGATTATTGTTTTTATTTTTCCTGCTCTTCTAACATCTGTATCGTATTTTGATCCTAAAGAAAGTAAGGGAATTTCTCCTTTTAGAAAATTCGTGTCGTTTGTCAAAGCACCTAAAGCAAGGGCACGGATAACAAAGATTCCCATACCTAATTTTCTACATTTTTCGATTAAGAGATTATAATTGATAGCACTAAAATTCTGGGGAACCGATAAACCTGCACTAGGGTTAAGTAAATTGTAATATATCTGAATAGTTTGAAACTCATTTGTGCTTACTACTTTATCTAAAGTTTTAGGGTCTCCTAGTCCAGTGATACCGAAATATCTCACCATATTTTTTTTCCTTAGTTCTTTGAATGCTTCTAAAATTCCATTGTTTTTGTAAATATCGTTTGGGGAAATAGAAAGTGGGACAGGCCATATCCTGTCTTCTGTGATGAAGTTATGTATTTGTATTATTTCTATATGGTTTCTTTTCAGTCTATCTAAACTTCTTTCTACAGACTGCATTACTTCTTTGTATGGATTTTCTAGTTGTTCAGGAAGAAGCCTGATCTTTGTTCCGATGATTACTTCTGAAGATTCCTCATTTAGGATTCTGCCAAGATTATTTTCAGATTTCCCGCTACCATATGCGGCCGCTGTGTCGAAGTAAGTAATTCCGTTATTTAGCGCTTTGGTAATTGCAGAATTTTGCTCTTTTTTATCTTCTTCAACCATAAGTCTACTGATTCCACCTGTACCAAAGCCAATTTCTGAGACTATGATATCTGTTGTGCCAAGTTTTCTATATTCCAAATTGTTCTTCATCCCCTACAAGAATAACTTCTATAGAAAAAGAAATAGTTTTACAAATCGACTTTAAAATTACAAAAGAGTAGAATGAACTTGTAAGTGATACTGTATATAGATGCTGCTGTTTAGTCCATTCGTCTTTAATGTTTCGCTGATAAATCGGAGAGTTTTTTGATCCTATCGATAGAACCAGTTTTTATGGCTCTTTCTGCGTCAGTCTTTTACTCTATAACCTTAATCTTTTTTCGTAGGGGCCTTGAATATGGTTCTCCCTTCGTTGCTATTCTTTTTATCAATGCATTTGTTTGTATTGCTGGATTCTTCTTTTCATCACTAACAGAGCACATCCCACAGATTTCATTGAATGCATTATTCTGGTTTATCGTAACAGGGATTGTAGGTTTTGGTATTGGTCATCTTATCGCATTTATAGGGATTCAAAAAATCGGTGTCAACAGAAGTGCACCTATAACTTCAGTTACTCCAATATGGAGCGTTTTATTTGCTGTGCTATTTTTGAACGAAAAACCTAATTTTTATGTTTGTTTTGGAACATTTTTAATTGCAGCTGGTGTATGGATTCTTTCTATTAAAAGCAAAGTAGAGGAGGTGGCTAACGAAGATATAAAGAGCGGGTTAATTTGCTCATTATCAGCTTCAATTCTTTTTTCCATAATGCCGGTTTTCTTGAAATATGCTTATTCAGACCAAGCTACACCTTTTTTCGGAATGTCTGTTGCTTTTGGAACTGGGGCTATTGCAGTTTGTCTAACGAGACCTTTCCTTCCTAAAGATGTGAATCGAAAAACAGAAAAATTAGGATTTCAGTTTTTTGCAATTGCAGCATTTTTTAACGTTTTTGCATCAATCTTTATGTGGCATTCAATGCATAAAGGCGATATTTCCGTTATTATTCCTGTTAGCAGACTGAATACTTTGTGGGTTTTAATTTTAAGTTTTTTCTTTTTGAAAAAAGTGGAAACTCTAAGTCTACGTATTGTGATTGGTGCGCTGATTGTTCTTATAGGTGGTATGCTAGTTATTGTTTATAGGTTCTAATAATTTTAAAATACTGAGTATAGGCAGTAAATTATGTTTGTTCCTCTTTATGATTTCAAACGTCACGTTGATGTTCTTGAGAAAGATATTGTCTCGTCAATTCATTCCGTAATGGAAAGACAAGACTTTATTATGGGAAAAGAAGTTAAAGAACTAGAAGAGGAAATTGCTAAATATATAGGAAGTTCTTTTGCTTTTGGAGTGTCTTCTGGGACAGATGCACTTATTCTGTCTTTGATGAGTTTAGGTGTTGGTATCGGGGATGAAGTAATGACTACCCCTTTCAGTTTTTTTTCTACAGCAAGTGTCATAGCTCGTTTAGGTGCAAAGCCTGTTTTCGTTGATATAGAAAAAGAAAGTTTGAATCTCAACTCTTTAAAAGTTCCGGAATTAATGAGTTCAAAAATTAAAGCTATTATCCCTGTTCATCTTTTTGGAAGAATGGCTAAATTAGATTCTCTCCTTAAACTTAAATCTGATTTTCAATTCTCTATTGTAGAGGATGTAGCTCAGGCTTTAGGTGCAAAGAGTGATTTAGGTATGGCAGGTTCCGTTGGTGATATTGGATGTTTTTCTTTCTATCCTACTAAAAATTTAGGAGCATTCGGAGATGCAGGGATGATTACCACTTCATGTAATGACTTAGTTAACCCCATATCATCGCTTCGAATTCACGGTTCTTTGAATGGGAAAAGTTATGAGTCGATTGGAGGAAATTTTCGTTTGGATACGATGCAAGCAGCTGTTTTGCTTGTGAAATTAAGAAAAATAGATGAATGGAATAAAGAAAGGATTAAATTAGCTAAGCATTATAATAATCTTTTAGAAGCACTTGAAATTCAAGAATTTTTAGGTTTCCCAAAGATATCGGATGACGGTCATGTTTTTCATCAATATGTCGTGAGAGTAAAGTATAGAGAAGAGTTGAAAAAGTTTTTGCAAGCAGAAAACATTAGTACGGGAGTCTACTATACAGATCCATTGCATTTGCAACCATGTTTTCAATTTCTGGGTCATAAAAAAGGTGATTTTCCTGAATGTGAGCTCGCGTGTTCTGAAGTATTGTCACTTCCGATTTTTCCGGGTTTGAAATTTGAAGAGCAAATCTATGTCGTGGAAAAAATAGAGGAATTTTACAGAAAGAAAAAATAATTTTCGTTTATAAAGAGTTTTTTGTTATTGTTGAATTATGGTCTTTTTTATAGGAGCTTGAGAGTTGGATTTGTATGGTCTTTTAGAAAAGAGTAGTTCTGTGCTGTTGTCTTATCTTTTGAATATCATCGGCGCAATAGTTATCCTAATTTTAGGAAAGATTTTTGCCAATTGGTTTGCTCGGATTGTCGATAGGGGTATGGAACGTGTTCCTGGTCTCGATCCTACTCTAAAACCACTGGTTCTGAATATTCTACGTTATTCTATATATGTATTTGTAGTTGCCGCAGTTCTTGCCCAGTTTGGGGTGCAAACAGCAAGCATCATTACCGTTCTTGGCGCTGCTGGTTTAGCGATAGGACTTGCTCTACAAGGCACACTTTCGAATATTGCGTCTGGTGTGATGTTAATCCTACTCTCTCCTTTAAAGGTTGGGGAGTATATTGATGCAGAGGGTGTTGCCGGTACAGTTGTAGAGATTGGTTTGTTTTCAACGAATTTAAAGACTTTTGATGGCATTTTTGTTTCAGTCCCCAATTCTACTCTGTGGAGTAGTACAATTAAAAACTATTCACGTTTTCCAACTAGAAGAATTGATTCTGTAGTTGGAATTAGTTATGAAGATGATGTAGATAAAGCGATTGCCATGCTCTTAGAAGTTTTGGAATCAGAGCCAAGAATCCTATCTAATCCTTCTCCTAAAGTTCTTGTAGATGAATTGGCTGACAGTTCTGTGAATCTTAATATGCGCGGTTGGGTAGTAAGTAAAGATTACTGGGATGTTTCGTTTGATTTGAAACGAGAATCAAAATTAAAGTTAGAGTCAAATGGTTTCACAATCCCATTCCCGCAAAGGGATATTCATTTATATCCTGACAAGGATCAGTCTAGTTGAAAAGTCTTGCATTTTTTCTAGGACCTAAGAAGTAATGTTAAAAAGGCGACGAGTAAGACAAACACTCCTAACCAAAGGAATTTCCCTTCGCTCCCAAGATAATTGTACCAGTCCTCTTTTTCTTGAGTAGTGAGTTCGTTTTCAGTCGAGGATGAATCCTCGATGGAGTTTTCTGAGTTTGTTCTTCTCTTTTCATTCATCCTTGTCCTAGCGGTCCAATTGAGTAGTGCAAAATATAGAAGAAACAACAGTAGGAAAGATACTGCTGTCAGTCTTGCTGCGATATGAGTACCAAAAATCCAACTCCCTGCTGCTAGTCCAATTATTCCAATTAGAAAAAAAGGAGCACAACCTGTTAGCATTTCATCTCCTAGATATTTATATGGGAGTATATGAACTAGAATTTATTTTCAGTACCATCTATAAGACGGCCGATATTTTCTTTATGCCTAAAAATTATGATAAAGGCAACGATTACTGAAAGGAAAATAATATTCGAGGAATAATTAAAGAAGTATGCAGAAATAGGGAAGGCAATAACTGCTATAAGAGAACTGATAGAAACAATTCTTAAAGTAGAAGCAAAAAGAATAAAGACTCCCAAGGAGAGGAGTGATAGATAGGGAGAAAGAGCAAAGAAAACTCCTAAGGAAGTCGCGACTCCTTTCCCTCCCCGAAATTTTACGAAAGGAGAAAAAATATGGCCAAGTATTGCGACCAACCCACAGAGCAATTCAGGAGCAAAAAATAAATTGTAATTTTTTTGTATTTGACTCCCTATTAAAACTGCAATACTTCCTTTTGCTATATCTGCGATTAAAGTTAAGATAGCAATACTTTTATTTCCTGAGGAACGTAAGACATTTGTAGCTCCAATATTTCCGCTTCCTGTTTTCCTCGGGTCTTCCGCCCGAAATATACGAGAAAAGACAATTCCGAAAGGTATTGAACCTAAGAGGAATGCAAGAAAAGACGAAAAAATGATTGGAATCATTGGAAAATTTCCTTGGCAGATTTTCTGAAATATTCAATGCCAGAAATGATCGCTAAAATCATAGCTAAGATTAAGAGATATCTCGCAAAAACTGGAAATAAATTTAAAATGAGCATAGTGATGGAGGCTACCTCCAACACCATTTTACATTTCCCCATCATCTGTGCAGGCATAATATTGCCTTCGTTTATAGCAAATGCTCTTAAAACTGTAACTAGAAATTCTCTGCCTATAATTATCCCAGCAAGCCATGCATCAACTCTTCCGAGTGAGACTAAAGGAAGTAAAGCAGAAATAATTAGCAATTTATCTGCTATTGGATCTAATATTGCTCCTAGAGTGGTCGTTTGATTTCTTCTGCGTGCAAGATGTCCATCTAACCAATCAGTAAATGTAGCTATGATAAAGAATAGGGCAGCGATTTTGTTTGAACTTTTTGATCCCTCTATTAGGAATAATACAACTATAGGAATTAGCAGGATCCTAGAGCAGGTCAATGTATTAGATAGATTCAAAACTTATCCCAAATTATTTAAAGATTTCAAAAAAGTCGAAGCCTTTCTCTTTGTTTTGTTTTATGAGTTTATTCTTTTTTATTTTCTTTTTTGTTGTAGTTTCATTTTTGAAAAACTTAAAAAAGTCGAAGCCTTTCTCTTTGTTTTGTTTTATGAGTTTATTCTTTTTTATTTTCTTTTTTGTTGTAGTTTCATTTTTGAAAAACTTAAAAAAGCCAAGACCTTTCTCTCTCCAATTTAATTTCTTATTCTTAAAATCAGAAGACATAGTTTTGATTGATTCTAAGAAATTTATTGCTTTTTTTCTATATTTTGTTCGAGGGTAGTCCTCTAATAATTGCATGAAAGTTTTCCAGGCCTTTTTGTAACTTTGTTCTTTGAAATATGCATTTCCTAGGTAGAAGAGAGAGTTTTCTTTTACCTTTAAAGAGTCAGGGTAATTAAGAATTATTTTATTGAATCTTGGAATACATGAAACATTAATTCCCTTCTTGAAATAAAAATATGCTATGGAAAACTCATGTTCTGATAAAAACTCCTGTATCTCTTTTATTTTTTGTGTAGTTTTTTCTTTATATTTAGATTTTGGGAATCTTTTTAATAATTCTCTGAAATTTTTCAAGGCATTTTGAGTGTTTTCTTGATCCTGGTCATGGTAATTAGTGACATTAAAGTAAGACATTGCGAGTAAAAAGTAGGCCTTGTCAGTGAGTCTGCTTAATGGGTAAAGCTGTACGAATTCTGAAAACTGAACTTGAGCTTCTAAAAACTCTTCATCTCGATAATAAACTTCGGCCAGATTAAAAAGTGCTTCTCTTCGGTGTTTACTATTTGGGTATTTTTTTAAAAGGAGTTCGAAAGCATTTTTTGCATTTTCATATCTCTCGGAAACGAGGTCTTCTTGCCCTATCGTTAATAATCTTCCTGGTGGGGCTCCTTCTTTTGGTTTCGAGAAGCAACCATTCAGGCTCATAATTGAGACAATTAGAAAGATTGTTATTCCAGTAATTTTTAGGTTAAAAATCATTTGTATGGCTTTCAAATTAAATAAAATCATTTAAGAGAATAATGAGTATATTTAGATTTAATCTCTTTGCAATCAACTTAATTTAGAAAAGACTATTTTCCAATTATGATTATATCTCCTGGGTATATAACGCTCGAAGATGGTATTTTATTAAGTAGAAGGAGAGATTTTATTTTTACCCTATATTTTTTTGCAATCAATGAGATATTTTCTCCTTTTTTTACTTTATGTTTCTTAGTTCTAATTTGTTTTTTTTTCTTTCTCACTTTTCTTTTATCAATTTTAGCATTTCTTTTGATTATTAAAATATCACCTGCAAAAATTCGGTTTGCATGTTCTATGTTGTTTGTTTTCAATATATTGTAAATGCTAGTTCTATATTTTATGTCTATTCCCGATATAGTTTCTCCACGTTTTACCAAGTGTGTTAAACCTGAGGGATTTATACTTTTATTGCTTAATATTATTTTTGTTTTCTTGAGTTTGGGTAAATGAATAGTTTTTCCAATTCTCAAACGCTTCGGTTCAATATTAGGATTGAATTCCATTAACGTAGACATTGGAATTTTTAGTTTTATTGCTATCGAACTAAATGTGTCTCCACGTTGTATCCTATACTTTCCCGCACGAATATAACTCTTAGGAGGAAGTTTGCTGAGTCGTGAAAGAAAGAACCTAGCTTTCCATTTTGGTAGCTGAATCGTATGCCCTCTTCCTGGTGGGGTCTGCCATCTTCTAAGCTGGGGATTGTATTTTTTGAGGTTTTTAATACTCATTTTCGATAATTTTGAAACTAGTCTTAAGTTCATTCCTCTAGGGAGAGGTACAGTCTCAGTTTCTAAAGGGAGTTGGTAATTTAGGTCTACAAAACCGAAAACTTTTGGATATTTAGCTAAAATTAGACCTGCTATGTATTTCGAAACATATTGTTTTGTCTCGTTAGGTACGTATCTAGTTCTAATTATTTCCCAATATGTTTTTTTTCTTGTTCTCTTCAATATCCTTTGTATCCTATTTTCACCAGCATTGTATGCGGCTAATGCTAAGTGCCAATCTTGAAATTGTTCATGCAATTTTTTCAGATAAACGGCTGCGGCCTTCGTAGACTTAATTGGGTCACGTCTTTCGTCTACATAATAATTTATCTTCAGTCCAAATCTTCTTCCTGTCCCTGGCATAAATTGCCAAGGGCCAACTGCACCTGCCCTCGATCTTGCTCTTAAGTTAAAGCCACTTTCAATTAGAACTAAGTAAGCGAGATCTTCTGGTATTTTGTTCTCTTTTAAGATTTTTCTGAATAGAGGAATATACCTTCCGCCTCGCTCCATCCACCGTTTGAATCGATATCTAAACTTTGAAGAGGTGAAAAAATTGATCCATCTATCGACCCTAGAATTTCTATTTATAGGTATATCGAATCGAAAACCATTAGGCGTCAAGTTTTCAGGCAGTTTTAATTTCGGTGTTTTTTCGGCAATTTTCACAGGAGAAGGTAAAATGATATCATGAGGAGGGCTTAATTCTAGATTTTTCTCTTGATTCTTTTTTACAGGGATTACTCTTTTTACAGGGATTACTCTTTTTACAAGGATTACTCTTTTAGCTTTCTTTTTCTCCTGAACTTTATCGGAGCGTTTATTTTTAATAACTTCGGGAAGAGTTTCTTTAAGACTGGACGTGCAACTTGTTATAAAAAGAGTGGAGACAATTAAGACAAAAAGTATTTTCATCATTTTCTCTTATTCTCTTTCCACTCTGGTTTTATTATTTCTACTTATCTGCGATGTTCGCTTGTTGAAATGTTTTTGAATAAATTCAATTGATCCTTAGCATTTTCAATCGAAATAGGGTACTTACCATTAAAACATGCAACACAGAACTCATCCTCGTTCGGCCTAACACATTTCAGAAGTCCTTCCATGGAGAGGTAGCTTAAAGAGTCTACTTCTAAAATATCTCTTATTTCATCCGGACTTTTTGAAGAGGCTATTAATTCCTCCTTGCTAGGCATATCAATTCCAAAGAAACATGGATTTGTGATAGGAGGAGAACTTATCCTCATGTGCACTTCCTTCGCTCCCGCAGTTCGTATCATTTCAACTATTTTATTGCTTGTAGTTCCCCTTACTATAGAATCGTCAACTACTACTACTTTTTTCCCAGCTAAATAGTGTTTTATAGGATTTAGTTTAATTTTAACACCGAAATGTCTTATGGATTGTTGCGGCTCAATAAAGGTCCTTCCAACGTAGTGATTTCTTACTAAACCCATTTCTAATGGAATTCTAGACTCATTAGAAAATCCTAGTGCCGCTGCTAAACCCGAATCCGGAACAGGAACTACTACGTCTGCATCGATCTTACTTTCTTTAGCTAATTCAGCCCCAAGTTGCTTTCTAATTGTGTATGCATTGTGCCCAAATAGGAAACTATCTGGTCGTGCGAAGTATATGAACTCAAAAATACACTGAGTAATAGAAGTATTTTGGAATGGCCTATAACTTTCTAAGCCATTTTTCCCAACTACTACCATTTCTCCTGGCTCAACTTCTCTGACGAATTCTGCATCCATTAGATCCAAGGCACAGGTCTCGCTGCACATAACCCAAGCTATCTCTTCGTTTGTTCCGGTCATTTTTCCTAATACTAGAGGACGAAATCCGTTAGGATCTCTTATCCCAAACAATTTGTCATGGGTCATTATAGTTAGGGCGAAAGCACCTTTTAGCATTCTTAATGCTTCGATGATAGCATTTTCTATTTCTTGCTCTTTTGATTTGGCAATTAAATGAAGGATAGCTTCACTGTCAGTTGTAGTCCGGAAAATAGAACCATTTTCTTCAAGACTTTTTCTAAGTTCTATTCCATTAATTAGATTGCCATTGTGCGCAAGTGAAATAGTTTGATTTGTAGTTACTACTGTTAAAGGTTGAGCATTTTCTATATTAGAATGACCAGCGGTCGAATATCTGTTGTGTCCCATAGCGATATGACCTTGTAGGCTTGAGAGTCTTTCCTTATTAAAGATATCGGAAACTAGTCCCATTCCAATTTCAGAATGTACCTTTTTTCCATTCGAAGTGGTTATTCCAGAACTTTCTTGTCCCCTGTGCTGAAGCGCATAGAGACTTAGGTATGCCATGTTCGCAGCTTCAGGATGACCGTAGATGCCAGTTACTGCACATTCTTCGCGAGGATGGTCGTCAACGATTTCTATCATTAAAAAAATCCTTTCAAAGAATTTTCCCATGCGTTAATAATTTTTTCAATTTCAAAGTCAATTATAGGAGAACTTCTGTCTGAATAGATAGTGTACTTTTCTCCAACAATACCTATTTCAGTCAAAAGAACATTGTTTTTTTCGGAAATTTCATTTAAAGACGAAACATGTTCTGCATCGAGAGAAACTATAATACGAGAGCATGTTTCTCCGAAAAGAATTGAGTCGACCCTTCCTGCGCAAGATTTAGGCAACCTTACGATAGGGCCCAAAGATGAAGATTGTGAGGAAAGAGTTGATTCCGCAAGAGCAAGAGCTAGTCCTCCTTCTCCAAGATCATGAGCGGAGTTAATCAATCCTTTTTTTACTGCATCTTGACATGTAGAATTAACAGATTTTGCTGATGATAAGGTAGAAATTGGAGTTTCCCCCCCTTCGACACCAGTTTTAATCCAGGCTAATTCATGTGGGGTGTTGTTAAGTAAGGGAATTTCTTCTGAAGGACTAATAAGAAAAATTTTGTCACCCAAATTACGAAATCCTTGAGGTACAGTAAGAAAATGATTTTCTATTAGACCTACCATGCCAATCACAGGTGTTGGATATATGTCATTGCCATGTGTTTCATTGTATAAACTAACATTGCCACTAACGACCGGAATTTCTAATTCGCTGCATGCTTTGGACATGCCATCGACTACGTCTGAGAATTCTCTCATTACTTTCGGATTTTCTGGATTGCCGAAATTTAAACAATTTGTTAAAGCAATCGGTTCTGCACCTTTACATGAAAGATTTCTGGCAGATTCTATTATGGTGAAGAGAGCACCGTTGTAAGGATCCAATTTGCAGTAACGAGCGTTTGAGTCAACAGTAAAAGCTAAAGCTTTATTAGACCCTTTTATTCTAGTTACTGAGGCATCTTCTCCAGGTTTAATTATGGTATTTGTTTGAACCATATGGTCATATTGTTCCCAGATTGGCTCCTTGTTCCCGTGATTCGGGTGGTTTAGAAGCATTAGAAGGGATTCTCCAAGATTGTCGTTCTCATCTAACCCTTCAATAGGGTCAGGAAGTTCTAGTTTCCTAGTTTTTGACATCTCTCTTTTATAAATAGGGGCTTCATCTGTAAGAAAATTAATGGGAAGGTTTGTAACTTCTTCATTATTGAAAAGGATTTTTAATTTTTTGTCGTTTGTTACTTCGCCAATTATTTGAGTCTCCAGATCCCATTTGCTAAAAATTTCATGAACTTTTTTTTCTTTTCCTTTTTTTGCAACAAGTAACATTCTCTCCTGACTCTCTGATAACATCATCTCGTATGGATTCATGCGTGGTTCTCTACATGGAACTCCGTCTAATTCCAGTAGGATCCCGGTTTCAGAACGACTAGCCATCTCTACTGAAGAAGAGGTAAGCCCGGCAGCACCCATATCCTGTATTCCAATTATTACGTCTGAATTCATTAATTCTAAACACGCCTCTAGAAGTAGTTTTTCCTTGAAAGGGTCACCCACTTGAACGGTTGGACGTTGTTCAGACGTTGAATCTTCAAAGCCTGAAGAGGCCATCGATGCCCCGTGTATGCCATCTCTCCCTGTTTTTGCACCAACATAAATAACTGGATTCCCATATCCCGAAGCATTGCCTCTGAAAATTTTGTCACACCTAAGTAATCCTGCACACATTACATTAACAAGGATATTTCCGTTGTAAGTAGAATGAAATTTTGTTTCTCCGCCAATTGTTGGCACTCCAATACAGTTTCCATATGAGGATATTCCGGACACAACGGAACTTGAGAAGAATTTTGTTTTTTCGTGGTTTGCATCTCCAAAATGAATACTGTCTAAGAGAACTATTGGTCGGGCCCCCATAGTAAAAATATCTCTAAGAATTCCCCCTACGCCGGTTGCTGCTCCCTGGAAGGGCTCAATATAAGATGGGTGATTATGACTTTCCATTTTAAAGGCTACTCCAATGTTATCTCCTACGTCTATTACTCCAGCGTTTTCACCTGGGCCTTGAAGAACACGTTCACTTTTTGTTGGAAACCTTTTAAGGTGTATTTTGCTGCTCTTATAAGAGCAATGTTCGTTCCACATAGCAGAGAAGATCCCGAGTTCAGTGAAGTTAGGGGTCCTTCCTAAATGTCTCTTTATTTTTTTCCATTCATTCGAAGAAATTCCGTGTTCTAGTGCTGTTTTAAGTTCTATTTTTGAGTTGTTGTTTTCTTTTCTCATGATGTTGAATAGGAAAGGGCGGATGAAAAAATCTTTAATCCATCCTTTCCTCCTAAAATGGATTCACACGCTCTTTCAGGATGAGGCATTAATCCTAAAACATTACCTTCTTTATTGGATATGCCAGCGATGTTTTTCAAGGAACCATTTGGATTGGCAGATTTAACGATTGAGCCGCTAGAGTCACTATATCGAAAAATAATTTGTTGATTGTATTCGAGGTCTTCTAAAATATTTTTTTTGCAAAAAAAATTGCCTTCACCATGTGCAATAGGCATTTTGAGAACTTCTTTGTTTTTCATTTTGTTAGTAAAAATAGAATGTGAACTCTCACACCTAATCCAAATATTTTTGCAAATAAATTTTAGTGAGCTGTTCCTAATGAGAGTTCCAGGTAATAAATCAGATTCCGCTAGAATTTGGAATCCATTGCAGATTCCAATGACTGGTCTTCCTTCGTTTGCATGTTTTTTAATACTTTTCATTATGGGAGAAGTTTTAGCTATTGCACCTGCTCTTAGGTAGTCCCCATAACTGAATCCGCCTGGAATTATGACAATTTCATTCTTTTCAATAGAGGTATCCCCATGCCATATATATCTAACTGGTTTTTCTAAGAGATTGCAGATTGCATGAAAACAATCGTGGTCACAATTGGAACCCGGAAAAACAATCACAGCGAAACCCATTAAAAATCCTCGGTGTTATTCTTCGTTTATTTAGTCAAGTTCTATTTCGTAGTTCTCAATTACAAGGTTTACTAAAAGCTCTTCGCACATTCTTTTTATGTCTTCAGCGATTTTTTTCGAATTGTCAACTGATGAGATGTCTATCTCTATAAATTTTCCAATCCGGACATCCTCTATTCCTTGAAACCCTAAGGATGAAAGTGACTGCATTACTGTTTGACCTTCAGGGTCTAATACTCCATTTTTGTACGTAATATGGATTCGTGCCTTGCGCATTAAGCCCTCATTTCTTAAATATTTTTACTCAATTACAAGCTTCTCTATTTCTGCGTATGCATCTTCTATATTACCAAGATCGTGTCGGAATCGATCTTTGTCTATTTTTCTGCCAGTCCCTTTTTCCCAAAACCTACAGCTATCTGGGGTGATTTCATCTGCTAAGATTATTTGATTGTCCTCAGTTGGGCAGCGTCCGAATTCAAGTTTAAAGTCCACTAGATCTATATTTTTACTTGAAAAAAATCCACTCAAAAAACTATTGATTTCTAGCGCATATTTTCTCATAGTTTCTAATTCTTCTTTTGAAGCTAGGTTAAATCCTACGGCTGTGTCTTCATTAATTAGTGGGTCATCTAAGTCATCATCTTTATAGTGCAGGTCTATAATAGTATTTGTTAATCGCATTCCTTCTTCGACACCCATTCTTCTAGCCATACTGCCTGCTACAATATTTCTAATTACTACTTCGACTAAGATAATTTCTACTTTTCTCACTAACATTTCTCTGTCAGAGAGAGTTTCAATGTAATGGGTTGGGATACCTTTCTTCGCAATTTCTTCAAAGATTCTAGAAGAAATTTTGTTGTTAAAAATTCCTTTTGATTGGATTGTTCCACTTTTTTTCCCATTGAATGCAGTTGCGTCATCCTTGAAATATGCTATGTATTTATTTGGATCGTCTGTCTGATAAATGATTTTTGCTTTTCCTTCATAAAGTTGATCTCTCTTTTCCATCGATTCTCCTTTCACTTAATAATCTTTTTGTTCTCCAAAAAATGACTTTTATTTAGTTCCCAAAAACGCGATTAAAAATCTTGTCAAGATTTTTGAAATGAATATCTAAATCGAAACAGTTCTCGAGTTCATCCATAGAAAGTACTTTATTAATATTCGGGTCATTTTTTAAGAGTTCTATAAAATTGTCACCATCATGAAAAACTTTCATAGCAGATTTTTGTACGATTGCATATGCATCTTCTCTTGACATTTTTGATTCCCTTATTAGTGCCAACATTACGTGTTCACTCATCAGTAATCCGTTTGACTTTTCATAGTTTTCTTTCATTTTTTCTTTGTAAATAACCCAGCTTTCAATGATTTCGTTTAGTTTGTTTAACATGTAATTTAGTAGAATTGAACTATCTGGAAGGATGACTCTTTCTACTGATGAATGGCTTATATCTCTTTCATGCCAAAGAGAAACATTTTGTAGTGCTGCTGTCGCGTTTGATTGAACTATTCTAGCAAGACCACAAAGTTGTTCAGAAACAACGGGGTTTCTTTTGTGAGGCATTGCTGAACTTCCTTTTTGTCCCTTACTGAAAAACTCTTCAGCCTCTCCAACTTCGCTTCTTTGTAAATGTCTTATCTCTGTGGCTACTTTTGAAATACTAGATGCGGTTAGAGCTAGCATTAGGAGAAAGTCTGCGTGGCGGTCTCTTTGTATAATCTGACTACTTGCAGGTGCCGCTCTCAAACCTAATCTTGAACAAATGGCTTCTTCGGTTTTGGGCGTTATATGTGGATTTACTCCTACCGCACCAGAAATTTTACCTACACTTATTGTTTCGTTTATTCTTTCCATCCTTTTTTCTGCTCTGTCGAATTCTCCATACCAGACAGCAAGTTTGTGCCCTAAAGTTGTTGGTTCAGCCTGCATCCCATGTGTTCTACCCGTAATAAGGGTATTTTTATGTTCTAATGCCCTTTTCTTTAGAGTATTTTTTAACCTTTTAATATCTTCTACGATGATAGATGTAGTTTTAGATAGTTGTAATGCTAAACTGGTGTCTAATACATCGCTACTTGTTAAGCCCATGTGAATATAACAAGATTCCTTCCCTACATATTCAGCAACGTTAGTCAAGAAAGCAATTACGTCATGTTTAGTTGTTTTTTCTATTTCTCTAATTCTTTCTGGGTCAAAATTTGCTTTTTCTTTAATTGTTTTCATTGCTTTTTTCGGAATATATCCTTCAGATGTTAATTGTTCACAAACGGCAATTTCAACTTCTAACATACATTGAAGTTTCATTTTCTCTTCCCAAATCTCTTTCATTTCTTTCCTGGAATATCTGTTAATCAATTCTTCCCCCTTCCATACATCAATTGAAACCTAATAATTCTGTGGGTTTTTCTTGTGATGCGAGGCAGATTTTTATCTCTTGTTTTGAACTTGAACCGTTCTTTACTCTTAGTGCTTTTTTTATGCTTGACATTATTAGAGATTCCGAATTGTTCTCCTTGCTGATGTGAGCACACACTACCCATTCTAATCCTTGATTTATTATTTTCTGTAATAGCATGCCAGCTTCATTATTGTTTAGGTGTCCTAATTTACTTTTAATCCTTTGTTTTACTACCCATGGGTACTGTCCGTTTAGGAGCATCTTGGAATCATGATTGAATTCCAAAACTATCCCCTGAAGACCTTCTAATTTTTTGTTAGTTAAACTCGTTGCGAATCCCATGTCTGTTGCTAGACCAAAACGATAACCATTATCTGATGTGAAAATTAGACCAAAAGGATCAGCTGCATCATGTGGAATGCTGAAAGGTTCAGCCCTTAAACCACAAATAGGGAAAGGTTCTCCTACTTCTATTTCAATATGTTTAGGTATTCCATTTAAGAAATTTTTGCCCGTTTCAATGGTTCCTTTATTTGTCCAAATGGGGAGATCCCATTTTCTTGCTAGAGAACCGG
The DNA here is from genome assembly GCA_036231405.1 of Nitrospinota bacterium. Taxonomy (GTDB): domain Bacteria; phylum UBA8248; class UBA8248; order UBA8248; family UBA8248; genus UBA3496. The sequence goes on from JAZAHK010000026.1 coordinate 23,390, forward strand.
CACTTCTAATATGGTCGATATGCTCATGTGTTACGATTATGCCACTTAAGTCGTTTGGGCTAATTTTGTACATAGAAAGACGTTTAACGATTTGTTTCGCACTTAGTCCTGCATCAATTAGAAATGCAGAATTGTCATTTTTTATTAATGTTGAATTCCCTCTGCTTCCACTTCCCAAAACAGAAATTTGCATAAAACTTTTATTTAAACCTCTTTATATTAAGGCGAAAGTGACATTTCATTTTTAATTTTTCCCCAATATATTTCAGACCCTTTTTCTAATGATGTGAATTCCTTCACGAAACCGGTGGACCTAAGCTTTTCTATATTAGCCTGTGTAAAATATTGATAATTTTCTCTGATTTCTAGGGGAGTATCAATGAATTCAATATTCTTATTTTTCCCCATAGCATGAAAAACTGATTCTGCTAATTCAATAAAAGATTTTGCATTGCCGGTTCCTAGATTGTAGACACCGTTTGGCAATGGGTTGATTGTTAATCCAAATAGTAGTGTGACGATATCGTCGACTAAAATAAAATCCCTTTTCTGAAGCCCATCTTCTATTCCATTTTTATGAGAGCGGAAAAGTTTTACTTTTCCGCTCTCATTTATCTGTTGGAATGCGTGTCCAAAAACACTTGACATTTTTCCTTTATGTTTTTCCCCGTATCCATAGACGTTGAAAAATCGGAAGCCAGCCCAAATTGGTGGTCTGTTTTCTCTATTCCTTTCTAATACCCAAGAATCAAAAAGCAATTTCGACAGACCGTATGGATTCAGAGGTGTGAAATTATTTAAGGATGTTCTATCGTCATATCCTTTCTCTCCATTCCCATATATGGCTGCACTGCTTGCGTAGAAAAAAGGAATTTCATGTTTTGATGCAATTTTCCATAAATTCTTGGAGTATTCAGTATTCCTTTTAGATAAATAATCTTTGTCCATTTCGTATGTATTAGTACAAGCTCCAAGATGAAAAATATGTTTGCAAGAAGATTGATTTTCTTGTAACCAAATTTGAAAATCTTCTCGGTCAATTTTATTTATTTGTTCTTTCCCTTCGTATATTTGAGAGATTTGTGGGCGTGTTTCAAAGTGTGAAAGTTTGTCAACAAGAACAATATCTTGTTTTGATTTTATAAATTCTATCGCTAGTCGTGAACCAATAAATCCCGCAGCGCCAGTTATAACTATTTTGTTCCTTTTCATTTCTTTTCCTTAGGATTAGGAGATTTATGTTTTTTGATTATGGTTTGTACGATTTCTGTTGTAGAAATTCCCTCGACATATGGTAGGATTTGCACATGACCACCATTTTTTTTCACAAATCTATTTCCTACTATCTCCTCAGGGAAATAATCTCCACCTTTTGTGAGAACATCTGGTTTGATCTTTTCTATTAATTTTAAAGGAGTATCTTCATGGAAAATTGAAACAAACCCTATTGAAGAAAGAGAAGCTAGCATTTTGGCCCTTTCTCTTTGTTTATTGAAAGGTCTGCTTTTTCCTTTAAGTCTTTTTACAGAAGAGTCACTGTTTAGCCCTACAATTAAAATATCTCCAAGTGCTCTGGCCCTTTCTAAATATTCTATATGTCCAGAATGGAGTAAATCAAAACAGCCATTGGTAAAGACTATCTTTCTACCTGAAAGTCTTAGTTTTTTTATTGTAGCCGATATATTCTCTCTTGAAATTATTTTATTTGAAAAAGAGTTTTCGTAAGTTCCAAGAGAATTTTTCAATTCTTCTCCTGTTAGCGTGGAGGTGCCTACTTTACCAACCACAATTCCAGCAGAAAGGTTGCTTAGGAACAAAGTGTCTTTAAGATTAGAGTTGCCTAGCAAACCCATAGTAAAGACCGCAGTAGCTGTATCACCAGCGCCAGTAACATCAAAAATTTCTTTGGCATTTGCTGGTTCGTGCCCAATTCGTCCTTTCCGATCAAACAGCGTCATCCCATCTTTTCCTCTAGTAAGAAGAATGAATTGAGTTTCTGCAGTTTTGAAAAGTTTTTTAACTGCGATATCCAATTCATTTTCTTTTTTTGCTACTTTTCCCACAGCAGCAGAAAATTCGGATATGTTAGGAGTGATAGCTGTAACCCCTTTATATTTCTTGTAATTATTGCCTTTCGGGTCAACAACAACTTGAATTTTCTTTTTTCTGCATGTAGTTGAAAGGAATTTAAGAAGTCCATCGGTGAAAACACCTTTAGAGTAGTCTGAACAAATCACTCCATTTATTCTCTTTAAAACAGGAGTTATTTTTTTGATTAATTTCTTTTCGAGATCTACGTGATTACTGTTTTCTTTGTCAACGCGAAGAACATGTTGATTTTTAGAGATGAAACGAGATTTAGTAATATTGCTAAAATTTTTTGTCTTGCAAATTAAAGAAGTGTTAATCCCGTAAAGTTTTGCTTTATCTAGTAGTTCTAGTCCTTCGTTATCGTGTCCTATTATCCCACAGAGGTATACATTGCATCCTAGCTGTGCAAGATTATTTGCGACATTGGCAGCTCCGCCCAAAGCCGATGATTCTTTTTCCCAAGCCAATATTTGGACTGGAGCTTCAGGTGAAATTCTTTCAATTTCACCCCATATATATTGATCTAGAATCAGATCTCCTATGACTAAAATACGGGGTTTTACCCCTTCATGCCAACGGTCTAATAAAAAAGTCATCTGAGACAATCTCTATTGGTATTAAGTAACTAAAAGTGAAAAGGCGGAGTAATGATAAAGAAGAACATTAAAATACTAGAGAACAAGATACTACTAATGTAGCCGAATTGCACAATGATTTTCAAGCTAAGTTAAAATATAACAACAAATTTTAAAAAAACATAAATAATTTATTTTTTTAAAATAAATTCAGACGCATCTTGAAGTCGGCAATCGCTTCTTCTAAACCTTTATTTAATGTTGTTTTTGGCTCCCATCCGAGAATCTTTTTTGCCCTTGTAATGTCAGGTTGTCTTATTTTTGGGTCATCTTCGGGGAGTTCTTGGTAAATGATCTTACTTTCACTTCCTATCTTATTTAAAATTGTTTTTGCAAGAGTTTCTATTGTCATCTCTTTTGGATTCCCTAGGTTGATCGGTTCCGTGGAATCTGAGTCCATCAATTTTCTTAACCCCTCTATCAAGTCAGAAATATAACAGAAACTTCTGGTTTGTTTTCCATCACCGAAAATCGTAATTGGCTCTCCTGATAGAGCTTGATAGATGAAACCTGGAATTGCCCTTCCATCATTAAATCTCATTCCCGGACCATAAGTATTAAAAATACGAGCGATGCGAATTGGGATATTATGTTTTTTGTGATAGGCGATGGTAAGCGCTTCTGCAAATCGTTTTGCCTCGTCATATACTCCTCTGGGTCCAGTAGGATTTACATTCCCCCAGTAAGTCTCTGGTTGTGGATGAACTTCTGGATCTCCATAAACTTCAGAGGTAGATGCAAGAAGAAATTTTGCATTTTTATTCTTTGCAAGACCGAGTGTATTGTGGGTTCCAATAGCTCCAACTTTTAAAGTTTCAATCGGTAGTTTGAGATAGTCTATAGGACTCGCTGGACTTGCTAAATGAAAAATTTCATCTATCTCATCTCGAATTTCTATTCTTTGTGTAATGTCATGTTCTATAAATTTGAACATGTTAGATTGAACATTTATTTTATCTGAAACTTTTCTTTTCTCACTTGTAATAAGGTTGTCTAAACAAAGAACTTTGTGTCCGGATAAAAGTAATGACTCACACAGATGCATGCCTATAAAGCCTGCTCCTCCAGTAACTAAGACACTTTTGGACGTCATGTTCTCCTTTCAACTGAAAATTGTTAACTAGTTTTTTTCCCAACCTTTTCTGAATGTGGGGATTCTCTCTCCTTCAATTACTCCAAGTAAGTTGAATCCTACGAAAATTTCAGTTTTATCACTAAGGTCGCTAACGGTTAAAATTGTATCCCAACAACATGACTTGCGCCTTAAAATAAATTTTTTCTCGAGAACTTTTTTGTCAGAACGGTTAACCCTAGTTATTAATTCGAAGAACCAGTTCTTTAGGAAAGCAAATCCTCCAGATAAATTGAAATGGCTTTCTCCAGTACTTATTGGTGTTATATTTCTTTGCCTTTTCCATGTTCTGTCAAGGTAGAGGTAACCGTTTCTACCGATCGAATATCTTATAGCTGTTGAGTATTTATTTATTTCGCTCTCGTATGGTGCGTAAGTTGCTTTTTGAATCAAACTTAACTTTCTTATAATTGAAGATTTAGCTTCTATATCTATATCACCAGAGGGGCGAATTGAGTTTGTGCTAAGTTTCTGTTTTCTCCTCTTCTCGTCTATGTTGTACTGTTGTGATATTGAAAGTTTTAGAAGTTCTCTTGTTTCTAGCCCCTGGTCACTTTTATATTTTGTCAAAATCCTATTTGTTAATGTGTAATCGGCTATATTTTTGTCACCTAGTGAGTCAATAGAATCCAATTCTAAAGTTAATTGTCTGTCCCTTGAGTCCATTGATGGGGTGTATTTGTAATTGCTTTCTAGTTCTATGGTGTGTTTGAATTTGTTCATTTTGCCTATGTGGGCATCATAAATCTTACTAAATTTTGGGCCTTTGAGATGAAATTCACTGAACCACATCTCTCTAGAAATAGAGGAGGTTAGCTGCTGTTCCTTTGTGGGGCTTCCTCCTATGCTCGAGTCAAGTTTTCGTTGTGTCCAGAATGTTTCATGGAATCCGAATTCGGACGTAAGAGTTAAGGAAGGAAGAATTTTCATTGGGATAGACAAACTGGGTTTTAAGTGGAATCTCTCAAACGAAATAGTAGATGGAGAGTCGACTCTTCTTAGTTTGTGAAATGAGGTTTTTAAGTTCATATAGAGGTCTCTTGATCCATATTTCCAATTGTCGATTTCAACACTTATTCCTGGTGCCACGTCATATACATCTCCATCGTTTTCGTTTACCCCCCTTGTTCTGCTAGCGCGAAGTTTAAACCTCCCGGGAAGATTGACAAATTCTCTGCGTATATCGACATGTGATTTCGTACTCTGTCTTGTTCTGTCGTGTAAATTTATGTCTAGAGATCTGTCTATGTATGGTCTTCCTGCTTCTTCTATTTTCGCGTCTATGTCTGTCCTGTAATCTGTTAAATACGTTTTATATTTTCCTTTGAGGTCCCAAAATTGTTTAGTAGGTTTGTTTTTTTTTGGGGGAGATTTAGCGTTTATAGTTTGTCCATTTATTTCACCAATAGTCGTTTCGTCGGATTTAAACCTATATTCGCCTTTCCACCGGAAGCCCCTTTTTGACATGTAGTCAAGACCGAAAGTAGCGTCTGAAGAACGATTTATGGCCCAGAAGTAATCTGCCACGATTTGGTTTCCGTTTTTTTTTCCTAGTCCTATTTTTGGGGGCAGAAATCCTGAAGCTCTTTTTTGTTTGATGGGGACAATTGCCCATGGTGAAGCGATAACTGGAAATCCGGATATCTCGAGTCTAGGATTTTTAAGTTCTGCATATCCACCTATTTTAAAATTTGTTTTTTTAGATCTTAAGGCCCAATCAGGTTTGTCTCCTTTACAGGAAGTGAATGTTCCCCCAAGAACTTCGTAATGGTCGTAGGATAGCCTTCTGATTACATTGGCTCGTATGTAATATGTAGCGGCAATAAAACCATAAGCAGAAAAAATAGTTAGTTTTTCACTATCCAAATTAAATTCTGCTCGAGTTCCTATAACCCTATCGTTTTTAGTTTGAAAAACAACATTTCCTGTTGCAATTCCGTCATGTGTAATAGTTTGAATTTCTATGTGGTCAGCTTGTAAACGATGTCCTAAAAACCTTATGTCGGCAAAACCTTTTCCAACTACTCTTTGACGGATTTTGTCATTTATGATTTTGTCTGCTGAAATTGCAGTTGCTGCATTTGAGTCTTTTAGAAATGCTAGTGGTCCACTACTTTCTTTGAAGTTTCTTGCATAATTATTGGTGATTTCCTTCGATGGGTTTAAAAGTGAATTGGCAAATATTTCGATGTTTGTTAAGTGGGAGAAAAGCAATGAAATTATTAAAATCAAAAAAGTTGTCCAGTTCATACTACATAGACCATCTTTCTCTGAATTCTTTGGTTGGGGTTCTAGAAAAATTTAATTTATTCGATTCCAACTCTTTTCTTGTTCCCTATCCTGATTTTGATGATAAACATCTTCGGTAGATTTGATTTCTTTTTTATTTTTAAAGATAGTCGTTACAGGACCAGAAACACAGAATAACGCCATTACTACGAATGTCATTAACTTGGGTGCGGCAGCAGCCATAAATAAAATCAAGATTACACTTACGGATGTCCTAAATGGATATTTAAGTCGCCTGTTAAATATGTCTATTTTTTTGTATCTTATAGTACTAACCATAAGAAAAGATAATACGTAGGCAACTACTGCAATTGATTCCATCGGGACAAATGACTTGTAGGTTGTGTTTTCTAGAAGACAAACGAATGATGCAATAAGTCCGGCGGCTGCCGGAACTGGTAGCCCTCTAAAATCCCCACCTGTCTTTCCTGAGTTGGCCATAGTGTTAAATCTTGCCAATCGGAGTGCACCACAAGCAGAGAAAACGAAAGCAGCTAGCCAACCAATTCTCCCGAACGGTGTTAGTGCCCAAATGTAAATCAATAAACTTGGCGCTATAGCAAATGTTACCAAGTCGCACATTGAATCGTACTGAACACCGAACGAACTAGTTGTTCTCGTTTTTCTGGCGACTGCTCCATCCAACCCATCTAGTACTATTGCAAAAAGGATTGCAAGGGATGACCAGAAGAAATCATTGTTGATTGCAGCAATGATAGAATAAAAGCCAGCAAAAAGACCACCGGTTGTTAGTAGGTTAGGCAAGAGAAAAATACCTTTTTTAAGCCTATGTTTCCTTGAATTTATTTTTTTTCGTCTTCTTTTCTTGAAATTTTTAAGACGAAAAGGAACCTGATTTTGCGACAATGGTTTCTCCTCCGCGAACTCTCTCTCCAAGTGAGACACATGGTGAATATCCAGGAGGTACAATTAAGTCAGTTCTAGACCCGAATTGTATAAGCCCGAATCTTTCCCCCTTGTTGATATAATCACCTTTTATTTTCCAGCACACTATTCGACGCGCAATAAAACCTGCTATCTGTACAACCAAGAAATTATCTCCTGAATTCGTTTCAATTTCAATAGTATTCCTTTCATTAATTTCAGAAGAATTCTTTTTGTATGCGGCTATAAAATTTCCCTTGAAATAATTTACTTCCTTTATCTTCCCAGAAACTGGGGAACGATTGATGTGAACGTCTAAAGGAGAAAGGAAGATCCCTAATAAAATTGAGTTATCTTTTGCTATTTCAAGAGCAATCACTTTGCCGTCAGCTGGTGAAATGATTGAGCCTTCGGTTTTTGGCGTTTTTCTTTTTGGGTCTCGAAAAAAAAATGCAACTGCGATCGTCAGGAAAACAAACAAAATTAAAAGGATAAAAAAATTTAAATAAAAAGAAAAAAAGGATAGTGAAGCGAAGAACAAAATAAATTTCCATCCTTCGCGAGCAATTAACGGTCTTTTTGTTTCTGTCGAGTTAGACATTCTAGTTTTTGATATTTTTTAAAATAGTGGGTCCTTTTGAAATTGCAGTTTTGCCGGTTCTCGAAATTTCTGTGATTCTATAGGGTTGAAGAAGTTCTATAAGATTCAGTATTTTTTCCTCCTCTCCAGTCGTTTCTAATATCATTTCACTTGGAGTTATTTGTAGTACCTTAGAATGAAATATTTCTGCTATTTGTAAAATTTCATCTCTTGTTTCTTTTGAAGAGGAGACTTTCATTAGAACCATCTCTCTTTCTATGCTTTCCCCATGTTTCATTTCGGTCACTTTGATTGTATCTATAAGTTTCCCTAACTGTTTGCGTATTTGTTCTATGATCTTCGAATCCCCTGATGTCACGATTGTTATTCTTGAAATACTAGGATCTTGAGTAGTTCCTACCGAAAGGCTTTCTATATTGTACCCTCTAGCACTGAATAAACTCGCTACTTTTGCCAAGACGCCAAATTTATTTTCAACTAAAATTGCTATCGTATGCGGAGTATCAGACGAATTCTTTTCTTCAATTGTCGACATCTCTCTACTCCTTGTTGTTTGAATTTGACATTCATTTGTCTAAAACAGAGATGAAAAGTTTTTTTGTTTTTTCTTTTTCATAAGGTAAAATTTCCACAGATTTCACGTCATAAAGTTTACTTAGTTGTTTCCCTATTTGATTCATTTTTTCTTCTTCAACCTGACTAACTATAACCATTCTTGTTATTTTTTTGTCCACAGTTGGTGCGGCAACTATTGATTCTATATTATAACTGCGCCTAGTAAAAAGACCGGCAACATGAGACAGAACTCCTGGATGATTATTTACTAGTATTGAGAAGACTTGTCTCATGATTTGACTTCCGCGTCAGATTGATTTAGTTGCATCTCGCTGTTGGGTGCGCCAGCTGGAACCATTGGCCATACATTTTCCCCTTCATCAACATGGAAATTGATTACTACAGGCCCATCAATCTTAGATGCTTCTTCTAGAGATGGAACAACCTGTTCTAAAGAGTCTACATCAATTCCGTGAACTCCATATCCTTCGGCTATTACTTTGAAATCAGGATTCTTGGGATAGTAAGAATGAGAGTATCTTTTTTCAAAGAATAATTCCTGCCACTGCCTTACCATTCCAAGGTACCCATTATTTAATATAGCTACTTTAACTGGAATCCCATATTGGGATGCAGTTGCTAATTCCGTTAAAGTCATCGCAAAACTTCCATCACCGTCGATAAGCCATACTTCTTTTTCGGGGCGCGCAATTTTTGCTCCTATTGCAGCAGGGAGGCCAAAGCCCATTGTCCCTAATCCTCCAGAAGATACCCAACTGTTGGGTTCGTTAAAACGAATAAATTGGGCAGCCCACATTTGATGTTGCCCAACTCCTGTTGCATAGATTGCATCGCCTTTAGTTAATTCTTGTATTTTTTCAATGACATACTGAGGCTTGATGGGGCCGCCAACTTTATAATTAAGAGGAAAATCAGATTTCCATTTTTTTATTTTCTTTAACCAGTTGTCGCAGTGGAGTTCTCCAACATCTTCATTTAACACCTTAAGTACTTCTCTGACATTGCCGAGGATTGGAATATCTGTTGAAATTCTTTTTCCTAGTTCAACGGGGTCTATGTCAACGTGACAAATTTTAGCTTGCTTGCAAAATCCAGAAGTATTTCCTGTAACACGGTCGTCAAAACGTCCTCCTAGATTGATTAATAAATCGCAATCATCTAGCGCGAAGTTTGCATACGCAGTTCCATGCATTCCAGGCATCCCAAGAAAAAGGCTGTCCGTTCCTGGAAATCCTCCTAGCCCAAGTAATGTATTGATAACAGGGATTTTGGATTTCTTGGCAAACTTTGTTAGTTCACCTGATGCTTTTGCTTTTAATATCCCTGCTCCTGCTAGAATGAGAGGTTTTTTTGATTTTTTGAGTGTAGAGATTAGTTCACCTATCCCCTCAATGCTTTCTTTAGAAAGTTCCGATTGGAATTCTTCTCCCGCATATGAAGTTTCAGATCTCTTGTAAGTGGTTTTTTTTACCTGAATATCTTTAGGGAAATCTATCAGCACAGGCCCTGGTCTTCCTGTAGTGGCAATTTTAATGGCCTCTTTTGTGATGTTTTGAATATCCTTTACATCTTGTATTAGCCAATTGTATTTTGTGACTGGAATGGAGCAACCGTAAGTATCTGCTTCTTGGAATGCGTCAGTTCCTATCATAGGAGACGCAACTTGGCCTGTAATAGCAATCATAGGAACGGAATCCATATGAGCATTGGCAAGACCAGTAATGATATTTGTTGCGCCAGGTCCGGAAGTTGTTATTACGGCTGCAATTTTACTGCTAACTCGCGCATATCCATCAGCCATATGCGCGGCACCTTGTTCATGTCGAGTTAGAATGTGTGGAAATTCTGATTGAAGAAGTTCGTCATAAAAAGGCATTATTGCACCACCTGGAATTCCAAATGCAATTTCAACACCACCTGCTTTTAGTTCTTCTAACATAATCTGAGAACCATTTAATTCCAATGGAACGTCTCCTAATTATCTGGCAGTGCGCTTAGTTTTGCGCTAAATTTTTCTTTTCTTGAATCGTAGACGATCATGTCTTTGGTGCTCCCTCCAGCAGGAATCATGGGGAAAACTAATTCATCTGGATCGACGTTTACGTCAAGAATAAAAGGTCCAGGAGTAGTCGTCATTTTTTTGATTGCGGGACGCAATTCAGTTTTCTTTGAAATTGACATTCCACATGCTCCATATGCTTCAGCAAGTTTTACATAATCAGGGGAACAGTCCAATTCTACTTCACTGAAACGCCTGTCCATAAATAAATCCTGCCATTGTCTAACCATCCCTAAACTTGCATTGTTTAGAATGAAGATTTTAACGTTGATTTTGTATTGTACTGCAGTTGCTAATTCTTGAGAAACCATTTGGAAACTTCCATCGCCAGCAATATCGATCGCGATTTTGTCTGGTCTTGCAAGTGCAGCACCTATTGCAGCAGGGAACCCAAAACCCATAGTCCCTAGTCCTCCTGATGAAATGAATTGTCTTGGGAAAGTACAGTTGTAAAACTGTGCTGCCCACATCTGGTGTTGTCCTACTTCAGTTGTAATAATAGCTTTATCTCCAATTTCTTCGCTAAGTGTGACTATAGCTTCCTGAGGTTTAATGGGTTTTCCTCTTTGCGAACTATAACTTAGGGGATATTTTTTTATCAGGTTTTGAGTTTTTTTAATCCAAACTGGTCTAGTTTGTGATTTAATAACTTTGTTTATTTCAGATAGTATGAGTTTTGCATCTCCAACAACGGGGATATCCGCATGTTTGTTTTTCCCAATCGCTGTTGGGTCAATATCTATATGTACTATCTTTGCGTTTTTAGCAAACTCAGAAACTTTACCTGTCACTCTATCGTCAAATCTCGCACCAACTGCAATTAAAAGATCACATTCCGCTACGGCGTAATTAGCATAAGCAGTACCGTGCATCCCGAGCATACCTAAAGAGAGTTTATGATTGTTTGGAAATGCACCAGCACCCATTAAAGTCCATGTAACTGGGATCTCTGCCTTTTTCGCTAGTGACAGAAGTTCTTTATGAGCATCGGAATGTATCGCACCACCACCTACATACAATATCGGTTGCTTGGAATTTTTTATTGCTTCACATACGCGTTTTATTTGTCGTGGATGACCTTGTGTTGTTGGTTTATAACCCCTAATACTAACTTTTTGATTTATAAATTCTTTAGCATTTCCTAATATTACGTCTTTAGGTATATCTATAAGCACCGGTCCTGGTCTTCCGGTTCGAGCGATATGAAATCCTTCCTGAAAAATTCTAGGCAAGTCTTCAGTATTTTTTATCAAGTAACTGTGTTTTGTTACTGTTCTCGTCATACCTATAATATCTGCTTCTTGGAAAGCATCATTTCCGACCATTGAGGTTGCAACTTGACCAGTAATGCAAATTAAAGGTACTGAATCCATGTACGCGTCAGCTATGCCTGTTACTAGATTCGTTGCACCTGGTCCTGAAGTGGTTAGACAAACCCCGACCTGTCCACTTGCCCTTGCATATCCTTCGGCCATATGAGCAGCACACTGTTCGTGTCTAGTAAGAATATGTTTTATATTGTTTCCTTTTAGGAAAAGGTCCAAAACCGTTATTAAAACAGCTCCAGGATGACCAAATATAAATTCTACCTTTTCTCTTGCTAGACTTCTTAAAATAAGTTCAGCGCCAGAAAATTCAGATTCGTTAATTTGGGTTGCCTTTTTCATAGCCATGTAAATCCTCATAAGAAAGACTATTGAAGTACAATATTAAAACATAAAGTTATAAATAACTTCAGGCGGATTCTACTCTTCTATGGTAAATTAGGTCAAGCTAGAAGGAGGGTAACGAGAACGAGTCTAAGTAATTGAATTGTAAAACCTTAGTTATTTTCTTCGCTCATTTTTTCAATTTGAGTTTTAATTAGTAGTTTTTTCTTCTTTAGTTCTTTTATTTTTTGTTCTTCATCTGCAGTCAAAAACCTCTGGTTTTCTAAAATAGAAAGCTCGCTTTCTAACTGTAAATGTGTTGTCTGAAGGGTTAAAACGGTGTTTTGATCATTATTAACTTTTTCTTCGGTTGTATTTTGATCTGTCATTTCTCTCCTAATTTCAAAGGTGTGAATTACATAGAAATTTCAAATAAGAAAAAATATATGACTAGAATTCTAACGCTTACTAAGTTCACGTCAAGTGCTTTTATAGATAATAGACTATCCAAGTTTTACCTCCCGGCAATAAGTGGGTAGTACGTTTTCGGTGTTTTGAAAGTCACCTCTTTTCAGTTTCTCTAGTGTTAGTAGTCCTACAGATAGAGAAGAAGTGTTGATCGGCAATAAAAAGGGGTCTTTATATTTATTTTTTAGGTAGTATATTCTTTCACTATCCATTGAAGAATATACTAAGATAGTCTTTTGGTCGTTCTCAACTTCAAATTCATCGAATTTGATCAATGCATCATCTGTTTTCCGTAAACAATGATATTTTTTGTCAGACTGTTTTTTAGAAACTTCAAATTTAGCGCTAAAGATATTATCCTTATCTGCGTTTCTGACGCATATAATAGATTTTGGTGAAATTTCTGTACTTTCCGAAAATCCTCTGATAGCCTCTTCTGCTAGAATTTCTAGTGAAGAAAATCCAAAAATTGGGCAACCTAAACTCAAAGAGAGTCCTTTGGCAGTAGAGATTCCGATCCTGATATTCATGTAGGAACCAGGCCCAGTTGACACCCCAATTCCACATATATTTTTAGCATTCAATTTTAATCTTATGAAAGTTTCTTGTATTGCAGGTAATAAGGTTGTTGAAATCTTTTGATTCTTTTCAAGAGTGCTAGTAGTGGAAGAAATGTCCTTGCAATTTAAAAACGTAATTTGCCCACACGGAACCGATACGTCAAATCCCAAAACCCATTTATTTTTCAAGTTTATTTTTGGCATATTTTAATAGGAAAATTTAAATGGAAAAATGTACAGGAAAATAAATTTAGCAGGAAAGAGTAATTGCTCTTTCCTGCTAAAATGGAACTTAACCCAGAATGATAATCAAGCAGATAACAAACGTGTAAATTACCAATGATTCAATAAGTGCAAGTCCAATTATCATAGAAATTCTTAAGTCTGCACCGGCTCCTGGATTCCTAGCGGTGCCACTTAGTGCACTAGATATACTCCAGCCTTGAGAAATAGCTCCGGCTGCAGCAGCGATTGCAAGTGCGAATGAGGAAGAGATGATTCTCCATTTAAGTGTTTCAGAACCTGTTGCCGCAGTAGCTGCAAAAGCTTCTGTAGCCATAGCAAAGAATGCTGCAAAAACTCCATAGAAAATTACCAACCGTTTCATTGCTTTCTTCTCCTTGTAGTAATAAAGAAAACGAAATAAAGCTTAATTTACAGTCAATTAAACTGGATGAGCTTCTAACTCTCCGTGGTGTTCATCATCGTGGTCGTGTCCCTCTAATGAGCCTGCGATATAAATCATCGTTAAAAGAACAAAAACAAAAGTCTGTATAAAACTACCAAAAATTATGAACATCTGCATAGCCCAAGGGATAGGCAAAAAAACTTGGAAACAAAGAAGCATTAATACACCTAGAACAAGTTCTTCCCCTGTAATGTTCCCAAATAATCTCAGAGTTAAAGAAAGCGGGCGTGCAAAATGTGAAATTATCTCTATAGGAACCATGAGAGGTGCGAGCCACATTATGGGGCCTGTGAAATGTTTTAAATATGCCCAGCCACTTTTCTGGAATCCAACATAATGAGTTGCAAGAAAAACTGTTAGGGCACAACCTATGTTTGTATTTATATTACTTGTTGGAGCCATGAATCCAGGTAGTATTCCAATTAAATTTGACAGGAAAATATATACTCCTAAAGTGAAAACTAAAGGAAAATATTTCTTTCCCTCTTCTCCCAATGGTCCTTCCATAAAACTAAAAACAGCGTCGAACAGTGTTTCGAAAACGTTCTGTTTCCCGAGTGGAATAATTTGAAGGGTTCTGGTTGTAAGAAAGGCAATTAAAAGTACTACCACCATTACTGCCCATGTATAAGTTACATTAGGAAAATCAGAAAGGGCCGGGAAGAAATCTAAATATAAAAAAGGGTGAAACTTTTCCATCGTTAATTAAACCTTTCTAAAATTACTAGATTTAAATGTTTCTGTAATTCCAAAAATGAAAAATGACATAATTGGGATAGACAATCCGAATACAATAAATATTACTGAAAGATCCAACATTCCTATTCCGATCCAAATAAATGACAAAAGCGCAAGAAATCTTATTGTGTAGAGGAAGTGTATAGTTATTTTTTTTGCATTTTCTTTGTTGCCAATTAATCTTAAGAAGTATGTATCCATACACTTAAGATTCAATAGAGAAAGAACCCCGAAGGTAAAAACAGCGAGAAAATCTTTAAAGGTGAAAAAACAAAGTGTGATTAATGAAATTGAAGAAAGCAAAGTAATGCAAAAAATAGAAATCTTTTGTGCTGTTTGCTTTGAGTCTGAATTTGGTTCAGTAAACTTGCTCAATTATTTTGTACTCCTAAGTATTTCTCGAAAAGCAGACACAAAACCAAGTATAAGGCCAATGACCATTATCCATGGATAAGTTGAAAACAAATAATCCAACCCATAACCCATCAATCCACCAACAAGTGGTGCAGTTACAAAATTCCATCCCAATGAAGCAGCTCTTAATTGTTTGAAGCTACTTTTCAATTTATTCCCTTCATACTGATTGTAAAAGGGCTATAAAATTATAAATAAACAACTATTGTAAAAAGGGCGAAAACATAAATCACACTAACGATCGAAAAACTAACAACAGGAAAGTTGAGTGTCAAGACCTAAAGTTGAATAAAATTATGTCTCTTTTAGATTGAATTTGTTAATATTTAAGTGCAAGATTCGATTCTGTTTAGATTGTTGTTTTAAATTAATGTGATTTTTTGTTTAGGTTCTGATTTTCTAATCTTTTATTTTTATAGGATTTTCTGCATGAATAAGAAGAAACATACAGGTTCTACCAGAAAAAAAATTAGGAAGCCTTGGGGAGGTAGGTTCTCTAGTTTCGCAAACTCTTTCGTAGAAGGCTTCACAGAGAGCGTTTCGTTTGATTATAGATTAGCAGAGTTTGATATAGAAGGATCAATTGCACATGCTGAGATGTTAGGGGAAAAGAAGATTATTTCTCGCAATGACTCTAGAAAAATTGTCCAGGGTTTAAAGTCTATTTTATCTGATATTTTGTCTAAAAAGTTTTTCTTTGATCCTAGATTGGAAGATGTCCATATGAATATAGAGGCTGCTCTTATTGATAGGATAGGTCCTGTTGGAGGGAAACTTCATACTGCTAGGAGTCGAAACGATCAAGTTTCAACATCTTTGAGACTATGGTTAAGGGACCAAATTGATGAGATTTTAAATATTTTGAAGGAACTACGTGTTTGCATAGTGACACAAGCAGAAAAAAATATTGAAGTATTGATTCCTGGTTATACTCATTTGCAAAGGGCTCAACCAGTTTTTCTGTCTCATCACTTGATGGCTTATACTCAAATGTTTAGTAGGGACTATCATAGATTCTCCGAGGTAAGGAAAAGAGTAAATGTACTTCCGTTGGGTTCTGGTGCTTTAGCTGGAACTAGTCACCCGATTGACAGAGAACTTCTTTCAAAGAAATTGAATTTTGATTCTGTGTCTTTAAATAGTATTGACGCCGTAAGCGATCGTGACTTTGTGATTGAGTTTGTTTCAACTGCTTCAATTTCTATGATGCATCTCAGTCGTTTAGGAGAAGAAATAGTGCTTTGGGCCAGTGAGGAGTTTGATTTTATCAATTTGCCAGACGCTTTTGCTACTGGTAGTTCATTGATGCCGCAGAAGAAAAATCCTGACGTTGCTGAACTCGTGAGAGGGAAAAGTGCAAGGACATATGGAAATCTTGTTTCATTGTTGACAATGATGAAAGGTTTGCCACTCGCGTATAATAGAGATATGCAAGAGGATAAGGAGCAGGTTTTTGACGCTTCAGACACACTTCATTCTTCTTTGACTGTTACGTGTTTGTTGCTTGATTCTTTGACCTTTAATAAAGAAAAAATGTCAAAAGCAGTGAATGAAAGTTACATGACTGCTACTGATATTGCTGATGCGATGGTAAGGAGAGGAATTCCTTTTAGGGATGCTCATGAATCTGCTGGTAAGATTGTTTTATATGCCACAGAAAAGGAAATTCCATTTAATGAATTAGTACTTAAAGATTTACAGAAATTTGTTCCTCACGTTAAGAGTTCAGATCTTAAAGAGGCATCTGTAGAGAGATCCATTGCTAATAGGAATAGCAAAGGAGGCTCGTCTCTCACGAGCGTAAAAAGACAGATAAGGTTAGAGAGGAAAAAACTTGGAGATATTCTTTGAGGTATAGATCTTTATTAGTTCTGATTTTTTTGATAATTTTTATTTTTCTTGCTTCTGTTAGTTGTGGAGTTAAAGGTCCTCCCAAAGCACCTATGAAAAAAGTTTCTAAAGATTTTTCAACAGGGAGATAAGTTTTCAATGAGTGATGATTTTAGCTATATAAGTGGGGAATTATGCGCAGAGCAGATTCCAATTGCAGAACTTGCGGAAAAGTATGGGACTCCATTTTATGTATACAGTCATGCTGCTCTCACGCGTCAATTTAGTAGTTTTAGTAACGCATTTTCTTCAGTTTCACATTTAGTTTGTTTTGCTATGAAAAGCAATTCAAATATTGCGATACTTCGATTATTTTCTGGAATGGGCGGTGGTTTAGATATAGTTTCTGGGGGAGAACTTTATAGGGCTGTAAAAGCAGGAGTTCCCGGCGAGAGAATTGTTTTTGCGGGTGTAGGTAAGTCAGATGAAGAAATTGAATATGCACTAAAGCAAAAAGTTCTCATGTTTAACGTAGAAAGTGAAGAGGAAATGTTCAACATTAATGAGGTAGCTCAAAGAAACAGTCAGGTTGCAAGAGTGGCTCTAAGAGTTAATCCAGATGTCGATCCGAAGACACATCCATATATTTCTACGGGACTAAAAAAAAGTAAATTTGGAATAGATATTTCGAAGGCGAGAGAGGAATATGCTCGAGCAGCGAGTTTTGGTTCTATTGAACTTTCTGGGGTTCATTGTCATATTGGAAGTCAAATAACGACTACCTCTCCTTTTGCTGATGCAGTAGAAAAGGTAGTAGAACTTGTTGGTTCTTTGCGTTCAGATGGTCATGAGATTTGTTTCTTGAATCTTGGAGGAGGTCTAGGAATCTCGTATAAAGATGAAAATCCTCCACATCCAAACGATTATGCTAAGACTATTGTCCCGTTGATAAAGGATTTAGGATGTAAAATAATCTTTGAACCAGGAAGGTTTATTTCTGGCAATGCTGGTGTTTTAGTTACGAGGGTACTATATAAAAAGCAGAACCCAGAAAAACGTTTTGTTATCGTAGATGCTGGCATGAACGATTTGATTCGTCCAAGTTTGTATGAGGCTTTTCAAAAAGTTTTGCCAGTCGAAGAACAACTTTTGGGCACTACGAAGTTTTTGTCTGATTTAGTAGGTCCTATATGCGAAAGTGGGGACTATCTTGCGAAAGATAGAGAAATGCCAGAATTTTCTAGAGATAATCTAGTTGCCGTTATGAGTTCAGGTGCATACGGATTCACTATGGCATCAAACTACAACTCTCGTCCAAGACCACCAGAGTTGTTGGTTCAAGGAAAAGACTCTTACTTAATTAGAGCAAGGGAGTCTTATGAGGATTTGATTAGGGGAGAGGAAATACCTTCATTTCTATTGTCTAAGGAATAAGTAAATGGTTGAAAATATAAAGTTTATGAAATTAAGTGGTAGTGGCAATGATTTCATCTTTGTTGAAAACTTCGATAATGAATTTAAAGAAGAGTCTATGGCTGATTTTGTTAAGTCAGTATGTAGGCGTGGTCTCTCAGTAGGTGCAGATGGACTTATGTTTATTGAATCAAGTGAAAAAGCGGATTTTAAGTGGCGTTTTTTTAATGCTGACGGTAGTGAAGGCGAAATGTGTGGGAATGGTGGACGTTGCGCAATACGTTTTGCTAAAGAAACAGGTCTGATCAAAAAAAAAGGTTCTTTTGAAACTATGGCTGGAGTTTTGGATGCTTCCATTGATGGAAATCGTGTGAAAGTAAAAATGACAAAACCACACAGCTTTACACAATCTACCAAGATTATTCTAAGGGATGAGGAAGTATTATTAGATAGTATTAATACTGGAGTGCCACACGCAATTCTCTACACAAAAAATCTAGATTCTGTAGACGTTCTAAATGATGGTAGAGAGATTAGAAGACATTCTATATACCAGCCAGACGGAACTAATGTGAATTTTGTTAAAGTTCTTGATAGTAATAATATTACTATAAGAACTTATGAGAGAGGCGTTGAGGATGAAACTCTTGCATGTGGTACTGGTGCTGTTGCATCGTCACTTTTAGCGGCTGCTCGAAATCTTGTAGAGTCGCCCGTAAATGTGCAAGTTAAAAGTGGAGAGTCTTTGATGATCCATTTTGAAGGGAATCCAGAAGACACAAGTGATGTTTATATGGAGGGTGACACTAGATTGGTTTATACGGGCGAGATGCAAACGGATGCTCTTGCATAGATAATTAAATATTAAGAGGTTTTTAAAGTGAGTGATTTTGATTTAACAATGACTGACAAACTATTGTCAACGACCAGATCTGTCAGAAAGCGTTTAGATTTAGAAAAAGAGGTCGATTTAGATGTGATTAATGAATGCCTTCGACTTGCAATTCAGGCTCCCACTGGTTCTAATAAACAGGGATGGAGATGGATAGTTGTTTCTGACGAAGATGCCAGAAAAAGTTTGGCCGATATTTACAGGACTGGGAATGGTCACTATTTAGAATCTGGAAAGTTGAATGCGTCTGATGGAGGGGAAACACAGAATGAACGTGTTTTCGACTCGGCTATTTATCTTGCAGAGAATCTTGAGAAAGTTCCAGTACATGTAATCCCATGTATTCAGGTAAAAGTCCCGCTTAATATGAAAACTACTCTTCCATCTGCTTTATATGGATCGATTATCCCAGCCATATGGAGTTTTCAGTTGGCGCTTCGATCACGTGGTTTGGGCTCAGTCTATACTACTCCACATTTGGAAAAACCAATAAAGGAACTTCTCAAAATTCCAAAAGATTTTATCCCGGTCGCCTTAATTCCTGTTGCTCACACTATTGGCAAAAATTTTAAAGCTGCTAATAGAAAACCGTTAGAAGATGTAGTTTTTATGAATATTTGGAATAATTCTTAAACTTACTTTTTTGTTTTTATGAGGGATTTGATGTGTCTAAAAGAGTAGTAGTTTCTGGTGCCGGAGGAAGGATGGGGCAGAGTATTGTTTCTCAGGTATTTAAAGATAAAAAATTAAGTCTTTCTAGTGGTCTAGAACATCCAGGTTTTTCTAGTATTGGAACCGATATCGGTGTTTTTGCAGGCGTGGGTGAACTTGGTGTTTTGTTTGAATCAGATCCGAATCTAATGGACGGCGATGTTTTGATTTCTTTTGCAACTCCTGATGCGACTTTAGAACATTCTAAGATAGCATCTGAAAAAGGTCTGTCTTTGGTTATAGGTACTACTGGCCTAGATGGGTCTCAGCAAGAAGAAATAAATCAAATTTCGAAAAAAGTTCCTTGCGTGTTTGCCCCTAATATGAGTGTGGGAGTTAACGTTCTCTTTAGGCTTATTAAGGAAGCGGCATCTTTGCTGGGTCGTAACTATGATATTGAGTTGATGGAAATTCATCATGATCAAAAAGTAGATTCACCTTCAGGAACAGCGGTTAGAATGGGAGAAATTTTGTGTGAGATTACTGGGAAGACCTATCCTGAAGATATAGTTTTTCATAGAGAGGGTATCATAGGGAAACGTGTTTCTGGTTCTATTGGAATCCAAACACTAAGGGGTGGTGATGTGCCAGGTGAGCACACTGCTTTTTTCTTTGGTTCCGGTGAAAGATTAGAAATAACTCATCGTGCTGGGAATCGGGATAATTTTGCAGCGGGTGCGGTGAGAGCTGCAAATTGGATTGTAGATCAACCTCCTGGATTGTATGGAATGAATGAAGTTTTAGGAATTGACAGTTAAGAATTCGTGGGTTTAAAGAATAGGGCGAAGGTAATGTCGAATACCAAGGATGGGATTGAGTATATAAGATTAAAAAATAGCAGGGTTTTGGCTATGGTCGTACGCCAAGATTTCGATAGTTATGATTCTTTTCCTCCTTTTTTGGATAATGATTCGGAAAAAGAGCATCTTGCAAAAGCGTATTCTGGGCAAAATTTTGAGTCTGAAAGAAGGACTAAAGCTCATATTACCGATGACGAATTGCCGTTGCAGATAATTTTACTTAATCGAAGTCCGGGTTCTGTTGTAAATCCTCACTATCATCAGGTTACCGAACGTCCTAATAACGAGACTCGTCATCAAATAATGGTTTGTAGAAATGGTTCTATGAAGATTGGTGTTTATTCCAAAGAGGGCGAATTTGCGGGAGATGTAATTTTAAAGTCCGGAGACTTAATATTGATGTATGAAGGTCATAGAATAGAATTTCTTGAAGAAAATACGAAAGCAATTGAAATTAAAGAAGGCCCATTCCCTGAAACAGACGAAGCAGATAAAGTAGATTTTTAGCTCTGTATTAGCCCCAATTCTTGGGCAAATAATTCCGCAGCCTTTTTGAATGATAATTGGTGTTTTGAGGTAGGTTTTACAGGCCTATGATATTTCCCTAGAAAACGATTTTTTGATGACCATATTTCTCTTACAAGTAAAACAGAATCAAGTTTTCCATCACTTTTCTTGTCAATATATATATAATAAAAAAGACTGTTTTGGTTAGTTAATTTTCCAAAATAAGCTTCACCTGCATGGTAAATTTCTTTTTTGAATTCACTCGATGGGATAATGAAGGAGAGATTCCTGCTTCCGAAAATTGAATCAACCACTTTAGCTTTGTATGTTTTCCCATTTATTTTTTTAAAAATAGAAAATGTGTTTTCAGCGAGTTTAGGTTTTGTTTGACTAAGTGCAAATGAAGAAATTTTCCCATAGATAGATTTGTTTAAATTTTTTGAAAGGTTATTTGATAATCCATAAATAAAGATAAGTAGAGTTGCTGCAATGGCAATAACAGGGAAACGAAAAATCGAACTTTTTGGATGTAGACTAGGCTTTCCTCTATTGCTGGAAACATCCTCTCGTATCTCAGATATAGATTTATACATATCTTCTTCGGAAAGATCGACTGGTTCTGGTTTCCATTCTGGTTCTTCAACAATTGCTTTTGAGGATGTAGATGTAACTGTGGCAGAAGCAGAAGTTGCAGCAGGTTGTGCGGTAAAAAAATCTGCATTGATTTTTGTGTAACTTGACCATTTTGAAGGTAAATCCCCTTCAGCGAAGATTGCTTCAACAGGGCAGGCAGGAACACACGCTGCACAATCAATGCACTCTACTGGGTCAATAAACAACATGTTGCTGGAACCGTCTTCTGCTTCATGGATACAGTCTACAGGACATACATCAACGCAAGCAGTATCTTTCGTATCCACACATGGTTCTGCAATTACATGTACCATTCAGCAAAATCCTTTGGATAGGGAAGGTTAAACTAAACACTCCCCACATTAATATATTAACTTTTATTTTATAGCAATAGTGTTTTCTAAATTTAGTTTTTCAAATATCTTCTATTTTATTCTAATTTGTTAATTAAAATAACAAGTTCGTTGAGCTTTTTTTCTACTTAGATAATAATCGAGTTTCAATCAACTTTATTTAACTTTAGGATTTTTTTAGGAGGTATCTCTTTCAATGGAAATTAAACTTGCTGAACGACTTGGCAATTTGCCACCGTATCTTTTTGCCGAAATAGACCGAATGAAAGAGGAAGCAGCTAACGATGGAAAAGATATCATAAGTCTTGGAATAGGAGATCCAGATCTTCCTACACCGGAGCACATTATTACACAACTTGATGTTGCTTCTAGGAAAGTTGAGAATCACCAGTACCCCTCATATATCGGGATGAAATCCTTTAGAGAAGCGTGTAGTGAATGGTATGAAAATCGATTTGGGGTTTCACTCGATCCTAATTCTGAAGTCCTCACTCTTATAGGATCAAAAGAGGGAATTGCTCATATTCCACTAGCTTTTGTAAATCCAGGAGATTATGTTCTTGTTCCTGATCCTGCATATCCAGTGTATGAGGTAGGTACATATTTTGCTGATGGAAAAGTTCATTTTATGCCACTTAAAGAGGAGAATAGATTTCTCCCTGTACTAGAGGACGTTCCTAGTGATATAGCAAAAGCCTCTAAGTTAATTTTTGTTAATTATCCCAACAACCCAACTGCCGCATGCGCAGATATAAAATTTTACGATAAACTTGTAGAGTTTGCGGGAAGTTATGATGTTATTGTTTGTAGTGATAATGCATACTCTGAAATGTTTTTTGATGGGGTTCCTCCATTAAGTTTTTTGAATGCGAATGGTGCTAAAAAAGTTGGTATAGAATTTCACTCTCTTTCAAAAACTTACAATATGACTGGTTGGAGAATCGCGTGTGCTGTTGGCAATCCTGAAGTTTTAGCTGGATTAGGGGCGATAAAAACAAATGTTGATTCTGGGGCTTTTCAAGCAATTCAAGAAGCAGGTATTCGTGCTATAACATCAGACCAATCCTGTGTTGCAGAAATGCGTTCGATTTATGAGAAAAGAAGAGATGTTGCTTATAAAGCTTTAAAGGAACTTAATCTTGAGGTAAATAATCCTCAGGCAACTTTTTATATGTGGATTAGATGCCCGGAAGGGTATACTTCAACAGATTTGACAGCCCATATACTTAAGAACACGGGAGTTGTTACAACTCCTGGTGTCGGCTTTGGACCCCATGGGGAAGGCTATATTCGTATGGCTTTAACCGTGCCAGAAGACAGACTTTTGGAAGCTTTCGATAGGATAAAGAAAGTGGGTTTTTGATCGAACAGAATCCTGTATTCATTGCGCTTGGGGCAAATCTGGAACATAGAACGTCTCAACTTAATAAAGCTATAGAACTCTTGTCTATGGAAGAAAAACTAGTTTTCCGTTCTGTTTCTTCGTTTTATGAGACTGAGCCAGTGGGAGTAGAACCACAGCCTGTCTATCTGAATGCCGTGGCAGAATTCAAATGTTCGCTCACCCCACGCCAACTCTTAAATTTGGTTTTAGGAATTGAAAAAAAAATGGGAAGAGTTAGGGCCACTAAAGGTTCCTCAAGACTTATCGATTTAGATATTCTTCTATATGGACAATGTGTATTGAAAACTCCATCTTTAGAAGTTCCTCATCCAAGAATGCATGAGAGACGTTTTGTGCTTGTGCCCTTAAGTGAGATAGCCCCTAAGGCATTTCATCCAATTTTAAAAATGACAGCTAAAGAAATTCTTGAAACGGTTACGAAAAAAAAATATTGGGTGAAAAAAATAGAAGGTGATTCTAGCCCCCTTCTATGAAATAATTCATGTGCTTGGCTTTATTTATTAGCTTTTTTAAATTTTAATTGAAAGCAAATGGGCAAGTTCGAAAATGCAACTTATTTCTTCTCCAGAACAAATGCATATCTTGTGTTCTAATTTCAGGAAAAAGACCACGAATGTTGGTCTAGTTCCAACTATGGGAGCTCTGCACAATGGCCATAAGAGTTTGATAGAGACATCATTGAAAGAAAACGATACTACTATAGTTAGTGTTTTTCTAAATCCTACACAATTTAACTCGTCCAACGATCTTGAGAGTTATCCAAGGATGATAGATGATGATTCCAAACTCTGCAGTTCTCTTGGAGTAGACTATCTCTTTGTTCCAAATACTGAACAAATTTATCCCTCTGGTTATTCGTCGTGGATCAATGTAGGGGGGATTTCAGATAAACTTTGTGGTATTGGAAGACCTGGTCATTTTCGTGGTGTCTCTACAGTCGTATTGAAATTGTTAATGATTTGTCTCCCTGATTATGCTTATTTCGGTGAAAAAGATTATCAACAATTTTTAATTGTTAGTCGAATGTGTACTGACTTGTCGTTAGATACTCAAATCGTTCTATGTCCGATTATTCGTGACTCAGACGGATTAGCTTTAAGTAGTAGAAATATTCATTTAAGTCCAGAAGATAGAGAAACTGCTCTTTTGGTTGTCAAAGCAATGAAAAGAGTTGAGAAATTTTTCCTTGAGGGTGAGAATAATTGTTCCAAATTAATCCAAACCGCAAAAGAAATACTTACAGAACCAAGTTTAGAGTTGGAATATATAGAAATTGTAGATTCTGAAACCCTGGAAAGCTTGAAAGAAATTAAGGATTCAGCGCGAATTATGATTGCAATTAAAATAGGTTCAATTAGATTAATAGATAATTTATATCTGGAACTTTAAAATGGGTATCCCTAGAAGATTCAGAATACAATTTCTTATATTCCTTCTATGTTTTTGTTTCTCCTCATTATCTAATATGTATCCATTAGAGGCACGTCAAGAAGGCGAGTTAGAGAATTCTTTTATATTCGGGTTGAAGTTGTTTCAAGATGGACTTTATCTTCCAGCAAGAGAAGCTTTTTTAGATTTTTTGAAAAAAAACGGAAGCGGTAGAAATGCGGTTATTGCTAGATTTCTACTAGCAGAGTCTTTCAGAAACACCAAGCAATATGATTTGGCAAAGAAAAATTTTCAACTACTATTAGCTGGTACAACCAACAGGTCAGAAAAAATTTATCTGAAGTCTTATATCAGACTTGGTGAGATTCTTGAACTAGAAGGGAGAGTTATAAAAGCAGCTGCCAACTACGAGAGCGCGTTTGCCAATCTTATTAGGATGAAATCAAAAAAAGAATCCTATTTATCTCGTTTGATTACGAAGAAATTCTTTTGGGCATCAATTGCTAGGTACGAGAAAAAAGATTGTAAGAAGTCTATTGAGAATTTAGTCCAACTTGAGAAAATCTCTGATTGGAAAGACTCTGTTCAGGAAGAAAGCTATGCCTACTATCTTTTTGTTAGAGGAGATTGTGCACTTAGAGCTAACAATTTTAAGTTGTCTAGAAACTACTTCAGTAAAATTCTCTCTTTAAAAACAAGTGCAAGTTTTCGAGATCAATCAAAATTTTATTTGGCGGTATCGTTTGATAAATCCAGAGAGACTGAAAGATCACTAGTTCTTTATCTTCAGATCGTAAATCAAAAAAAAATAACTAATCTTGATGTTTTTCTTCTTTCATTATGGCGTTTGTCGGAAATCTCAGAAGAGGGTTTGAAATGGAACAATTCTTTGAGATATCTAAAATTATTCAGGAAAACAATAGAGATTCGAAAATTGGTAGAAGACGAAAAATTTTCTGAATTTTATGGATTATCAGAAGTACGGATAAAAGGAATTAAGAATTTTTTAGAACAGGTTAAACAGAGAAATTTAGAGATAAAAACACACGATAATGTATATAAGAGAAAAGTAATTGATCGTAAAAAAAAGATTGAAAAAATTGACAAAAAATACTTAGAGGAAGTTAAAAAGCGAGGGGAAAAAGTCCAAAAAAGAAAACAGGCGTATCGCAAAGCTTTAATTAATTACAAAAAGAAAGTACGTAAATTGGAAGAGGAATATCTTGAGAAGGTGAAGGAGAGGAAGAAGAAGGTACGTGCGCTGAAAGTAGAGAATACCAAGAAACTTGATTCTTACAAAAAGAAAATACGTAGATTGGAAGAGGAATATCTCGAGAAGGTGAAGGAGAGGAAGAAGAAGGTACGTGCGCTGAAAGTAGAGAATACCAAGAAACTTGATTCTTACAAAAAGAAAATACGTAAATTGGAAGAGGAATATCTCGAGAAGGTGAAGG
>JAZAHK010000027.1:0-5350 GCA_036231405.1 Nitrospinota bacterium
ATCTTAAAATGCTTGGTTCATTATTCAAGAACGTTACCAATAAAAGAGCGCCAAATTTTGTTACTGGAGAAAATTCTTGGAGAATTTTCACCGGATTTATATCCAGAAATACTGGACGTAAGAAAAAAAATGCTCTTTCACTCCGGAATTCCTTGCCCAACAGGTGATTTGGGCAATGTTGAAGAAGTTATTAATGATATTTCTCAATTCTGCAAGAGAATTGTTGTTAAGTGCAAAAAAGCAGGTTCTAGGGAAAAAGCCATTGAAAGAATACCTGAAGTCTTTCCAGATTCTAGTGAAGAGGATCAAATTAGGGTTAAAGAATCAATAAATTATTTCTTGGACAAATGGGGACCAACCAAATACAAAGATATTGAGTCACTGGCTTTTTTTGATTGCTGGGATAGAAAAAAACCTGAGTCATGGGAGATACTTTCCAGTATAAATCTTCAAGAAATTTTTGAAACGCGGCCCCCACTTGACGTTACTATCAGGGGGGTAACTTTGAGTTGTGAGAGGGCTGAAATTAGGAATCCGGATGTAATCGCTACATTCGCAGGTGAGGAAATAAACTTGTCTGTGACTTATGAAATACCACCAGAGGAACACGGGAAAAAATGGAATATTCGTCTAAACGGGGCGAGACAAAGAATTTCTGAAGTGGTGATTGATGACCCTTCCTTAGGACGTAAGGATTTCTCATTCACTGTAGACGAGAGATTAAGCCGATCAGATAAAAATATCACAATGCGAATCATCATGATATCCGACGAAATGGTACATGCGCAAAGAACGTTTAATCTAAATGTGTGCGGAGAAGTAAGACCTGCTTTTACGTTGATTAAACAACCAGTTTTCGAAATTGTGAATGGAATTAAGCATGATGGGGACCCAGATGCTGACGAACCAATAGTAACTGACACGCCGGTTAAATTTTACCTATTTACTAATGATGAGAATAAGCCTGTTTTACGTGACCAAGATAATAAAGACTACACATTAATTGAAGAGAAAAAAGGAATTTGGTCTTCACAAAATCGTGTAGATCCCACTAGCGATAACTTTAGTCAACAGTTGACAATGACTTCAAGGTTTGGTGATCTCTCATCAGCAATCCTTTTAAAAGCAAATTTAGTAGAAAGTGGAGAATTTACACTGGAGGATGAACTTAGAGTTTTTTCTGTAAATGGTAAAAAAGACCAAATTGAAAAAATTCTTCCTATCTTTAAAGGCACTTCTAGGAAACCATACCTTAATTTGGGAAAAAACAACAGCAAATCACTTTTTCTATCTACCTTTGCAGGTAAAATGATTGATGAGAAAGGTTGGCGCCCCATAATAGGTGACATCGGTGAAATTTCAGGCGGATTTAATGAAAAAAATTATGTAGTTTTTTTTGGTGAGGCAGAAAATCCACTATTTAACAGGATTGAATTAAATGCGGAAGCACAAAGTCTGATTGAAGAATATCAAAAAATTAGATACGAGTTTA
This sequence comes from Nitrospinota bacterium, assembly GCA_036231405.1. GTDB lineage: Bacteria > UBA8248 > UBA8248 > UBA8248 > UBA8248 > UBA3496. Next base: position 1,493 of record JAZAHK010000027.1, read on the forward strand.
TACAGGCACTGCAAAATTCATTAGACCCTTACGATACAACTAATAATCATCCAGTCTATGCATCGCACCCTATATACATAGAAGAACACGCTAATAACATCGAGGAACTTCTAGTTAAGTACCTAGAAGTATATAAAAATATTCTTAAATACGTTGAAGAGAATAAATCCCAATTAGATTGGTCACGTCTTTTCATAATGGTTTACTTGGACTGTTTAATTTATTGGAGTAAAGAGGATACTGAGCTAAGTTACAATTTTATTCTAAACGGCCCATTTCACCCGCTTATACTAGCCAAGAGATACATGGTCCAATTCGCACTAGTTGAGCGTGCAAAGCGTTTAACATGTAATGATACGGTTTTCTATAAACTCTCAGTATTACTTAAAGGAATTAAGGGATACTCGTGGATTCCGGGTGTAAAAGAAGACGGAAACGAGCTAGAACCACTATATGTTTTCCCAACTTCTGATCCTGGATGGAACGTTGCAATTAAGAAAAATATCGGGGTAAAAATTTATAAAGTATTAAAAATATTAAGGAATCAATTTGGGATGGAGTTAAACATCAATGATGGCAGAACTAGTGAACTAGCCGAAACAAGCATCAAAAGTTACTTACGTACTTTCCCTTCGAGACGTTCGATAGGTATGCATATTTCCAAAGGATATACTAGCTCCCACATTGTTCATTCAATGAGACAACTTCTTCATAATGGTGAGGAAACTAGCTCGATGGGTGAAAAAATACCAGGGGGGATTCGATTAGCCTTTGAAGATGACGTCGAACAATTTAAAGATGTAAACATGCTTATTTCACCTCCAATCATGATTTACGACTCAAAACAAGTAGGTGAAAATATAAGCAAAATTTTTCCAGATGTTAAAATGTTAGAACCGAGGGAAGATATAAAATTTAGATCAATTTCAGGCCAAACTATGCCGCGTGGAGTCGATAAAGGATCAGTTTTCAGCGAACCAATTTTAAAGCTAGTTGAAGGACAAACCGCAATCCCAAGTAGCTATTCTATTGAATTTGATACTTCTATAGAAAATAAAAACGAACTTGGTAGTGCATTTACCAATGCCATAGCTAAGGCCTTTGAAATATCGGGCGAAAGAATTGGGGTAGTTTGTACCAAGGATTTACCTGATAAATTGGAATATGATTGGATTGTTGCACCCGGAAGTGGAATGGATCCTGCGATTTTCGTTAAGTGGGTACGTGATGGAGCAAATGTTGAAGAAAATCGCGCTCTCTGGGACTTCAAGGTTGATATTGGAGAAACTAAAAATACTTATTTTATCGTCTCTAATATACCTAGGGAATTCGAAGTTAATGTAAATGGTTTTTTTGAAAAAAATGTAGCAAGTGAATTTATTACAGAACTTGGAAACCTCGGGATTGCAATTGGGGGTGAGGCCCTTAAGTCAGGAAGGAATGCACTGGGAGCAATAGGAATAGTAGGAACGATCCGACTTCTTAACTATGACGAAGGAGCAAATTTTAAGGGTCTTTTTCGAAAAGACAAAGACTCCGCTGGTTTCCTTGTACCTGTGGATTCATTTTTACCTTTCTTCGGAAGAAAATCCAGTGCAGGAGAAGGACTCGATCAAGATTCTAGAAGGACAGATTTACTGGCAATACAGCTTATGCTGACAGGTAACGATGAACCCCAACTCGAAATATTTGCAAAAGGCGTAGAGTCAAAATATCTGTCTAGTACATTCTCCACAAATAGTGCAGACGAAGCTTTAGAACAAGCAAAAGCATCAATCGAATTATTCAAGGAGTTGATAGAAGTTAGCCTAGAAAATGGTGGAATGCCAGAGCGGCTAGGATTACTCAATATTATAAAGTTTGGACTCCGCATTTCGAGTCCTAGTACTCAAGAAAAAATTACTGAATGGATCATGTTCGAGAAAAGAGTTTACCAAGCTTTACTTCGAGGTAGGTACAAATATAAAAAGAGCAAGCATGAATCTTTAGTTGTATCTACTGAAAAAGAACTAACTGGTGCTGCAGAATATGTCGTAAGACCCAATGGTTTGTGGATCCGAATTAATAAAGAACATTGGCCAGGAGTTTCAGAGACTCCGTCGATAAAGCGCATAAGGGATAATGTATCTAATTTATTTGATATTTCAAAGAATTTAACCTCAGAAACAGTAGATGAAGTTGGAATAGTACCTATTGAGCATCCAGATTCTGAGTCACCACCACTTACATCTACAAACTCCATAAAGGAAGACGAAAAATTAACCAAATCGGAAGAAGATAAAGATCAGCCAAATGAAATTGGTGAAGAATTGAGTGACAACAACATTCCACCGTCAGAGGTTGAAAGTCTTTCGAATGCTGGCAAACTTAAAAAAATATTTTTAGGCACAGATGATTCACGTAATAGTATCTATCTTGATCACGAGTCTTTAGACAATTTAAATATTATGATTACTGGTTCATCAGGGTCTGGAAAAACCCAGCTTTTGAAATATATTATCTGTAAAATTCGTGAACAACAAAAAAATGTGCTTATTCTTGATTTCAAAAACGATTTCGCTAGTGATAGCTCATTTGTTGATCGGTCATCTCTAGAGAATGTGTTTGTTAATTTTGACGGTCTACCTTTTAATCCACTTATTCCTATGCCGAAAGTTAATCCACGCTCTGGAGAACATGTGGTTCAGATTGGTCAGCATATTTCTGGTTTAGCTTCAATTTTGAAGAGAATTTACGGGTTAGGTCCTCAGCAACTTATTGCCGTAAAAAATGCTATTGAAGATTCTTTCAGTGATATGGGATTACAAACTAGAGGAAATTCAATTTTCAATCAATCCATGAATTTCCCAGACTTTAGAAATGTTGGAGAGAAGTTAGAAGACGCTAACCCCAGTGCATTCAATAGACTTGATCCTCTTTTTACTCTTGATCTATTTCGACCTGAAAGCAGAAGAAACTCGTTTAAAGAATTGGCAAATCGATCGATGGTTATTGACCTTAGCGATATTCCTAGCGAAGAAGTCAGGGACTCTATTGCCGAGATTATTCTCTTATCCTCTCAAAATTATTATCAAGCACAGCCCCAATCAGGCAATCTTCGCCAAGTAATTGTTTTCGACGAAGCACACCGTATTCTTGATTCTACATATATTGAAAATTCTGTCAGGGAATGTAGGTCATGGGGTGTAGGTTTGATTCTCTCTTCACAATTCCCAGGAGATTATCCAAGGAATGTATCTGGTAACATGGCCACCAAGATATTGCACTCAAATGGGAGTGAAACAGAATTAGTAAATAATATAAAACAATTAATTGGTTATCGTGGAAACGAAGCTGAAATATTGGGATTGGAGAGATTTGAGGCATTTATAAACAATCACGAGTTACCACACACTAAACTACGTACCATGAATTATCCATTGCATCTTGTACATTCTTATTTGAAAGAACGGGGGGAGTCTAAAAGCAATGATTTTTCAGGAATTGAGGGGATTGATACTAAATTAACAACAGTTGCTAATCTCGTAAAACAACTCGAAAAACTTGGTTTAGCAGTTGAAAATGAGGGTGGCCTCATTAGACTACTTGATAGGAATAATTTGTGAAGAAAAGACTTTGTATTTAAAGCAATGTCAGTCCCGCTGCAGCAATTATCTGACTTCCGTAGAAAAATCTTAACATGGTATTCAGATAATGGTAGGAACTTCCCTTGGCGCGAAAAGTCTGCCTCCAAGTACAATCTCATAATTTCTGAGCTCTTGCTTCAGCGCACTCGGGCAGAAACCATTGGTAACTTTCTTGGTACGTTTTTCTCCCATTACCCTTCATGGAAAAAACTCGCCGGAGCAAGTGAAGCTG
>JAZAHK010000028.1:0-139163 GCA_036231405.1 Nitrospinota bacterium
ATAATTCTCTTCCACTTTTAGTCATCTAAATTTCCCCAAAAGACTTAAACTGCACAAAAGTAAATAAAAAGAATTTCAAACAACCGCAATTCTAGATTGAACTTTACGGAGTTGCAAGTCAAAAAAGATGAATAATTTTTAATACCCGACTAAAATTATTAGGTATTGACTGGAAGAATAGATTTTAGTGATGAATTTTCATTATTTATGATCAATTGCACCACTTTTTTCAAAAAACTCAAGAATAGCGTTCTGATCGGAGTCCCCATATCCAAGAGCAGCTGCTGACATGTATATCTGCCTAGTGATTGAAGAAATTGGTATTGGCATTTTTAGGTCTTCTGCCATTGCTGTAATCATTCTGAGATCTTTAAGCATCAGGTTTGTTCTAAATGTAGGAGTATAATCTTTTTCAGCAAGAGGAGTTCCCTTGTATGTCAACATTTTTGGAATAACGCTATTTTTTAGGAATTCCATTATAGTATTTGCATTTAATCCGGCTTTTTTCCCCAGGGATAGTGCTTCTGCAAAAACGGCCAAATGACCGGAAAAAACATGATTTGTGACTAATTTCATCTTCAGCCCGGCGCCGTTTTCTCCTATGTGGTGAATTGATTCCCCGATAACTTCAAGAACATCTTTGTGCTTTTCCATTTCCTCCCTATCTCCTCCTACCATAATTGCGAGTGTTCCTTCGATTGCGTGGGGTGCACTCCCACTCACTGGAGTATCAAGAAAGACAACACCATATTTTTTTGCTTCTTCTGCAATTTTTACACTGCCTTCAGGTGTAATGGTTGATAGGTCAAAACAAACCGTTCCCTTAGATGCGCTTATTAATGCCCCTTTTTCTCCTAAATAAGCTTCGGTAACATCATTTGTTTCAGGGACAGAACTTAATATTACATCGACTTCCTTACATGCTTCGGCAGGTGATGAAAAAGTTTCTATACCGTTTTGTTGAGCTTTCTGACACGCTTCGTCAAAGGGGTCATAGCCGTTTACCTCAAACCCTGCTTTTGAAAGATTATTTGCCATCGCACCGCCCATGGTTCCTAATCCGAGGAATGCTATTTTTTTACTCATTATATATCCCCTCCAAGGTAAAACTCTTTATATAGGTTTAAAAATGTCTTGTAAGTTTTGTTGAATTATAGACTGCTTTCTCCTCCGTAAACTTTATGTCTAGGCCTGTCTTTTAATACTTCTGCTTTTCCCCAATCTGTGACGTTTTTAAAAGCGTCGCTTCTAATAAAAGTAGTAAAATCTTCTTTTGTTTCCCATTCTGAAATTATCGTATAAGAATTTGGTTTTTTGACTTGATGATATAATAAACTTTGAACGTGGCCTGGAAGATCTTGAAGTACATTAGACACTGCCTCAAATTTTTCTTCAAAAACGTGTTCTTTCCCTTCTATAATTTCATAGTACATGCCTACAGTTATCACGATTTCTCCTTCTATTTCAAAAATTGTTTAAAGATATTTTTCTGTTAATTTGTCGAAACTTTCTTTCCCTAATAACTCATTATATTCGCTGAATGTTGACATCAGGTGGCTCTTCGATTTTACAGAATTCTCTTCTCTTAAGGTATCAAGTATTTCAGAAATTGATTTTAAATATGTACATCTAATGATTCCAGGAAAGATAATTAATTTAAACCCCATCTTTCCTAGTTCTTCGACTGAAAAAGCAGGCTCTTTTCTAGATTCATCTATTGTGGTTGCATATTTTCCAGGTACATTGCGGCTGATGTTCTCAAAATCTTCTGCATCACCTTCTATTTCAATGAAAGTTAGATCTGCACCGACTTCCTCAAATAGAATAGCCCTTTTAATTGCCTCTTCAATCCCGTGATCTGCAGCTGCATCTGTTCGGGCAATGATTAAAAGATTTTCATCTCTTCTGGTGTCAAGAGCGGCTTTCAGCTTTCCTAGTTGTTCATCGATAGATACGACAGGTTTTGACCCAGGGAAGTGACCGCAACGTTTGGGCGTGACCTGGTCTTCTAATTGTATACACGAGACCCCTACAGTTTCTAGTTCCTGCACGGTTCTTATAACATTTAACGCATTGCCATAACCTGTATCTGCGTCTGCAATAAGTGGGATTTTTGTAGCTTTGACAATATTTCCACAAATTGTTGTCATTTGACTCATCGTCATGAGTCCTATATCAGGTTGCCCTAGAATAGAAGCGGATGCTCCGTTACCTGAAAGGTAGTTAGCATGGAATCCCGATTTTTCAACCATTTTTGCGCTAAATGCATCTATACATCCAGGCACGATAATAGGTTTTTCATTTTCTATTAGATTTCGTAGATTTTTATTTTTCTCTTCCATGCGACCTTCATATTATAAAAATGAGAGACTTATCAGACGTTCTCTTATACTCTATTTTATGTCAAGTATTAGTAATGAAAGTATAATTTATAAATTAGTTAAAGTATGATTTATTTGTTTTTATGATTTCTTCTATCCGAGGTAAACTTAGCCCAGAGAATTTTAAGTGAACTTTTGATTTCGGAGAATGGTTTTATATGTCCCTTATACATCATGCCGCATCAAATTCTTTATGGGTTTTTTTAGGCAGAGTATCCGAGAGAATTGTCAGAATTGTGGTTGTAATTTTTCTGGCTAGAATCATCGGCCCAAATAAATTTGGGATATATTCTTACGCATTTGCAATCGCTGAAATTTTTGCGGTAATCGCTGAAGCAGGCATGCAAAGAATTGTTGTCAGGGAGATCGCTTCAGATTCAGAAAACTCCTCGGACATTTTTGGGGCTGGATTGATCCTCAGAATGGTTTTTTCTTTTATTAGTTGGCTTGCAATTTGTGTAGTCGCGATTTTGTTTGTTTCTTCCCCTCTTCAGCGATGGTCTATTTTGTCTGCCTCGTTAATTGTATTTGTTTCTTTTAGGGTTGCTTCTTTGAGACAAGTTTTTGATGCTCCATTTGAAGCAAAATTAGAAATGGGATTACCCTCTTGTGTTTTTGTTCTCAGCGAATTGGTTGCAGGCTTGGCCCTTGTTCTCTTTGCTAGTATGAATTTCTCTATACCATCAATAATTTTCATTGAACTTTTTTTTCTTGGAATTGGTTCTTTGGTTTTGTTCTTCTTTTCGATAAGAAAATTAAAACCAAATTGGAATTTTAATTTTCCGATGTGGAAACGGTTGTTGAGTTTTTCATTCCCTATCGCAGTTGCTAATTTTTTTCTGATTGCATACACACGCGGCGATCTTTTAATGCTCGAATGGATTAAGGGTTCAGACTCTGTGGGCATATATTCGTCTGCTATAAGACTTACTGGTTCACTCCAAATTCTTCCGATGGCTCTCACAACCACTCTGTTACCCATTATAAGTTATAAGTTTGTCTCTTCTGAGACAGAAAATATAAGAGAGATATATAGGGGAGTCTTCTCTATTTTACTCGTATTTGGAGTGTTTGTAGGTTTTTCTTTATACTTCATGTCTTCAAAAGTTATACAGTTAATGTATGGTTCCGATTATATTGCTGCAGTGGTTCCTTTGCAGATTTCAGGTTGGACGCAGATTTTTAGTTTCTTATTATACCTTCTGACAACTATGATAATTGGCATCGGATATGAAAAATACTTCATGATTTATGGAGCGTTTCTTTTTTTATTGAAAATAATTTTAAATCTCATCCTAATCCCTGATTACGATTATGTGGGTGCAAGTTTGTCTTCTTTCATTACTGAATTTTTATTAATGATAGCTGTGATTGTTTTTCTTGGAAAAAGAGTTTCATATCCTTCAATTAGGGCATCTGGAGTAGTAGTTTTAAGTACTATTTTTGCTTGGTCGATATCTAATTATGTTCCAGTGATACCATTAATTCAGTTTTTGTTAGCAGTGCTAGTTTATTTTGTGTCTGTTTTTTCTTTAGGTGGAATTACTGGAGAAGGTCTTAATGCTATTCGACGTCTTTTATATAAGAGTTAATTAATTTAGTAAAAATAGAATTTTATGTAGAGGAAAACTTTGGTTAGAACAAATCTTAGAAAATACAGTTACAAGAAGGTTTTTCCTAGATTTTGTTTTGGCATACTCGATTTTATAGGATTTTTATTTTTTTCAAGAAAAAGAGACATCCCCAAAAATATTTCTAATATATTAGTTTTTCGTCCTGACCATTTAGGCGATGTAGTTTTTTCCATCCCATCATTAGAAATTTTAAAAGAGAAATTTCCTGATGCGCAAATTGATATTTTAATAGGGCCTTGGTCTTCATCTCTGATAAAAAACACTACTCAATTTGATAGTAATAATTTTCATATTTTAGAGTACGCATGTCCCTGGCTCAATCGCCCGAAGATTGTGAAATTTGGTTTTTTATCCATTTTTCAGATAGTTAAATTACTCAAGGATAGAATGCTTGAAATAGGGAGAACTTACGATATTGCGATAGATTTAAGAGGTGATTTTCAACTGATCATGGCCGCACGTATCGCTCGAATTCCATTTTTGGCGGGACGAGGATCGACAGGTTTAGGTTTCCTACTTGATACAGATGTCCGAATTTTTGAAGACAGACACCTTGTAGAAAGTAATCTATTTCTTCTAGAAAAATCTGGTCTCGGTGAATTTCCGTTTAAGGAACCAGAGATAAAAATTTCTTCAGAAAATAAAGACAGAGGGAGTTCTATACTTCGCGAAAATGGAGCTAATTTTTTAAAGCCTCTAATTGGGATTCACCCCGGCGCAGGCCTTGGAGATAAAAGATGGCCATCTGAAAAAATGGCTGCACTGGTGGAGAGGTTTTTGCTCAAGAAAAGATATCAAGTTGTTTTATTGGGTGGACCTGACGACAAACAACTTATCCAAAAACTTTTAGAATTTCTTCCTCCACTTTTGAAAGAAGAGGTGATTGATTTGTCTGGCAAAGTTAATTCCCTTAGAACCTTTATGGGAGTTATTAAAAATATCAATCTATACATTGGGAATGATTCTGGTCCTACACACATTGCTTCTGCTATAAATGTACCTGTAGTTTGTATTTTTCAGGGAACGAATGATCCTTCTATATGTCGTCCGCTTGGGAATTCCGCATTTACAGTTTCTGCAGAGCCTAAAAATCGAAAAAGGATTCAGAAGGAGTATCCCCCTCCTTCTTTTGAAGAGGTTTGTAAGGTGGTTGATCGATGCGTATAGGAATTGATACTCGAATGTTTTCCATGAGCGGTATCGGAACTTATTTGAGAAATTTGATCGAAGGGCTCGGAGAATTAGACAGAAATAACGAGTATATACTGATTATGCATCCATCAGACATTATAAACTTTACATTACCCGGTTCAAATTTCACTATAATACCATCTAGTGCTCGCCCTTATTCGCTTTCTGAGCAAATTGTCTTGCCAAGGGTAGTTCACAAGTTAGGGCTTGACCTTATTCATTATCCCCATTATTTTCAGCCTGTTTTTGGAAGAACTCCGGTTGTTGTTACGATTCACGATATGATTCATCAATTATTTCCAGAATTCTGTCCCTCATATCTACATTGGAAGATCTCTTGGCTGATGATAAAGAGAGTAGTGAGGAGGTCTCGCATTGTTTTAACTGTTTCTAAAAATTCTGCTAATGACCTCACTGAGAGGCTTGAAGTCAGTAAAGAAAAAGTGAGAGTAATCTATAATTCATTACCAAAAAATTGGGGAAGTAGTAGTGACAAGACAATTCCTTTGAGTTTAAAGGATTTTCTCGCAGAACGACCATATTTCTTGTACGTAGGTAATCATAAATTACATAAGAATATTCCCTTTTTGCTCAAAGCTTTTTCGAACTTAAAGATGAAAAATGAACATATAACTCTAGTGTTAACTGGTGATTCTAAAAGTTTTCAGCCTTTGATTTCTAGTCTTTCTCTCAGTTCGCACGTTTTTTTTCTTGGAAATATTAATTTAGAAAGTCTCCAGAGTATTTATTCTAATGCGCATGCTCTTGTTTTACCTTCTTTTTACGAGGGTTTTGGATTGCCTGCTCTTGAGGCAATGAGTTTGGGGATTCCTCCCATTGTATCTGATGCAGGTTCCTTACCCGAAGTAGTTGCAGATGCTGGTATTGTTTTTCCTGTTTCTGATATGCCTGCTCTCGAGAGGGCAATGTTTGAAATCATCGAAGATGCTAAACTGAGAAATGATTTGTCAAAGAAATGTTTAGAAAGAGCAGCATCTTTTTCTTTGTCTGAGTCAGCAAGACAGACTTTATCTTCTTATAGAGATGCTGTAGAAAATTACAAAGGATAATATCTTGCGAGTTGCAATCATACATGACTGGCTTACAGGGATGAGAGGTGGGGAAAATTGCCTAGAAGTTTTTTGTGAAATCTTTCCGGATGCAGATCTTTTCACATTAATTCACATCCCTGGTTCAGTATCTCCTACTATTGAGAAATTAAACATACAAACAAGTTTTCTTCAGCATTTGCCAATGTCTTATTCCCACTACAGAGAGATGCTTCCGTTGATGCCAAATGCAATTCGAATGTTTGAACTAAGAGACTACGACTTTATTCTTTCCAGTAGCCACTGTGTTGCAAAAGGAGTGTTGGGAGGGCCAAATACATACCATCTATGTTACTGTTACACTCCAATGAGATACGCTTGGAGCGCGTATGAAGAATATTTTGGAGATGGTAGGGTCAAATGGCCTATGACACTTTTTATCCCTAAAATAATGAAATATTTGAGACGATGGGATTTTGAGTCCAACTCTGGTGTAAATGATTTTGTGGCAATAAGCCATGCAGTTTCTGAAAGGATACAGAAATATTATGAAAGAAGTTCTAAAATTTTATATTGTCCAGTAAATACAGATCTTTTTCGACCTACGAGTGAAAGTCGAGATGATTATTATCTAGTTGTTTCTGCATTTGCCCCTTATAAGAGAATTGATCTTGCAGTTAAGGCATTTAACTTCTTAGGGTTACCCCTTAAAGTGGTGGGGGGCGGACAGGACTTTGAAGCTGTTCGAAAAATTGCGAATTCAAATATAGAATTTCTAGGGTGGAAGACAGGCAAGCCGCTCGTGGATCTCTATTCGAAGTGTCGTGCTTTCATTTTCCCTGGAGAAGAAGATTTTGGTATTACTCCATTGGAGGCACAGGCCTGTGGAAGGCCCGTTATTGCCCTAGGTGCTGGTGGGGCTCTTGAGACTGTGATAGGTGTAAATAGGGAAGATTTTTCAATACCGATTGGAGAGAATACGTCTCATCAATCTGAAAGTAGTCCTACAGGTCTTTTTTTTAAAAGCCCTGAAGTAGAAGATTTAGTAGAAGCTATTAAGTATTTCGAGAAGCATGAATTTCTTTTTAGCTTTGAGGGTGCTCGTGCTCAAGCTGAACATTTTAGCCGTCATAAATTTAAGAAAGATGCAACGGAAATGTTTATGAGTTCATTTGAAACTCATAAGATAAAAAACAAAGTTTAATTTCAAGGGGATTCGTTTTGATTTTAAAACGTTATGGGCAATTGAATGTTTTTTTGCTCTGTGTTTCTGACATCATAGCGCTAATTCTAACTTGGTTTTTTTCATTTTACCTCCGCTTTACGGTGGAGATAATTCCTGTCCGACTGGGACATCCTTATTTTTTTGATTATTTAATTTTATTGCCCTATGTTTTATTTTTATGGTTCATATCTGCAAGGATTACACATCTCTACGAATTTAGAATCGGTTTAAAAAGCACTCAAGAGATACTTCGTTTATCGGCAACAATTTTTTTAACTGTTCTTTTAATGATCGCAATAACATTTTTTTATAGGGAAACAAGTTATAGCCGGGTAATGTTTTTACTCTTTCTCATCATAAGTCCGGGTTTCTTATTTTTAATACGTCGTTTGTTTTGGTCGTTAATTCGCCGATTCCGAAGGCTTGAGATTGATTTCAAGAAAATCTTGATTGTGGGGACCTCTTCCCTTGCAACTAAGGTCGCAGAGCAACTTGAAGAGTTCCGTTATTTGGGCTTTCAGGTTGTTGGTTATATATCTGAGATTGAACCACCCCCTAATGCCATAGGTGGTTTTCCTGTTCTTGGTTCTTTATCAGATGTTAAAGAGATAGTTGAATCTAATAAAATTGCAGAGGTTTACGTTGCGCTGACTTCTGGTTTCAATTCGGAACGGGAGAAATTGTTAAAGTCTCTCAATGATTCAAGTGTTGACCTCAGACTAGTTCCAGATTTAGTTGAGCATATGAGATTAAATGCAGGGATAGAACAACTTGGCGGACTCCCTGTGATTTTATTGTCTCAATCTCCTCTTTTCGGTTGGAATACGTTTGTAAAACGTTTTATGGATATCATCATTTCATTTCTACTTGTGATCATTTTGTCTCCAATCTTACTTTTGACTGCTCTTCTAGTTAAATTGGGCAGTTCTGGTCCGATTTTTTATGTGCAAGAGAGAATGGGATTAGACGGCATTTCTTTTCAGATGTATAAGTTTCGTTCTATGAGAATTGGTGCTGAATCAGAGACTGGACCTGTTTGGGCAAAATCTGATGATAATAGACGTACTTTTTTTGGATCTTTTCTTAGGAAATTAAATCTTGACGAACTTCCTCAATTGTTCAATGTTTTAAGAGGAGAGATGAGTTTAGTCGGTCCGAGGCCGGAAAGACCTTTTTTTGTTGAACAATTTAGAAGTACCGTTCCTGGATATATGCTACGACATAAGATGAAAAGCGGGATCACAGGTTGGGCGCAGGTAAATGGTTGGAGAGGAGATACTTCTCTTGAAAAAAGGATCGAGTTCGATTTATTTTATATAGAGAATTGGTCTGTTGGATTTGATTTGAAAATTTTATGGCTTACTCTATGGAAGAGTTTTTTGGATAAGAATGCGTACTAAAAATTATTTCACAAAAACAATCTTGGTTTTGGTATGAAAACACTTGGTGTCATTCCGGTTAGGTGGGAGTCTTCTCGTTTCCCTGGGAAACCCCTTTTGGATATTTTTGGGAAGACTATGATTGAACATGTTTACAGAAGGGTGTCACGTGCAAATTTAGTTGACAAGATAATAGTTGCAACCGATGACAAGAGAATTTTTGATAAAGTAAAAAATTTCGGAGGTTCAGTAAAAATGACTTCGTCGTCTCATGAAAGTGGTACTGACAGAGTTGCAGAAATTGCTAATAGCCAAGAAGGTGAAAATTTCTCAATTGTTGTTAACATTCAAGGTGACGAGCCATTTGTCGATCCTGACTCTATTGATGCTGCTGTGCAATTGATGTTTGATAACCCAGAAATTGAGATTTCTACTTTAGCGGTAAAAATTTCATCCCCAAGAGATTTGGTTGATCCAGGAGTTGTGAAAGTCATTTTTGATAAGAATATGAGGGCGTTATATTTTTCTAGGGCACCAATTCCTTATGTAAGAGATTTGATGAGTTCAGATAATTCGTATAATGTAATGAAATTGTCTGGTGAGAAGATGTTAAGAAATAATTTTTTCAAACATCTTGGTTTGTACGTTTATCGGAAAAAAATTCTTGAGAGGTTTTCTAAATTACCCAAATCGATTATTGAAGAGTGTGAAGCACTAGAGCAACTACGGGCTTTAGAAGATGGGATGAATATTGCAATTGTAGAGGCAGGGTGTGATTCCGTAGGGATAGACACTCCTGAAGATCTGGAAAGAATATTTAAAGACAAAGAAATGATAAATGCAGTTCATGAGGAGATAGCAAGTTGGCAAAGTATATCTTCGTAACCGGTGGGGTTTTAAGTTCGCTCGGAAAAGGTCTCGCTTGTGCTTCGATTGGAGCATTATTAGAGGCTAGAGGATTGAGTGTGAATCTCCAAAAATTCGATCCTTACCTGAATGTCGATCCAGGTACTATGAGTCCCTTTCAGCATGGGGAGGTTTTTGTGACTGATGATGGTGCAGAAACAGATTTAGATTTGGGACACTATGAGAGATTTACACATGCGCGGATGGGAAAAGTAAACAATTTTACCGCCGGAAAAATATACTATAATGTAATTAGCAAGGAGCGTTCTGGAGATTATCTTGGAAGAACAGTTCAAGTCATTCCGCATGTAACAAATGAAATTCAATCTTGTTTTAAAGCAGCAGATGAGGGACAGGATGTTGTTATTTGTGAAATAGGTGGGACTGTTGGTGATATTGAGAGTTTGCCTTTTTTAGAAGCTATCAGACAGTTTAGAAACGAAATGCATGCAGAAAATGTTGTACATGTCCATGTTACCTTGGTTCCCTTTATTAAGGCCTCTGAGGAACTAAAAACAAAACCAACACAGCATTCAGTAATGAAACTTCGAGAAATCGGTATCCAACCAGATATTTTGTTATGTCGAACGGAGATGCCATTAGATAATGATTTAAAAGAGAAAATATCCTTATTCTGTAATGTTTCTTCCGAAGCAGTAATTACGGCTGTGGATGTAGAGTCTATCTATGAGGTCCCCTTAAAGTTTAATGAAGAGGGATTAGATAGAATTCTTGTAGAATTACTTCATTTAAAGACAGAGGATCCAGATCTCGTTTTCTGGAAAAATTATGTTAAGAGATCTAGCGAAAGTGAAATGATTGTTAAAATTGGTATTGTAGGAAAGTATGTAGATTTGAAAGAATCCTATAAATCTCTTTCAGAGGCTTTATCTCATGCAGCTTTTACTTCTGACGTCCGTTTAGATCTTTCCTATATTGACAGTGAAGAGATTGAACAAAAAGAGGCAGAAAACCTTTTGGGTGATGTTGATGGAGTGTTAATTCCCGGAGGTTTTGGACAGAGGGGTTTTGAGGGGATGATCATGGCCTCTAGATATTCGAGAGAAAAGCAAGTTCCTTTCTTAGGAATCTGTTTAGGTATGCAGTGTGCTGTGGTTGAGTTTTCTAGAAATGTTTGTGAACTCTCTCAAGCGAATAGTTCAGAGTTCTCAGAAGATACTCCTTCCCCAGTAATTGCGCTCTTACCTGGTCAAGAAAACATAGATTTAGGTGGTACTATGCGATTAGGCTCTTACCCTGGAGTTTTAAAGCCAAATACTTTAGCTTCAAAAATTTATGGGGGAGAAACTCAATTTGAAGAAAGACATCGTCATAGATATGAATTGAATAATAAGTTTCGGGATTCTATGGAGAAAAAAGGATTGATTTTTTCTGGAATTTCTCCGGATGAAGAATTGGTAGAGATAATAGAAATTTCTGAGCATCCTTTTTATTTTGGGTGCCAATTTCACCCTGAATTTAAGAGTGCACCGTTTTCCCCCCATCCAGTTTTTGTATCTTTCGTAGATGCAGCGAAAAATGCTCGAGGGGAACTTTTTAGTTAGTTTTCGTTAATCTTTTTATAGTTAATATTTTAAAAAGAGGGGGATAATTTGAGTTTGTCTCGACAAATTAAAATTGGAGATTCTGTAATTGGAGGAGATGCTTTTCCTTTCTTAATTGCAGGTCCCTGTGTTATAGAAAGTAAAGAAATTACGTTAGAGTGCGCTGAAGTACTAAAGCAGATTTCTTTAGACTTAAAAATAAATATAATTTTCAAATCATCTTTCGATAAGGCAAATAGGAGTTCTTCCTCTTCCTATCGAGGTCCTGGATTGAAGAAGGGAATGCAAATTCTTTCAGAAGTTAAACAAAAAACAGGGTTGCCAATTTTATCTGATGTACATTCTGTTTCTGATGTTGCTCATTCGAGTGAGGTTCTTGATGTTTTACAAATACCCGCTTTCTTATCTAGACAGACTGACTTAATTAAATCGGCCGCAGAATGTGGAAAAATCATTAACGTAAAAAAAGGCCAATTTCTATCTCCTTCAGATATAAAAAACGTAGTTTTAAAATTTGAAACATATGGCTGCCATGATGTTTTAATCACAGAGAGAGGAACTACCTTCGGGTATAATGATTTGGTTTCCGATATGCGAGCTATTGTGAAAATGAGAGAAACTGGATGTCCAATTATTTTTGATGCATCTCACAGTGTTCAAAGTCCTGGCTCTATGGGTAATAAAAGTGGTGGTGATAGGGATATGATTTTTCCATTAGCAAGAGCTGCGGCCGCTGTTGGTGTAGATGGATTTTTTATTGAATGTCATCCATCTCCGGAAAATGCACTGTCTGATGGACCTAGTATGTTGCGCTTAGAAGATTTGTACGAAGTGACAAAGACACTTCTTGCGATAGATAATATAAGTCGAAATTTGTAGATTGTAGGGAAGTGAGTTTTAGCAGAAATTTAAAAACTGTTTGGTATACATTTTATAAATTAATAAAAGTGATTTCATGCGATTTTATAGGAAGTCAATCTTTACAATCGTTTTTCTAACTTTTTGTATTTATTCTCCTTTCTCTTTTGATATCAGTTCGTTTTGTTTCTTTGAAAATGAAAATTGTTCTTTGTTCCACTTTAATATCCTCGAGTGTAGAACTAATCGTGAAAATAAAATTATAAACGATGAAATCAAGGTATTAGAAAAAAAAATCCAATTCCTACTAAATAAAGGAAAAAGAAAAGAAGCCATACAGGTTTTGAAAAAAGCATCGTCACTTGTAAGTGATAGGCAATCGATCTTGAAGCTTAAACTTGCAAATCTCTATTTTTTGCAATCTAAATTCTCTAAAGCCCTTGTCTCTCTGCGTGAGTTGTTATTTACAGAGCCCAAGAATGTTGAGGCGTGGATTCTCGCTGGAGATATTTACTTCAAGAGAAAAGATTTTCGAAAAGCTTTGGAAAACTACAAGAGTGCCTTGAATTACGATCAGAAAGATACAGTTGTTCGCGGGAGAATCAATTTAATCAAATCGATCATTTTAAAACAAAATTTTCCAAAACAAAAAGCTTCAAATGGGTCACATCCTATTGTTATTTCAATAGAAGTTGAAAGATTATTTTTCTTAAAAAACTATGAAAAGGCAAAGCTGTTAATCGAAAAAAATTTAAAGTTTAATCCTAAGAGTCCTAAGCTTTTACTCTTAAAGGCAAAGACATATGAAAAACTGGGCTTTAGGAGTAAAGCAATTAAAGGATATAAAAACGTATTGAAAATTAATCCCGATTGGTTAGATGTCTATGATAGTCTAGCTGGACTTTACCTTCGTGCCGGAATGTTTCGAAAAGCAATTAATGTTTATAAGGTCGCCGGTGCAATCCATAAAACAAATGTTGATATGTATTTAAAAGCGGCCAAACTTTACCAAAAGAAAGGTCTATTCAAAGGTTCTCGGCAATTTCTTGAAAAAATTTTGAAAAAACATCCAGATTCGAAATTGCTGTTATCAGAATTGGGAGAACTGTTTTGGAAGGCAAAACAGATAGATAAATCAAAGAAGTACTATGAAAAGCTTCTTTTAAATTTTCCTGATTCTCATCGTGCTATGAATCGACTCGCCTGGTTTTGTTCTTTGAAAATGAATTGTTTAGATGAGGGGATTAAGATGTCTAGAAAATCTTTAGAACTGTCTCCGGACAATCCATCTTACTTTGATACTCTGGCAGAATTACACTACAAAAAGGGGGAACTTAAAAAGTCATATCAGTACATTAAGAAGGCAATTTTAATTGAGCCCAAGAATATGTATTACAGATTACAACTTAGAAAGTTCAAAAAAAAATAATGACATTTTGATTTTTTTTTAATAAAATTCAATCATATTCTTAATTATGGGGGAATCAAAATGGGTATTCTCGCTGTTTCTAGGCAGTTGGGAAGTGGTGGCGACATCATTGCTAAGTTGGTTGCTCAAGAACTTGGATGGAATCTTTTAGACAACGAGGCATTCTCTAAATCAGCTGAAGAGTTTGGTTACGTTCGTGATGAACTTGAACATATTGATGAAAGAAAACCAGGACTGATTGAACGTTTCTTTAGAGATAGTCAATTAGTTTATCACGATGTAGTTCGATCTATAATGTACGAGTACGCTATCAAAGGAAATTGCGTTTTGCTTGGCAGGGGAGGTAACATAATCATGTCAGATATCCCCGGGGTGTTGAAAGTTAGAGTAATAGCTCCCGTAAGTGTAAGGTCAAAACGTTTGGTGGAAAATGAAGAAATAACAAAAAGTATGGCCGAAAAATTTATTGAGCACAATGATCAAGAGCGAACCTCTTACACCAGACATTTCTTTAATGCCGAATGGGGTGAAGCAGTAAATTTTGATTTAGTGATTAATACAGAAAATGTATCTTTTGAGGATGCAAGGGACACCATTCTCGAACTTTTAAAAGAAAATAGAAAATTCCATATTGATTCTTCTGCCTTAAACCATTTAAAAGACCTTTCCTATTCTCAGAAAATCAAGGCTAAATTAATGGCAGATGATCGGATTGATGCGACAGGTGTTACTGTTTTTCTTAAGGGAGAAAGCAAACTCTTAGTTTCGGGTAGAGTAAACAGTGAAGAAGAGAAAGAAATAGTCAACGAAATATGTAGCGGATTACATCTTGATGGAGAACTTGAAAATGAAATTCTCATCATCCCACCAATAGAGGGATGGTATCCTGTGTAATAGTAATTTATTTATGTTTCAACAATTTTTTAAAGAATCATTGATATCATCTCTAAGGATTTCGAAATCATCTAGCCCTACAGAAAAACGGACTAATCCTTGTGGGATACCTCTTAAGAGTGAACTTTTCTCATCAAGATCGGAGTATGCCATTTTAACATGGTGTTCTGCTTGACTCTCTACTCCACCAAACCCTGCAGCAAGAATTGCCACTTTAAGATTATCAATAAATCTATCAGTCATTGAACGATCTTCTAGTTCGAAACTTATGAGACCTCCAAAGGATTCTTTTAGGTATTTTAAAGCGTTTTTATGGTTGGGATGGCTTTTTAATCCAGGGTAGAAAACGGTTTTTATTTTTTTGTGTTCCTCTAGGAATTCTGCCAATTTAAATGCAGTTTCAGAAATTTTAGACATACGAATTGAAAGTGTTTTCATTCCTCTATGTAACAAGAATGATTCGTTTATCCCTAAGGTAGAACCTAATAGGATTCTTTGTTCTTTCAAAGCATCTATAAGATGTTCCTCCCCGGAAATCGAACCGGCAACAATGTCATTATGTCCTGATAAGTACTTAGTTGCGCTATGTATGACTAGGTTTGCGCCGTATTCTAAGGGATTGAGAATTGCAGGAGAGGCTATGGTTGAATCAACAATAAAATGAATTTCATTTTTATGCGTCCAATTTGCTAATTCTTCTATATCAGGTATCGATAGGAATGGATTTGATGGAATTTCAGCGAAGAGCACTCTTACGTTCTCTGCCGGAATTTTTTCTAAAGTATTTAAATTGAAATCTGGCACAGTAAATATTTCAACTCCATAACGAGAGAGAATGGTATCAGCAAGATCTCTTGTATGACGATATGAAGATATAGGCAAAATCAATTTTTTCCCTGGCGCAAGTAAAGAAATCAAAGAGCAAGTTATTGCTGCCATTCCACTTGAGAATAAAAGTGAAGATTCAGATTTTTCAAGGGAAGACAAGTATGATTCTGTTGCAAGTGTAGTAGGATTTTCAAATCGAGTGTATAGAAATTTATTTTTTCCTTTGCCTTCGTGAAACTTTGCAAGTTCTTCAGTATTTTCAAAGGGAAATGTTGCGGTTTGAAAAATTGGCGGCACAAGAGGATTATTAGAAGAGTGGTTTTTTGAACTGTTTGATTTTTTTTTGGCCATAGTAGTTTTCTCTAGGTGAAAAAATCATTTTTTTCTTTGAAATATTTATCTAGTGTTTTTAAAATTTTGTCTAGATCATTTGGTAAATTGACAGGTTTATTAGAGTAAACATTTGAAATTCCTTCAATTTCATCTTGGTGATATCTAATTTTCGCTTCTGTGAATTTGAGACCATGCGCAGTTGATATCACAACAATTTTTTCCTTTTTGTCAATCTTTCCTTTTTTAATTAATTTTTCGAGTACTGCGAGTGCTACTCCAGTCTGAGGACAGTTATACATTCCTGTTTTGTCAGCTCTTGCCATAGCATTAGCTAATTCTTCTTCAGTTGCTTCTTCTACAATTCCATCAAAGGATTTAAGAATTTTAATTGCACGTTTAAAACTTACTGGATTGCCAATTTGTATAGCAGTAGCGAGTGTGGGTTCTGCTTTTATGGATTCAAAAGTATCGAAACTATTTAAATAAGAACGATACAGAGGATTAGCATTTTTTGCCTGTGCACATATAAGGCGTGGCAGTTTGTCAATAAGTCCTAGCTGTTGCATTTGAAGAAATCCTTTTCCTAATGCACTGATATTTCCAAGATTACCCCCAGGAATTATTATTACATCAGGTACTTCCCAATTGAATTGCTGTGTAAGTTCTATGCTTACAGTTTTCTGCCCTTCTAATCGGATTGAATTTATACTGTTCGCAAGATACACAGGGTGTTTCTCACAGACTTTTTGAACAATTTCCATGCAGCCGTCAAAATCGGTATCAATAGACAAAACAAGAGCGCCGTTTGTAATTGGTTGTATTAATTGTGCGATAGAAACTTTATCTTTAGGAAGGAAAATTAAAGATGGAATATCAGCCGCAGCCGCGTAAGCTGCAAGTGCGGCTGAAGTGTCTCCTGTTGAGGCACAGGCAAGAGCCTTTATTTCTTTCCCATCATTAATCATCTGTTTTGCAGCGGAAACTAAGACA
This sequence comes from Nitrospinota bacterium, assembly GCA_036231405.1. Classification (GTDB taxonomy): domain Bacteria; phylum UBA8248; class UBA8248; order UBA8248; family UBA8248; genus UBA3496. Next base: position 16,663 of record JAZAHK010000028.1, read on the forward strand.
GTCATTCCCAAATCTTTGAATGAGCCGGTATGACTGTTCCCACACTGTTTTATCCAAAGTTCTGATAGTCCAAGTTCTTTTTCAAGACGATCTGCCCAAAATAAGTTTGTTCCACCTTCATAAAAAGAAATGATATTTTCATTCTCAACATTTGGAAAAATCCATTCCTTTTTTCCCCAAACTCCACTGCCGTGTGGCCAACTATTTCTCTTGTAACGATCATCAAACAAGTGTCTCCATTCGGAAGCACTTTTTGATTGAAGTTCCTGTAAATCGTGTTCTACTTCGAGCAGTTCTCCACATTGGCGACATCTGTAAATATTCTCGAAGACAGAATAAGAAGTCTCGCAACTTTCATTTGTACACTTTAACCAGCAATTATAATTCATATGACACCAATCTTAATGTCAAAAGATTTTTGAAAACCAAACTGTTTCTTAGACAATATTCAGGAACTTTAATGTTATACACGATATTTGTAAACAACGTTGAGAGGAATGGCTACTTGTTTTTTTATGTGGTTGCCTGTTGTCTCATTTGTAGAACTTCTTTTTCGTTTATGAAACAAACAATTACGGCAGCTTGAATACATAAGTATGCGGCTAACATGAAAGCAATGTTGTAACTTCCAGTGACATCATAAATATAGCCGCACAACCATGCACTTAATCCTGCTCCTAATTGATGGCTCAACATTATTAACCCAAGAAGTATCGCGACGTTTTTACTTCCAAAAAAATCCACTGTGAGCGCAGAAGTTAAGGGAACTGTAGCTATCCATGTTAACCCAATTATTAACGGTGTTGCCCATAGTGTGTATTCATTTTTGTACAGGATGAATAAAATAAAGCCTAAGCTTCGTATGGCATATACCAAACTTAGAGGGATTTTGCGTCCCAGTTTGTCTGATAGTGGACCAACAATTAAAGTCCCAATTGTGTTTAGTCCTCCCCCTACAGCAAAAGCCAATGCGGCTGTAGTAGCAGCGAAATTTAAGTCAGTCGCAAAAGGAATCCAGTGGACAGTGATAACCGTAATTGTAAACCCACACGTGAAAAAGCTTGACGTTAAAAGTATAAAAGGTTTTTTGTGAAGGCATTCAACCCAAGGAATATCGTATGGAAAAGGAATTTTTTGAATCTTGTTCACTTTTTTGTCATTAGGATCTTTCGAGTTATTCGAAGGGTTATCTTTTATTATGAAAAAAGAAATTGGAAGGATCGTCAATGCAAAAAGTATTCCTATGTAAAGTAACGCAGTTCTCCATGTGACCATTTCAACTAAAAAAGCGAAAACAGGAATTAAGAATAATTGTCCTAGGCTTGAACCTGCACTCATTATAGAGAGAGCCATCCCTTTTCGACTTTCAAACCAGTTTGATAAGACAGGAGTCAGGGCAACGAAACTATTGCCCGTTCCCCCTAATCCCAAAAGAAAACCGTAAAAAAAATAGATGCCCCAAATTGAACTAACTTGAGACATCCCTAAAACACCTATCGTTGTTATTATCGAACCAAAAGCAATTACTTTCTTTGCTCCAAAACGATTGATCATCAAGCCGCCTATGGGTTGGGAGATACCAAATAAAATTAAAGATAATGAGGCAGGGAGGGAAAGAGCGGCCCTACTCAATTGGAATTCTTCCATCATAGGTTTGAAAAAAATTCCGAAAGATTGCCGCGCACTCATTCCCATAAAAACAAGTATGAATGCACCTGCTAATACAAACCAACCATAATAAATTTTCTTAGCCATTTTTGTACTCTAGAGTGAGAGACTGTTGTGATACAATTTTTTGAACTTGTTTACTAAGTTATATATTTAGTCTCCAATTGACAAGCAAACTATGTTTTGAAGTTGTTTTTAGTAATTTGATATATCCTCTCTTATTTTTGCATAATGTTGTCTATTCTTAGAGGAGTTAAAGATGTCAGTTCCTAATTTTATTCATAATCATCCGGGTCCAAAAACTCTGGATGCAATTTCTCGACTCAGAGATGTAGAAATGAAAGCTTCTCTAAGTTTTGGAATTAGTAAAGATGCTCTAGTGGTTAAGAAAGCATCTGGTTCTACAATTGAAGATGTAGATGGAAATCTTTTCTTAGATTTTGTTGCAGGTTACGGATCCCTAAATGCCGGGCATTGTCATCCTGAGATTGTAGATGCTGTTTGCAAACAATCTGCTCAAGTACACCAGGCTATGTCTATGGGATCAGAAGTTAGGATACAAATGCAAGAAAAATTGCTTTCACTATTCGAGGGTCCTAAAAGAAATGTAATTTTAGGAACTGGGGGAAGTGAAGCTGCTGAGATTGCGTTAAAAATTGCACGAAGAGAGACAGGCAAATCGGAGATAATCGCTTTTACGGGCGCATTTCATGGAAGGACTCTTGGTTCACTTGCACTGATAGGAAGAAAAAACCAAAGAGAAGGTATTGGTTCTCTGATTCCAGGCATACATCATATTCCTTATCCGTATATGTATAGGAGTATTTTTGGAGATGATGAGAAGTTATGCATAGAAGGTACTATTTCATTAATTGATGAATTCTTATCTAATCCGAGTAGTGGATGGGGAGAAATTGCTGCAGTAATAATTGAGCCAGTTCAAGGAAATGGAGGGATGATTCCAGCGCCGATTGGTTTTTTAAAGAGGCTAAGAGACTTATGTAGCAAATACGGAATTGTATTAATTTTTGATGAGGTCATGAGTGGATTCTGTAGGACTGGACAGATTTTTGCTTATCAACATGAAGCAAATATTGAGCCTGATATAGTCATTTTGGGGAAATCAATTTCAGGAGGATTTCCTCTTTCAGCTTGTGTAGTAAATAATGAAATTGTTTCATCTAATCCTGGCACTGAGGGTAGTACTTACGGAGGAAACTTAGTTTCTTGCGCTGCGTCTCTAGCTGCAATGAAAATTTATGAGGAAGAATCTTATGTGGAACGCGCTAAAAATATGGGGGAGTACTTTTTAGAAAGATTAAACACTCTTAAGGACAAGCATGAAATTGTCGGCGATATTCGTGGGAGAGGTTTGATGGTGGGTATTGAGATGGTAAAAGATAGGAATACAAAAATTCCACTCACTGAAGCAAAAAAAGGTAGTCAAAAAGCGCTGCAGAAAGGCCTACTTCTATATCCTGGAGGTCATAACTCTAACGTTCTTGCTTTTTTACCCCCGATTGTTATTGGCAAAGAAGAAGTCGATGTTGCAGTCTCTATTATAGATGATGTTTTATATGAAATTTCAAAAGATACGTAGATCTGCATTTATATTTTTTCCTAAAAGTTCTTCCAGATTCCTTTAGAATGCTTCTTCGCTATTTTTTCAGCGTTTTCAAGTTTTTTCTGATATCGGATATTTGGATATTTAATTACTGCCCTTGTGAATCCTCTGAGAATGAGCAATAAATTCACGAATGTCCCATCCTCTAGAAAGACATAGTACTGTACCTGTCCATAACGGTCTATTAATTTTTTGTCGATTTCCAATTTTACTATTTGTCCTTCCATTAAATTTTTGAGGAATTTAAAACAGTTATTTGTAATTGGATTTTTTCTTTGGCTTTTTGAAATCCCAATGAGTGTTGATCTTTGTCCTCCTCCAATTAGGAAAGTAGAGCAGTCTAAAACTTTTCTTATTTTTGTCGTCAGTCTAGGATATTGATTTTCTATAAATCTTGATTGAGCAAAAGATTTTTCCAATGGGAAGAATGATGGTAACATGCAAAAGGAGATAGAAAGGGTAATGATGCAGATCCAAACAGGCTTTAACTTATGCCGCATTATCTATTCTCTCTGTGAGTCACTAATAACAAATCACTTGAGAAGGTTATCTCTTTGTACCCCTTTTAGCAATTTATAGTTTTAATGGGTTTTTGTAGTTATAAAGTATTTTTTCTTAATTACGATGGGAAAAATTATGACTCAAATTAGGGATTTGGAAGATGGAAAGGAGGGATTTGGTTTTTATTATTTGCGTGAAAAACTAAATAAAGTGACACGACAAGGAAAAGATTACTTTGATCTTGTATTAGAAGATGAGACAGGGACGATCCTCGCGAGAGTTTGGGAAATCGATAAACAGGTCAAAGGTGATCTAACTTCAGATACTTATGTCAAAGCTGAATATCTAGCTGACACATACAACGAGCAATTACAGTTAAAAATCCTGATGATCCGTGAAATTCAAGACAGTGACTATGACGAAGGATTTGATGAGAGTTCTTGTCACAGATCTAGCCCTTTCCCCATAGATAAAATGTGGGAAGAAATTAGAAAAATCTCTTCTGAGTGTTCTTCGAAAGTGTCAGAACTTCTGTTTTCTGTTCTTGATGAATATTCTGATAGCTTGCGAGCATGGCCTGCAGCTTCTAAAATGCACCACGCGTACTTTGGAGGCCTTCTGGAACACACGCTTTCAGTAACAAAAACTTGTATCTATTTTGCTAAAAAGTATCGTGTTTCAAGAGACCTAATTGTTAGTGGAGCGATTCTGCACGATATTGGAAAGTTAGAAGAACTTTCTAGGGCTAGTGGAGGCGAATATACAAAGAAGGGTCGACTTGTAGGACATATAGTCTTGGGAAGAGATATTGTAAGGAAATTCGCTTCTAAAATACCTGATTTTCCCGAAGATTTTCTGCTTGAGTTAGAACACTTAATTTTATCTCATCAAGGTCAACCTGAATGGGGTACCGTAAAGGTTCCAATGAGTAAAGAAGCATTACTACTTCATTATGCAGACGATACTGATGCTAAATTTAATTTGGTTTCCAATTATATCGCTGATGACAAGAGTGAGGGTTCATTTACAAACTATTATCCCAATATGAACAGAGTTTTTCTAAAGGGAACCAAAAGTGCTGAAGATCAGGATTAAATTTTTTTTAGAACTGAATGGTAGGAGTTTTTGAGAATATGACAAATTTATTAAAAGATAATGGAAAAATGGTTATGCTAGCTCTAGATCATGGTTATTTTCAGGGCCCAACTTCTGGGTTGGAGGATCCAAAAGAAACATTAGAGAAGCTTATTCCTTTCTGCGATGCAGTAAGTCCGACCAAGGGTATTTTCTTGCATTGTATGCCAAAAGAAGTAAATGTGCCGGTTATCTTACGTGCTTCTGGAGGTAATAGTATTGTGTATGCAGACCCACTTGAACTTGAGAGAGAGGTTTCACTGCGTTCTTTAGGAAATGTGGAGATGAATCGAGATGAGATTCGAAAGGAGATAGATGGGCAGATCGTTGATAGAGAGCTATCAAATGAGGGAATTACAGTTTCTTGTGAGGAGGCAAAAAGTTTGGGTGTTGAGGGTGTGTCAATCTCTATTTATGTAGGAACTAGATATCAGAAGGAAAGTATTCTGAATTTGTCAAAAATGTCTGAAGGAACTAGAAATAATGGTCTTGAACTACTTGGTATTACCGCAGTTGGAAAAGAAATGAAGAGGGATGCTCGTTACTTAGGTCTCGCTTCACGCATCGCTGCGGAACATGGCGCAGATATTGTAAAGACTTACTATTGTGATGATTTCCAAAAGGTAGTGAATGGTTGTTTTGTTCCAATTGTGATTGCCGGTGGGAAGAAGATCCCTGAAGAGGATGCTTTAGATTTATGTTACAGGGCAATTAGTGATGGTGCAGTTGGTGTTGATATGGGTAGAAATATCTTTCAGAGTCGTTTCCCAGTTGCAATGATGAAAGCAGTAGGTGCGGTTGTACATAAGGGTGTAAAACCAGATGTTGCCCTCGAACTTTTTAAAGATGAAAGCTCTAGCTAATTATAAATTTGCGATTCTTTTTTGAGAATTAAAACATTATGAAAGCTGCATTTTATTATAACAATCAAGATATTAGATTGGAAGATATTCCAAAACCCCCTTTGGAGAAAGGCGATCTCTTAATAAAAACGGTTTCAAGTGGAATTTGTGGTAGTGATGTAATGGAATGGTATCGTGTTCCTAAAGCCCCGGTAGTTCTTGGCCATGAAGTTGCTGGTGATGTTGTTCAGGTTGACAGTGAAGTTAGTAATTTCCAAGAAGGAGACCGCGTAGTTGTATCTCATCATGTCCCATGCAATGAATGTGAATATTGTAGAAAGAACTTACATACGGCTTGTGACACCTTGAGGAAAACAAATTTTGATCCAGGGGGATTTTGTGAATTCATCAGAGTTCCTTCTGCTAATGTATTAACGGGGACCTTTCATCTTCCTGATGAGATCTCTTATGACGAGGGAGTCTTCGTAGAACCTTTAGGATGTGTTTTAAGATCCCAGAGGGTTGCAAACTTAGGGTCTGAAGATAAAGTTTTGGTCATAGGTGCAGGGATTAGTGGTTTATTACATATAAAACTTGCCTTAGCTAAAGGTTGTAAAAGAGTTTTTGCCTCAGATATTAACGAATATCGTTTACAAAAAGCCAAAGATTTTGGCGCAGAAATCGTCGATTCTGGAACAGAAATTCCAAATTTTCTAAGGGAAAATTTGGAAGGAAAATTAGCAGATCAGGTTATCTTGTGTACTGGTTCCCCTAGCGCACTAGGATCTGCCATTCAGTGTCTAGATCGAGGTGGAGTATTACAGTTGTTTGCTCCTCCTCCTCCTGGTTTTATTCCCGAGATTGATTTAAATCTTGTTTGGAAGGATCAAATTTCTTTGTCTACTTCCTATGGTGCTGCCCCTTACGACCTAGAAGAGGCAATAAATCTAATAGAAGGAAGAAACCTCGTTGTGGAAGATATGATCACACACAAATTGCCTTTAGTGGAAATAAAGGAGGGATTTCAACTTGTTTCAGCCGCAGGAGATTCACTTAAAGTTGTCATTAGACCTTGATTCTAACTCTCTAGTGGATGGTAAGTTAATTCGTTGCCATCAGAAAAATCGTTTTTACTAGCTAACTTCCTATCTGTATTAATCTTTAGTCTTTTTGACAAAAGACTGTATCTTTGTTTCACGTCTCCATTTCGAACTGCGATCGACATAGCTTTTTTTGTTCCCACAAAAACTACGAGTTTCTTTGCTCTGGTCAATGCCGTATAGACCAAGTTTCGTTGTAGCATTGGATAATGTTGCGTGTGTAAAGGAATAATTACTGCAGGGTATTCGCTTCCTTGACTTTTGTGAACGGTAATCGCAAAAGCATGAGTTAATTCATCAAGTTCGTTGAATGAGTATTCAATTAAATTTGAATCGTATGCAATTTTGATATTTGTGTTAGATATGTCGCAACTTTGAATGACGCCTATGTCTCCATTGAAAACATTTTTTTCATAGTTATTTCTGCCCTGTATTAATTTATCTCCGATTCGAAAAGAACGCTCTCCAATATTGAAACTCTCACTTCCCGTCGAAGGATTCAGAACGTCTTGAAGCAGTATATTTAAATTTTTCACTCCAAGAGTTCCACGTTGCATTGGGGAGATAACTTGAATTTCATGGATAGGATTAAGGTTGTATTGAATTGGGATACGATTCTTACATAGTTCCATTATTTTGTTGGCGCAATTTTCAGGGTCTGATTCTTCTATGAAAAGATAATTAGGCATGGCATTATTTTTGAAATCCGTTATTCCTTCAATAGGCGGATTTCCTTCGTTGATTCGATGCGCGTTTTGAACGAGTAAACTTTTTTCATTTTGTCTGTAAATTTGCGTAAGTCGAACGACTGTCAAACTGCCGGATTTAATAATATCACTGAGTACGTTCCCCGGCCCCACAGAAGGCAACTGATCCACATCTCCAACCATGATCAAAGTACAATTGTCTGGGATTGCTTTAAGCAAACTTGAGGTTAAATAGATATCCAACATGGAGGATTCATCTATTATTACACAATCAGCAGTAAGTGGATTAGATGAATCCTTAAGGAAGCCACCAGACCCCCAATCATATTCTAGCATCCTATGTATGGTGGTTGCCTTATGGTTCGCAACTTCCGAAAGTCTTTTTGAAGCCCTTCCAGTTGGGGCTCCTAATAAAATTTCTAAACCTAATTCGGTGTAGAGATTTGTAACCGCCTTGATTACAGTTGTCTTTCCTGTTCCTGGTCCACCGGTTATAACAAGTACCTTGTCCAAAAGGGATTTTTCTATCGCTATACTTTGTTCTTTATTTGCTAGTCCTTTTTCTAAAGCTTGTTTCGCATAATTTAATAGTTTCTGATCAGTCGAATTCCCAGACAAACCTCTTTTTTGGATAGCTAGGTTGATCCTTATAGTGTCTTTTCTATTTTCAAAAAGTATCCGTACACGTTTTGCCACTTCATCTTCAGCAACGTGCAGAGGATGTAAATAGATAGAAGGATTGTCTTTGTTCTTGTCTAAAGAGATTTGTTTTTCTGTAAAAATCAATTCTCTTTTTTCAAGTTCTTGAATAACGTTGCTAATTTGAAAAATTTCTACTCCAAGTAAAGAAGAAGCCTTTGATTCAAGTTCTCTCTGTGGAAGGAGGACATGACCTTCTCTCTCGGAATTTTCTTTCAGTACGAACATTGCCCCTGCAGCACAACGGGAAGGGTCGTCAAATTTTGTCCCCATACTTAATGCTATTTTATCTGCTGTTTGAAATCCTACGCCAAAGATATCTGAAACAAGGCGATACGGATTTTCTTTAAGAATCCGAATAGTATCTGGTCCGTATGTTTGAAAAATTCTCCCTGAAAGATTGATTGGAACATCGTATTTTCTAAGGAAAATCATAACTTCTTTCATTTCGCTTTGGGTCTCCCAAGAATCCTTTATTTCTTCGAGTTTTTTTTCTCCTATTCCTGGAATCTTTAGTAATTGTTTTGGATTTTTTTCCATAACATCTAAAGTTTTTTCCCCAAAAACTTTGATAATTCTTTTGGCTAGAGCAGGTCCTATATTTTTGATGATTCCTGATGAAAGATATTTTTCTATTTCTTCGGATGTAGTTGGTTTGATTTCTGTATACGAATTTGCCTGTAACTGTTTTCCAAAACGAGGGTGATCCTTCCAATATCCCTGAAATCTGACGCGCTCGCCAACTTTTATACTGTTTAAACTTCCTACAACTGTAATTGGATCTCTCGTGTCATTGTCAAGTTGGACTATTAAAACAGCAAAACCAGAATCATCAGATTGGAAACGGATCCTTTGTACTATTCCGGTTAGGATATTATCTTCATTTTCAAAAAGCTTGTTTTGTGTGTTTTTATCTCTGATTGATGTTTTCTTTTTATGGAAATTTTTCAATTCGAGACCTTTAAGAAAGTAGAAATTAGGGCATGAGTGTTTATATTTTATTTTTTGACTCATCCCAAAGGTTCTCAAGTTTTTCTATTGAAACTTTTTCTGGAGAGAGTCCCTCTTCGTCAAGTTTTTCTTCAATATAATGGAAACGTTTAGTGAATTTGATTGAACTTTTTTTTATTGATTCTTCAGCATTCAATCCTAATTTTCTTGCTAAATTTACAACCGAGAAAAGAAGATCTCCTAATTCATTTTCTATTGTTCTTCTGTCTTGTAATCCAATTGCTTTTTTAAGTTCCACAAGTTCCTCTTTAATTTTATTTTCAGGTCCCTCTGAATCCTTCCAGTCGAAGCCTACCCGTGATGCTTTATCTTGAAGCCTTTCTGCCTGTTGTAGGCCAGGCATTGATTTTGGAACGCCGTCTAAAATAGAATTTTTTTCTTTTTTCGAGTTTCTTTCGTTACGTTTTTTTACTTCCCAATTTTGTAAGATAGTATTTGCGTTATTTTCTTTTAGTTCTTTAAACACATGCGGATGTCTATCTATCAATTTTTTTGAGAGAAAATCTACAACATCAAACATATCGAATTTTCCTTTTTCAGAAGCAATTTGCGAATGAAAAACTACTTGCAAAAAAAGATCTCCCAATTCTTCCTTTAAAAGTTCTGGGTCTGATGAATCTATAGCTTCTATCACTTCGTATACCTCTTCGATTAGATAGGGTTTTAAACTCTCATGGTCCTGTTTCATATCCCAAGGACAACCATCATCGGAACGAAGTTTTGACATTACCTGGATTACTCTTTTCAATGGATCAGTTTCTTTTTTCAATTTTCCTCCATGTTTATGTCTCAGTAATTCACTTATAACATACTATCGCTTTTCTTTGCTATTTTGAAAATTTTTCTATGTATAAATATCCCTACATATACAAAATGTAGTGGTATGTGATTGACAATGGCACAATATTCAGTGATTATAGCTTTTAGTTAATTTAAAGGAAAATCTATGGGAACTCGTAGCATTATTCGCATTTTGCCAGAAAATGTTTCCAACCAAATTGCAGCTGGTGAAGTTGTACAGAGACCAGCATCGATAGTAAAAGAATTGGTTGAAAATAGTCTGGATGCAGGTGCAAAAAGAATTTCAATATTTCTGAAGTCAGGAGGCAGGAGAGGTATTTCTGTTGTTGATGATGGAATTGGAATGTCGAGAGATGACGCACTTCTTTCTTTAGAACGTCACGCAACTAGCAAAATAAGTACTGAAATTGATTTGCATAATATCGCAACGATGGGTTTTCGTGGTGAAGCGCTTCCAAGTATTTCTTCTGTGTCTAAAGTAACCTTGAAAACAAAGCGGGAAGTTGAAGAGGACGGTACTGAAATTCGAATTGAGGGAGGACGTATTCTCAAAGTTAGTGAAGTCGGTATTCCTTTAGGTACTGAGATAGAAGTATCTTCCCTTTTCTATAATTTGCCAGCCCGTAGAAAATTTTTAAAGAGAAGAGAAACTGAATTTGCTCGTTGTTCGGAAATTGTAAATAGATTGTCTCTTTCGAGACCAGATGTTGGATTTCGATTTTTTCATGATGATAGAAAAATTTTAGATTTAGGTAAAGATATGGATCGTTTTGAGAGACTTTCTTCACTTTTAGGGAAAGAGACACTTCCATTCTTAATAGAGTTGCCGGATTCTGGAAAAGGGGAAGATCTTTCTTTCTCTGGTTGGACGAGTGCTCCTGTGATTAATCGTTCAAACAGAAATTCTCAGTATTTATTTGTTAACGGTAGAGCGGTTCGTGATCGTCTTCTTTCTCACGCTGTTTTTGAAGCCTACCGTAGTTTTCTTCCATTGAAGCGTTTCCCACTGTATTGTTTTTTTATAGACTTGCCCTGTGGAGATGTAGATGTAAACGTGCACCCTGCAAAAGAGGAGGTGCGTTTTAGAAATCCTTCCGAGATTTATGAAACATTACGTAACTTGATTGTTTCTTCACTAGAGGCAAAAGCTTCTCCAAGAAAACAATTCAGGCAATTTGCGTCCGTTAGTATGCGAGAGGATACCAGCTATGACCATGGCACAGCTGTAGTCGAACCCAAACATGAACCCTTGCTTACAAGGGGAGGATACTTCAAAACAGAAAATTCTCTTCCTAATACGGATTTTGTGCCTGAGCAAAGTCAGCAAAGTACCTCTGATGTTTTGAAAGAACCTTCCGAAGAAAGCAATGAATTCAGTTATGAATCATTTCTTGAGCCACCTCATCCTAAAGACCCAGTGATTCTTAGTCAGTCCAGGTATCTTGGCCAATGGAGAGGTTGTTTTTTAATGTTTGCTGCAAAACAGGGTCTTGTTTTTGTAGATCAGCATGCTGCCCATGAACGAGTTCTATATAATAAATTTAGACATCAGTTTCGTGATAGTAACGTTGAGAGTCAAGGATTACTTGTTCCACATGAGATGTCATTTAATCCAGAGGAATCCGCCTGTATTGAAGTCCATAAAGAGACTTTATTACGTTCTGGTTTTTCAATTGAAATGGTAGGTCCCGGTGAGTTTTTTATTCATTCGATGCCTGCCTTATTGAAGAATCAAGATCCCTCAGAAGTGATTCGCACAGTTGTCGAAAATCTCAGTCGTTCAGAGGGACCCATCAGTTTCCCAGATATGATAGATGGAATCATTGCACGTATGAGTTGTCGTAGATCGGTCAAAGCTGAAAAAATAATGCACGCAGAAGAAGTTTCTTCCTTGATCGACTCTTTAGAAAAGACCCCTGCACAGTGGACATGTCCACACGGAAGGCCTCTAATGTTGGTATTGAGTGAATCCCTCGTGAGAAAAAAATTTTTACGTACATAGTTTCTTGACACTTTCGTTTTACCGCATAAAATGCACCAACTTTATTTTTATTTTCTCTGGTTTTTCTACTCGGAGTTTTTTTCTACATGTTAAATGGTCCATTAAAAGAGGCACTAACTTTTGACGATGTAATGCTTCTTCCTGCCCATTCTGAAGTTTTGCCTAAACAAGTAGATGTGTCGACTACAATATCCGATGGATTGAAATTAAACTTACCTATTATTAGCGCCGCTATGGATACGGTAACTGAATCAAAAATGGCGATTGCACTGGCTCAACAAGGGGGATTGGGTGTTGTGCATAGAAACATGTCAATTGAAAATCAAACTGCAGAAATTGAGAAAGTAAAAAGATCAGAAAGCGGTATGGTAACAGAGCCAATCACAATGTCTCCAAATCAAAAGATTCGTGAGGCACTTGATATTATGTCTAGGTATCATATTTCCGGAGTGCCCGTAACAGAAAAGGAAAAATTGGTTGGTATCTTAACGAACAGAGACGTACGATTTGAGACAGATCTCAATCGCCAAGTTTCTGAATTAATGACGAGTAAAAATTTAGTAACAGTGCCTGAGGGAACAACTTTGGAGGAAAGTAAAAGCATTCTCCATCAGCATCGTATTGAAAAATTGTTAGTAGTTGACAATGAATTTAAATTAAAGGGTTTAATTACCCTAAAGGATATAGAGAAGGTTAGACAGTATCCTGATTCTGCTAAGGATTCACTTGGACGTTTACGCGTTGCAGCCGCTATTGGAGTGTCTTCAGATATGCTCGAACGTGCTTCTTCACTAATAGGAGCTGGGGTGGATGTATTAGTTGTAGATAGTGCCCATGGTCATTCTTTTCGAGTTTTAAATGCGGTAGAAGAGTTAAAGAAAAAGTGCCCTGAAATGAAACTTATGGCAGGAAATGTCGCAACAGGTGAAGGTACGAAAGAGCTTATTGAAGCAGGGGCTGATATTGTAAAAGTAGGGATAGGTCCTGGTTCTATATGTACTACAAGGGTTATTGCAGGGGTGGGAGTACCGCAACTTACTGCAATTGCAGATTGTGCAGAGGTGGCGGAAAATCATAATGTCCCTATTGTTTCCGATGGTGGTGTTAAGTTTTCTGGTGACATAGTGAAGGCGATTGCTGCGGGTGCGAACGCAGTCATGATAGGAAGCCTTTTTGCGGGTGTTGAGGAAAGTCCCGGGGAGAGGGTTTTATATCAGGGAAGAAGTTATAAAGTGTACCGTGGTATGGGTTCAGTTGGTGCAATGGATGAAGGGGAAAGTAGAGATAGGTACTTCCAAGAAAGCGATGATTCTGAAGGATACGAAAGAGATTTTAGTGATACAAAACTTGTTCCAGAAGGGGTGGAAGGAAGAGTCCCTTATAAAGGTTCTTTATCTTCAACAGTTTTTCAACTTCGTGGTGGTTTGGCAGCAGGAATGGGATATACAGGATGCAAAAATATATATGAACTAAGAAAAAATTCTAAATTCGTTAGGATAAGTACAGCTGGCCTTTCAGAAAGTCATGTTCATGACGTATTTGTTACAAGAGAAGCACCTAATTATCAGAGAGATTAAGGCAAAATTGGTTATGGGAGTGTTTCTACATTGCGAGAACACATACTTATAGTAGATTTTGGTTCCCAGTATACACAGCTCATCGCTCGACGTGTCCGTGAGATGAATGTCTATTCACAGATACAACCTTGTACGGCCAATCTTTTTCATCTCATTGAGGTAAGTACAAAAGGGATTATTCTTTCAGGAGGTCCATCGAGTGTTTATGAAGAAGACGCTCCGCTTGTAGATAAGAAATTATTTGAGAAAGAGATACCGATTCTCGGTGTTTGTTACGGTATGCAACTTATGACTCATTTGCTTGGAGGAAGTGTACTACCTGTAGAAAACCGTGAGTACGGAAGAGCTAAACTTGCGATTGATAAAATGGAAGGTATCTTCACGGATATCCCAACCGATGAAACGGTTTGGATGAGTCACGGGGATGCCATTGAGATCCCTCCTGAGGGATTTGAATCTATAGCACACTCACAAAATTCCAAAGTGGCCGCGATTGCCTCAAAATCTGGGAAACAATTTGGGATTCAATTTCATCCTGAAGTAGTTCACACAACATTCGGAAAACAAATCTTGAAAAACTTTGTATCTGGTGTATGTAGTTGCCAACCTACATGGACGCCCCGTTCTTTCGTCGAAGATGCTATCGAGGAAATTCAGAAAAAAGTAGGGGATGGAAATGTAATATGCGGCCTTTCTGGGGGAGTGGATTCTTCAGTTACTGCAATGTTGGTACACCGCGCGATTGGTGATCGTTTGACCTGCGTATTTGTAGACAATGGATGCTTGAGAAAAGGTGAGGCAAAAGAGGTTGTTGACTTGTTCGGAAAAGAATTAGGAGTAAACCTTCAATTTGCCGATGAAAAGGATCTTTTTTATGAAAAACTTTCGGGAGTAACCGATCCTGAAGAAAAAAGAAAAATGATAGGAGAAACTTTTATTCGTGTTTTTGAAAGAGAAGCGAAAGAAATAGGGGAAGTGAAGTATTTAGCACAAGGAACGCTGTATCCAGATGTGATAGAGAGTGTTTCTTTTAAAGGTCCCTCTGTCACCATTAAAAGTCATCACAATGTGGGTGGACTCCCAGAACATATGGATCTTGATGTGCTGGAACCACTGCGTGAGTTGTTTAAAGATGAAGTGCGTTCTGTGGGAAAAGAACTGGGATTATCAGAAAAGCTTTTATGGAGGCATCCTTTCCCTGGCCCAGGGCTTGCTGTCAGAATTTTAGGTGAAATTACAAAAGAGAGAGTGGTTGTTTTACAGGAAGCAGATTACATTTTTATTGAAGAACTACGAAATTCCAATTTATACGAAAAAGTTTGGCAGGCCTTTGCTGTTCTTCTTCCTGTAAATACAGTAGGGGTGATGGGAGATTCTAGAACGTATGAAAATGCGCTCGTTCTTAGAGCGGTTACAAGCCAAGACGGGATGACGGCCGATTGGGCGCACCTTCCGCATGAATTTCTTGCAGATGTTTCTAATCGTATCATCAATGAAGTTCCTGGAATTAATCGTGTAGCGTACGATGTTTCGTCAAAGCCTCCTGCTACGATAGAGTGGGAATAGTAGCAGCAAAGAAAATCTCAACAAAAACAATCACTTACAGACATTAATGGTTTGCATACTACTTACATACTGTCTAATGATTTCAATAGTTTAAGTTTTTTACTTACATACTATTGATACTATTGTAAAGAGTAGTCGCAGTTGAGAGGAAAACTCTCCAGAACACAGTTTTTACGAAATCTGATAGTTACATACAAAGATTTTATTTCTTATCCAACGACTACGAACTAATCTTCAAATAACTACCTTAAGATAGAGATATCCAATA
The DNA here is from genome assembly GCA_036231405.1 of Nitrospinota bacterium. Classification (GTDB taxonomy): domain Bacteria; phylum UBA8248; class UBA8248; order UBA8248; family UBA8248; genus UBA3496. The sequence goes on from JAZAHK010000028.1 coordinate 32,163, forward strand.
AGTGCCAAAACAACAATACGTTCATAATACAGTTTCTTTTTAGATGTTTCAGATTCTTCTTCTAACTTCTTCACTCTTTCTTCTAACTCCATAGTTCCCTCCAGAAAGTGATTAGATAGAACTACGATACCACAATCCCTTTTCAGTTTCCTTTTAGAATGATTTATTACCTGCAGAACTTACAAAAGAAATGAAGTTCTCAGACTGAGACATTTCATGCTGTGTAGGTTAATTTAAATTTTTTTCATTTCTGCTACAATATAGAAAAATAATTTTATAAAGGATTCCCACCATGCACTCTTTGAGACCGTGTTTGACTGTGTTCGCCATTGTGTTCGCACTGTGCATCGGTGCAACACAGAGTGCGGAAGGGTATGACATAAACATTAAAAAAGGTTTGGAGAGACTAAAGACAACAAAAAATTGTCCTAAATGTGATCTGCGTCAGGCAGACCTAGAAGATGCAGACCTGCGTGGTGCAAACCTGACTGGTGCGGACCTGAGTGGTACAGACCTGAGTTATACAAACCTGAAAGATGCAAACCTGCGTGGTGCAAACCTGTCTGGTGTGAAAGTTACTAATACAAATTGGACTGGTGCAAAGGGAGTCGAGGAAATAGGGAGAGAGCAGGAGAGACTGGCAAGAGAAGCAAGAGAAACAAAAGAGAGACTGGCAAGAGAAGAAAAAGAGAGAAAAGAGAATATTGCAGAATGAATAAAGCGAGTGAGCGGAAAATAGAAATTCTCGAAATTCTTTCGGAAGGGTGCCGAAAACATCCCGCATATCGTGCGCGTCGACCTGCTACAGGACGGTGCGAAGAGTGCGTTGTAGTATGGAATGCTCGATTTGAGTTGAAGGAAATGTCTGACAGATAGTGATTCATCATCTGTGTTGGTGTTGAGTAATGTGCCCAGGAACTATTGATTTGCATAGTCCCCGTAGATTCAAACTAAGGATACTAATGCTATGACGCCATCAGAAAAAATTATTGATAAAGCCATTAAACAAGGACGAAATACCCTCACTGAAGTTGAGGGGAAAGCACTTTTATCTAAATTTGGTATCACTGTTCCTCGTTCTGGAGTTATCAGGCTTGGTGAGGATATAGAATCATCCTTACAGGAATTAAAACCGCCACTAGCAGTAAAAGTACTTTCTTCTGAAATAATGCATAAGAGTGAAACTGGCGGTGTTAGGTTAAGCCTGATGTCAGCGACTGAGGTAGCTAAATCAATAGAAGAAATGTCAGTATTGCCAGATATAAAAAATAAGGCGCTCGACGGATTTCTAGTTGAAGAGATGGTGGCAAATCCAGGAAAGGAGCTTGTAATTGGAGGCCTCCACGATAAGCAATTTGGCACAATGATAATGGTCGGTCTTGGTGGGATTTTTGTAGAGATACTCAAGGACATATCTTTTCGGCTCTGCCCCATTAATCGAGACGACGCACACTCGATGTTAGAAGAATTAAAAGGTAAACCGATCCTAGAAGGTGTTAGAGGCGAAAGCAGTGTTTCGATTAAATCGATCGTTGATTTGTTACTAAAGTTCGGTGGGAAAGATGGACTTTTAATGCAAAACAGTGGTGCTATTTCCGAATTCGATCTCAATCCCGTAATTGTCAGTTCTGATAAAGCAGTAGCTGTCGATGCAACTGCTGTATTGTTTAGAGAAAACAAATTACAAACCGATATACCTAGAGATAAAAACACTAGTGCTGTTGATATATTTGGTCCTCTGTTCAAACCTAAAACAATAGCAGTTGTCGGCGCCTCGACAACCACAATTATCATAGCCAATACTTTTATACGGCGCATGAAAGCTTTCGGATATCCCGGAGAAATTTATCCAATCCACCCAAAGGCATCGGAAGTAGAAGGTCTGCCAGCTTATAAAAGTTTGGGAGAAACACCAAAAAAAATTGATTATGCCTATATTGCAACCCGAGCTGATCGTATCCCAGAGTTAATTGGTGCTGCAAAAGGGAATGTGAAATTTGCTCAAGTCATCTCAAGCGGTTTTCGAGAAGTACATGAAGGGATTGCCCTTGAAGCCAACCTTGTTACCAAAGCCAAAGAAGCTGGGTGTCGGCTAATTGGACCAAATTGTCTGGGAATATATTCGCCACGCGGTGGTGTGACTTTTCCTGTAGATGCACCAAAAGAACTAGGATCCGTTGGTGTTGTAACACAGAGCGGTGGACTAGGCACTGATATTATAAAACGTGGCCAATCACGCGGGCTGCGTTTCAGTGGTTTTGTTACCGTCGGTAATTGCGCGGACATAGGTCCTGCAGACCTACTTGAGTTTTATCTTGAAGACAAAGTAACTTCTGTAATTGGGTTTTATCTTGAAGATATAGGTGATGGTCGACGCTTTTTTGAATTGCTGCACAATAGCAAAACCGCAAAACCGGTCATCATTATGAAAGGTGGCAGGTCAGAACTGGGCCGTATAGCTGCCGCATCTCACACCGGTGCACTCGCTGATAATATGGCAGCTTGGAGAGCGCTTGCACTGCAAACACCTTGTGCTTTAGTCGAAACTGTAGATCAATTTATAAATTCATTACTCGCTTTGCAGCAACTTAAACCTAGGCCTAAAAGACCAACGAAAAGAGTTGTTTTATTTGGTAATGGAGGCGGCACTAGTGTATTAGCTACAGATTTTTTCGCCGAACAAGATCTCGAAGTAATGCCATTTGAGCTAGACACAAAAGAAAAACTAGAGGCTTTACAATTGCCACCGGGCACTAGTGTTGCAAATCCAATCGACACACCTGTCAGAACTTTGCAACTGGAAGAGGGCCGTGTCGCGGATCGGATATTAAACATTGTTTATCAAAGTGCTAAACCAGATGCTGTGGTAATGCACTTGAATCTTACCGCATTTATAGGACGAGGAGATATAGATCCCATAGAAAATTTATTTCAAGTTGCAGTCAATATTAATACAAAATTCCCCAATCAAACACACTTTGTCCTTGCTCTTCGTTCGGATGGATCGGCTGAAGTGGATGATCGCAAACGTCTCTATTGGGATCGTGCTCTGGAAAATGGAATGCCAGTATTTGATGAATTGCCAGATGCCGCTTACGCACTTTCTACTCTAAGCCACATTGAACAGAATTTGTTTAAAGCTGGAAATTAAAAACCTGCCCGTATCTCTTCATTCGTGACAGTCGGTCCCTTCCCAACTAGTGTTGTACGGAGCACTGCAACGGTCAATCCTCTGGCTAAAACCGAGATAGATAATCGCAGGCTATTTCCGCTGTCGCTGATCGGTGATAGACTGGGGGTAGAAATTGAACATCGGCAACGCGCGTCGAAATAGGGAGGAAGCGGGGTATGACGAATAACCGGGGTCAGCAAATAATCGCGCTCGAAGAACATAACAGCGACCAAGGGCTCTTGGAACTTCCCGCCGAACAGGGTGGTCGAAGCCATAGTGGTCCGACCCTAGATCGCCTCATGGATATTGGTGAGCAGCGGATAAAAAAAATGGACGAATCCGGAATTGATATCCAGGTGTTGTCTCAGGCCTCGCCTTCGACACAGCGGCTCAACCCGACAGATGCTGCTGAGATTACCCGAGGCGTCAACGACCGTCTATTTGAGAGCATGAAGGCGAACCCTGATCGGTTTGAGGCCTTCGCGGCGCTGCCGACGATCGTACCCGATGCCGCCGCCGACGAGATTGATCGATGTGTCAGTGAGTTAGGTTTCAAAGGCGCGATGATCCATGGCCTGACCAACGGCGCCTTTATTGATGAGCAGCGGTTTTGGCCGATCTTTGAGCGCGCGGAAAAACTCAACGTACCGATCTATCTGCACCCCGCGGCCCCTCATCCTGACGTGGTGAAGGCCTACTATTCAGACTATGCGGAGAAATTTCCCACAATCCTTGGGCCAGCTTGGGGCTATACCGTCGAGACGGCAACCCAGGGGTTGCGACTCATCCTTTCCGGGCTTTTCGACAAGGTGCCGGACGTAAAAATAATCATCGGCCATCTGGGCGAAAGTCTGCCTTTCATGGTGTGGCGTATCGATCAATCGATCAACCGCCCCGGCAGTGCGGGCGTCGCCTTCCGAGATATCTTTTGCAAAAATTTTTATACCACCACCAGCGGATTTTTCTCTGACCCCGCTATGCTGTGCTGCCTCCAAGAGATGGGCGTGGAGCATGTACTGTTTTCTGTCGACTGGCCCTTTGTCGAGAACAAGCCGGGGACGGACTGGATGGAATCTATTTCGCTTTCGACGTCGGATAAGGAACTCATCCTGAACGGCAATGCGAAGCGTATCCTGAACCTCTGAGGGTGATGATAAGCTTGTTTTATCCTGGGCATTTCGGGCCAAATGAATACGTAGCTGATGATTGCCAGTAACCCAACCGATGACATTATTAAGACGGCAATATCGGCTCGATTCCGATGCACATGAAATTAGTACCGTGCTGCCCGTGTATCTGTATGAGATACAAAGGGTGTTGAATAAAGTGCACAAGAACTACTGATTTGCTATAAAAATGCTGAATTGTAAAGTAGTTGTAAACTAAAAAATAGTTCAATATGATCAATGACTTACAGGATATTTTTTATTGAACAGGAGTGATTCTTTTCCCGTAAGTTTTCGATATCAAGTGATTTTCATTTACAAAGCAAAGGAAATTTAAAGTATGCTAACTTCAATAGATCACATCGTTCTAATAGCAAATGATATGGACAAAACAATTTCCTTTTACTGCGACGTTTTAGGGATGACTTTAGAAGACTTCACTCCCTCTGGTGGAGGGGAAGCAAGAAAGTCTTTGAAGTTTGGTGACCAGAAAATAAATCTACACCACGCAAAGCTACCCTATAAGCCACACGCACATAACCCTGTCTCTGGGGCAGTTGATATTTGTTTCTTGAGTTTTACAACAATCAAAGAGTGGGAGAATATTTTCTCCAAAAATAATGTTGTGATTGAAGGTGGACCCATTCAAAAGACAGGAGCAACTGGTCCCATTATATCTCTTTATGTGAGAGACCCAGATCAGAATTTGATAGAGATTTCTAACAAAATATAAATCAGCTTGCCAATGAATGTGCTCGTAAGCAATACAAAAGGTGTTCAATAATGTACTCGAGAACTACTAATTTATTATAATATTGATGAGTAGAAAATAAAAATGAGTTCATATGTTTCAATTATTTACAGAAATGACATCATTGAGTGGTAGTGAACCTTAAAGCTAATAACACTGGACAAAAGGAGAAAATAATGGATCGTGGCATCTGGGCAGTTTGGTACGACCTACCGAAAGAGGGCGAGGATGAATACCTTTCCTGGCTACATGAAGAGTACATCCCTCAAACTCTCAAACGTCCTGGATTCCTTTGGGCTGCACATTACAGATCCATTAGGAGCGAATACCATAATTCAAGCCCTGTACAGATGGCCAAAAGGTTCATGGATGAACCCGAACTGGGACGGGGAGGAGAATACTTCCTATTATTCGGGGCAGACAGCGCCCATTCATTTCTCGACCCTGCTCCCGAAGACCTACTGAACAGTTATGACGATCGTTCTCGCGAAATGATTGCCCGTCGACAAGGAGACCGAAGCGCCTATTTCACTGAGGTAGGTCGTGTAGATGGTCCAGAGATCGCGCGGCGCGGCCCTGGTCTTACTCCTGCTCCCATGGTCCAAATGGGCGCCTATCGGTCCGACGACGAAAATTACAACATCGATGTGGAAAGCTGGTACGTCCACCATCGCCTCGCCTCTTTGCCAGAGATGGAAGGATGCGTCGGGGCACGCAAACTCATTTCCTTGGGAGGCTGGGCCCGACATGCTATCCTCTACGAATTCATTTCACCCGAAGCGCGGGAACACTACTATCAAATCCAAGAAGCTCCCGGTGGCGACGCAAACCATCCTACCGGTGGTGTTGTCCGAAAACTCATCCATTCACCGGACTCACCGTCTTTAGGCGTGCGCATATGGCCAGAAGTGAAGTAGAGGGAAGATGGCTCAAAATCAGAACAGAGACGATAAATAACAGGTTGAGAATGAATAAAAAAAATAAAGAACTTACTACAGCAGATATTCTTAGGAATAAATTCTATTCTGAATCTTCAGTTTTTCAACCTGCAAATCTTTTGAGGGAGTCTAGAAGACAGAATCGAATACCTCTTGGAGATGTCCCTCCTGTTTGTATTCTGGATCCTGATGGTAATTTGGTGGACTATCTGAAGAATAAAAATCAGACCGTAAAAAATAAATATTGGGCTTGTTACCACTCAAACTTGTACACATTTGAAGTTAATGGATTAACAGTAGGTATAATTCCGCGCGCCGTAGGATCTTCATACGCTGTATTAATAGCTGAACAGCTGTTTGTATCAGGCTGTGAACTTTTAATTAGTATCACTTCTGCCGGTGTCATCAAGGAATTAAATTTTGACAAACAATTTGCATTGATTACTCAAGCAATCAGAGATGAAGGAACGAGTTATCACTATTTACCAAAAAATGAACCGTCAGTGCTTTGCCAAAAGTTACTCAGTAAATTAAGAAAAAATGGGAGTCTCTGGGTAGAAGTAAATAGCTGGACGACGGATGCTCCTTACAGAGAAACACAATTCGCAATAAATGCAATGAAGAAAGAAAATGTAACCTGTGTAGAAATGGAGGCTTCTGCATTGTATGCATTCGCAAAAGCAAAAGATAAAAAAGTCATTTGTTTTGCGCACCTAACAAACACAATGGCACAAGAAGAAGGTGATTTTGAGAAGGGAGATGATTTCGGGAGCTTGGAAATGATCAAGTTAATTGAAGAGATTCTTGAAAAATTGGGACAGTGAAAGATGCAGATTTGTAAATTCGCCATAGATCTTACTTTGACAATATTTGTTGCAAGTTGTTCTTATCCAGCGAGAATACTAGGCAAACTTTGACATCATACTTCCAAAGGATTTCATAACCCAAAAGGTAGCCTAAAGAAAAATTTCTGGTTCAGGTGTGTTCCTTAGTTTTTAAGCAGACCTTTAAAATTAATTTTTTTCAATGCCTAGAAAGTGCCGTCTAATCATGTAACGCCAAAGACAGATGCATGAGTGTGGAACGCCATAGTTGTTATTTGAAATTGTTTCTAGTAGTCTACCGGCACACAATCAAATGAGGAGAAAAAATGAAAAGATTTATGTATTCCCTATTGGCAATAGTTTTTCTATTTTTTGCGACGTCTAATGTAGATGCTAGGAAATTGAAAGATATTAAGATAACGCAGGCAGTGGCCTCCTTTGCGTTTCTGCCTATTAGTTATGCCAAGGCTGCAGGTTTCTATGCAGCTGAGGGACTAAACGTTACGCAGATAAAGACTCGTGGTGGTGGACCAGATCTCGTTGCTTTGATGTCTGGAAATGTACAATTCAACGCTAATGCAGGGACCTACCAAATAGGGGCTCTTAAGAAGAAACGTAAATTATTAAATGTCTATAATTTCTATAAACGGAATCTAATCAGTGTTGTGATTAGCGCGAAGAAACAGAAGGAGCTTGGTGTTTCACCGTCAGCGCCTTTAGTTAAACGTGCGGCGGTTTTGAAGGGCCTACGTATGGGTATGACACGTCCTGGTTCTCTTACTCATAAGCAGTTAAAACATTTAGCACGTGTTGGTGGACTGGGAGAAAAGGATGTTAGGATCATAGCAATTGGTGGACCTCCTTCTCTTTTGGCAGCACTAAAGAGAGATCAGATCGATGGATTTGCTATATCTCCTCCGGCTGATCGTATTGCAATTTCTCGTGGTTTGGCTGTTATGTGGGTTGATAATGCAGCAGGAGCTGATCCATCCATTGATCCATTTATGATGGAAAGTATTGTGACCACGCAGGAGTATGCTGACGCGAACCCAGATGTAGTTCGTGCTATGATAAGGGCTACTCGGAAGGCTGTTTCTGAAATCAGTAAGAAGAGTGCCAAAGAGGTTTTTGATGTTATTAAGGGGGAGTTCAAAAAAGTTAAACCTGACGTTGGAGAACTTGCTATAAAGGCAGTGAAACCTGCACTGAATCTTAAGGGAAACGTCACAAAAAAAATGGCTGAGAACACCATGCGCTTAGATGGGCGTAAAGAAGTCAGTGCGGATGAACTCTTCTCCACATATACAGCGAAGTTTCAATAATCACCGATTCTTTTGTTTGAAAGTTATTTTGTATGAGTAAAAACGATCCAGCAATATCCCTGCAGGGAGTGTCTCGTATCTTTCACGCACAGCGTGGTGATGTGGTGGCTCTTGCGGATGTTGAACTTGACATTCAGGATGGTGAGTTTATCACTATGGTAGGCCCGTCTGGTTGTGGCAAGTCAACAGCTCTCAATCTTGTAGCGGGTCTTTTGGAACCGTCTGGCGGCAATGTTTTATTCAGAGGTTCCCCAACTAGTGGCATTAATCGAGAAATTGGCTACGTTACACAGTCTGATAACCTGTTCCCATGGCGAACAGTGATTGAAAATGTGATGTTTGGTATGGAAATGCGTGGTATTGGCACCAAGGAGGAGCGTCGAGATAAGGCTTTGGCGCTCCTTGATAGAGTCAACCTGACGGGTTTTCAAGATCACTATAGACATGAGTTGTCTGGTGGTATGCGCCAAAGGGTAAATATTGTTCGCACTCTTGCTTATGATCCTAAAGTTCTTTTGTTGGATGAGCCGTTCGGGCCACTTGATGCGCAAACTCGATTACAATTACAAGATTTGTTACTTAAACTCTGGCATGAAAGAGAAGGGATTACCGTAATTTTTATAACACATGAATTGAATGAAGCCATAGCTTTGGCTGATAGGGTGGTTGTAATGTCTGCGCGTCCTGGCCGAGTTCGTGAAGTGGTACCTGTAGATATCCCACGCCCGCGTGATATTTATAGTATTCATTCTGATCCAAGTTTCCGTGATATATATGATCAAATTTGGAAGCATCTTGGAGAGGAAATGAAAGAGAGTTCACTGTGAATGTGTTCCAACTAACTGGTTGGCGAATTCTGGTTGCATTTGTTCTCCTTGCTTCGTGGCAACTGTTTGGCGGTGATTTGTTGTCAAATCCATACGAAATTGCTGAGTATTTATGGGAATATATTGTGACCGGAGGCGATTTCTGGCTTGATATTACCTCTACTTTTAAAGCTACAGTGATCGGTTATTTTATAGGTGCAATTGCAGGTTTGCTCTTTGGACTTTTGCTGTCGCAGAGCGAGAAAGCCTCACTAATTTTCAAACCATATGTTCTTGCAGTCTATGGAATCCCACGAATTGCGCTGGCCCCAGTTTTCATTGCTTGGTTTGGTATTGCACTCCTATCAAAAGTAATGATGGCGGGGATGGTTACTTTCATGTTGGTGTTTTTTAATACCTATGAAGGAATTCGTTCGGTTGATTTAGATCTGCACAATACTGCCCGTGTCCTTGGTGCCGATCGCTGGCAACTGTTTTTTTACGTAACATTACCTAACGCAAGTCCATGGATAACAGCAGGTCTCAGGATCGCGATCCCTCAAGCGTTGGTGGGCGCAGTAGTTGCGGAATTTATTGCTTCGGAGCACGGTCTGGGTTTTCGTATGATGGAAAATACCGGACAGCTTGCAATGGAAGGAGTTATGGCCGGTGTTCTTATCTTAATGTTGATTGTTGTTCTTCTAAATTCTATTCTTGATAGAGTGGAGGATTATATCTTGCGCTGGCGCCCAAAGATAACCGATACAGAGATCGTGTAAAGGTTATGTTGAAAGTTAAAATAGAAAGCGTGAGGCAGAGTTTAAATTTATTGAAAGAAAAATTTGAAAATGAAAACGATTGATTGCCCTCTTGTGATTTTCGCTTCAAACATGCAAATCCTGATTGTTGTACTGCTTGTAATCAACCTCATTATAGAAACTGCTTGAAAGCTTTTCGAGACAAAATGGAAGAGAGTCCAGAAGCACGTTTTATAGCTTTGTGTCCATCGTGTATAGATTCTATTTCGTGGCGAATAGATGCTCAAGAGGTCGTATCTTCAAGTTGGAATGAGTGGGAGTTAGAAACATAGGAGTAATGAGAGAAGTGACGGAGAGGGCTTTAATCTAAAATGCAGAATTGTAAATTCTTTATATTTTTTTTGTTGTCAATATTTATAGCAAGTTGCTCTGATGCAGCGAAAATTCCTGATAAGCCTTGGCATCACACTTCCAAAGGATTTCGCAATCCCGAAGGTAGTCCTAAAAAAAAATCCTGGATTAATCGTTTTCCTTGGATTGTGAGTAGACCCTTTAAATTGATGTTTTTTGGCATTCCAAAACTACCTCCTGAACATGTAATGAAAAAGAAAGAAGTAGTGCATGGATTAAAGGCAACTGCAGGAAAAGATACAGTAACTTGGTTGGGCCATATGACGGCCTTACTTCGTATTGACGGCAAGTCTATTTTAACTGATCCCTGGCTTACCAGTCATGCTTCTCCGGTTCGTCCGCTCGGTCCAAAACGTTATGTCAAACCAGCTTTGACAACTTCAGAACTCCCTCCAATAAATTTTATTGTTATTTCCCACAGTCATTTTGATCATCTTGATCTTCCCACAATCGAGGCGATTCCGAACCGAGAAAAAATCACTGCAATCGTGCCTCTCGGAATTGGCAAATATTTCAAAGAATATGGATATAAAAAAATTATTGAATTGGATTGGGAGAAATCTGTTACTGAAGACGGAATAAGTTTCACTGCGCTTCCAGTTATACACTGGTCTAAAAGATCGGTTTTTTCTACAAATGATACACTTTGGACCGGTTGGGCGATAAAGGGTGCTGGTGGGACTCGTGTTTTTTTTGCTGGAGATGCAGAATACAGTTCCGTTTACCAAGATATTGCTAAAAGACATGGTGGTTTTGATCTTTCTTTGCTTTCTATAGGTGCTTTTTTACCAAGGGTCGTGATGCACGGTTCACATTGTGTCCCGGAAGATTGTATTAAAATAGGAAATGATATGGGAGCAAAAAATCATCTTGGAATGCACTGGGGTACTGCTCCACTTGGAGATGATACCCCGTTAGAGGCTCTTCGACGTTTTCGAAATGGGGCTAAGACATTAGGGATACCTGCAGGACGGGTATGGATTATGAAAATCGGTGAGACGCGTATTATTGAATGAGTTATACTCAAACGATCGTGTGAAAGCTAGAGTTTAATGTATAGGAGGTTGTGTATGTCCGAATATGATTTGAAAGGAAGAACGATAATTGTGACTGGTGCAGGTCGTGGTCTTGGTCGAGCTATGACCGAGGCACTTACAGAAGCAGGTGCGAATGTAGTTGCAGCAGCTCATATAACAGAAGATTTTCCAGAACTTCAAGAAGCATGTTCGAGTCATCCTGGTGACCTATATTGTATAATGGGAGATATTCGAAAATCAGACGATTGCGACAGAATTATTTCCGCGACTTTAGAGGTATTTGGTGATGTCCATGGCCTTGTTAATAATGCAGGACTAACTTTTACCTATATTACTCCGGATGCGTACAGACGAGATGCTTTTAAACAGAGAAAAGAATATCCAAAATTTTATGAAGCAAGTGATGAGGTTATACAAAACGTGATCGATACTAATTTCGTAGGTGCAGATAAGCTATGCCGACGAGTAGTTCCTCTAATGATTGATCAGGGTTGGGGTCGTATCGTCAACGTCACAACCATGTATCGAACAATGACACGTCAGGGAGCGTCGCCATACGGTCCTTCCAAGGCCGCACTTGAATGTGCAACTGAAATTTGGGCAAAAGATTTAGCAGAGACCGGAGTAACTGTAAATGTTTTAAATCCTGGTTCTGGTGCCGCTACTCCAGGAATGGCAGAGGAAATGAAGGAATATAGTAAGAGTTTAGAGAATCCTATCCTTATCGAGGCTGAATTAATGAAAGCTCCGATTGTCTGGCTTATTTCGGACGCAACCAATGAAATTACAGGAATGCGTTATGATGCAAAGCCTTGGGACCCAAATAAATCTGCAGCCGAAGAAGCAGAACGAATTGGGGCTAAGGCAGGCGTTCTCCTCTACTCCATGCCAGACTACTAAGTGGGTTATCTTCATTTCTTACCCACTTTATGTTACGATCACTGAATGAGCCGACTGCTGCCGTTATTTTGGTACGCATGTGTCGCTGCATTTATGCTAAAGGTATTTTTATGTTTACAGCAACTAAAGATCGATCACTGCTTACTACCACTACGGGTGCCTTGCCACGTCCTACCTGGTATACTGAAAACCTTCGGGGGCAGCCATTATCCATAGGATTTTCACAGAAAGGTTATCGCGAACAACATTTTGATTGTCTCTCTTGTCATATTAGTGCGCAGAAGAGAGCAGGGATTGATATCTTTGTTGATGGTGATACAAGGCTCGATGATGACGTCGCTGGTCGGAGCTGGGTGAGTTATGCCTATGAGCGGATAAAAGGTTTTGGTGTACCGGATATTTCTGTACAGCCCTATGCTGCAATGGCTGACAGTGGTCCTGGTGACTTCATATGGGAAGTTATAGAGACACGACTAACTCCTCATGTAGAGGATAAGATTGGTGAGACTTCGCTCCAACTCGATCGGGCATGGAAGGCGATTGCACCCATGACCAGTCGGCCCGTTAAGATTGGCTCAATCTCCGCCCAGGTTATTGCCCATATGTGCGTTAACGATCACTACACTAGCCGCTTTGACCTGCTAATGGCTTTATCGGAGGCATTGAATCATGAGTATCACGCTCTCGCCGATGCTGGAGCGCCAATTGTTCAAATAGAAGAACCCGCAATTCATCAATCGATGTACGCTCTCAACCCTGAAATTACTGCTGAACAGTATGTAGAAGCTTTTAACGTGGAAGTTGCTGGTTTGCGCGAAAAATGTGAAGTCTGGTGCCATGCTTGTTGGGGTAGCCCTGGTGCACAAAAAATGTTTCCTTCGGGAGCTTCCTACAAGGAGGCTCTACCATATTTTGATAAGCTCGACATCGATGTCTTGACAGTCGAAGGTGCTACAAACGGCGGTATTGATGTCCCTCTATACGGTTCTATGATCTCCAAGGACAAAAAGATAGCGGTTGGAGTTATCAGTCACCGCACAATGCAGATAGAAAGACCTGAAGAGGTTGCCAGTTTAATTCGTCTATGTCTCCAACATATTGAACCTGAGCGCTTGGTCCTCTCGAGTGATTGTGGATTTGGTCGTCAGTCAATGAGCCGTATGCATGCCTTCTATAAAATGGTGTCCCTGGTCCGGGGTGCAAATATTGTGCGTCGTGAGCTCGGACTTGAGGAAGTTGCCGTTCCGGCAGCAGATCCCAACTTTTCTATGGTACCCATTCGTTAGTAATTGGTGTAAGAAAAAAATAATATAGTAAGAGTTTAGAGAATCCTATCTTTCCCGAGCCAGAACTAATGAAGGCCCCAATTGTCTGGCTGATTTCCGATGCAACCAATGAAATTACAGGAATGCGTTATGATGCAAAGCCTTGGGACCCAAATAAACCTGCAGCCGAAGAAGCAGAACGAATTGGGGCTAAGGCAGGCGTTCTGCTCTACTCCATGCCAGACTACTAAGTGGGTTATCTGAAACATAGCTAACTACAAAATATGGTTGAATGATATGAATTTACGGCAATCCACTTTGCTTAGAAAAAGTTTGCGTTAGTTCTAAAATATTTTCATCCATTCCAGTGGATCCTAGAAATGATACTCCTACAGGGCAATCTTTAACTGTCAAAGCTGGCATAGATACTTGTGGAAATCCACCGAGACCAGCGATGCATGTTAATGCCATGGTTTTGGCTCTGAAGAGTTCAAGAGTTTTGCTGTCAGCTTGTTTTAGAGGAGCGATACAGGGTGCGGTTGGAAAAACAAGCACTGTTCCAGGTGGAATAATTTTGTCAATATGCTCCTTGATTTCGTTCCTTTTCTTCAGTGCTTCGTTAAATTCTGAATCAGTAATTGCTTCTGCAGTTTGAAATCGTTTATCTATACCCGGACCAAGGGAAGGATTATGTTCTCTGACCCATGGTAGATTGGTTATTTTAACTTCACCTGCTTGTATTATTCTGAACGTTTCCCACCACTTATCGAGTCCTTCAGAAGAGACGGTAATTTGCTGGATATCTTTACCTAAAATCTCTTCAGTGAAATTTGTAAAAGCCAATTGGATTCCTGGGTCAGAGTTGTCGACGGCATCTTTGGCGACGATAATCCTGTTTATTGGTGTGTTTTCGCGTTTTCCTTTTAGTAATGAATGCCCAATTATAGGCATAAGGTTTGTTTTTGAGGAAAACCAACCTACTGTATCAAAGCTTGGTGCCATGGCACGTGCGCCATCAAGGCTTACACGTCCTATAGTAGGCCGAATCCCCCAAATTCCACAAAACGATGAAGGAATACGAACGGATCCCCCTGTGTCCGATCCTATTGAAAAATCTACAATCCCTGCTGCAACAGCTGCCGCTGAACCAGAAGATGAGCCACCAGGTAATCGTTCGGGAGCTTTGCAATTAATCGGGGTGCCGTAATGTTTATTCGCACCTGTTAAGCTATAAAAAAACTCGTCGCAAATGTTCATTCCTACTAAGGTTGCCCCGGAGTTTAATAGTTGAGTGATCGCTTTTGCGTTAACAGTAGAAGCCAGAGCGTGTTTATGAAATTCAGGGCTGCCATTTGAAGTTTTATGTCCAATTACGTCGAATAGATCTTTCGCCATAAAATTAAGCCCAGCAAGGGGGCCAGTTTTTGAACCGGAAATAGGTTCTTTAAGGTTGTCTGGTACAAGACAGTTAACTGGATCTTCTAGAGGGAACATTAAATTTTTGGTACCGGAATTTGGCCTGAAAACCAGTCAAGAATTTCTACGCCATCCCAGCATACTACCCCAGGCTTAGAGAGGATTTTTTCAAAGGCCTCCCTAACATAAGGAATCCTATGTGGAGACCCAGAAAGGTATGTATGCATTGCTAAAGCCATAACTCTAGGTTGTCCATCTTCAGTTTCAGCATATATTGTGTCAAAATAGTCCAAGGCCCTATCTCGGTAGATGTGAGAGACGTTGTTTTGTATGTTCATCATTACAATGTCATGAAGTTCATAATTATATGGAAGAGCTGCGACTGGTTTATGTTTAGTTCGTGCCCAGATGGGTTGGTCGTCTAAGACCCAGTCCCCTATATATTCGATCCCAGCTTCTGAAAGATGGTCTAAGGTGTCAAATGTTTGTGTTAGCCCAGGACCAAACCAACCCCGAGGCTGTGTGCCGGTAAAGTTTTTGATAACATGCAATGAATGATCAATTACACTTCGTTCGTCTTCGAGTTTGTGCATTGGTAACTGCTCGTACGAATGTGCATTGAATTCCCATCCAGATTCAAGGCATGCCCCGGCAACTGCAGGATATTCTTCGCAAACTCGTGCATTTAGGGTTACCGTAGGTCTAATTCCCAAGTCATCCATCATTCTCTTTAAGCGCCAGAACCCCACGCGCATGCCGTATTCGTGCCAGGACCAATTTGGATGGTCAGGTGTCATTGGCAGACCTTGTGGTGGAGAAATTACCATTCGTGCCATAGCACGATCAATATTCCAGACTTCAAGAGCAAGTATTGGCCAAATAATTACACGTCCATTGTCTGGCAAAGATAGTTGCTGCCTGCTCTCTATTGTTGAATAATCGATCCTTTCACTTGGCTTCATTTCCACAGGCTCCTTTATCCGATTTGAAATTCAAAGGGGTGTTCATGGCCCACATTTTGTATCTAGCGTCTATGAATTCGGTATACATGATGCAAGGCAAATTTACAATCACTTATAGTTTTTTTTGATGTGGTGATGTACATGTTATGGCAATAGTTGCTGTAATTCATTGAATAGGATGAATAGTAAATTAAATGGGATAATTTTTTTATATGAAAAACGGGTTAGTGGTTGGGGTTTTCAGAAAAAAAGATCATAGCTTTTCGAAAGATGCTCAAAAAGAGTTGTCCTTAGTGGAAGGAAAGGGTGTTGAAGGAGATGCTCATTTTGGTGAAACCGTAAAGCATAGGTCGCGCGTTGCAGAAAATCCGAACCAACCAAATCTTCGACAAGTCCATTTGCTACCTATGGAGTTGTTAGAGGAATTGGAACGTGAAGGTTATAGCGTCAACCCTGGAGAATTAGGAGAGAATATTACTACGAAAGGGGTCGATCTTATAGAATTGCCGCTCGGTACACTTCTAAAGATTGGAGAAAGTGTTTCTTTGGAAGTTACTGGTTTGCGAGATCCATGTTACCAAATTGACAATTTCAAGAAGGGTTTGTTAAGTAAAGTTGTTTGCTGTGATGATGATGGAAACTTGGTTTTAAAAACAGGTGTTATGACTGTAGTGTTAAAGGGTGGACAGATAAAACCAAACGACAAAATTATCGTTAAATTACCTGAAAAACCCTTTGAAAAATTAGAGATAGTTTGACTGAATTGGATGTTTTTAAATGTCAGATAAAGAAACCCCCATTTTGAGTGTAGGTCAACTTGTCACCTTAGATATAGGTCCCGTTGCACATGGAGGTCATTTTATTGCTCGACATAATGGGAGGGTAATCTTTGTCAGGCATGCAATTTCGGGAGAAAAAACCGTTGTTCGAATTACTTCCGTTACTTCTAAACTAGCTCATGGTGATGCTGTAGAAATACTTGTACCTTCTAAAGATCGTGTTTCTGCTCCTTGTGTATATGCAGTTCCCGGTGGTTGCGGCGGCTGTGATTTTCAACATGTCTCGATAGAAGCACAAAGGGATCTGAAAAAATTTATTATACAAGATCAATTCAAGCGAATTGCGAAAATGGATGTAAATCCAGAGTTTATTCATGTTGAGCCTGAAACGGGATTACACTGGCGAACTCGTTTTGATTTGTCTGTTTCACGAAATGGGAAAGCTGGTTTATTTTCTCATAGAACAAAAGAAGTGCAAGAAATAGACAAATGCTTGATAGCTGTTGATACAATTAATGCATCGGATTTGTTTTCTCGTAATTGGAAGGGCGACGAAAGATTACGTGTGTCGGTATCCAGTTTGAATCAAATAAATATAAATCGAGCAGGTAGAAGTATTTCTGGTCCCACCCAACTGCATGAAGTTGTCGAGGATTATCGTTACACCATTTCCCCTGAAAGTTTTTGGCAAAGTCATAAGAATGCTCCGCGCATATTGCTTGAATTAGCAATGAAATTTATGGATTTAAAATCAGGAGATCGAGTTTGCGATTTGTATGGTGGAGCTGGTTTTTTCACTTTACCCATATCAAAAAATATTGGTGATGCTGGAGAAGTCCACTTAATCGAAAGTGATAAAAGATGTATTCAAGATGCAAAAAAAATGTTTAAAAAAAATAAAAATATAATAATTCATGCAGGAAAAGTTGAGGAAAAATTATCAAATATTAATGATATAGATCTTATTCTATTGGATCCTCCTAGAAACGGTGCTGGGAACAAAATCATAAGTGAAATTATAGAGAAAAAACCAAGATCTATTCTTTATATTTCATGTGATCCTGCTTCATTAGCAAGAGATGCAAAGCTTTTGATCGATGACTCATATTCTTTAGAGCAAATTACTGGGATCGATTTATTCCCCATGACTCATCATATTGAGTGTGTATCTTGTTTTAGTCGAAAGTAATTCCTCTTCAAATGAGACTTGCCATTTTTTGAACATACGCCTGTAAGTCTTCTGGTTTCGCGCTTGCTCTTCCCCCTCGAGCTTGTACTTCTTCTCCTTCAAGTTCGATTTGTAAAGAATCCATGAAACGATTCATTAAACCACGGAAACAAGCCACCATGGTGATTTCTACAATTTCTGCCGAATTAAAGTGTTTGGAAAGTTTTTCATAGGTTTCGTCGTCATATCTTGCGGTGTTCCAAGTGACTAGTTCTGCCCATTTGATGACAGATTTCTCACGGTCATCAAAGAGAGGACTTTCTAGATAATTGTCCCCACTTAAAGTGTCAAGTTGTTCTTCCGTCCAGCCCGCAGTTCGCCCAACTAGGCGATTGTGTTTTGTTCAATACTGACACTCGTTAAGGGTAGATACTTTGATCATAGCTAATGCTCGTATTTTGCCATCGAGTTTGCATCCTAGGTCATCTTTTTGAAGCACAGTTTGTAATGGAAGAAGAAATTTTAAAATTGCGGGGGAATGGGCAAATGTGCGCATCGAATTGGCAACCCTTCCATTAATATTATCTGCAGTTTCGAATGCGTTTCGTATATCAGGGTTATCTGCGTTATCTTGGATAAAAGGTAATCTTGCCATAAATATTCTCCTCTTTGATTTGTGAGAAATTAGGGTAGCTTTGATATACTAATTCATCAAGAGAAACTATTGTGAAATATTAAAAAGATAAGGATGTAGAATAATTATAGAAAAAGGTTTTTTGAAATGGGATATGTAGATAAGACTTTGGCTGAAAACGAAAAAATAGTTTTCCGTTTGAAATATCATTGGTCCTATACTCTCACGGCATTCTTATGGCTTCTTTTTTTTGGTTTGTTAATAATAGGAGTCATTCAATTTCTAAGAATGATGATTAATAAATGGACAACAGAAAGGGTTCTTACTGCATTCAGGCTTATTAAAAAGACGGGTTGGATAAGCAGGAAAATCGAAAAAATTCGTGTAGCTAGAATGGAAGAAATTAATCTTAGTCAATCATTCTGGGGGCGTATTTTTGGAGTGGAAAAAGTGAAAGTTACTGGAGCAGGTCGTGGTACTGTTGATTTGGTTTGGTTATCCGATCCTATTGGATTTCAAAAAACTCTAAACAACGCTAAATTCAAAAGCTAAAAAAACAAAACCTTTATTTTCAAAGGAGATTTAATGGATTGTCGAATGGATGGTCGTAATGCTCTAATAACGGGAAGCAGCCGGGGCCTAGGGCGTGCGATGGCTTTGAACTTTGCTTCTTCTGGTGCGAATGTTGTGATTTGTGGAAGGCGAAGTGATGTTCTCAATAAAACACGAAAAGAAATTGAAAACATTTCTAATAACAAGGTCGTTGCTATTACTGCCGATGTTAGTACGGCAGATGGTGTGAATTCTTTAATTAAAAGTGCTCAAGAAAAATTGGGTGATATAGATATTTTGGTTAATAACGCGGGCATTTCAAAACACGGGCCTTTCATAGAAATTACAGATGAAGAGTGGACACAGGATTTTGAACTTAAGGTTTTTGGTGCGATTCGAAGTTGTCGATTACTTTTCCCAGGAATGGTAGAGAGGAAATGGGGAAGGATCATCAACGTACTCAACCTTGGTGCAAAGGCTCCTCCTGCACTAGGTGCTCCAACAGCTGTTTCGCGTGCAGCAGGTATGGCGATTACAAAGGTGTTATCCAAGGAAGGTGCTCCGTATAATGTTCTTGTGAATGCATTGTTGGTTGGTCGTATTGAAAGCGATCAGTGGCTTAATCGATGGGAAAAGTCGGATCAATCGATTTCATATGATGAATATTTAGAGGACATGGCGAATCAACTGAATTTACCTATGGGAAGAGTGGGTACTGCAGAAGAATTTGGAAATTTAGCGAGTTTTTTATGTTCGGAAGCAGGTTCCTACATTAGTGGAGTAGCGATTAATGTCGATGGCGGTACAAGTTCAGTCGTTTAGTACTAATTTATAGTCTAATTGATAAGGTTTATAGATTTTCAATAAAAATACATTGAACTGAAACAAAGAAATAGAACAATAAATCCTCATGAAAAAAACGAAGTAAGAGGGAGAAAAATATGGGTGAATTAGAAAGAAAGGTAGCTCTTGTAACTGGTGCATCTCGAGGAATCGGACGAGCGGTTTCCATTCGTTTAGCTTCTGAGGGTGCTTCGATATATTTGGCAGCTGATGGTACCGAAGAGGAATTGTCAGAAACGGAAAGAGAATGTCATAAGGCAGGCGCAGTTAATGTTGCTTGGGGCATTCACGACATATCGAGTTCTGGAGAAGCAGAACTCATGGTTTTAGATGCTCATAAACGTATGGGTCGAATTGATATTCTCGTTAATAATGCAGGGATCAGGGTTCGGAAAAGTTTTGGTGATTTTTCTCAAGATGAATTTGATCGAGTTGTAGCAGTGAATCTCCGCGCACCTTTCATGGCAAGTCAGGCAGTAGTTTCCATTATGAAATCTCAGGGCGGTGGACATATTATTCATATGGCTAGTCAACTGGGTATTGTAGCTTCTCGTTATGGTTCAGTTTATAGCCTTACTAAGGCAGGTCTGATCCAACTTACTCGTTCGATGGCTCTTGAATTAGGGAAGGAAGGTATATCGGTAAATGCTATTTGCCCTGGTCCTATTTCGACTGATGGATTTATGGCAAATCGAAATCCTGGGGAACTTGAACAACGTGCGCGTGATGTCCCTATAGGACGTTTTGGTACGGTAGAAGAGGTTGCCGCTATGGTTTCTTTTCTCGTTTCTAAAGATGCGGCTTTCATTTTAGGTCATGCTTTGGTTATGGATGGAGGATATGTTGTTCACTAGTAAATTATAAATAGGAGAAAAGGATGTTCTTGATATAGATTAATAAAAGGAGATATGGAATGGCATTAATTGAACTCATTTTACCAGAGAACGCCCAAGGGGAACAGAAGAAAACTTATGAGATTTTAGAGCATATTCGTGCAAAACATGTATTTTCGCAGATGGCAAGTGTAAATTCTCCATTCTTGTCTCGGATTATTTCTGCATTAGTTTATTCCTTGCGTGAAGGTATGGGGACTATCCTTCCTTCTAAGATCAAACAAATGGCGATAATTAAGACTAGTCAAATTAATACTTGTGACTATTGACTTAATCATAATACTGCTCTCGGAAGAGCAACTGGGATAACTGATGAAGAGGCAGAAGTTGTTTTTTCTGAAGAATATTTAGATTCCGAAATTCTTACTGATCGAGAGAAGGCAGCAGTTCTTTGGGCGGAACATGTCACCCGAAACACAGCAAAACTTCGTCCAGAAATACAAGAAGAGGTAAAGAAACATTTTGCAGATCAGGAACTATTTGAACTTACTTTTATAATTAGTTACTTTAATTTTAGAAATCGCCTACATGATTCATTACTATTGCCTTTAGATGGAGAAGACACTTTGCAAGACAATGTTGGTTTCCTTAAATTTGACCCTGGTAGTATGAAGAACTATCTTCAGGCTGTAGTTGATAATTGGCCAGATGAATTTCCAAAACCTAATGTGAACTGAGGAATTTCATGTTTGATAATATTGCCGTTTTTGGTACTGGAGCCATAGGGAGTAGTACAGCTGCGGATCTTACTGACGCGGGGTATAACGTGACGATCGTGGATCAGTGGCCCGCACATGTTGAGGCAATGAAAAAAGGTGGTCTGCACATCCAAATGCCAGATCTTGATTTAAAGGTTAAGGTTAAAGCATTGCACATTTGTGAGCTTGCTTCGGAAAAGCCAGAATTTGATCTTATTATTCTGGCAGTTAAATCTTTTGATACCCGTTGGATGGCTGAACTAATGTTCCCCTATTTGAGTGAGAATGGAGTGCTAGTTGGTTTGCAAAATAGTATGAATGAAGTAGAGATAACCTGCGATATCATTGGAAGGGAAAGAATAGTCGGAGCCTGTATCGAACTTTCTGGTGAGTTATTTACTCCTGGTTTTGTTCAGAGAAATACGCCAAGAACGGGCACTTGGTTTGCGGTTGGGGAACTTAATGGGAGTATTACCCCCCGACTTCAAGAAATTCAAAAAATCCTTAGTCATGTTGCAAAAGTAGAAATATCTGAAAATATCCTTGGTACAAAATGGACGAAGCTAATAATCAACTCTATGAGTATGGGTCCTTGGGGTTTGATTGGTTTATTAAATCGTGAGGTGATGCAGTTGCCTGGCATGTTTGATTTGGCAGTTGATCTCGGAATGGAAACAGTTGCAGTGGGGACTGCGCTGGGCCTAAATGTAGAACCGGTGTTTGGATTAAGGGAAGACGATTTTACTGGAGACGAGGATAAAATGTTACTGAATGCTTTGAAAACGATGACTGGTCATACAGGTCCAAGAGCTCGTACTGCACCGATTCACGATCATTTAAAGGACCGAAAAAATGAAATAGAGTTTATTAATGGACTCGTTTCACGTAAGGGGAAAGAGCTCGGAGTTCCTACTCCATTTAATGATGTGATAAGTGAGCTAGCAAGGGAAATTAATCAAGGCAATCTAATTATGGATCCTTCAAACTATAATCTCATTAAGAAAAAATTGTCAGATAACGGACTGAATGTCGACTATATGAAATGATACATTTCTTAATTTTGAGCGAGAGTGAAGTTACATTATGAGTAGAATAGCAATACTCGGAGTTGGTGCTATAGGGAGTATCTATGGAGCAAGATTATATGAACTTGGAAAGCACGAAGTCGTTCTATGTGTGAGAAAAACATTTAAAAAATTTAAGATTGAAACTCCTTCTCGAGTTATAGAGACTCCGGTGCATTGTGTAACACTCCCCGAAACAGTAAGTTCGGTTGATTGGATCATTCTTGCTGTAAAGTGTCATCAAGTAGAATCTGTAGAGCCTTGGTTTAAGAATCTTGTTGGACCGAAGACGATTGTTGCCGTGTTGCAAAATGGAGTAGAGCATCTTGAGAATACAGAGCCTTTTGTTTGCGGTGCGGAGATTCTACCTGTCATTGTCCAATGTCCTGCAGATAGGCTTTCTCCAGGTCATGTTGTGCAAAACGCAATGTCGAGATTGGTTGTGCCTGATAATGAATCAGGCCAAGTACTCTCGTCGCTTTATGAAGGAAGTGATATTGATGTAGAACTTACTTCTGATTTCACAACTGCAATGTGGAAAAAACTGTGTGGAAATATTGCCAGAAATCCTGCTACTGCTTTAACCAATCGAGGAAGAGGAGTTGTAAAAGATTCTGAGGTGTCAAAAGTTTGTCAAACTCTGGTAGGTGAATGTGCAGAGGTTGGAAGAGCAGAAGGAGCCATTCTTTCTGATGATTTTCTTGAAAATGTGGTTTCTAACCAATCAGGTATCGAAGAAAATGCAACTACTTCCATGCTTGTTGATGTTCGTGCGGGTTTACCTCTTGAGTCTGAAGGAATGACAGGTGCTGTCATAAGGGCTGGTGTTAAACATGGTATCCCAACACCAACAACTTGTGTCATACATTCTTTGCTGTCTGCTATCAATAGAGAATAAATATTTTCAAACAAAATAGTAACTCACGTTAGTGTAATTTGCTGTTTTTGATTTTTTATATAAATTTTTTTCTTTAAAAAATAATAGGAGATATGAATATGAGCGTTCAAAAAGTGAAACCGTCAGAATCTAGGAACGTTCGAAGAATTGGGCATAGTGAAATTGATGGTTGGGGTGATGCTTTTCAGGTCATCGTACGAGAGAATAAATGGTGTTACGTTGCTGCATCTGGTATGGAAGGGCACGAAGGGACAAGCGTATTAAACGTTGAAGATCCTGCAAATCCCGTAGTAGTGAATCAAATACAAGCCCCTGAGGGGACACATTCGCATAAAGTTTTATTTTTAGATGACGTTATGATAGTTAATGCTGAACAAATTCGTGGTTGGGAAGGAGAAGGTTTTGTTGGTGGGATACGTTTATTTGATGCTTCAGTTCCTGCAAATCCAAAATTTATCAAAGATTTTCCAATGTATGGTAGAGGAACTCATAGACCTGTCCTTGATGAGGAAAACCGTCTTTTATATTGTTCTTGTGGTGCAGAAGGATACCGCGGAAATATTCTTTGGATTCTAGATATTGATGATCCTGCTAATCCTAAAGTCGTCAGCCAGTTTGCCTTAGAGGGTCAAAGGGAAGATATTCCATTACCTCCGGGAGTGCATACCCTCCAAGTACATCAGGCTAATCGACGAGGAGATTTTCTATATCTTGGTTGTGCTGATTGGGGAATCGTTGTTCTTGATGTGAAGGATACTTCTAACCCAAAGCAGATTGCTCATTTCAATCCAACACCACCGTATCCAGGGCATTGTCATACGGTTTTTCCTGTTCCGGAGACTGATTATCTTGTAGTTACTCATGAATCTACATCGTTTGATGTATCTGAAGCTCCAGGATTTATTTTTATCTATGATGCACAATTACCGAGTAATCCAGTGCCTATTTCTACTTGGATGCCTTATCCAGTTGATCATAGACTGTATCCTAAGGAAGGAGATTGGACGACGCGTGGAGGTCGTTATGGAGCGCACAATATTTGGGAATTTATGGGTCCCAAAGATTTCGTGTATACGACATGGTTTAACGGTGGTCTTCGTATTGTGGATATCTCCGATCCTTTCAGACCAGAGGAAGTAGGATATTATATTCCAGAAGGTCGTAATGGAAAACCTACACCACAAAGTAATGATGTTTTTGTTGATGGTCGAAATCTAATATATGTTACCGATCGATGGGGTTGCGGTTTGGATATTCTCGAATATACAGGTTAGTGCTAACTGAACTCAAAACTTAAGGTACTCCAGAGTGTTCATAATTTGAGGTTTTCACATAATTAGATAAACCGGGATGTCCTAAGACTAATTTTTTTAAATTCTAAATCAGACGATTTTAGGGGAGGGTATATAATGTCACTCGAAGTAGAAAGTAATCAGGTTGACTACTATAAAGCAGGAGATGGTCGAATTATTGCAATTCATATTAAGGGAGACTTTAACGATCACTCAAAGTTCCCTCCTTATCTTGACTCTGAAGAAGCTAAAGAACACATCCGAACTGCTTATGCTGGTCAAAATATCGAAGAAGAACGTAATACCAAGGCACATATGACAGAAGATGAACTTCCTCTTCAGATCATTCTACTCGATAGACCTAAAGGAGCAATAACAAAGGCCCATTACCATATTGTTGAAGAACGTCCTACTATAAATACGACACGTCATCAAATACTTCTTTGTCAACGTGGTAAAGTTCGTGTAGGTATTTTCACGAAAGAAGGTGATGAAGTTGGAGAGGTTATATTACAACGTGATGATCTCATACTGATGTATGAGGGACATGAAGTTGAATTTTTAGAAGATAATACGAAAGTTATAGAAATCAAAGAGGGACCGTTCCCCGAGACAGATGAGCGTGACAAGGTCGATCTTAAATAATTTCTGTAAATTAAAATGAGGGCAGAATGAAACTGATTACATTTGAAGTGAAAACCCCCGTGGGACCTTTTAAACGTCTTGGCGCAGTTTTAAACAATGAAACTTTTTTGGATCTAAACTTTGCAATGGCTGCAAAGTTGGCTGATGAAAATTCATCTCGCCCGCGTGAAATGGCAGATGCAATTATTCCTTCAGAGATGACCGATTTCGCTGCTGGAGGTGTGAATTCGATTGAAACTGCTGAGGAAGTACTGGAATTTATAAGTAAAAAACCTGAAATTGAGGGCCCTAACGAAGAAAAACTTATTTATCATCCTAATGAGATAAAACTCCTTGCCCCAATAGAGAGACCTCCGATTATTCGAGGATTTGCTGGTTTTGAACGTCACCTAAAGGCAACATTTGAGAAAATGGGTCTCCAAATTCCGGATACTTGGTATGAAAGGCCACTTTGTTTTAAATCAAGTTGTGCACATATGGCTAGTGTAGGTGACACTATACCTTGGCCAAGTTATACGGAGAAAATGGATTTTGAACTTGAGTTTTGCGCTGTAGTAGGAAAACCTGGAAGGGATATTTCTGAAGATAAGGCGAGTGAGCATATATTAGGTTACGCAATTTTAAATGATTGGAGTGCACGTGATGCGCAAACTGGTGAAATGGCGATGGGAACAGGTCCTTATAAGGGGAAGGATTGGTGCTGGAGTTTTGGCCCATGGATCGTAACTCCAGATGAACTAGGAAATCCTTCGAAAATTCCTATGGCTGCTCGGGTAAATGGAGAAACTTGGATCGAAGCGACCCCAGGGGAAATGTACTGGACGTTTGAACAGATGCTTTCTTATACCTCGCGGGATGAAAATATGTTGACTGGAGATCTTCTTGGATCAGGTACAGTTCCAGGCGGTTGCGGGATGGAGATTGAACGATGGATTCAACCGGGCGATTTTGTTGAAATCGACATGGGTCCACTTGGGGTGTTATCGAACAAAATCGGAGAGAAAGGGGAAAGGAAACCTTTTACGTATAAATAAATTTATTTTTTTTGAGGAGAAATAAAAGATAGATCCTTTAACGCAGGGGGTAATAGGTGCGGCATTGCCGCAATCCTTTTCCAAGAAAAAATTTGTGAGTGTTGCTGGTCTTTTCGGATTTTTTTCTGGTATCGTCGCAGATCTTGATATGTTTATTAGATCAACTGACGATCCTCTCCTGTATCTAGAATTTCATCGGCAATTTACCCATTCGTTAATATTTATTCCTATCGGGGGGGTAATTTGTTCAGTTTTTTTCTTCTTGATTTTAGGAAAACGTTGGGAAATCTCTTTTAAACAGAGTGTTCTTTTTTGTACCTTAGGTTATGCAACCCATCCCTTATTAGATGCTTGTACTAGTTATGGCACCATGTTGTTATGGCCATTTAGTTACGAAAGAATATCATGGGACAATATATCAATTATTGATCCCCTGTTTACAATTCCAATTCTAATTTTGATTTTAATTGCTGGATTTAAGAAGAAACAAATATTTGCGCGTATTGCTTTAACATGGGTAATTCTTTATTTGACGTTAGGTATCGTCTTCAGGAATTCTGTAATCGAAATAGGAAAAGAAATTGCCGTTAGTCGTGGACATACTCCTTTACGCTTAAAAGCAGAGCCTAGTTTTGGGAATATTTTCCTTTGGAAAATTATTTACGAGAATTCTGGAATGTACTATGTTGATGCTGTGCGGACAGTACCTTCTTTCAAAATACTTTCAGGGGAATCAATTCAAAAATTAAATATTGCATCAAGTTTTCCTTGGTTAGATATGGATTCTCAGCAGGCTAAAGACATAGAGCGTTTCAGATGGTTTAGCAATGATTATTTAGCACAGGACAAAGTTCACAAGAATAGAATAATTGATATTCGTTTTTCGAAGATTCCTAACAGGATTACTCCACTATGGTCAATTGAATTGTTTGAAAATGCAAGTTTTGACAAACATGTAATTTACAACAGGCATCGAAATCTATCAGATAATAGGTTCAGTTTGCTCTGGGAGATGTTGTGGAGCAAGTGAAAATCTTTAGCCAAGAACTCTAGATGTAGAGTAACTCATCTCTTTGAAAGGAGATTATTGATGGAATGTCCAAATTATTTTTGGCCATGGTTTTCAGATGAAGAATATAAGAGGCGATACGCTCTCGTTCGGCGTGGGATGGAAGAGGAAGGTATAGATTGTCTTCTAGTTTATGGAGTGAGTAGGGGAATGGGGATGGAGCCCGGTCAGACGAATCTGGTTTACTTAACTAGCGTTGCTTCCTGGAGCCAGACATACCTTGTTTTTCCGTTACACGGAGAACCTACTATGTTTATTATGAGTGCGAATCAAGTCAAGAACATCCGAGATAATTCAGTGATAAAAGATGTTCGTCCTGGAGGAACATTTACTCGGACTGGTGGAATGGGCGGTTCTGCGGGACCGGTAGCCGAACGTCTTAAGGAACTTGGGCTCAAAAATAAATGTATAGGAATTGTTGGAGATTCAGGGTGGTTGAATATTAATTTGCCACATGAGGCTCATGTTTTGATAACAAGTGCGCTTCCTACTACGGAGTTTGAAGTTGTTACGAAGTGGTACGAAAATCTTCGCCTTCAGAAAAGTGAGGAAGAAATTGAACGTATGCGCCAATCTGCAGCCGTTACTGACGCAGTTTACGAAGTAATGGTAGAGGCTACAAAACCTGGAGTTCGTCCTTGCGATCTGTACAAGTTAATGGGAATTACAGCAATGCAAATGGACGCTAGGCTGACTCTCGGACATGTAGGTCGAACGCCAATGAGTTCTCCTGATATGGATTACCCTCATTATTATCCTCTCACTACACCAATTGAGAAGGATGATGTGGTGATGACGGAAGTTTCGGCTGGCATAGGAGGGTACTATGGAAAAATATGGGGTACATTTTTTATGGGAGAACCAACTCCTGAATATGAAACACTTTTTAATTTAGCAGTTAAGACGAGTCACGATCTTCACGCAGCCATAAGGCCTGGTGTTCGGGTCGGTGATCTTACATCGATTTGTTTAGATGATACTCAGAATGCCGGATACAAGGCGAAGACCAGTATCACTGGTTGGTCTACTTGGAATGAACCTCCTGATGTTCGAGGTGCAGGAGATAGCGTAACCGATTCGGATTTTATCTTTCGTAAAAATACGTGTCTTAGCGTTACCGGTTGGCCCTCAAACAAAGATGAGTCGATGGGTGTTTGGTTAGGGGATGTTTGCCTTGTGACTGAAAACGGTGCTGAGAACCTTCAAAAATATCCAATACGTGAATTACACATAGTAAAACGTGTTTGAATGTGCTTCATTTTTTGTTTCAGTGAAGAATCTCAGAGTTTTTTATGTGTCTATGATGATAAATATCATAGACCTTGATGCCATTTTTGAGATGATATTGACTTTTTGTTTTGTACAATTTAGGTGATTTTTAAATTTATGAAGGAGGGGATTATGCGTCTTGAGGGAAAGACTGCGATTATTACGGGTGGAGGTGGTGATATTGGAAAAGGAATTGCAAGATGTTTTGCAAAAGAAGGAGCCCGTTTATTACTCGTGGATCTGAAAGAAGAGGCCGCGCAAAAGGCGGCAGAGGAAACTTCCTCGCTAGGAATAGAAGCGATCGCTATGGCGGCGGATTTAACGAAAGAAAATGAGGTGGAAAAGGTGTTTAGTGAGGCCGTTGGGAGACTAAAAAGTGTGGATGTTCTTGTCAACGCTCATGGAAGGGCTTCGCGAATGTTTGCCAATCCTCTTGAGCGTCTCACTCTCGAAGAGTGGAACGACATGATGGCGGTTAACCTCACTAGTGTGTTTCTCATGACGCGTGCTGTCGTTGGACACATGCGGGAGCGCAAGAGCGGAAAGATTATTAATCTGGCTTCTTTAGCCGGACGTCGCGCGAATGAAAATTTACCTCACTATAGCGCCTCAAAAGCAGCCCTTATTTCTTTTACTCAATCTATCGCCAAGGAGATGGCCCCCCATAACGTGAACGTGAACGCTATCAATCCTGGGTTTCTTTTTTCGCCAATATGGGAGTTTGGGCATGGCGTGCTTATGTCGACTCAAAAAGAGGAATGGAAAGATCTTTCATCGAGAGAGATATACGACCAAATCGTTAAGTCGCTTGCCCCGTTAGGTCACGACCAGACTCCTGAAGAAATTGGTATGCTTGCTGTGTATCTCGGGTGTGATGAGTCCAAGAGTATGACTGGCCAATCGATAAGTCTCGACGGTGGTGTTTGGATGCTCTAACAATTCATGAATTGATTGATTTTAACTCTGTGTTCCTTTGTGATCTTGCCACTATTGTTATGGTATGTGATGTAGGGTTTCAATTAAAATCGGTTTCCGATTTAGATCGACATGAATTTCCTGCTTTATACTCATGAAAAAGTCATCGAGGAAAACTAAGTTGTTAATCGTATTTTCAGTCAATTGCGGCGATAGCTTCGACCTCTACTAGATATTCTTGACGAGCCAGCCGGCTAACTATAAGCAGAGTACTTGCAGGAACTACTCCATCCAAAATTTGCTTTTGTATTGTCCGATGTGCTTCGATATAATCAGGGCTAGTCAAGAAAACAGCTATCTTTGCGAGATTTTCAAAGTTCATCCCACATTCTTTCAAAATTGTTTTGATGTTTTGATAGACTAATGTTACCTGCTCTTCAATTCCTTCTCCGATGGTACCATCAGGAGCTGTTCCGGTTTGCCCAGCCAAGTGAAACAATCGTGCATTAGATCCAATCTCTCCAATATGGCTGTAACGACCACCTGGAGAATGCACATTTTGAACATCATATCTCTTTACCATTTCGAATCACCTCCCTGTTAAAAGGAAAAATTTGATATTGCGCTACTATTTTACACTACAAATACTTTCCCAACACTCGCAACAAAAATGTCACAATCAAAAAGCTTTTCATAGCATCTTAATTTTGATTATTTGGTGAAATGGATTATCATATAACAAACACACACTTCTTTCTTTTATAAACCTTATAAACTTAGAAAGGTAAAAGATGAGCGAATTCAAAAGCGAAGTAAAGGACGGCATGCGCATTGATTGGAATGTTCCTCTCGAGATGAATGACGGAGTTATTTTACGATGTGATATTTATCGTCCGGATGATAACGGTAGGTATCCCTCGATACTTACATATGGCATTTATGCTAAAGGCGTACCTTATCAGGAAGGGTATCCGTTCCATTGGAATAAAATGGTGGAGGATTACCCAGAAATTTTAGAAATGTCGACAAATAAGTATCAAAACTGGGAAGTTACTGATCCAGAGTGCTGGGTACCTCACGGATACGCATGTGTTCGTTTTGATTCAAGGGGTGCTGGATGTTCTGAAGGATTTATGGACCCTAATTGTCCAAGAGAAATCGAAGATTTGTATGATTGTATAGAGTGGGCAGGGACAAGGGAATGGAGTAACGGAAAAGTAGGAATGCTTGGAATCTCCTACTATTCTAGGAATCAATGGAGAATAGCGGAAAAGCATCCTCCTCATTTGACTGCTATCATCCCTTGGGAGGGTGGAAACGACCCATATAGAGATTCCGGGTATCATGGAGGAATTTTAAGTGAATTTCAAAAGCGTTGGGCAAAACATCAAATTGTAAATATTCAGCATGGACGTGGAGAAAATGGTGCAAAAAACCCAAACACAGGAGAATATGCGACGGGTCCTGTTACTTTATCAGAGGAAGAACTAGCTAAAAATCGTGTCGACGCTTTTGAAGAATCAAAAAAACGTCCCTTAGATGGGGAGTGGTGGGCTTCTCGAAGGGCAGACTTCTCAAAAATTACAATTCCTCTTCTTTCTTGTGCAAACTGGGGTGGCCAGGGTATTCATCCTAGAGGAAATTTTAATGGATTTATCGAGTCAGCTTCGGAAGAAAAATGGCTCGAAGCTCACGGAGATTCGCACTGGTCTTTATTTTCAAGTGCCTATGGATTGGATCTTCAGAAACGATTCTTCGATCACTATTTGAAAGATATTGATAACGGATGGGAAAAAACTCCAAGAGTCATGCTTAACGTTCGTCATCCTGGTGAAAAATTTGAACGTCGTGATGAAAATGAATGGCCTCTCGAAAGAACACAATGGACGAAGTTTTATCTTGACGCAGAAAATAAGTCTCTCAATCCAGATCCTGTATCGAATGAGAACTCAGTGGAATATGAAGCTCTCGGCGATGGAGTTACGTTTTGGATGCCTAAACTCGAATCTCCTATGGAGATTACCGGACCAATGGCGGCAAAGATATTTGTTTCCTCCGCGACCGAAGATGCAGATTTATTCTTGGTATTGAGATTATTCGATCCAGATGGGAATGAAGAGACTTTCATGGGATCAACTGACCCGAATACGGCTATTGCGAATGGTTGGCTTCGTGTTTCTCATAGAGCACTTTGTCCGGAGAAGAGTTCGTTCTACCGTCCTTATCATCCTCATGATAAAGCAGAAATGCTTACGCCAGACGAAGTATATGAGTGTGATATTGAAATAGTTTCATCTTGTATTGTAGTTCCCGCGGGATGGCAACTAGCTCTTTCGGTAAGAGGACAGGATTATATTTACCCTGGGGATTTAAGTGAATTTGCGAAACAGTTCTGGTATGGAACTCGTGGGACAGGTGGAATGACCCATACTGATCCCGATAGCAGGCCAATGTCCATTTTTGGGGGGAAAGTTTCACTGTATACTGGTGGAGAGAGAGAGGCATATGTTTTATTACCGGTAATTCCGTAGGAGGCAAAAGTTGAAAAAGAAGGCTCATATAAATGTTTTTATTGCGAGTCGTGGACATCATGAAGCTTCTTGGAGACATCCTGAGTCTTTTCCAAATGCCCTGACTGATATTGAATATTATCAAAACACTACGAAAAAAGCTGAGGAAGGTCTGCTGGATTCGATCTTTCTTGGAGATCATCTGTCTGTTCGCAGTGAAGTACGTCGTACAGCTCGTACTTGGCTAGAACCAATCACTGTACTATCTGCCCTTGCAGTGAATACGAGTAAGATTGGTTTGATTGCGACTGCCTCAACTACTTATACAGAACCATTTAACTTGGCACGTCAATTTGCCTCTCTTGATCATATTAGCAATGGTCGTATCGGTTGGAATATTGTTACTTCTTGGTTGGTGGAGGCTGCTCAAAACTATGGGGATGCAACTCAGGTTAGCCATTCTGACCGTTATAAGAGAGCTGAAGAATTTATGACAGTCGTAAAGGGACTTTGGGATAGTTGGTCCGATGATGCGGTCATAGATGACCGTGAAAGTGGACTTTACGCTGATTATGAAAAAATATTGCCTATCAATCATCAGGGTGATTATTATAATGTTACTGGACCGTTAAATATTCCACGTTCCCCTCAAGGGAGACCGGTTTTTGTTCAAGCAGGTTCTTCTGAAACGGGAAGACGTTTTGCTTCACGTCATGCAGAAGCTGTGTTTACCGCTCAAATGGAAAAGAAAACTGCGCAAGATTTTTATGAAAGTATTAAATCTCTTGTGAAATCAGAAGGACGTGATGTTAACCAGACTTTAATCTTACCTGGACTTAGTCCAGTGATTGGTTCCACAGAGTCAGAAGCGAATGAAATTGTCAAAGAGTTAGATGAACTTTCAGATCCGGAAGTTGGACGTGAAAGATTATCGAATCGATTCGGAGGAGCAGATCTTTCACATCTTCCAATGGATAAGCCTCTTTCTCCTGAAGATTTCCCTGATCCTGAAACCGTTCAAGCAGCAAGAAGTAGGACTGAAGTGATAGTGGGAATAGTTGAAAGAGAAAAGCCTACACTTAGAAGATTACTTTCTAAGCTAGCTACTGCTCGTGGTCATTTTCTCTTTACAGGGACTCCTGAGCAAGTAGCTGATCTAATTGAAGATTGGTTAAATGATGGAGTGTCAGACGGCATTAATTTAATGCCTCCTCTTCTGCCCCATGTACTTGATATATTCGTAGATGAAGTTGTTCCTATTCTACAAAAACGTGGTCTTTTTAGAACTTCGTATGAAGGAACGACATTACGTTCTCACTATGGTTTAGATCGCCCAGACAAAAAGTCCTGAAAATTGTGTGAAATATGCATAGCCTAAGAGCTAAATTGAAA
Source organism: Nitrospinota bacterium (assembly GCA_036231405.1). GTDB lineage: Bacteria > UBA8248 > UBA8248 > UBA8248 > UBA8248 > UBA3496. The sequence continues at coordinate 65,546 of JAZAHK010000028.1, forward strand.
GATATTTTCATAATTTCGTGCGTAATTATTTCCCTGCTTTTTATTACTAATATTTTATTAGTAATTTTTTCTCCTGTTGTTTTCAACCAAAAATATTTTCCCAGAACAGTTATGGGTTTTATGGATCCTTGTTACCAAACTTTTTATCACAATACTCATGATGGAAAGTTTGAAGACTGGGTGGCGGTCTTAGGGGATTCGAATGCTGCAGGTGCTGGCGATGAATTTTTAGAAGGAAAAGAAGAATACGGGATTTTCCATAAACTTAGGAAAAGAACAAAAAAAAATTACCTTATTTTCGCAAGGTATGGGTACGGGAATTTGAGGGCTGTGAAAGAAATGAAATTATGTAAAAGTCTAATCAATCAAACTCCTTTTATGCCGGTAATTAAAGATCCTAAAGAAATTGTTTTTATATTTTATGAAGGCAATGATCTGGATAATAATTGGGCACACCTTTCTTTTAAAAAATCGGAAAGTCTTGAAGAGTTTATGGAGTCTGAATTTCATGATTTATGGAAAAGAAGAGTTCGATTTTATTTCCCTCTTTTTGATATTTTAAGGCAATCTCATACACTTTTCATTTCTTCTTTAAAGCAATTTTCGCGTTACATTATGGGTGAAAAAAATTATGAAAAATTAGCAAAAAATCTTATGTTGAATGAACCTGTAAATATAAAAAAAGAAAAGTGGAAGAAGAATCAAGTGAAATTTTTATCCGGGAAAAAGAATTTTCCTATAAGGCCGCAGAGTGCTGCAATGGAATTAAAGGATGATATTCGTAAAGCTTTAGATGTGACGTTTGCTGCGCTATCTAATTTAAATAAGAATTTTATTAGTACGAAAATAACGCTTATTTACCTACCTTCTATAGTTACTTCATATAAGTGGGAAGAGCCCATTTCAGTTCATATCTATCAGTCCGATGGAGAACTTTTAGTTACAAACTCAGCAAATACAGAGAGAAGCCTTTTGATTCGTAATTCTATTCGAAAATTTTCGAAACTAAATAAATTTAAATTCTTGGATTTAACGGAAGTTATGAAGAAAGCTGGGAGGGAGAAATTCATTCATGGTCCTTTAGATTTTTTACATCTAAACGAAGATGGTTATAAATTAGTTGTGGAGGTTCTATAATTTTTTCTTTTGATTTTTGAAATATATTTTCAATGATTCAATTAATTATTATGGAAGGTGAGTCATGGGTTTGATTGATAAGTTAATTCCAGCAATACCTTTGGTCCATAAGGAAAATACTCGTTTTATAAATAAACTTAGATATTTTGATGAAGACAGATGGAAACTCCCTACTCGTTGTCCAGGATGGTCGGCAGCAGATATAGTCTCTCATATGATTTTAGGTGCTCAATTTTATTCTCATGTGATATTAGCGGGACGAGCAGGGAAAATAGAAATGCCATTCGGCGTGAATAATATAGATTCCTTTTGGAGTTACAGAGATAGAGTAGGAAGTCAAATTTCCGTTCTTCCCGGTCTGGAAAGAGTAGAAATTTTTCAAGATGCAGTTAGCACACTTCAAAAAGAGTTCGAAGCAATTTGTCCTGAAGACATGAAAAAAGAGGCTTGGCATTGGATGTGTTTAAGTCCAATTCACTCCTATCCTGGTCAACGCCTTTACGAACTCATATTACATGATTGGGATATTTTAAATGATATAGATGCTGAACTCGATTCTGATTCCATCGGTATGGCAGTAGAAATTCTTGATTTTAGATTACCTTTTTTTTTCAACAACAATCCTGATGAATCACTTTCCGGAACATTTCGTTTTGAAACTAAATATCCAAATCATACTTGGGGAATGCTAGTTCGAGACGCCCATGCCGAATCCATAGTTCTTGATAAAGAAGAATTTGATGCCTCTATTTCTATTTCAGCTAGTGATATTATTCTCCTTACAACTGGCCGTGCTAATTATTCAGTAAAAAAGAAGAAAAATCTTGTTCAGATTGATGGAGATAAGGAAAAAGCTGACACTCTGATGGGGTTACTCTGCAAACCATTTTAGTATTTAATTGTAATTGAATTTAAAATTTAGTTATGTGAAAAACATTTTAATTGTCATCGATATGGTTCAACAGAAAATTAATATCAAAGTCTTATTTTAATTTTTTACAGGAGATACTCTATGGCCCGTATACCCGAAGTGACAGAGAAGATTATAGATCCTATTGTTAAAGAGGTTTTCGATAGCCAGTTGAAAACTCACGGATTTGTTTTCAACACTGCAAAAATTTATGCTCATCGGCCAACCATTATGCGTGGGCACAACCTTCTTAGTCAAGGAGTGGATGAGTCTGGTTTATTGAATGACGAACTTAAGGCCCTGGTTTGTATACAAGTTGCAAGCATAAATGGGTGTCCCTTTTGAATAGACATAAATTCATCTCGTGGGGTGGACAATGGTCTTGCTTTTGAAAAAATTGATGCGTTGAAAGATTATAAACAAGATTCTCGTTTCACCAATCGTGAAAGATTGGCAATCGAATTTGCTGAGAGAATGACTCGAACTGATCTTGATGTTACTGATAAATTTTTCAATGTTTTACGTGTAGAATTCGAAGTCGATGAACTTGTAGAGTTAGCGAGTGTCATTTCATTAGAAAATTTCCGGTCAAAATTTAACAACGCGTTCAGAATTGACGCACAGGGATTTTGCTTGCTAAAGAATCGGGATAGTTAATGTAACACATGGATCAATTTTGATTGTTGGTACAAAAGTAATCTATACAAATCAAAGAAATAAAAATTTCATTAGAGTTAAAACATCCTAGGAGAGAGTGCTTATGACGATAAAGTTTGACTTAGATGGGAGAAAAGCACTAGTTACAGGTGCCTCTCAGGGTATAGGAAGAGGAATTGCAGAAGCTTTTATGGAATTCGGTGCAGAAGTAATTGCGTGCGATATCAAAAAAGAAGGTCTTGTTGATCTGGAAAAGAAATCCACTGTGAAAGGATTGAAGTGTCATATATGTGAAGTGGATGTTACTGATAGACCCCAAGTTAAAGAGATGATTTTGAAAATGGATGAAAAAGTACATGGAATTGACACTTTAGCGAGTGTAGCTGGTATTCATAATAGATATAATATCGATGAAATGCCAGATGAGGTGTGGGACAAAATGATTAGTGTAAATCTAACTTCGTGCTTTAATTTAACGAAACAATTGCTTCCGAAAATGGCAGAGAGAAAGTTTGGTGTAATCATTCAGGTTGCATCCGTTGCGGGTATAGTTGGTTCTGTGACTGGAGCTTCGCATTATGCTGCCGCAAAAGGAGGCCTAATTCCATATATAAGATCCTTGGCAAAAGAGTGGGGAAGTAAAGGGATTCGTGCAAACTGTATTGGTCCAGGATTAATTGACACAGAAATGACACAAGTGATGCAAGAATTAGCAGTGAAAGCTTACTTATCTGGTCTTCCTCTTGGAAGAATTGGGAAACCAGAAGATATTGCAGGGGCGGCCGTATACCTCGCAAGTGAAGCCTCTAGTTACGTTAATGGGCAACTACTTAATGTTTGTGGTGGTTATTTGATGGCGTAGGGTTTAATTTTTATTAAGAGAAAAACTATGTCAAATGAAATTTTAATTTTACGTCACGGTAAAACAGAGAAAGGTTATGAAAAGAAAGATTTTGATAGGCTTTTGTTAAATCGCGGGAAACAGGAAAGTCTTCAAATTGCATTATGGCTCACTCAAAATGGATTAGTTCCAGATTTGATAATCTCGTCACCTGCAAAGCGAGCGTTAGGAACTGCAAAAATAGTAGCAGAATGTTTTGGCATCTTGGAAAAAAATATCCAATTAGAGGAGGATTTGTATCTCTGCGGGGAAGAAATGATATACAAGATTATTGAAAATATTTCAAAACGATTTAAAAGAGCTATGATAGTAGGACACAATCCTGGGTTTGAATATTTTCTAGAATCTGTTGTAGGCGAAAATGAACTAAGAGATGTAGGAGGAAGTAGACTTTCTACCTGTTCGGTTGGCTGTATTTGTTTGAAAAGGAATTGGTCAGAGGTAAGCCCAGAGGGTGCTTCCCTTATTACTTTAATTAGGCCAAAAGATTTACTCTGATTTTTTATTTCAGCTCTTTTTTTTGACTTATTTTCAACTTTTTCCCATTCATGTAGTATCTACCATCTACTTCATTTTATTTTATCTAAGTTTGTATATTTGAAAATTTAAAGTAGCATTTTGATGAGGAGAGAATACGAATGCTTTTTAATCGAGATCGTGCACTGCAGTTAATGAAAGAGTTTGATATTGATGCATTGTTGGCAACTACAAGACATAATGTTTTATATCTTTCAGGATTTCAGGGTTGGGCACAATATACTTATGGGGATGCAACTACAGAGACGTTTGCTCTTTTCTTTAGTAGAGATGAAATTGAGCCTGCATTAATAGTCTCTCGGCAAGATGAAACCTATTATTCGTCCACAGGTTCCTGGATAGAAGATGTAAGGGGATATGGTCCTCGCTCTGCTTTAAATATGGACCCAGGAGAACAGGGAGGGAATGAAGAAGAAAAAAATTATTTAAGTCTTATAGCTGAAGATGCTCCCAGAGAAGAAAGTTCTGTTAAAGCACTTGCTAGGATTTTAAAAGAGAGAGGCATCGATAAAGGAAAAGTAGCAATCGACAATGAAGGAATTCGTCCTGCCTCTCGTTTTGCAATTGAAGAGATGTTTCCCGAAATTTCCTTTATTGACGGCTCAAGTTTATTTCGTTTGATTCGTCTTCAGAAAACTTCGGAGGAAATAGAGAGAATCAGAGAAGCGGCTACTTTAAATGAAAAAGCCTTGCAGGCATTTCATGCAGAACTAGCTATAGGTAAAACTGAACGAGAGATTGCGAGTCATTATTATAGAACGGTAGCTGCTGGAGGAGGAAAGTGGAGTTGGTTTCATTTAGGAGGTGGTAGGAGATCAGCTTCGATTTTTCCGCCTTCGGATCGTGCTTTTGAAAAAGGTGATGGGTTCTTTTTTGACGCGGGAATGAGACTAAATCATTATTGTGCCGATGTCGGTTGTTGTGGATCATTTGGAGAACCTGATCCATCAAGAAAAAATCAATGGAATGCTATTCAAGCGGGTTTGCAAGCTGCATTTGGTGTAATTCGATCTGGAGTTAAACCATCAGAAATCTTTCATGCTGCATTAAACGCAGCTAAAAAAAGTGGTCTTCCTAATTATAATGGTTCTTTTTGTGGACATACTATGGGAATCGAAGCTCGTGAATTACCATATACACTAAGCGATCCTGTGCCATTAAAAGATCCCTTTTTGCCTGAAAATTCGGATATTCCTTTTCCGGCAGGGTCAGTACTTTCTGTGGAACTTCCTTCTGGAAAATTTGGCGAAGGTGGTGTGCATGCTGAATATACCGTACTTGTTACAGATAATGGAATGGAACACCTTGGAGAATCTAAACGTGAACATTTTATTGTTGAAAAATAATTTAAATAAATAGATTGGAACCCTAAATGGAAAAAAAAGATTTGTCTTTTGCTTCAATTTCTGAATTGTCTCCTTTGATTGAATCTCAAGAGGTGAAACCTACGGAACTTCTGGAATCATGTATTGAACAGATTGATGCACAGGATTCAACAATTAATGCATTTATTACGACGACTTTCGATCAAGCTAGAGAACAAGCTAGCATATTAGAAAAAGAAGCACGTGAAGGAAAAATTCGAAGTCCTCTGCACGGAATTCCTATAGCTATAAAAGATCTTTTTGATTTAGATGGATTTGGGATGACTGCAGGTAGTCATATTTTGGCAGAAAATATTTCTACGCAAACTGCTGAGTGTATACAAAGGCTTATCGATTCAGGAGCGATAATTCTTGGAAAGACAAATCTGCAAGAATTTGCTAGGGGTGGTACAGGTGCAAATTCGTTTTTTGGTCCTTCACTTAACCCTTGGAATCTTTCGAGAACTCCAGGAGGAAGTAGTAGTGGTTCAGCTGCGTCGGTTGCTTCAGGTATGGCAATTGCTGCTATTGGTTCTGACACGGGGGGATCAGTCCGATTGCCTGCTTCATTTTGTAATCTTACTGGGATTCGTTGTACCCACGGCAGAATAAGTAGATCTGGTGCCGTACCGCTTGGAATGAGTTTTGATGATGTTGGTCCTATTTGTCGGACAGTTCAAGATGCAGTTTTTCTTTTGCAAGCAATGGCAGGTCCTGATGAAAAGGATCCTACGACTGGAAAAATTTCTTCTCCAGATTTTTCAACAAAATTAAAAGAAGGATTAGAGGGTCTTGTATTAGGTATCCCAACAAATCATTTCTGGCCTGGTATTGATGTTGAATTGGAACAGGTTGTTCGTAACGCAATTTCTGTCTTCGAAGAATTGGGCGCAAAAGTGAAAGAAGTTGAAATACCATGGGCTGAGAAGGGACAAATTGCATACGCAGCAGTAGTAGGCCCAGAAAGTGCGGAATATCACAGAAAATACTTATTAGAAAATAGAGATGATTATGTTTCCCCAGGAGCGGATTTCTTCGAAGAGAGTTTGTTTGTTCCTGGATGGAGATATATACAGGCACAGAGAGCTAGGACTTTTTTTATTCGTCAGGCTGCAAAGGTTTTTCAAGAAGTAGATGCTATTCTAACACCTACTTGTCCTGTGGATCCTCCCACGATTGAAGATTGTCTCGACGGCATGAAAGTATGGGGAGAAATAAGTGGATGTACAGTGGCATTCAGCACTATTGGAAATCCTGTTTTGCAAGTTCCTTCAGGATTTTCAAGTGCAGGTCTTCCCGTTGGCCTTCAAATTGCGGGTAGATGGGGTGAGGAAGATAAAATACTTCAAATTGGTTCTGCATTTGAAAAAATCCATCCTTTCTGGAAAAAGCGCCCTCCTGTTTTTGAGTCACCTCAGGATTCTGATTTTTCTTATGAGTACAGTCCATTGGATGAAATTGGCGATAATCCTTTAGCACTAACGACGGAAGATATTGTGAAAATGTCTATTGCTATTGGTTACTCTGTAGATCCCGAACGTTTGAAAAATTTAACTGGAGGTGTAAGTCGATTAATGAATTCTCTTTCTAAACTTGATACATTAGAAATTGATAACTGCCAAAGAGCAGATGCAATCAATTTACTTCAGATTTCTATAGAAGAAATTCTTAAATCTTGATAAATTTGTAAAAGATTTTAAGTTTATAGAATTTAGCCTAGGAATCTTTCTTATGGATAAAGCGACAATCTCAGTAAAACAGGGTACAGAACGAAATTTTGGAATCGTTTTTTCGGTAGTTTTTCTTTTTTTTTCTTTCTATCCTAACTTTTCTTACGAAAAGGTACGTTTGTGGAGTCTTGTTGTTTCTGCATTGTTCTTTTTAATTTCTATTTTTAAACCTTCAATATTAAAGAGTTTAAATTTTTTATGGTTTAAATTTGGTATTTTGCTAGGAAGGATAATTTCACCAATTGTTATGGCTTTGGTTTTTGTATTTGCTATTATCCCTACTGGAATTATCATTCGTTTGATGGGGAAAGACCCACTACAGAGAAAATTTCTAAAAAATAAAAATAGCTACTGGATTCCGCGTAAGACTTCACGCCAATCAATGAAAAATCAGTTTTAAAAGGACTTTTAAATGTTGTCAATAATTGCTGAGTTATGGTTGTTTTTAAAGGTTAGAAAGAAATTTTGGCTATTGCCAATAATGCTAGTACTTGGAATTTTTGGTATTTTGATTGTTCTAAGTTCTGGTTCTGCTGTTGCCCCATTTATTTATGCGCTTTTTTAGAAATGAATATATTAGGTATTTCGGCTTTTTACCATGACAGTGCCGCTGCTTTACTAATAGATGGGAAAATTGTAGCGGCTGCTCAAGAGGAAAGATTTAGTAGGAAAAAACACGATGCAGATTTCCCAGATAAAGCTATAGACAATGTGCTCCTGCAATCTGGTTTAAAAATTGATGAAATAGATTATGTTGCTTTCTATGACAAACCTTTCTTGAAATTTGACAGACTTCTTGAAACGTATATTACTACATCACCAAAAGGATTTGAATCTTTCCGAATGGCCATACCTATTTGGCTTCGTGAAAAGCTTTTTCTAAAAGATTTTCTTTTAAAACAATTTCGAAAGAGAAATAATAAATTTAGTTCCGAACAACTCATGTTTTCAGAACACCATTTTAGTCATGCTGCTAGTGCTTTCTATCCTTCTCCGTTTGAAGAGGCGGTAGTATTGACTCTTGATGGTGTAGGAGAATGGGCAACAACAAGTGTCTCTATTGGTAAGAGCAATCATCTTGAAATTAAAAAAGAACTTCATTTCCCTCATTCTCTTGGACTACTTTACTCGGCATTTACATATTACATTGGTTTTAAAGTGAATAGTGGAGAGTACAAGCTGATGGGATTAGCCCCCTATGGACAGCCTAAATATAAGAATTTAATTTTAGAGAATCTCATAGATCTTAAGGATGATGGTTCTTTTAGACTCAATCAATCTTATTTTAATTATGCGACTGGTCTTACGATGACCAATAAGAAATTCGAAGAACTTTTCAATCATTCTCTTCGAAATTCAGAGGAAGATTTACTTACTGAATTTCATATGGATATTGCTTCCTCTATTCAATCTGTGACAGAAGAAATTATACTCTCTATGACAAGAAGTCTATTTCGTGACTATCAAATTCCAAACCTCTGCCTAGCTGGTGGAGTAGCTTTAAATTGTGTGGCAAACGGTAAGGTACTTAGAGATAATACATTTGAAAATATTTGGATTCAGCCTGCGGCAGGAGATGCTGGCGGCGCATTAGGTGCAGCTCTGGCTCTATGGCATGACGAATTTGGAAAACCTAGAGAAATTTGTCCTAATGATTCAATGAGCGGTGCTCTTCTTGGCCCAAGTTTTTCTGAAGAAGAAATAGAAAAAGAGTTAATTGAAGTTGGTGGCGTTTTTGAAAGACATTCCCGAAAAGAAATGATTCAAATAACCGCAAAATGTTTGGCAGATTGTAATGCCGTAGGTTGGTTCCAGGGAAGAATGGAATTTGGTCCCCGTGCTCTAGGAAGTCGATCTATACTAGGAAATCCACGTTCTGAAGATACTCAAAAAATTTTAAATCTCAAGGTGAAATATAGAGAGAGTTTTAGGCCTTTTGCCCCTTCTGTCTTAAGGGAAGATGTTTCTGATTGGTTTGAACTTAATGAGGATAGTCCTTATATGTTGCTTGTAGCGGATGTGAAAAAAGAGATTCGTACAGAGATGACAAAAGAACAGCAAAATCTTTTTGGGATAGACAAACTGAATATTAAACGATCTGAGATTCCCGCAGTCACTCATGTAGATTATTCTGCCAGGGTGCAAACGGTTCATGAAAATACAAACAAAGATTATTATGATATAATTGCAGAATTCAAGAATTTGACTGGTTGCCCGGTAATTGTAAATACCTCTTTCAATGTGAGGGGAGAACCTATTGTATGCACCCCATTAGATGCTTTTAATTGTTTTATGGGTACCGATTTAGATGTTTTGACAATTGGGAATTTGGTTTTATACAAATCTAAACAAGATACGAATTTACTTCGTGATTATAAGGGTAAATTCGAGCTTGATTAAAAATTTTATTTTGTTTTTCAATTCTCCTTTCAATTTTCTTGGCTGAATTTTTAGTTTCATTTTTTTCGCCTCAGGATCTATCTGGTACTTGGATGGTTCGCAGTGCTGACGGAAATTATATGCTCAATAAAAGTTATGGTTCTGCACGTCACCAGTTTAAGAAGATAGTTGTAAATTATTCCTTTGGAGAACATCACACTCGTTTGTCCTCAAAGAAAACAAAATGTGAAAAAAATATTAATACTAGGCGACTCATTTACTTTTGGTTGGTTACTGAAGGAAAAAGATACTTTTGTTTTTAAATTACAAAATCATATTGAAAACAGGAAAAGGAAAAGATGTTTTTTAAACGCTACTGCAGGTGGTTGGGGATTGTCTCAATATCTTGCATATACACAGGATTTTATACAAAGAATAAAGCCTGATGTTGTTTTGTTTTTTTTGAGCTTAGATGATGTAAGTAGAATTTTTCGAAAGAAAATCTTTGAGTTGGATAACGGAATACTTAGGAGGAATCGTATTAAGTCAGATAGCCTTACATTTAAGGAAATTGTAAATTCAATTCCATTCTATAATTGGTTGCTAGAAAGGTCACATATCATGAATCTAATTAGAAAAATCATATTGACCGGTTTTAATAATCAAAAGTATACGTTAAATGAATCAGCAAATAGGTTCACTATTTATCATGGAACTTCGCTCTTATCTAAAAGAGATTCTGAACGGGCTGTAAGATTTGCGGAAAAGATTTTTGCTTCAATAAAGATTCATGCTAGTCGTGCAGGATCAAAATTGTTCGTGGTTACAACAGGTTGGCAAGGATTAACTACTAATTTGGATCATCCAAAAAATCCTAATATTCAATTTTTTAAGAATGCAAAGAGTTTTTTTAAGAATCTGCAAGTTTCTTATATTGATTCTTCGAAAAAAATGAGAATTTTAAAGGGAAATACTCCTATTTCGAATTATCTTATCCCTATGGATGGACATCCAAATGCAATGGGATCAGAATTTATTTATCGATCTTCTGTGAATGGAATCCTAGATTTATTGAAAAAGCATTCTTTGTGATTTTTTAATTGAAAATTAAATTCTCGAAAATTCCTCGCAAATACTAGCCATGTACTTTGCACCTTCTATTAAATGTTCAATCTTTATGTTCTCGTTCACGCTATGAGTTCTGGCAGTGATATATCCCACTCCTGTTGAACAAAGAGGAATGCCTAGATGCTTAATAATTGTCCAGGTAGGAGTACTTCCAATTCCAAATGGATTTATTACTGGAACAGCTCCATACACGTTTTGAGATGCAGTTTGGCAGGCTTTTACTATTTCACTTTCCGGGTCGCTTTTCGCAGGATACGATCCGGTCCCTAGCATTTCTACTTTAATGTCGTCAAATCCATGTTTCTCTAAGTGACGACGAACACATTCGTAGATTTTTTCTGGTGTTTGTGCAACTACCAACCTACAATCAATTTTCGCGCTTGCTTTTCCCGCTACAATTGTCTTACTTCCTTTTCCAGTATACCCTGCATTCATTCCTGCCAGGTTGAATGATGGATTGGTGAGATGCCTGCGTGGCAACTCTTCGTTAGGAAGATCTAATAGAAATTTTCTAATTTCGAATTTATTTTTTCTGTCTTGTCCGTCATAGGGTTTCATCTTTTCGACAAGTTCCTCTTCGTTGGCAGTTAAAGGAACTACATCGTCATAAAAGCCTTCAATAAGAATATTCTCATCTTGGTCTTTCATTGTAGAAAGTGCCCAGTTTAGTCTCCAAGCTGCGTTTTCGTATATTTGCGCATGACTACTATGGAAATCAACATTTGCAGTTTGTACTGTTAACTCTAAATAACACATTCCTTTGTTCCCCAAGGACAAGACTGGAATATCCTCACGAAACGTATCTTCCCAAATACAAGCATCTGCTGAAAGAAGTTTTTTATTTTCTGGCACAAAATGTCTAAAGGAAGGACTGCTCATCTCTTCATTTCCTTCTATCACATATTTTACCGAACAGGGTAGTTCTCCTCGAACAGCTATAAAAGCCTCAAAGGCAGCCAATCTACTCATGATATTTCCTTTGTTGTCAGTCGAGCCTCTTGCAAAGATGTGTCCATCTCTTATCGAGGGTTCAAAAGGTGGGGTCTCCCACTCTTCTTCTGGATCAGGTGGCTGGACATCATAATGATTGTAAAAAAGTATGGTTTTTTCCGATATGCCCTTTAAAAATCCTGTTAAAATAGGGTTATGCGAGGTTTCGTGTCTTTTTACTTTAAAACCTGTTTTCTCAAGACGTTTTTGCATTAGTTGTGCCATCTGTTCAATTCCAATATCTGTCGTGGAAATACTGGGTTGACGGCAAAGTTCGCAAAGGTCTTCTACAATACTCTCTGAATTATTCTCAATATATTCGAAAATATTATCCATGGATTTTTCTCTGGACATAGAGTTCCTTTCCTTTAATGTTTTTTTGGTGGAAACAATTTCCACATTGCTATTGTCCATATCAGACATACACTATAAACGAATAAAAACAACTCCATCGGAAGATTCCAATATAGAATTTCTCTAAACCAATAAGATACAAATGATTCAGAGTTGTAAATTCCGCGAAAACTGTTTTCTATCGATGTTAATGGACAGGTAATTCCCAAGACTGTTTCTGCAGTGACAATCAAAATGGCGATAGTATGGATGGTTCTAATTTTAAAACTTTTGCACCAATTCCACTTCAATTTATATCCAACTGGGATTAAAAAAAAACCGGAGGTGATGCAGAAGGCAAGTAGAAAGTGTAAAAAAAGAACGAAATTTGGAATCAATACACTTAGCCTTTTTTAGTATAGAGCGTATTTAATTCTGACTTTTTTTCTCGGCAATTTGTCGAAATAATGGAATTCCAATTAAAACAATACCTAATGCAAGCATTGCTAAGCTGTGGAAGATAATAAATAGGATTAGGAAAACGAAGGCTACAGATAAGAAGACCCTTTCGTAATATCGTAATCTTGCCAAGAGCCAACCCTGAGTAGCCGCTGAAAAAGCTATAAATGCAATTAATGTCATGACCGAGGATAGAAGAATTCTTCCTGGTGTTCCAAAAGTAAGCAGAGAAGGTTCAAACATAAAAAGGAAGGGAACAACAAAACCAACAATTGCAAATCGAAGAGACATGATCGAGGTTTTAAAATAAGGAGCTCCAGCAAGTTTCGCTCCCACAAGCGAAGCGATCGCAACAGGAGGTGTGATCGCTGAAAGAATTGCAAAATAGAAGATAAACATATGCGAGGCTACTTTGTCTCCTTTGGCTGCAATGAATTCTTTTGCCCATACTTCTCCATACACATTTGTAAGTTCTGGTCCAACAAGTTTAATCAGTACTGGACCACCTAGGATAGCTAGTAAAACGTAGGCGGCCGTTGTAGGCATTCCCATTCCGAGAATAGCGCAACAAATTGCTGTTAATAGAAGTGCTACGAAAAAACCATCTAGTCCCAGATAATAAGCGCACCCGCCTCCTACAGCTGTTCCAAAGAAACAAATGTCTTTCGCAAGTGTTTCTATTAAAAAAGCAAACTTATTTCCAATTCCTGTTATAGTGAGCACCGTAACTACGATGTCTATAGTAGCTAGAGTAACTCCAAATTCAGCTCCTTGTTTTCCTCCTACTTTAAGAGCTTCACGTATTCTGTCAACCCATACACCAGCAGTATCAGATGCCTGTATGTCAGGCCCCTTTTGGTTAAGATTTTTGGCACGTTGAGAATAGATGAAAGGGTTGAGAAATATTGCAACTACCTGCTTGACACTTGGACGTGTATTGTCAATTTTGTCAGGATCTTTGTCTGAAGATAGGATAATTTTTTGGATGATCGCACCAATTCCAAAAAAGACTATACAGTGGTAAATGAATCCGAAAGGAGTGAACCATCCTGAGAAGTTTGAAATTGCTGGAAAAACGTAATATAAGCCTTTTTGAAAATAGAAGGTCCCACCCCAAATTATAAGAAATAGCCACGGAATAGTAGTAGTAGTAGTAAAGAAATTTCCGCGGATCATTGATAGTAATGAAAGGAAAATTAAAACGATAAACGATCCTGCCACTCCAGATGTCCAGCCAAATGCCATCCAGAGTTCAAGCGCAGCTACAGGATATATTACTGGCCATGCGTTTTGTATTTCATTCCAGAATACCTTTCCCGACGAATTTGTCCTGATGAGCAGACTAGTGATGATCGTCCCTGTAATACCAACAACAATAGCAGACTTAATTACAGACATTATATGGACACTATCTCTAATACCTAAGGGCCAACCAAACCAAACTTCGAAAGTATTTAGCAGAGAGAAAATAATAAAACTGAAAGCCCAGAAAGTAACAGGAACAAAAACGTAAACATCATTTGGAATAATCGATACGTCTTTTCTATATGTTGCAAGAAATTCTGTAACATTTCGGTAGAACCAAACGCCAACCATGATAAAAACTGACATTACACCTGCGAAAACTGGTGTTCTTCCCTCGAAAAGGAAAAACACAAGAAATGCAAGAGGTACTAGATAGAACCATCCAGAACGAAGTTCCATTTTCCAATCTGGGATCTCGCTACTAGGAAGTGGTTTCATATTCAGTGCCCCAGATGCAAAATGAATATTTATGCCTACTATGACGAAATAAAGTATGGCTGGAATAGTAGCGTAGAGGATGATTTGGAAATATGGGACCTCTATGAGTTCTGCCATAATGAAGGCGCCTGCACCCATTACGGGAGGCATGATCTGACCACCACTACTAGCAGCAGCTTCTGCCGCACCCGCTATATGCGGACTAAGACCAATCCTCTTCATTAGCGGAATAGTAAATGTTCCCGTTGTCACAACATTTCCAGATGCACTTCCAGAAACGGTACCCATTAGTGCACTTGAGCCAACTGCAGCAAGCCCCGCACCAGCTCTCATTTTTCCGAACAGTCCTAATGCAAAATTCACAAAAAATTTACCAGCACCTGATTCGTGGAGGAAAGCACCTAGTATGAGAAACATAATTATAAATGTGGAGGAAATAACGACAAGGAACCCTAGAATTCCGCCTATAAAATCAGTGGTAAGTTTTGCCAGCATTTCAACCCAATCGTGACCCCCATGCCCAAAAGGTGAGGCAAATAAATTTCCCCATATTCCATAAACGATAGAGATAATTGCTAAAATAGGAAGTGGGGGGCCGAAAGAACGTCGGGTTAGTTCTAATGCGACAACCATCATAACAAAACCGACTCGAGTATCTCCAACTGTTGGGGCAGAGACCCTGTCCACCATTTCTTCGTGAAAATAGAATAAGTAGAGACATGCAACCACAACGTAGAGAAGCATCCCGGAGTTTAGCCCGATTGTTAACCCTGCAGGATATGGATACGATGGAGTTTCAGAAAATTTTTCTCTCATTTTCCTTTTTGCCCAGAACAAAGGAATTAAAAGAATGAAAGCAGGCCATAGATATGTAAAACTTCTTATTGCATCAGCTTGATTAGCCCATATAAACACTCGCCAACAGATTAAGAAAAGAGAAACAAAAAATACTATTATAGATACGCTCGCATTTTTTATGCCAGAAATAGGTCTGTAAAAAACTCCAAACAAAGCCCACATCGTCGGAATTGCCGAAGCTAAAAGGAACCACCATAAGGTTGGTTCTTGTGTACTTTCAGAAAGAGAACTCCAGTTTGGAAGTAAAACGAAAAATGGAATAAAACTTAGTAACCATAAGGTGAGTGCATACCAACACTTCTCCACAGCTATCATGGCAGCCCAAAGGGCAAAAGGTATAATGTATACCCATATTAAATTTTGTTCTGACCATCCTTTTCCTAACTCTTCTGAAAAATAGAAAAAGAAGACAGCAGGGAAAAGAGAAACAACGTAGAGAATTGGGAGAATGTTTAGTTTTTTTATTTTTTCCCCATATACTTCGGGCATTGCGCCGGCACCACCGACCAAAAGGATAATGTAAGCTAGAAGCATATGCATGTTAGGGTGCATCTCTCCTGGAAGCGGATTTATATAGACTGCAGCAATGTGGTAAAGAGCGGACAGAACTGCAACCCATGAAGAAATGAAGATAAGACTACGGACTATTGGGTTTGATGTGTTTTTGGAATTAGAGCCGGTGACCATACATACCTTCCATTGAGACAACTAAAGTCATAAAAATAGTACTTGACGATTTGCTGTTCTTTAGTTCTAATTGGAAACTATACTATATATTTTACTTTTTTTTAAATACATTAGTTGTTTTTTAGTCTTCCCGTGAGGACTTTTTCTATAATGCGACTGAAATCTTAAAGTCCATTTCTTATTTTGTATTATGAAGGAGAATGTAATGAGAAAAACAATGCTGCATGTAGTTTCGCTAGTAGCTGTCCTTGCCTTTCTAATAGGAACTGCTCCTATTGCAAGTGCTGGTCAGAAAATTTTGTTAGGAACTTCTCAACCAGGTGGTGCAACTTTTGAAGTGGGTGTAGCT
The DNA here is from genome assembly GCA_036231405.1 of Nitrospinota bacterium. Classification (GTDB taxonomy): domain Bacteria; phylum UBA8248; class UBA8248; order UBA8248; family UBA8248; genus UBA3496. The sequence continues at coordinate 81,708 of JAZAHK010000028.1, forward strand.
ATGTCAAAGGTTATCAATGATGGTTCTGGCGGAAAATTGAATGTTGAAGCTGCTGTTACTGGTGGTTCAACGGGTAACGTTCGAAGTTTGCAAAAGAAAAATAAGATGAGACCTTTCCGAGTTGGTATGGGAACTGCGCCTGCGGTCTCCTGGGGACAGAATGGGAGAAAACCTTTCAAAAAGCCTCAGGATGTTCTCGCATTAGGTGCACTTTATCCTTTAACAGTTGTTTACGCTACTTACAAAACTTCTGGAATTAAAAAGTGGAGTGATACTGCTGGAAGGAAGTTTGTTGTTGGTGGGCGTGGTGGTTCTATTTACATCGTAACACAGCTTGCTCTAGATATTAGTAAAGTAAAAGCGAAACGTGAATTCTTTAATAACAACCAGAATTCTGCTGCCATCAAGGATCAGCGTGTGGATGCTGGTTTCTTCTTCCTTAATGGTGGTATCCCTGCTCCTGCATACATGGATCTTTCCCGAGTTTTATCTGGGAAACTTCACTTTTTTGGACCGGATGAAAAAACTATCGCTACTTTAGCGAAAAATGAAGCTGGTCTTGTTCGTGATGTTGTTAAAGCAGGTTCTATTACAGGCTATAACAAGGATATCGTGAGTTGGGGTCAGATGTGGGCTTTAATGGCTAGTAGCAAGATGAGCAATAGTACTGCATATACATTTGTTAAATCTCTCTATGATAATGCTTCTAAGATTAGTAAGTATCATCCAGTTGGGAAACATATAAAGAAAGGAACTGGAATGAGAGGATTGGGAAAACTAAAAATTCATCCAGGTGCTGCACGTTACTGGAAAGAAAATGGAGTTACTCCTTAGTTTTTTAGCACTAAAAAAAACCTCCTCTTGTATGAGAGGAGGTTTTTTTATCGTCTATTCGTTAGTTAGTGAAATAATTTTTCAATACTCTTAGTCTTCATCAAAGCCTGATTAGAATCTTGCTCCATCATCCGGATTAAGTTGGTACTCGTATTCCATATTCATTCTCCTGTTTCATTTTTCTTTTTATTTATTTGAATTATTAAATTTCCCTTGAATTCTCCTTTTTTTGTTTCCTCTATTTGATGAGTGATAGCAGATTTTCTAAGAAAGAATCCTAATAGTGAAAAGATTTTTGAAATTTTCCCTTTGTCCTCATTCCACAACGTTGTTCGTGAAAATTTAAATGCCTTAGCTCTTCCCTCAAAATCTTCAACTATAGAATTTATGTTTATATTTTCATTCCATGATTCGAAAACAATAATTAGATTGAAGTTTTCAGGGACTGATTTAGCAATCGCTCTAATAATCGATATCTCTAGTCCTTCTACATCTATTTTAATAATTCCGTTAGCAAGGTTATCCTTTGCTAGAGTATCAAAAAGATTTTCAAGGTTCTTCCATGCATTTTTAATTTTTACCTGTATTTTAGCGTAAGTGTTTTTGTCGGTTTTTCCACTCTTATCTTTTTTTGCAAGAATTTCTTCGTTGTACGGATTAGATTCATGTTTTATATAACCTCCGCCCCAGTTTTTTTGAGGGACAAACAATTCGAATATTCCATCTTCCTCCCCTAATCCAAAATTGTATAAGAAATAATCGGTGTGTCTTAATGCGATTTTTGAATTTACTTCCAGTATCTTAAAGCAGTCAGGATTTGGTTCAAACATATGTATCTGCCTAAACTTTTCTCCAGTTTGACATGAGATAAGCCCAATATTTGCGCCAATATCTATTAAGAAATCTGAAAACCCTTCCTCCGAAAAATGGATTAGAAAATTCTTTATATGTTCTTCATAAGCACCAGATACCATAGGATAAGGAGAAATGATGTCTTGATTTCTCAAAAAAAGATTCAACCCATTTTTGGTAATCTTTTTAAAAAAAAGAAATTTTAGATAGTTTCTGATAAACTTCTGAACGGATTGTTTGAAAATGAATTTCATTATCCCTTCTTCTCTCGTTTTTTTAAACGAGTATGAGAAAGTGTGAGGTTTCCAAAAGTATGCATATTCATTTTTTTTAATGAAATTTTAAATTCCTTTCCAATCGTCTTTTTCATCCCATTGATCGAAAACTTCCTGTGCTGCTCTTAAGGATGCGTTTGTTCTGGGATATCCGATATATGGTGCGCAAGTAGTAATAGATTCTATGATCTCATCTTGAGTTGCTCCTTTATTTAGTGCCCCTCTGACTTGTCTTTCCACTCCATCATATTCCCCCTGAGATGCACAAACCGCGATAAGTATAAATTCTTTTATCTTTATTGAAAGATTAGGTTGTGCCCATACAGTACCATAGCAGTATTCAAAGATTGCTCTCCCATGCATTGGTGATATTTTTTCTAATTGTCCTATTCTTTCCTCTCCACTTTTTCCTAGAACTGACAGAGCAATTGCCTTCCCATTTTCGTATCTTTCGGTTTCCATTTTAGAACTCCTTTAGATTAGATTCGAAGGTCATTTTAAGAATTTGATAGTTTATGCAATATCTCTTCGTGATTTTCTGCTTGGACAAAATCTTGAACTAATTTCCCGTTTCCTGAGGGACTTTTAACCGAAAAAAACTTAGTAGAATTATCAATAGTCATTGCGCAGTGAGGAGTATTCTTAGGAATGTGAACTAGAGTGCCTGGTTCCGAGATTTGAATTTTATCCTCTAGAAACATTTTGATTTTTCCCTCTAATATTAGCATGTATTGTTCTTCATGAGGATGGAAGTGGGGAGATGGATTTTTTTCTGTGAGACAACCCATCCAGCTTTCATTAGTTCTCCAATAACCACATGATTTACATTAGCACCTTGTCCTTTTCTCTCTGTGACATTTTCTATGTTATAGAATGGCATTTGATTTCCTTTAGAAAATCTAGTTTTTAAAAATGAATAATTTAGCCTCGAGGAAGTGAACTGAGATCACGGGCAGGACTATAGATGGAAACAATTTTGACATTAGAAAGAGTCTCGATTCTGTGTGGAACATCTCCGGGTATTTGAACGGCATTGCCAGCTTCTACTATGTTTTCTTCTTCCTCAATTTTTACCTTTAAACGACCTTCTAAAAGATAGACTACTTGTTCTTGAGGGTGGCTATGTTCTTGTACGATATTAGCTTCACGTTCTAGAAAAAAAATAGTGAGATTCTCTCCCTGCAAAATCTTTCGTTTTGTTCCTGTTAATTTTTCAAAATCCATTTCATTTACGTTAATAAAGCCCATGAGCATCTCCTATTTAAGATTTTTATTTTATTATGAACTGTATGTTTTTTTTTCGCTTTTTTTTGATTCTTCAAGTAACAAGTTTTCATAAGTTATTCCCCATTCTGAGAATGGTTTTAATGTTAAATGAGAGTTTAGATAGCGAATTTGTTGTGTTACCTCAGGACCTAGCCAAGATGGGCAAATAAATTGATCATCCGTACTACTTAATTCTATTTCTGCAATGATTAGATGTTGATTTTCTGCCTTAAAAACATCAATTTCCCATTTTTTATCATCGTGAAAAACTATGTTACGAATTTTTGAGATTATGTTTGAAATGCAGTGTTTTTCGAGTAATAATTTACCATGTTCTTCTTCTAATTTTGACTCAAATTCGAACCGTTCATTCTGGCTTTTCTCTATTTTAACAGTAAGAAAGTATTCTTCGTTATGACGTCTTACGCGGAGGCTTCTGCTTTTTTCAATAAAAAGATATCCCTGTTCAATTAACGAACTAGAATGAGATTCTCCCCATGCAGAACGTACTAAAAATTTCTTCTCAATTTCTACCAAGACCTACCTCTTTTCCAAAAAAATTAGATTTTAAATGGGAGGATAAAGTCTTCTAGCTACATTTGGGGAACCAGGAGCATGTACTAGTTTTCGGACTACCACGTCTGTCCATTCTTCCCTAACTGGGTCATGTTTTTCATGAATTGGGAAATACTTGTTTCTCAGTTCAAGAGAAACAAATTCGTAAAGAACAGAATGTTTGGCCCAAGAAGCAGCAGATACAAGTTTCCTACATCCAATACAACCTTCGAGTGTTTCCATGCAAGGTAGCCTCCACTGTGCATACCAAGCCCCAAGTTCGTCTTCGTCTTCTACTTTTCCTGAGTTAAAACTCCCCATCTGGATCCATGGGCCAGGAGTCAGATCTGTGCTTCTTTTCGAAATGTCAGGACCATCAACTCTTGCTTCTTCTACATAAATTCCGGAGCGTTCTCCGATTCTCCTTGAAAGCATTTCTTTTGTTTCATCAGAAAAAATTTCTTGTAATTCTGCAGGCGTAGGGTGAAAAAACGGTTTTGTTGTCTCTGCTCCAAATAAAAGGATGTATCTGTCTCCATTTGGTACAGAGGGGTCATCTGTATGCCCCAATCTGCCTTCAACACTATTGAGAATATCTTTTTTTTCTTGTGACTCATAATGAGCGACCCAAAGATAACCATCCCTGTTTGTTGCTTCCGGAAGATGTATCTGATGAAGCCAATCAAGATATTCTTGTTTCCCTTCTTCTGGCAAATCATACCATGTAGCCCAAATAGAACGGTCCATGAAGTTCTCCTGTTGATATATATAATTTAAAAACAATTATATTATTTTTATTTCTAAATGCTCAATGACGCTTAGAGTTTTTGTCGCACCCGTTAAACCAATAAAAAAGTGCAAGTTTCTTTGGTAGAAATTTTTTTTGACGATCTAACTATTGAGAGATGAATAGAACTCTTCCAAGTTGCAAAATCGAAAGTATAATTGGATTAAGGAAACATTGAAATATTTCGAGAGATAATTTATGATGAAGGAATCTTGTTTGCAATTAAATAAAATGTATTAATTCCTAATATCGCCCAAATGTATTTGAAACGCGGAGCAAACTTGAGTACCGATTTCGTTCATCTTCATCTTCATAGTCAATACAGTTTGTTAGACGGTACTACTCGCATTAATGATTTAGTGAAAAGAGTAGATGAACTTGGTATGTCCGCAGTGGCCTTAACCGATCACGGGAATATGTTTGGTGCATTAAAATTTTATAAGGAAGCAAAAAAGGTAGGCGTAAAACCAATTATAGGTTGTGAAGTATATGTAGCGCCAGGAAGCAGATTAGAAAAAGGTCAGGGAAGGAGTGTTGCAAACCGGTCTTATCATATGGTTTTGCTTGTGCAGAATGAAGTAGGATACAAAAATTTATGCTCCCTCGTTACTTCAGGTTTTACCGAAGGCATGTATTATTTCCCAAGAATAGATCGAGAAATTCTTTCTGAACACTCAGAAGGTTTGATTTGTACTACGGCGTGCCTCAGGGGCGAGGTGAATGATCATCTTTTAAAAGGAGATTATGAATCTGCGCAGGAGACAGTTAGTTTTTATAAGGAACTATTCCCTGGAAGATTTTATATAGAGTTGCAAGATCATGGTCTTGAAGAGGATAAGAGACTTATTCCTGAAGCTGTAAAAATTGCAAGAGAATTTGAACTCCCATTGATCGCCACAAATGATGTGCATTATTTAATGGAGGGTGATCACCAGGTACAAGAAGTTCTCATTTGTGTGCAAACCGGAAAGACGCTAAACGATCCTGACAGAATGAAGATTAAAAGCAATGAATTTTATTTAAAAAGTGTAGAAGATATGAGTACTCTCTTTGAGGATTACCCAGAGGCTATAGAAAATACACTTTTGGTTGCTGATGAATGTAGTTTTGATTTTAATTTTCATAACACACATTATCCGAGTTTAAATGTGCCAGAAGGACAGTCTTTAAAAGGTTTGATTTTTTCTATTTCGGAGGAAGGTTTAGAGAAACGTTTTCAGGAGTTAGATTTAGAAGAGTCTCAAATGGGAGTTTATCGCGAAAGACTGGCAACTGAATTAGAAGTTATCACATCACAAGGTTACGAAGGTTATTTTCTTATAGTTACAGATTTTATTCAGTATGCAAAAGAGCACGGGATTCCGGTTGGTCCAGGTAGGGGTTCGGTTGCTGGAAGTCTTGTTGCATTCGCTCTTGGGATAACTGGAATTGACCCCATTGCGTATGGATTGTTATTTGAAAGATTTTTAAATCCAGAGCGTGTTAGTCCACCAGATATTGACATTGATTTCTGTGTTGAAAGAAGGGATGAAGTAATTCGGTACGTCCAAGAGAAGTACGGTTCCAACAACGTTTCTCAAATTATTACATTTGGAAGTATGCTCGCTAGAGGCGTTATCCGTGATGTAGGCCGTGTGATGGGAATCCCTTATGGAGAGGTAGATCGCATTGCAAAACTCATCCCTAATGAACTGAATATTACATTGAAAGATGCGATTGATAAGGAACCTCGAATGATGGAGGTCCTTAAAAAAGATCCGTTAGTGCGTAACCTTATGGATACTGCCCAAAAATTAGAAGGGAATATTCGTCATGCAGGCACCCATGCTGCGGGAGTTGTAATTGCACCATCAAAGTTGACTGATTTCGTTCCTCTTTATAAACCCTCCGGCGGGGAAGTTGTTTCTCAGTATGACATGAGTGATATCGAAGAATTAGGTTTACTGAAAATGGATTTCCTTGGTCTTAAAACCTTAACTGTAATAGAAAAGTGTGTTGATTTGATTTCCTCAGAAGATAAAAGATTTAGTATAAAGGCAATACCTCTTGACGATCCAGATACTTTTTCTCTTCTTTCAGAAGGTAGAACCACAGGTATTTTTCAACTTGAGAGTGCGGGAGTTAGAGAGTATTTGAAAAAACTTTCTCCCTCTAGTTTTGAGGATTTAATTGCTATGGTTGCGTTATATCGACCCGGGCCTCTCAATAGTGGAATGGTTGATGCTTTCATTGAAAGAAAGCATGGACGTGTGGAATTCGATTATTTCTTCCCAGAGTTAATCCCTATTTTAGAAAGCACTTATGGAGTGATGGTATATCAGGAACAGGTGATGCGGATTTCGAATGTTCTTGCAGGCTTCTCTCTTGGTCGTGCAGACATTCTGCGAAAGGCAATGGGCAAGAAAAATGAAAGTCTTATGATAGAGCAAATGAATGATTTTATAGATGGTGCCCTTGAAAGTAATTACGACAAAAGTAAAGTAGTGGAACTGTGGGGTCAAATTGAGAAATTTGCAGGGTACGGTTTTAATAAAAGCCATAGTGCCGCATATGCTCTTATTGCCTACCGCACTGCTTATCTAAAGACTCATTATCCCCAGCAATTCATGGCCGCTTTATTAACATGCGATTCAGATAACCCTGACAAAGTTATTAAAGATATTGCCGAATGTAGACAAATGAAAATCCCGGTTCTTTCTCCTGATATAAATGTTAGCATGAAAGATTTTATCGTTGAAGGTAATTCAATAAGGTTCGGACTGGCTGCCGTCAAGAATGTTGGCTCAGCCTTAGTCGATTCTGTTATAAAAAATAGAGAATACGATGGTCCTTTTAAATCGTTAGAAGAGTTTTGTTGTCGCGTTGATTACAAGCATTTTAATAGAAGGTCTCTTGAAAGTCTTATTAAAGCGTGTTGTTTCGATTCAATAACTGAAAATCGTGCAAGATCCATTGACTCTCTTGATCAGATCCTTGAAGTTGCGTCCAGAAGACAACAAAGTAAAGCTGTTGGACAAGGGTCACTTTTTTCATCTGATGGTTCTGAAGATTTCGAAATCCAAGGTTCGCAAGTAGAAGATTGGTCCGACAAGGAACGTCTGGTATATGAGAGGGAAGTTTTAGGTTTTTACGTTTCTGGACATCCGTTAGATGATTGGGAAACTTCGATTAGTCGTTTTGCCAATATAAATTCTCAAACTCTAACGGAGATTTTAGGTTCTAAAAGAGTCCGTATGGCGGGGATGATACGGTCTTCAAAGATGAGAACGACCCGAATGGGCCGTCGTATGGCAAATTTTACTCTTGAAGATCGAGATGGAACCTCCGAGATGACGGTTTTTCCAGATGTTTTTGAAAATTGTTATCATTTTTTCGAAAGTGAAGAACCGGTTTTAGTTATTGGTGACGTTGAATCCTCAGATGAAAGAGTTCAAGTGATAGTTCAGTCTATTGAATTTTTGCATGAAACTGAGAAAAATCATGCGAAAAAGATAGTGTTACAAATTAACGAAAGTAATTTTTCTTATAATAAACTAGAAGCCGTAAAAGAAGTTCTTTCTCGGTTTCCGGGAGGTTGTCCTGTTTGCCTTTCGGTTTCTCTCCGGAGTCAAGAAGTATTAGTAGAGGCTGGTCCCGATTTTGTGGTAGAACCTTGCGATAAATTAAGTGCCGAACTCGTTGGTCTTGTTGGTTCAGATTCTGTTTATTTTGAATAGTGCGGATATGGCAGGAATCAAAGCATTTTCTCTAGGCCAACAAGAATTTTTGTATTCTTGGAATATTCAAAAAAAAATATGGGCAAAACGATCATCTGGGGAACTAGATCACGACGTTCTGCTATTCTTGGAGCACGATCCGGTTTTTACTCTCGGAATAGGTGGCAATGAAGATAACGTCCTATCTAGAAAATCACCATTAGATGGGAAGAATGTCCCCGTTTTGAGGATAAACAGAGGAGGGGAAGTAACCTTTCACGGTCCGGGCCAACTTATGGTTTACGCAATTTTTGATCTTAGGAATTACGGAAAGGATGTCCATGTCCATTGTAGAAAATTGGAGGAGATTTTTGTTAAATATTCTTGTACTATAGGGCTTCATATTTTCAGGAAAGATAAAAGCCCTGGACTCTGGGTGGGTGGTTTAAAGATCTTATCTTTGGGAATAGGAGTTCGAAGGTGGATAACGATGCATGGAGTTTCATTTAATGTTTCTCCTAATTTAGATTTTTTTAAAATGATAAACCCTTGCGGGTCTATCGATGAACGAATTACTTCATTAGAGTCTCTAAACCTAAATGTTTCCTCTATTGGAGACTTAATCACTGATCTTATTCCTATTTGCTCGGAAATTTTCGATCAAGAAGTCGTCGTTTGTGAACCCAATGACTTAGATGAAATATTATTTAGCTAAAATTTTGGAGGATGAGTTGAATCAAACTTTATTTCATTTCCCCTTAAAAAAATATTTTTCATTTTTTCTGTTATTTTTTATTTTTTCGGCAGACGATGTCTTTGCTGAAAGTATTTCAGGTTTAACTGAATTACCCACAAGCCTATTGTTTTTATTTAAAAAGGGCGGGTACGTGATGATCCCAATTTTTCTGTGTTCTGTAATCGCTTTTGCTCTTACCTTGGAAAGGTTCTTGTTTTTGCGTAGGAGTAAGATTTTCCCACGTTTTATGATGAAGGAGATTGAATTATTAAATGGTTCGTCCAATCTCTCTGATGTAGATGCTATATGTAAACAATATGATGTTCCACTTACACGTATCATTGCAGCAGGATTTACAAGGAAGGAACTTGGATTAGGTGAAATGGAAAAGGCTATGACTGGATGTGGTCAACATGAATCTAGTATTCTTTCTCGTAATCTAAGAGGTCTGGGTGTAATTGCAAACTTAGCACCTATGCTAGGTCTCTTTGGAACTGTGATAGGAATGATTCGCGCTTTTGATGTTATTAGTAAGGCAGGCACTGGTAACCCTGGACTGGTTGCTGAAGGCATTTCTCAAGCTCTTTTTACGACTGCAGCAGGATTAATAGTTGGTATTCCCTCTTTAGCTCTTTACCATTTTTTTCGTTCTCGTATAGAAAAGATTATTTTTGAATTGGAAAGTATATCCCTTGATTTACTTAATACCTTAGCTGATAAATTTAGGAAATAGACTAAATGGAAAGACCATATGCTTTTTAATCATTTTAAAGAAGAAGAAGACTATAGTTTGCAGTTAACCTCTTTAATAGATGTGGTGTTTCTTTTATTGATTTTCTTTATGGTTTCGACAACTTTTGTTGATTTTACTAGACGTCTCGATATTCAATTGCCGGAATCTAAAAAGAGTAATGAGGTTTTTAAAAAAAAGGCAATTTTAATAGAAATTGGATTAGAAAAGAAGATTCACATGAATGGAAAATTGATTAAAGTGGAATCTGTAGAATCAGAGATTCGTGCTAGTGCAAAAGAAAAACTCAAATTAACTACGGTGACTATAAAGGCGGATAAAAGACTTGATTACGGTTTTGTTATTAAGGTTCTTGGAAAAGTTTTTAATCTTGGGATAAGAGATATCGCAGTTGCTGTTAAATAAAGGTTTGAATTTTTAAATGTCATTTACTACCTCTTCTACTCATAGATTGCTTCTCATTAGGCATGGGATTTCTGAAGGAAGTGTAGATGGTCGTTTTTTTGGTAAGACAGATACTTTGTTATTACCTGAAGGAAAAGAACAAGTGATAGAAGTGTCTTCCAATATCTCTCATTGGTTGGAGGATTTTCCTTCTTTAAAGTTTTATACAAGTCCTTTGCGCCGTGCTACCAGCACCCTAGATGTCTTGATTAAATCGCTTGATTTAAATAATGAAAACTTGTTCTCTAGAGTAGTACATGAGTTTTCGGAGTTGAATTTTGGTGAATGGGAAGGAGAAACCTCTTCCTCATTATTGGAAAAAACCCCAGAAGTTTTCTCTGAGCATTGTGCAAATATTGCCACATCCATTCCACCTGGGGGTGAGTCTTTGATCGAATTGTCTAAACGAGTATGCTCCACCCTATTTGATATTCTGTCTTCTGCAAATGGCCATACTATAGTTATTGTTGCGCATTTAGCAGTAAATCGCATAATTTTATGTCGTATTCTTGGCATTCCTCTCTCTAATTTCTTCTTTATTTGTCAGGATAATGCATCCCTAAATGTGATTGATTTTAAGGGAGAGATTCCACAGGTTCGTCTAATAAATGGTTAAATTCCAATACATTAAATTTCCTGATTGAATTTATTTGATTTTTCTAGTTGACATGATAGCCTTATTAAAGGTTTATTTACTTTTTGTTTTTTTGTTAGAAAATATGAGGTTTTTTGTTTTGAGAATGTATCAGGGTACGTCAATGTTAACTAAAGAGAGCGCACCTCTTCTTCGGAAGTGGGTTCTGGTTGATGCATCTGATCAGCCTTTAGGACGTCTTGCTTCTAAAATTGCTTATGTTTTGCAAGGGAAGCACCGTTCGTCTTGGACCCCTCATGTTGATTCTGGTGATTTTGTTATCGTTGTTAATTCAAAAAAAATATCTCTCACCGGAATGAAGATGGAACAGAAAAAGTACTATAGGCATTCTGGATATCCTGGGAATCTTAAAGAATTTACTGCGAAAGAAGTTTTAGCAACACATCCAAATCGTGTTATTGAGTCTGCCGTAAGACTCATGCTACCTAAGTCTAAGTTGGGTAGAAGTATGTTGAGTAAGATGAAAGTTTACTCAGGTGCTGAACATCCCCATAGTGCTCAGCAACCAGAAATTTTATCTACTGAATAAGTTTTGAGGATTATACATGGACAAAGCATCAGAATTGCATTATGCGACAGGAAAAAGAAAGTCTTCTATAGCTCGTGTTTGGATTGGAGCGGGCAATGGACGTATTTTGGTTAACAATAAACCCTTTGAGGAATACTTTCTGAGGGATACTTCTCTTATGGTTATTAAACAGCCCTTTGAATTAACAGAAACTTGGGGTTCCTATGATGTTAAGGCGACAGTTAAGGGTGGAGGAAAGACCGGACAGGCTGGCGCTGTTCGCCATGGGATTTCAAAGGCTTTGCTCGAAGTAGATCAGAATTTCCGTTCAGTTCTAAAGAAAGCTGGTCTTCTTACAAGAGATTCAAGAGTAAAAGAGCGTAAAAAATATGGTCGTAAGGGTGCCCGAAAGAGTTTTCAATTTTCTAAGCGTTAATAAGTTTTCAGAAATTATATCTTTGGGGTGCATTTTATGCATCCCTTTTTTTGTTTGTTTTTTTTTCTGACATGGTAGAATCTCGAGTTAGATGTAAATAGTTTTATACCTTCTGGGTTTTTAATGGATTTTTATTTGAGGTTAGTGAAATGCAAAAAATTGCGGTTGTAGGAGCGACTGGGTATACGGGGTTTGAGTTACTGCGTTTGTTATCTTCTCACGATTCAGTTGAATTAGTCCTAGCAACTTCAGAAAAAAATGCCAATAAAAAAATTTCTGAAATTTTTCCGTCTCTTGAAAAATATTTTTCTCTGAAGTTTGAAAGTTTTTCTGTAGAAAAATGTCAAGGTGTCGACTTAGTTTTTTGTTGCCTCCCTCACAAAGTCTCTATGGATATAGTTCCCTCCTTGTTAGGACAGGGGAACAGAGTTATAGATTTTTCTGCAGATTATAGATTTAAAGACAAAGAAGTTTATCAATCATGGTATAAAATAAAACATAAGAGCCCTGATGTTATACAAAAAGCTGTGTATGGCATGCCTGAATTGTACAGGAAAGAAATAGTCGATAGTGAATTGGTTGCGAATCCGGGATGTTATCCTACAGGGGCTATTTTAGGTCTTTTCCCATTAGGAAAGGAAGGTTTGATTGAACCAAATTCTATCGTTGTTGATGCTAAATCTGGAGTTTCGGGTGCAGGTAGAAAAGAGGGACTTCAATTTCAATTTAGTGAAATTGAGCAAGGGTTTAAGGCTTACAGCATCGCAAACCATAGACATACTCCAGAAATAGAGCAAGAGTTGTCTAAAGCTTTCGGTGCAGATGTTAAAATAACTTTTACCCCACACTTAATTCCGGTTACAAGAGGAATATTTTCCACCATATATTTTAAAGCTTTAGAGAATATTCAACTCTCGAAAATAAATGGAACACTTTCTAGGTTCTATGAAAAAGAAAAATTTGTAAGGATATTTGAAAATCAAGAGACTCTTGATATCAGTCAGGTAGTAGGCACAAATTTTGTGGATATTAAAGTGACGTTCGATGAAAGAACGGGTAGATATATAATGACCACTGTAATAGATAACTTAGTCAAAGGTGCATCGGGTGCTGCAGTGCAGAACATGAATCTAATGTTACGTATTCCGGAAACGAAGGGTTTGCCGAATGCAGGATTTTGGATATAGAGATGGATGATTTCATAAAAAAAATAGAAGGTGGAGTCTGTGCTCCTCAGGATGTTTTGGCATCGGCATTCACAGCTGGGATTAAAGAATCTGGGCGTCCGGATATGGCTCTACTTCAGTTCCCAATCGGTACGAATACGTCAGGTGTTTTTACGAAAAATTTAGTCTGTGCAGCTCCTGTTCTGATTTGTCGTGAAGTGGTAGATAGGAATCTTTTGCGTGCAATCTTAGTAAATAGCGGTAATGCGAATGCCTGTACTGGCGAAAAAGGGGAAGAAGATGCTCGTATGTTATGCTCTTCTTTAGCAAACTTAATGAATTGCAATCCAGAAAATATTGCCATGTGCTCTACTGGAATAATTGGCGTTGAACTGCCTACAGGATTGATGTTATCTGCCTTGGAGGGCCTAGTTTCTGGTCTATCCACTAAAAATGGTGGTTCTGCCGCTGAAGCTATTATGACTACTGACACATGTCCTAAAGAATATGCCTTGGAGGTCGATTTTCCTGAGGGGAAGGTTAGGATAGGCGGAATGGCAAAGGGTGCTGGAATGATCGCTCCTAATATGGCAACTATGCTTGCTTTCTTGACCACTGATGCGAATGTTTCGAAGGAGGTGTTAGACAAAATTTTAGTGGAGTGTGTAAATGAGACGTTTAATGCAATTACTATTGATGGTGATACGTCCACAAATGACTCCGTTATAGTTGCATCGACTGGTTCATCCATTAAAATAGAGAGCGAAGAGTCGATTTCTCGCTTTCATTTTGCATTGAGAAAAATTTGTGGGGAACTTTCTCTTTCAATACTAAGGGATGGTGAAGGAGTTAGTAAGGTTGTCTCTATAAAGGTTTCGGGTACAAAGAACAACTTTGATGCTCATTCCGTTGCGAGGTCGGTTGCTGAGAGTTTACTTGTTAAAACTGCTTTAAATGGAGAGTTACCGAATTGGGGTAGAATTCTAGCTGCAGCTGGATATAGTGGTGTAGATTTCAATCCTAAAATTTTTGGGCTTAGAATTGGTGACGTTTTCGTTATGGAAGATGGAGTTGCAGTAGACGGTTGGGAAACTGCGCTCTTAAGCGTTTTAAAAAAAGAGGAATACGGTATAGAAATTAATGTGGGAAAGGGCAAAGGAACTGCTACCGTCTGGACAACGGATTTAAGTTCTGACTATGTTCGCATTAATGCCGATTATCGTACTTGATTTAGTTTTTCTAAATAGAGTTGAATCATCATTCTTCTTATGAGACATTCTTCTTTCGATTTATAAGCGGAGTTTCGAAAAAAGATGATATTTTAGTTCTTACGATGTCTTTTCCGCTAAAAGGCGTTATTTCGCTTCACGTTACTTAAAACCGTGGGGTAGGGAGGGAGTTTTTTTGGATCAATTATCTTTACGTGAATTACTAGAGTCAGGTGCACATTTTGGTCATCAGACTACGCGTTGGAATCCTCTTATGCAACCTTATATTTTTGGTGCTAGGAATGGGATTTATATTATTGATCTCCAAAAAACCTTAGGTCTCTTTAATATTGCAAGGGACTACTTGAAAGAAGTTGCTGCAGAAGGTGGAAAGATTCTTTTCGTAGGGACTAAACCCCAAGCACAAGAAATAGTTGCAGAAGAAGCGAAAAAGATCGGGATGCCATATGTCACACAACGTTGGCTTGGTGGAACTTTGACAAATTTTTCTACTGTTAAAAATTCTATTGCACGTCTTATAGATTTAGAAACGATGAAAGAAGACGGGACATTTGATTTGTTAGCCAAGAAAGAAGGTTCGAAGAGAGAAAAGGAACGGTTGCGATTGGAAAAATTCCTGGGTGGCATTAAAGACATGAAGGAATTTCCTCAGGCTATGTTCGTTGTGGATGCGGGATATGAATATAATGCAGTTCGCGAGGCAAAGAAATTAGGTATTCCTGTTGTTGGTGTTGTTGATACAGATGCTGATCCAACGGGTATAGATCATCTCCTTCCTGGAAATGATGATGCGTTGAGGTCGATTCGGTTTTTTGTATCAAAATCGGCTGAAGCAGTTCAAGAGGGTGTAAACATAAGAGAGGATTCCGGTACCGAAGAAATAGAAGCAGTTATGAAAACAGGAGATACGGTTGCAGCCGAGATCCTTGCAGAATCCTATAAAGAAGGTAATGAAACTGATTCCGAAAATAAAGAGGAAAAAGATAACGCTAAAGATGAAAAATAAATATTAAACATCTTCTAATGATTTTTTTGCAAGCTTAGTTTTTAGGAGAATTTGATAACATGGAAGTTAGTGCTGAGATGGTAAAGGAATTGCGTTCAAGAACTGGTGCGGGGATCATGGATTGTAAGGAAGCGTTACTTGAAAAGGATGGAGTTCTTGGTGAGGCTATAAAATATCTTCGTGAAAAAGGTCTTTCAAATGCTGCTAAGAAAGCGGGCAGAGAAGTGCGTGATGGTCAAATATACACAAGTATTAACGATGCAGGGACAATAGGCGCGCTTATCGAGGTAAATTGTGAAACAGATTTTGTTGCTAGAACCGAAGAATTTCAATCTGCTCTAGAGAGAATTTCCAGTCACATTATAGAAACAAAAGACTCAAATAATACTATTATTGAAGAAGATGAATTCCTAGAAGAAACAATTAAATCTGCTATAGCCAAACTAGGAGAAAATATACAATTTGCTCGTGCAGATAGATTTTCATTGGAAGAAGGGAGTACGGGTCTTTTGTCATCCTATATACACCCAGGGGCAAAAATCGGTGTTCTATTGAAATTACATTGTGAATCATCAGGTATTCAGAATTCAGATGAATTTAAAGAAACAGCTCACGATCTTTGCATGCACATAGCAGCAACAAATCCACAGTATTTATCACAGGAGAACATTCCTGAAAATATTGTCAGTGCAGAGAGAGATATTTTGTTTGCGCAGTTATCAGAAGAAGACAAGCCTCAAGAAATTTTGGAAAAAATTGTAGACGGCAGAATTAAAAAATTCAAGAAGGAAATGTGTCTTCTTGACCAACCTTTTGTTAAAGACCCAGACATCGATATAGATACGTATATGAAGAATAAGAGCAAGTTATTAAAAGAGGAAATTAAGTTGACGCATTTTAAATGTTATGTCCTTGGTGAGTCTCAAATTGATAGTGCTAATACTTAGGCAAAGTTATATTATCTTTCTTAACCATTTCCAGTTTCTCGGAGTATTCTTTTGAGTTCATCTCTACGTTTTAAGCGAGTATTATTGAAACTTTCTGGAGAGGCATTGGGTGGTCAAAGTCAGTATTCAATTGATCATAAATTAGTTGATGAGATTGCTAATGAAATTTTAGACGTTCATAAAATGGGAGTTCAGGTTGCTGTTGTAGTGGGGGGAGGAAATATTTTTCGAGGAGCTGCAGCTGCTGAATCTGGAATGGAGCGAACTAATGCAGATTATATGGGGATGCTTGCAACAGTTATAAACGCTCTTGCATTACAGCATGCTCTTGAAAAAGTTGAACTAGAAACTCGTGTTCAGAGTGCAATCCATATGATGGAGCTTTGTGAACCATATATTCTGAGAAGAGCAGTTCGTCATCTAGAGAAAAATAGAGTTGTAATTTTTGCCGGAGGCACCGGTAATCCTTATTTTACGACTGACACGACTGCCAGTCTGAGAGCTAGTGAAATTAAAGCAGATTGTATTTTGAAGGCTACGAATGTAGATGGAGTATATTCTTCTGATCCGAATAAAAATTCTGATGCTGAATTCATTCCTAGGCTTTCATATATAGAGGTTCTGAATCGACAACTTGGGGTAATGGATACCACAGCAGTAAGTCTTTGTATGGATAATGACTTGCCCATAATTGTTTTTAATCTTTTGAAGAAAGGTAATATTTGTAGAGTTGTTAACGGAGAGAATGTAGGGACAGTTGTCGCATCTAAATAGGACATTGCTTTTCAGGGGAGGTCTTCACTATGCAAGATATTATCAATGAAGTTGAAAAAGGAATGAATGCAACGATCGATTCTCTTAAAAAAGAATTGGCTCGGGTAAGGACTGGTCGTGCAAATACTTCTCTTGTGAGCCATATCAAGGTAGAATATTATGGTACCCCCACAGATCTAAATCAGATTGCAAATCTAAGTGTTCCAGAGCCGCAACTTATAGTTGTCCAACCTTTTGATCCTAATTCAATAGGCGATATAGAAAAGGCAATCAGACTTTCTGATTTTGGATTTAATCCAATTAATGATGGAAAAGTTGTGAGAGTTCCCGTTCCTGCTCTTACCGAGGATCGTCGAAAAGAGATAGTAAAACTTGTTAAAAAATCTGGAGAAGAACATAAGGTCGGATTACGTAATGTTCGTCGCGATGGCAATGAAAATTTAAAGAATGCAGAGAAAAAGAAGGAAATCACTGAAGACGATTCACGAAAAGGACAGGAAGAGGTACAGAAGATAACGAATAATTATGTTTCTCAAATTGAAGAGATCGTTTCGGTGAAAGAGGAGGAAATTTTGGAAATTTAATTCATCTTTGAGAGTTCTTATGGAATATGAAGGTCGAAGTATTGATTTGAGTCGTTTGCCGCGTCATGTAGGTATTATCATGGATGGGAACGGTCGCTGGGCTAAAAACAAGTCCTTGCCAAGAATTTCCGGGCATAGGGCAGGTGTAAAAGCGGTGCAATCTACTGTAGAGTTTGCTCGAAAAATTGGCATTTCTGCGATCACCCTATATAGTTTTTCCTCTGAAAATTGGAGCCGACCTAAGAAAGAGATCGATTCTTTAATGGGTATTTTATCAGAATATTTGGAAAAAGAGTTGAATCGTATGTTAGTTCAAGGAATTCGCTTTAACTGCATAGGACAAATTGAGAATTTACCTGATTTTGTACAAAAAATTATTATGCGTGCTATTCATGAGACAGCTGATCGTAAGAGTATGGTTCTTACTCTTGCATTGAGTTATAGTGGAAGAATGGAAATTACAAATGCAGCAAAGTCAATTGCAAAAAAAGTGAGTACTGGAGAATTAAGCGTTGATGAAATAGACGAATCGACCGTTGAAGAACACCTATATACCATGGATTTGCCAGAACTAGATCTGCTTATAAGAACGGGTGGAGACCTTAGGTTATCTAATTATCTTCTTTGGCAAGTTGCATACTCAGAATTATTTTTTACCGAGTTGAATTGGCCTGATTTCAATGATTCAGAATTTCGAAGAGCCATTCTCGCTTTTCAAAAACGTGTTAGAAAATTCGGCCTTACCGAGGAACAACTCCTGTCGAAGAAGGTTTAACGTAGTGGTCCGAACCGCAAGTGCTCTTTTCCTAGTTTCTCTTACTGTCCCAATTGTTCTTTATTCCCCTAGTTGGTTTTTCTCTCTTTTTGTCATTTCTGTATGTTCAATTATAGCGTATGAATATAATCAATTGTCTAGGAAAATCTTTCCTGAAATAACAGCATGGGACGTCATTTTAGACGTAATTCTTTTCATTTTTTTTGCTTGCTATACTGATTATTTGCTATTTCCCCTTCTGTTTTATTTAACGTTAAGAATATTAATGAAACTATTTTTCTCGAAATCTTTAATTTCTGGTTTTTTGTCTTTAGGTGGTATTTTTCTTGGAGTTGTTTGGGTGGCCTTGCCAGGTATTTCTATTATTCTTGTTGAGAGAATGGAATTGGGAAGAATGCTAATAGTCTTCCTTTTAATTCTCACTTGGGCTAATGATATTCTTGCTTTCTTAGCTGGCAGAGGCATCGGCCGAAAGAAACTAATTCCTAGTATTAGTCCAAATAAAACTGTTGAAGGATCAATCGCAGGATTAGTGGGTGGAACTATTTCTGGGGTTTTTCTTTTCAGGTTATTGTCCTCATATGATTTTGGGTTTCTTAGTATACTTCTAGTTTCTCTTACACTATCTATACTTGGTCAGTTGGGAGATTTATGTGAATCTGCTTTTAAGCGAGTTGCCCAAGTGAAGGATTCATCTAGTTTGATCCCAGGACACGGTGGTTTCTTTGATAGACTTGACAGTTTTCTTTTTGCTATACCGTTTCTTTTTACTGTATTTCAACTGGTGTGATTATAATTTTCCAAGGTAAATGCTATGGGACGTAAAAAAATTTCTATTCTCGGTTCTACCGGAAGTATTGGGAGAAATGCTTTGCGGGTTGTCAGGGAAAATAAGGAGAAATTTGAAATATCTGCGCTTACAGCTGGGAAGAACTGGGAAGAGTTAGCAAGACAGGCTATTGAATTTTCTCCCTCGGCAATTTCAATTTCAGATCCCAAAGATGTTTCTCGTTTAGAATCCGTCGTGCCATCGGAAACCAAGATTCTAAGTGGAGACGAAGGGTTGCGTGAAATTGCAAAGAATTCAGGTGGAGATGTTGTCCTTTCAGCACTCGTTGGCTCTATTGGATTGATGCCAACACTAGATGCAATTAACTCAGGTTCAACTATTGCTATAGCGAATAAAGAAGTTCTTGTAATGGCGGGAGAGTTAGTTATGGGTCTTTCTAAGTCCTTAAATGTTGAATTGTTTCCTGTGGATAGCGAACATGCAGGTATTGCTCAACTCCTTGCGGGAAATAAAATGAGAGAGGTGAAAAAAATTATTTTAACTGCGTCTGGTGGGCCATTTAGGGAATTCAATAGAACTTCTCTTCAGAATGTTACGGTTAAACAAGCTCTTTCGCATCCGAATTGGGATATGGGGCCAAAGATAACAATTGATTCTGCTACTCTAATGAATAAAGGTTTTGAACTTATCGAAGCAAGATGGTTCTTTGATGTAGAACCGTCTTTCTTAGATGTGATTATTCACCCTCAAAGTATTGTCCATGGACTGGTTGAGTTTGTAGATGGGAGTGTTGTCGCTCAGTTGAGCGTTCCGGATATGCGTTTTTCTATCGCGCAGGCTATCAATTCTTCGAAGAGAGTGAAAAATAATATAAAGCCACTTAATCTTGCTGATTTAGGCAAATTAACTTTTGAACATCCTAAAGAGGACTTATTCCCCTGTCTAAAGTATGCAAAGGAAGCGATGAAAGTGGGTGGCACTGCACCTGCCGTCTTGAATGCGTCTAATCAGGTTGCAGTTGATGCTTTTATCAGCGAAAAAATTAATTTTTTAGATATTCCTAACCTTGTTTCTCGAGTTTTAGATAAACATGAAGTATTGGAAGTTAAAGAGCTTGAGGATGTATTAGAAGCGGACCGTTGGGCAAGCGAATTGGCAACTGAATTCATAAGCAAAAAGCTCTCTTAAAAATATGCGAATAAAATTGATGAAATCCACAGAGTCACCTTCTTCTAATTGTAAATTAGGGTTTTCCGAAACCGTTTTTTCCACGGTTTTTGGCATAGGATATTCCCCTTTTTTCCCGGGGACGATTGCTTCTCTTGTCGGTCTTCTATGTTATGTGGCAGTAGAAAAATATATTCAATATGGATCTATACTCATTCTGCTAGTAATAATTCCTTTGGGAATTATTTTTTCTGGGATTTATGAAAAGAAAAGAGGAATGTCCGATCCTCCTGAAATTGTAGTAGATGAGTTTTGTGGTCAGATTTTGTGTTTAGTAGGTTCTAATACTAGTATTGAAAATTTAGTTTTGGGTTTTTTGATTTTTAGATTTTTGGATATCTTAAAGCCTCCTCCTATAAAATATCTTGAAACTTTTCCTCGAGGATGGGGTATTTTTTTAGATGATTTGTTTTCAGGTTTAATTGGTTTTCTTATCCTCTTTTTTTTGAGATCATTGATCTTATTTTAATTTTTTGAGAGGGAATGTGGTGGCAAAAAGATCTGAAGATAAAATTGGGTCTCTTTTACTTTCTCGTAATTGGAGGCTCGTTACTGCCGAAAGTTGCACAGCAGGTTTGATAGCTAGTACGATTACAGATGTCCCTGGAAGTTCTGCTTATTTTGACAGGAGTTATGTTACCTATAGCAATGAAGCAAAAGTACAAATGTTAGGAATTCCAGAAGAAATCCTGATCACAGAGGGTGCAGTTAGCGAATCTTGTGCTCGATTAATGGCAGAGGGCGCTCTTTCTGTTTCTGGAGTCGAAGTCGCTTTGTCAGTTACTGGTATTGCTGGTCCTGCTGGAGGTTCTGCTCTTAAACCTGTTGGTACGGTTTTTATGGCGATTTCTTCATTGTCATCCACCTCTTGTCATCTACATAACTTCACAGGTAGTCGTTCTGAAATTAAGAATGAGACAGTTCAAACTGCATTAGAGATGCTTCTTAAATTTTTAAACTGAAAATACATTTTACGTTTTTTAATAGGCTTTCACAATTGGGAGTTCATTCCATTGGGTTGTGTATGAATCGGACTTATTAGAAGACCTACTTCTCCAAATTTTTTTATTTCCCTCGCTCGCATATATAATCGTTCCTCTTCCCATCGTATTATTTAAACTGTCAATTGTATTCATTAGTTTCATCGATTTGTTCCGGTCAATCTTAGGAAATAGCTCTTGTTGATATTCATCCTCGGAGATTAAGTCTAGGAATATGATGCCGACCTTATGATACTGAGTTTTATGTCTGAAGATTTCTTTCAGTAAAGAGAAAGAGATTCGAATAAATATCCTTGTGTCGTTTGATGCATTATGTAGGTGATAAGTTAAACTTTCGTGGTGTTGTGGTTCTGATTTTCTGAAGGGATTTGTATGTAAAAAAATTACTATTGTTGTAGCGAGCAATCGATTTTTTCTTAGTTTTTCTGCTGCATTTGTTATGTAGTTTGTTAATGCTTCTTCTAGTTTTTTTATACATGAAATTTGTTTTTTGAAGGATCTTGAGACACATATACTTTTCTTCCTCGTGGGTGTGTGTTCTAGGTCGATACATCGTATTCCTTGTAATTCGAATATGGTTCGTTGGATGCTGACGTTGAATCTTTCCATTATCTCTTGCTGTTTTAAACCCATCAGTTCAAAAATAGTTTTTATATTCATTGATCTAATGTTTTGACCTACCCTGTTTCCTATTCCCCATACGTCTTCTAGTTCTATGTTTCTCAGAGATTTTTTTTCATTCTCCAGTTTGTGTATTACATATACTCCATTTGCGGTTACTACCCTTTTAGCGAGTTCATTTGCTAGCTTTGCAAGAGTTTTTGTTTTACCTATTCCTACCGAAACTGGTATTCCAACCCATTGTTTTATTTTTGCTCTTATTTCGGAGCCATATTCTAGAAGATTTTCTTTTCTTTCTTTTGATATATCTAGGAATGCCTCATCGATTGAATAAACTTCTACAGAGGTGCTAAATTCAGATAAACTGCTCATGATTCTTCGCGAAATATCGCCATAAAGTGCGTAGTTTGATGAAAATACTTGGACGTTAGAATTCTTTATAATTCTCTTTGCCTTGTATAGGGGGGTTCCCATTTCAATTCCAATTGATTTTGCTTCTTTTGATCTTGCAATGATGCACCCATCGTTATTCGACAATACAACAATAGGTTTGTCTTCTAGACTTGGTGAAAATATTCTTTCACAAGATGCGTAAAAATTATTACAGTCTACAAGTGCAAACCAGGTATCTGTTCTGTTTGTTTCTTTTTTATAATTTATGGATGACATTTGTTACTACACCCCAAATATGAAAATTCATTTCTTCTGTAACTTTAATTGAATGAAAGTTCTCGTTGTCTGCGTCAAGCCATATCTGATTTTTTGAAAATCGAAGACGTTTGACTGTTAATTCTCCCGATATTACTGCGATAATTATTTTTCCATTAGATGCTTCTAAAGATCGATCAACAATTAATATATCATTCGAGTTAATTCCGGATCCAAGCATTGATTCTCCTTCAACACGTACGAAAAAAGTGGAGACCGGATTTTTAATTAAATATTCATTGAGGTCTAGATTTTTCTCTAGATGATCGTCTGCAGGTGATGGAAATCCGGCTGAGACACTAGAATCGTAAAGTGGAATGATGACGTTTTTTTCGATTTGAAAAGGTGATATTTTCCTATATGAATTTATAAACATTGTGCTCTCTTAAAGTTTAAAAACTTGTTTTATACGAAAATAAAACGAAAGTCAATTGACTTAATATTCTCAAATTTAACTTGACTTTCGCTATAATTATGGCGTATAAAATACGAAAGAAAGATTCAGTTTTATATGAAAATATTTAGTTTGGATCAAAATTTAGATCGATGTATAATTAACAAGCCCGTAAATATTATTCGTAAGGAGTGAGTTCGGTGAGTTCTAAAAATGGAAATTTAAAGAAAAATACAAACAACGAGAATCAGGATAAGGCTTTAGATATAGCGTTTTCTCAAATTAACCAACAATTTGGGAAAGGATCAATCATGCGATTGGGTGAAGGTCCATCACTTGAACGAATTCCTACTATCAGTACTGGTTCTGTATCGTTGGATTCTGCCCTGGGTACAGGTGGTGTGCCAAGAGGGAGGATTGTTGAAATCTTCGGACCAGAGTCTTCAGGAAAGACAACGATTGCATTGCAAATTGTTGCTGAGGTTCAAGAACGAGGTGGAAATGCTGCGTTTATTGATGCTGAGCATGCACTTGACCCCATTTATGCTAAGTCCCTTGGTGTACATACTGATAATTTGATTCTTTCTCAACCAGACACAGGCGAACAAGCACTAGAGATAGCAGAAATTTTGACTAGTAGTGGTTCTTTAGATGTAGTTGTTATTGATTCTGTAGCTGCCCTTGTGCCAAAAGCTGAATTAGAAGGGGATATGGGAGATCATCACGTAGGGCTACAAGCGCGTTTAATGAGCCAGGCCTTGAGAAAACTTACTGGAGTCGTTCATCGTAGCAAAACATGTTTTATTTTCATTAACCAGATGAGGATGAAGATAGGTGTTATGTTCGGTAATCCTGAGACTACAAGTGGAGGAAATGCACTGAAGTTTTATGCATCTGTTAGACTAGATGTTAGAAGGATTGCAACGATTAAAAATGGAGAAGAAAACGTTGGGAATAGAACTAGGGTACGAGTAGTAAAAAATAAATTGTCGCCACCATTTAAGACTGCGGAATTTGACATTATGTTTGGTAAAGGTATTTCCCGAGAGGGTGATGTTCTGGATTTAGCAGTGGAAAATAATATCGTTGAAAAATCAGGCGCTTGGTACTCTTTTGAAGGAGAACGTATTGGACAAGGAAGAGAGAACGTGAAGAGTTATTTCTTGGACAATAGAGAGATTTTAAAAGAAGTGGAATCTAGAGTCAGAGCTGCTATCGGTATTACAACGAACAGTTCCCTAAAGGGAAATGAATCAGTATCAGAGAAAAATGAAAATGTGGAGAATGAAAGTTCTTCTGTTTCTAAGTAGAATAAAAATAATCCGTATAAGTTTGTAGACAGAAATTATATGTTCGAAAATGGATTTAGTTTATTTAAATTTCAGGTGTCCTGTGCCTGGAAATTATTACATCTGAGCGTTATCAAAAAGTTTTGTTCCTCAGAATTGCATTTTTCAATAAACTCAAGTAGAAGAAAAATATTTCACTGATTTTTTGATAGTTTTCTATATTGTCAAAGGAATCGATAATCATGAGAATAGTTTTTCTCGGAACTCCTGACTTTGCTGTTCCTTCATTGGTTGCTCTGCAAAATTCCTCTGTTGATATAGTTAAAGTTTTTTGTCAGCCAGATAGAAGATCTGGAAGGGGAAGAAAGTTATTTATGTCTTCGGTCAAAAAAAAGGCGAATTCACTAGGATTAACGGTGGAACAACCGGAAAGAATTAATTCAAGGGATATACAAAATTTAGAGCCAGATCTTTGCGTTGTAGTTGCCTATGGCCAGATCCTAAGTAAAAAGTTCCTTGATGTTCCTAAAAATGGAGTAATAAATCTACATGGATCATTATTGCCACGTTGGAGAGGAGCTGCTCCTATTCAACGTTCCATTCTTCATGGGGATGAAGAAACAGGTGTTTGTATTATACGTTTAACTCCAGAGATGGATGCTGGTCCAATACTTGCTGAGAAGAAAATTGTCATGGATATTAGAGAAACAGCAGATACATTGTACGAAAAGATGTCAGGAATTGGTGCGATTTTACTTGAGGATACAGTTAAAAAATTGACTAGTAATTCTCTGACAGAAAAAATGCAAGATGTGTCTAAAGTTACATTTGCTAAAAAAATACACAAAGATGAAGCAAAAATAGATTGGGATACACCGGCAGTTAATATTGAGCGTAAGGTACGTGCTTTTAGATCGTGGCCAGTTGCGGAAAGTTTTTTGTCAGAGAGAAACGATCGATTAAGAATATGGGATGCATTTGTTGTCAAGTCAGATAAAGACCTTGTTGCATCCCCAGGTACCTATTTGGGGGTGGGAGATTGTGAATTTGGAAATGGTCTAAGAGTTAGGACTGCGAAAGGTGATTTATTGCTTTTAAAGATACAATTATCCGGAAGGAAAATTATAGACGCGGTTGATTTTTTAAAAGGATTTCCATTAGAACTCGGTAGTAAATTCGTAAATAGACTAAATTCTAGAGATTAAGAAGATAAATTTGTCTGAAACCCAAAAAGATCATGAGACAAAAAATGTTAGAGAATATGCATTTAGGGCTTTAAATTATTTTGAAAATAATCCAAAACATGCAAGAGATCTTTTTATAAAATTCTGCCCAAATAGTCTCGATCATAGGGATAAAGCCCTTTTCCGTGAGATAATTTATGGGGTCTTGCGTTGGAGGAACCGTTTAGATTGGATCAGTGAATTTTATCTAAATAAATCCATTGGAAAGCTAAGCCATCAGGTTAAACAGGTATTTCGTATAGGTGTTTTTCAATTGGTTTTTCTAGATAAAATTCCTGATTATAGTGCTATAAATACATCAGTTTCTCTTTTGGACAATACGAAGGACAAGTGGGCAAAAGGGCTAGTTAACGCAGTGTTAAGGAAGGTGTCGAGTGCTACACCCAATCCACCAGAAAACGTACTTAAAGATTTGTCAATTTGGGAATCTCATCCCGAATGGATAGTGAATAGATGGGTTAGAGAATTAGGAACTGAGGTTGCAGAAAAACGTTGCCGTTATAATAACGAAATTCCTAATATTGTTCTTAGAGTAAATCCTGAATGGGGAACAGTAGAAAATTTATCAAATAGATTAGGTGCAATGGGATATAATGTTAATGTTGGAGCATTCGATCCAGATTGTTTGCATTTAGATACTTCGTCTAAATCAGGGAATCTTTTCCTGGCGGATAACAATCTGTTTCGAGAAGGCGCTTTTTGGGTACAAGATGAAGCTTCAAGTTTAGTCGTGCGGTATGCAAATCCAACGTTAAATAGTCGTGTATGGGATTGTTGTGCAGCACCAGGAGGTAAAACAATTGGATTGTTTTTTTCATTAGGTGAAGGTGGTGAGGTTTATGCTTCGGACTTTTCTAAAAGTAGAATTAATACAATCAAGATTAATTGTATTAGAATGAACGTTAAGGCTAATATTTTTGTTGCAGATGTATTAGATAAAGTTTTTAATAAGGTTTTTGATTTTGTCTTGCTTGATGCTCCATGTTCATCTCTAGGTGTTTTAAGACGACATCCAGACACAAGATGGCGCCTGGAAGAGAATAAGTTAAGTGATTTTTCAACTCGTCAGAAACTTTTACTTGAAGCCGCTTCGAAGTCTGTTCGATCTGGAGGTTCTTTGGTTTACTCTGTCTGTAGCAACGAGCCTGAGGAGACGCATCAAGTGACTTCTTCATTCCAATCGAAAGATTTTTTTGTAAATGATAACAACTCGAATATGCCGATTTGTGCAGGAAATTTTATTAAATCTGATGGATCTTTACAGATTAAACCAGAAGATGGAAATATAGATGGTTTTTATGCAATGAAGTGGGAAAGAAAAAAATGATGAGACGTGAAATAAAATTAATCTTAAAGTACTTCCTCTGTTTCGTTTTGGTAATTTCTATGATTGTTGTAGGAGGTATTTTTGGCTTATATCTTTTTAGAACAGGAGGTTCTGTTTTTCTCCCGAATGTCGTTGGTATGGATGTAGGGAGGGTCCTAGAGAGGTACGGCAGTCTTGATATTCCTGTGACAGTTAAAAAACATATTTTTAGCAATTCGATTCCTAGGAATCACGTTGTAGAGCAAATTCCCACTGGTGGACGAAGGATAAGAAAAGGAAGAACGATAGGTTTAATAATTAGTCTTGGTTCACGAGACGTTGTAGTTCCTAAAGTTGTCGGTGAGAATGTGAATAGGGCTGAAACATTAGTTCGACTTAGTGGTTTGCGTGTTAAATTTGTAGGGAGACTTTACGATTCAGAAGTACCTTTTGCACAAGTTATGGGTATTTGGCCTAGTCCTAAAACCAAAGTTGCAAGGGGAGAGGGTGTTGTTTTAATCGTCAGCCAAGGTCCGCGTGAACGTGCTTACTCTATGCCCAAAATAGTTGGGGAATCTGTGAATACAGGATTAGATGTTGTACGTAAGTTGGGTTTGACTGTCGGGAGAGTCAAGTATGTTAACAGTAAGGGCATTCCACGAGGTTACATAATTTCTCAAGTTCCCTTGTCAGGAAAGAAAGTTCTTTCAGGTCATAGCGTGCATGTGAAAGTGGCTAGAGGATTAGACCAAATTACGGGTAATTTCAGTGTTCTAAGGTATACGGTTCCAATCGGGTCATATGATCGTAGAATAAAAATTGTTTTAGTTGAAAAAGGGAAAGAAAAAGAAATTTTTTCAAAAAAAGTTAAGTCTGGGGAGAAAGTTCATACTTTGGTCCCCTCAACAGGATATACTAGGGTTAAAATCTTTCTAGATAATGTGCTCGTGGAAGAACAGGATCATTAACAGGAGAAAAAATGCCTAGACCAGATATGACACGTGGAAAAATTAAAATTGCGCCTTCAGTACTTGCGTGTCGTTTTGAAAGTCTTGAAGAAGAATTGCTCTTGATTGAGAAATCAGGCGCGGACTGGCTGCATTTGGATGTTATGGATGGCCATTTTGTTCCAAATATTTCATTTGGACCTCAGTTTGTGAGTACTGCAAGGAAATGTTGTGAGAATTTAGTGTTGGATGTTCATTTGATGGTTTCGCATCCTGAAAGAATGATTGAAGAATTCGTAGATGCAGGAGCTGATATTATAACTTTTCACATTGAATCTAATTCTCATTTTCGGGAGACAGTACAAATGATCCGGTCTATGGGAGTTTTGGTTGGAATCAGTCTAAATCCTGAAACTCCTTTAAGCGCAGTTGAATCGATTTTAAATAAAGTAGACCTTGTTCTTTTAATGAGTGTAAATCCTGGTTTTGGCGGGCAGTCTTTTATTCCCTCCTCGATAGAAAGAATACAAAAACTTGATTCTTACATTACAGAAAAGGGTTATGATGTTCTCTTAGAGGTAGACGGTGGAGTGAATACTGAAAATGCTGAAAAAATAAGAGAATCTGGCGCGGATGTTTTAGTGGCAGGGACTGCTATTTTTAGTTCCGAGAATTACGTAGAAACAATTAGTTTTCTCCGGGGCTAAGCAAAAGAATACTTCTCAACAATTGACATATTGCTTCTTATTCCTCTATAAGTCATCTTTTGTAGATTGGAGGATTTTTCTTCGTGTTTGAGTCTTTAACTAGTCGTTTGTCTGGGATTTTTTCCGATCTTAGACAAAAGGGTCTTTTGAACGAAGATAATATTGATGTCGTCTTACGAGAAATCCGAATGGCTTTTCTTGAGGCTGATGTTAATTTCAATGTCGCCAAAACATTTATCGAAAAAGTCCGTGAAAAATTACTTGGGCAAAGGAGGGCTGCTCATCTAGATCCATCGAAGCAAGTTGTAAAAGCGGTTCATGAGGAATTGATTGGTTTGATGGGTGCGAAATCCTTTCCTCTTAAGAGAGTTGATTTTGGTGCTAGTATAATACTCTTGGTAGGATTGCAAGGTTCAGGAAAGACTACTACTGCTGGTAAAATTGCTCGCGGATTTAAAGAAAAAGGAATGAGAGTTCTACTGGTTCCTGCAGATCTCACTAGGCCTGCTGCAACAAAACAATTAGAAGTTTTATCTAAGCAAGCAGAGGTCGATTTTTTTGAACCTGTTAATTTTCAAGACCCTGTCTCCTTGGTTAAGAGTGCAGTTGAAAACACTAAATCAGGACACTATGATTATTGTATAATTGATAGTTCTGGAAGGTTGAGTGACGATGATGCTTTAATGGAGGAATTGAAAGAAATTTATGAAGTTTCAAAACCGGATGAATCTATACTGGTTGTTGATTCTATGGCTGGCCAAGATGCTGTTTCTATCGGTGAGTCATTTTCGAACAGAATTCCTCTAACGGGAGTGATTTTTACGAAGTTTGATGGTGATTCTAGAGGTGGAGCTGTTTTGTCCATTCGATCTGTTACCGACTTGCCAATAAGATTTGTTGGAGTTGGAGAAAAAATATTTGACATTGAAGAGTTTGATCCCGAAAGGATGGCTTCCCGTATTTTAGGAATGGGGGATGTGCTCTCCTTAATTGAAAAAGCAGAAGCTTCTGTCTCATCCGAAAATATAGAAATGGTCTCTGATGGAGTTTTTAGCTTAGAAGAGATGAAGGAACAATTAAAACAAATGAAAAAAATGGGTTCTTTAAGTGATATGCTTTCAGCTGTCCCGGGTGTTTCTTCTAAAATTAAAGATGTAAATTTTGATGAAAAGCAAATTTTTCGAAATATTGCTATAATAGACTCTATGACCCCTCAGGAAAGAATTTCTCCTGATATTATTAAAGGGAGTAGAAGGAAAAGGATTGCAAATGGAAGTGGAGTGCTTGTGCAAGACGTCAATCGCCTGTTAAAACAGTTTATGCATACAAAAAAGATAATGGGTAGTTTTTCTAAAACTAAAAATAAAGATAAACTTAGTTTTGTTAAGAAGATGTTTAAATCTTAAGGAGATTTGTTTTGGCTGTTAAAATTAGACTTGCAAGACGTGGAAAAAAGAAAGATCCTCGCTATAGAGTAGTTATTCAGGATGAACGTATGCCTAGAGATGGTCGTTTTATAGAATGGATTGGTCGTTACGATCCAATGCAAGATCCTCCCTTGATCGACATAGATGAAGTAAAAGCTAAACACTGGTTGGATAAGGGTGCTAAACCTACAGTGACCGTAAGAAGTTTACTTAAGAAGAAAGGCATTGCTTCATAGCCGCTAAATGACGGAAAACAAGAACAAGATAGAAGTTGGAGTTATAGTAAAACCACATGGCTATAAGGGCCTCGTAAAATTTAAGCCGTGGTTGGATTATTTTGAAGATTATTCGCGTGTGGAAAGTGTTTTTCTTGAAGAATTAGACAACCCTTCTTTTAAAGTAATTTCCGTCGTTCCCCAGGGAAAAAAACTTCAAATTTGGAAATTAGATGGAGTAGATTCTCTAGAAAGTGCTGAATTAATCTCGGGAAAGATTGTATCTGCAGATCGAAAATTTTTAAAAGGGGAATGTGAAGGTGTTTTTTATTGGGAAGATTTTGAAGGATATAAAGTAGTTAATGAGGAAGGGACAGAATTAGGAGTTTTTACAGATTTAATAGGTGCTGGTGGAAATGATGTGTTAGTTTTACAAGTTCCTAGCGGTGAAGAAATCATGATTCCTGCTGTGAAAGAGTTTCTGTTAGGATTTGATGCCGATAAGTGGGTTGTTAGAGTACCTCTTACTTAAAATTTTACAGTTGTGATTATCCTATGGCTATCCATTTCGATGTTTTAACTATTTTCCCAGACTCATTCAAGAAAGTATTTGATCAGGGTGTGATCGGTAGAGCTATTGAAAGAGGACTTATAGAACTTGTTGTCTGGGATTTGAGGGATTTTTCTGAAGGTTCTTATAGGAAAGTTGATGATGAGCCTTTTGGTGGAGGTGCAGGGATGGTTTTGAAAATTGAGCCTATCTATAAAGCTATCCAGGAAATATCAAAGATTAATCCCGACAAAGAATTATGGAAAGTGTTGATGACGCCGCAGGGTCGAATTTTGAATCAGAACCTTGCTAAAGACTTATTAAAGAAAGAGCGCTTTTTACTCATTTGTGGAAGATATGAAGGTGTAGACGAGCGTGTTAGAGAATTTTGCGTAGACGATGAGATATCCGTCGGTGATTATATTCTTTCTGGCGGAGAGATCCCTTCTATGATTTTTATCGATGTCTTGTCTCGCTTGGTTAAAGGTGTTTTGTCAAATGAGAATTCCTTGAAGAATGAGAGTTTTTCCGGGAGACTTTTAGATTATCCTCATTATACTCGTCCTGCAGAATTTAATGGAATGAAAGTACCTGATGTTCTGCTTTCAGGAAACCATGATGAGATCGAAAAATGGAGAAAAATCGAATCTTTTAATAGAACGCAGATTAGAAGAAGAGATCTGTTTGAACAAAATAAATCCTCAAAGGAAGACTTAGGAACAGATTAACTTTCCCCTTTTAAGCTGCTAGCAAACTGAGAAACTTATATACAGCTTTGCTTCATTATCCTGTTTTGGATAAATCTGGCAAGGTGGTTATTTCTTCTATTGCTAGTTTGAATATTCACGATATTTCGCGATCAGCACGTACTTATGGAGTTGTTTAATATTTTATTGTTAACCCTTCAGAAACACAAAGAATGTTTGTTGAAAAGGTTGTGAATCATTTTGTTATTGGTGAGGGGAATGATTTTAGATAAAATTTTAGGTAGCAATTGATTTAGAAGAGAAATCTATGTATAAGAGTCTTTTTTTTGGAGTTTTGTTTTGAATCTTATAGACGACTTAGAGAGACAAGGTATGCGTAAAGACGTTCCAAGGATACAGTCTGGTGATACTGTTCGTGTACATGTGAAAATTATAGAAGGCGATAAAGAGAGAATACAGGTTTTCGAAGGTATCGTTTTAGGATTAAGTGGTGGTGGTCTTCGTGAGACATTCCGTGTTCGTAAAATATCTTATGGAGTAGGAGTAGAAAGGATTTTTCCTCTTCATTCTCCGAGAATAGATAAAGTAGAGATAGCCAAAAAAGGAAGAGTAAGACGCGCTAAACTCTACTATTTGAGGGACAGGAAGGGTAAAGCCGCTCAAATAAAAGAAAAAAGAAGAGCCTAATTTTAAGTTTCAAGGAAGTTTTGTACTTCCCTCATAAACTCTTTCCTGCACCATTCATACTGAGCAAAATGAGTTGTATCACCGAAAATTACCATTCTTTTACCTCTACTATTCCTTAGTGCTCTATATAAGCCAAAAAACTCGGGATCAAGAGAACTTCTGTCATGGTCACCTTTTATTAACAGGACAGGGCATTCGATTTTTTGTGCATCATATAGTGGAATGTTCCTAGCTCTATCATACCGATCTGCCATTGCTCCATTAGGAACTCTAACTCCTGGAGTTCGTCTTTTTTGTCCTTCTAAATCAAATTTCAATTGCTGTAGCCAAAATTGTTTTATTGCTTTTTCAGTTCTCCATTTTTTGTGTTTCCCTTTTGGGATACTCCCATCCCAACGATCGCGCTGTTCAGATTCTGTAACCCATCTCCAAGCTCCATTTTTAGGGTTCCAACGACCTGGTCTTTTGGGGTCCTCGTTTTCTGCAGCTCTATTAGGGTCATCGTATGCATAAAATGGGGCGTAAAGGGCTAATCGTTTAACTCTTTGTGGATTATGAGCAGTATAAGCAGCAGTTGTAGTTGTTCCCCAAGAGTATCCTAATAGCAACAATTTTTTAATTTTATTTTTTTTGCAAATGAAATCTACTGCGGCATCAATATCTTTTACTGCAGTCATACCCCTTACAATAGGAGGGATATTAGTTGGAGGTTTTTCTAATTCAGGAATTTTTGTGGATAGACCGTACCCTCTAATGGAAAGAGAAAACACATTCATCCCTCTTTTAGCAACATAATCCATCCAAGAATAACCTGGGAGTTGAAAATCAAAGGCAATCGGTCCAGGGACACTTTGACCATGAACCATTAGAAGAGTTGTATCAGGATCTTTTTTATTCATTCCTTTTGGTTTTTTTTCACGAAGATGGAGAATAATCTCTGGGTCATGCGATGGAATGAAATTCTCTATTAAGTCAATTTTTTTCGTAGCCATTTCTAACCTTTTTTTTAACGTTAGTTTCGAGAACTAACAATAAATTGTATTGTTTTTGTAATCAAGTTTTCGTTCAGAATTTTAAGAGAAATTTATTAGAATTGTATGAGAACTATACAAGGGTATTTATGTATACCTATGAGAAAAAATTATGGTCTGGGAATTTCTCACTTGTTGCTGGGATTGACGAAGTTGGCAGGGGGCCACTTGCTGGCCCCGTTGTTGCAGCTGCAGTAATTTTAGATCCATTGCAAATCATTGAAGATCTTCAAGATAGCAAGAAAATTTCGCCGGTAAAAAGGGAAAACCTTTTACCCGAAATTCTCGATAAATCTATTTCGGTTTCAATAGCATCAATAGGTCCAAGACAAATTGAAAGGATGAATATTCTTAATGCTTCACTCGAGGCAATGAGGGTAACCGTATCCCGTTTAAAATTTAAACCAGATTTTCTTTTAGTCGATGGTAACAGGATGGTTGATTCTAAAATTCCACAGAAGCCTATTGTAAAAGGAGATTCAGTTTCGGCAAGTATTGCAGCAGCCAGTATAGTCGCTAAAGTTTGTAGAGATAGAGTTATGGTTAGAATGAATTCACATTATCCTGGTTATGGTTTCGAGAGGCACAAGGGATATCCTACTAAAGAGCACCTTTTATGTATTCAAGCAAAGGGTGCATCTAAAATTCATAGACGCACGTTTAATGGAGTTGTCTTTTAGATCTAACTCCATCTTATTAGTTCATGTCAGCAATTAGACGAAGGCCAATAAGTGTTAGATTTGTATTTTTTTCGTCATAAAACTTTTCTTCTTCAGAAAAAATAGAACTAAAACCCCCTGTTGCAATTACTTTTGTTTCAGTGCCAAGTTCCTTTTTCATTTTTTCTAAAATTTCTTTCACTAAACCGCGATATCCAAAAAACATTCCTGCTTGAATACTACTCGTCGTATTTTTCCCAATGATATTTTTGGGCATTTTTGGTTCAACTCTTGGAAGTTTTGCAGTTCTTTCTGTGAGTGCTTCCAAAGTTATTCCGAAACCGGGGGCGATGGCTCCTCCTAAATATTCTCCCTTGTCTGAAATTGCATCAAAAGTTGTAGCAGTTCCGTAATCTATAATAATTAACGGTCCTCTATAAAGATGAAATCCTGCCACGGCATTAACTATTCTGTCTGCTCCAACCTCAGTAGGGTTTTCATATTTAATAATTATTCCTGTTTTAATTCCAGGTTTAACAAATAAAGGTTCGGTTTTAAAATATTTTTTTGTCATCTCTTCAAGAATTGAAATTAATTGCGGGACTACACTAGAGATAATAATTCTTTTAACACTTGAAATTTCTATTTTTTTGCTTTGGAAGAGTTCTTGAATCAGGATACCAAGTTCGTCAGTAGTTCTGTAAACTAACGAACTAATTGACCAGTTTTCTAATAATTCTTTTTCGTGAAAAAGGCCAATTTGTGTTTGAGTGTTTCCGACATCTATTGCCATGAGATGATTTGTATTTTTCATTTCATATGATCTCATTCGAGAAAATTTCTAAAAGCTCGCCAGCTTCTTTTTGGATGACTAAGTGTCCATTAGAGTTTATTTTTACAATTCTTCCTTCATCTTTACTTTCTTTGATATATACTCGTTCGCCTATTGAATCGCAAAAACTCGTCCATCTTGCCTGAATCTTTTCGAATCCGGTACATATAAGTTCATTGTATAATTGTTTTTGTTTTTCAAGTAGCGTGTAAAGTAGCTTTTTATTTTCTATTTCTCCTAAGCCTTCATTTTTTAGTGAAGTAGTATTTTTACGCAGATCGTCAGGGAGATTTCTAACGTTCATATTTGTATTTACTCCTATTCCTATAGTGACGGCAGGATTCTTTTCTTTGTCAATTTCAATTTCACAGAGAATTCCACCGATTTTCTTTTTATTAACACGTATATCGTTTGGCCATTTTAGGCCTATTGAAAGAGGTTTGTTTTTTATGTTAGAAAATTTCTGTAATCCTTCTGCTACGCCTAAACCAGAACTTAAACTGAGAAGATGTAATTTTTCTTTTGATAATTTTGGTCTTAAAAGAAATGAAAAATATAATCCATCCCTTTTAGGAGAGTACCATGTTCTTCCTAATCTACCTCGCCCCTTTTTTTGTGAATACGCATATACAACAAGTCCTTCTTTTGCCCCTTGTCGAGAACTATCAAGAATAATATCATTTGTAGACTCAACTTCTTTATATTCTTGAACATTCCAGATGAGTTCTTTTTTGGACATTTTATTTATAAATTAGCCAGTTTTGGTGAGTTTATTTAAATTTGTTGAAAGTTTTTCATGTCTATTTTGCTCGTCTTTAAGTTTTTCTTCGTTTTTTTCAATAACTTCTTTAGGAGCTTTTTGCGTAAATTCCTTGTTTGAAAGTTTCTTTTTCAATGCGAGAACTGTTTTCTCAGTTTCGGCGAGTTGCTTTTTGAGACGATTTGTTTCGCTATCGATATCAATTAGCCCCTCGAGGGGTATAAAAATCTGCATATTTCTAATTACTGCTGATGAAATAAGCTTAGGTGGTTGAATATCGGTTCCGATTGACCATTCTGATCCGATTTTGGACAATCTTTTTATTGTTTCTTCTTCTCTCAAAATTAAAGATTCGTGTTCTTGATTAGAGACTTTTATCAAACATGGAATTTCTTGTCCCGGAGATATATTGAGTTCACCACGTAAGTTCCTTATGGTGCTAACGATGTCAATTATTATTGAAAAATCCTCTTCTGAATCTGGATTTTCAAATTCCGGGTCATATTTTGGCCACTCTGATACCATAATAGAACTTTTTTTCCCCTTAATGGGTAGTTTATCCCATATTTCTTCAGTGATGAAGGGCATAACAGGATGGAGTAATCTAAGGATTTGGCTTAAAACGAGAACAAGAATATCTTTACTCTTTGAATCGATTTCATCATTTATAATATTAGGTTTAACTGCCTCTATGTACCAATCACAAAACTCATGCCAGATAAATTGGTAAAGTGTAGATGCAAAATCATTAAACCTGTATTCATCAAGGGATTTCTCAACTTCTCTCGTCACACTGTTTGCTCTGCTTAGAATCCATCTGTCTGCAAGTGTAAGAGAAGAGCTTTCTGGAATGGTTTCAACTTCTTTTTCTACGTTTAATAATATGAAACGTGCAGCATTCCAAATTTTGTTGCAGAAATTCCTGTATCCAGCAATTCTTTCCTCTGACAGTCGAACATCTCGACCTTGCGCGGCCATAGCAGTCAGAGTAAATCTCAGAGAGTCTGCACCAGATTCTTCAATAATTTCTATAGGATCAATTACATTGCCTCTTGTTTTGCTCATTTTTTGGCCATCTTCGTCTCTAACTAGAGCATGTATGTACACGTCTTTAAAAGGAACGTCATCCATAAACTTCAAACCTGCCATAATCATCCTAGCGACCCAAAAGAAAATGATGTCAAATCCTGTAACTAGTGTTGAAGTTGGGTAAAAGTAATCTAAGTCAGGTGTTTTTTTTGGCCAACCGAAAGTAGAAAAGGGCCAGAGTGCGGAACTAAACCATGTGTCTAGAACATCAGTTTCACGGCGATAATTTTGATCTGTTATGTCTTCACGTGAGACTATAACCTCTCCAGTCTCTACATTGTACCAAGCAGGAATTTGATGGCCCCACCAAATTTGTCGGCTAATGCACCAATCTTTTATGTTATGCATCCATTCAAAATACGTATTTTCCCATTGTTTGGGGATAATACGTATTTTGCCATTCTCGACAGAACGAATAGCTTCCTCTGCTAAGGGTTTAGTTCTGATAAACCACTGTTTTGATAAAAAAGGTTCTATAATAGTTTCGCAACGATAACAAATCCCGACATTGTGTTCGTGATCTTTAACCTGTTTCAAAAAAGATAAATTTTTTAAATCTGATATTATTTTTTCTCTTGCTTCAAACCGGTCAAGCCCCTGATATTTTCCCCCATTTTCGTTAATTTTCCCATCTTCGGTGAGAATATTTATTTGTGGCAATTCATTTCTTTTTCCGGCCTCATAATCGTTTGGATCGTGTGCAGGGGTTATCTTCACGACACCAGATCCAAACTCTGGGTCTACAAAATCATCGGCAATGAGAGGGATTTCTCTCCCTACTAGAGGGAGTTGTAATTTTCTCCCTATGAATTTTTTATATCTTTCATCTTGGGGATGGACTGCTAGAGCAGTATCACCGAGCATAGTTTCGGGTCTTGTTGTTGAAACTATTAATCCTGATTCTTCATTCTCGAAAGGATAGAAAATATCCCATAAGGACCCTTGTTGTTCTTCGAACTCGACTTCAAGGTCTGAAACAGCTGTTCCGCAGCGTGGGCACCAATTTACAAGATAGTCACCTCTATAAATAAGGTCGTCTTCGTATAAACGTACAAATGCTTCTCTTACGGCAATAGACAGCCCTTCGTCCATCGTGAATCGTTCTTTATCCCAATCACAAGACGCCCCAAGTCTATGTAATTGATTGATAATTGTCCCTCCACTTTTCTCTTTCCATTTCCAAATTTCTTTAACGAAATTTTCTCTCCCTAGCTCTTCTCTCGACTTGTTTTCTAGAGATAGCATTCTCTCAACCACATTCTGAGTTGCAATTCCAGCGTGGTCAGTTCCAGGCATCCAGCAAACTGAAAAACCTTTCATCCTATGCCATCTTGCGAGTATATCCTGAAGAGTATTATTTAATGCGTGCCCCATATGAAGAGAGCCGGTCACATTGGGAGGAGGTATAACCAGAGAAAACATTTTTTTCTTACTATCAGGAATGCCTTTGAAATACTCTTTTTTTTGCCAGTCAGCATACCATTTTGCTTCTGTTACTTTTGGATTGTACCTAGTTTCTAACAAAACTTACTCCATGTGCAAATTTACTTCAGATTTAAATAAACGAGAAAACCATTAAAAACTGAGTCGAAATCATCTTGATGATGACACTCCGCCATAATTTAGGTCAACCTTTCTAAACCTTTGTTTTTTGATAAGGCGAATTTTCTTTCGGTGTTCTTTATATGTTCTCGAAAAGAGATGTCCTTTTTCTTCAGCGGCAACGAAATAGAGAAATCTTTTTGCCGAAGGATTTAATACAGCGGATATAGATTCGAATCCAGGATTAGCAATTGGTCCTGGAGGAAGTCCTCTATGTATATACGTGTTGTAGGGGGAATTATAACGCAAGTCTTTTTTTGATAATTTGCCCTTAAAAAAAGGGAGAGAATAAATTACCGTGGGGTCACTTTGAAGTCGCATGTTCTTTTTTAATCTATTTAGAAAAACAGAGGCGATTAGGAATCTCTCATTGTGAATGGAAGTTTCTTTTTCCACTATTGAAGCAAGCGTGAGTACTTTGTGTAAAGTACTTTTTTTCTTACTTATTTTTGTCATAATTTGTGGGGTTATTTTTTTTCTTAGGTTTTGAAACATCTTTTTTAAAACAAGTTTAGGTTTCGTTTTTATTTTAAAAAAATAGGTGTCTGGAAAAAGATATCCTTCAAGTGAATCAACATTTAAGCCTAAGGAAGTAATAAACTCTTTTTCTCTGCTTATTCGAATGAAGTCTTCTTTACTAGTTATTTTATTTTCTTCTAGTTTCTGTGCGATCGATTGGACTGTAAAACCTTCTGGGATGGTGATCTTTTTTGTCGCTACGAATCCATTTGTAAGAATTGTGTATATTTTTTTTTGTGTCATTGAGGGACTAAGTTCATAGATTCCAACTCTTAATTTCTTTGATGCTCCTCTCAGCATAACTTGTATGTTAAATAAGTAGGGAGACTGAATAATTCCCCTTTTAAAAAGTAATGAAGACACTTGGAATAATCCCATGCCTTTTTTGACTTCTATTAAATGATGTTCTTTTTTTTTCTCGCTTAAAGCCGTGTTGAAAATATTATTTGTATACATAAGTGCTAAGGAGAAAATTATCAAAATTGAGAAGAGATAAAATAATTTTATTTTGTAATTCATTTTTTAATTTTTTCTATTTTTATCTAAATAACCTTGGAGAATGAGCTGTGCTGAAATTATATCTATACTTTCCTT
Source organism: Nitrospinota bacterium (assembly GCA_036231405.1). GTDB lineage: Bacteria > UBA8248 > UBA8248 > UBA8248 > UBA8248 > UBA3496. Next base: position 120,889 of record JAZAHK010000028.1, read on the forward strand.
TTTTTTATTTTTTGAAACTCCAGTCAATATTTTTCCAGCCTCGAGGGTAGATAAACGTTCCTCCCATTTTTCAATAAGCAAATCAGAAGATTTTCTCATACGTGAAATGAATTTTTGTGTTTTTTTTGTCTGAGAAGAATAAGTTCCGTCTAGTGAAACGGGAAAGCCTACAATAATCTTTTCTACATCATGCGCAACTGTTATTTCTTTAATTTCTGAAATCAAATCGGTGTCATTTTGTCTGTTGATAAGTGCAAGAGGTTGTGCTGTTAGCTGTAATTCGTCACTAATTGCCACCCCAACTCTTCTGTCTCCATAATCTATTCCAAGTACGCGCTTATTTTTTTTCGTCAACTCTTATAACTTCTATTTAGTTTTTTGAAAGAGTTATTTTGTAATGTGTTAAAGTTGTCTGTGTCGTTTTTCTGAGTAATGCTAAGTTTTTCTTATAATTTATCAGCGCATGTATATGGTTTAAAGATGCACTTTCTAAGGACTCTTGGTCTTCTAAAATCTGTCGGCTTGTCGCAAGTCCCAAACTGAATTTTTGTTCCTGGACTTTTAAACGTTGTTTTGCGAGCTTTTTAGCTAGGCGGGTAGTTTTTATTCTTTTCATGCTAGTTTTAGTCATTCGAGAATTTTTTTGTACTTCCTCTAAAATCTTTTGTTTATTTTTCTTGAAAATTTCTTTTGCCTCGTAATACTCATTTCTTGATTTTCTGTAATTAGATTTTGCTTCTCTATTCCCTAATGGAAATTCAAATGCCAGTTTACCTGATATTTCATATCCCTTGTTGGAGAATTGCCTTTTCAAGGCCTTTGTTGTCGAGTCTTGCCTTGAACTGTTTTTAAGGCTGCTAGTCAGATCGAGTTTTGGTAATAAGAGATTCCATTTTTTGTCGATAGTGATTCTTTTCTTTCGAATTTCAATTTTGTCTTTCATTAGATCAGTTCTTTTTGAAAGAGCTTTTTCAAACAAATCAAATTCATTGAGTTTAACAGCCTTGAAGGAGAGCTTGTTGGTTGGATTAAGGGTAATTTTTCTAGAAGATTCAGAACTCATGGGTACATTTAGAAGGATTTTTAAAGCATCTTCTTTTTCAAGAGAATCTCTTTTTGCGACAATTAATTCGTCCTCTCTCATTGCTACACTTGTTTTTGCGTCTAGAATTTCTATTCTAGTAAGAGTCCCTATTTTTACTTGTATTTTATTCCGACGAAGTAAATCTTTAGCAAGTTCTAGTGATTTCTTTTTTAATTTCAAATTTCTGAGTGCAAGGATTAAATCCCAATAAGATATTTCCACGTCCGTAACAATTTTTGTGATTTTATTCTTGTATTCGTTTGTTGATTGTCGAAGATTTTCCGTGGCTATTCTAATATCTGCAGAATTTAGGTCTACCCCGTAATTCCTAAGAAGTGGTTGTGTGACAGAAAGAGTGAGTCCAGTACTGAAGTTTGGGTTAAAAAGATTGTTTTTTGAGTTTATTCTCTCACGATCCCAATCTAAAAGCATAGATAATTGTGCGCCACTTATAGCCTTTTTTTTGAAACCAGCTTGAATATTTTGTGAACTACTTATTTTTTTTGTGTTACCAGTAGCGGTAGTACTTACAGTTTCATTCTTTAATTTTTCTGATTCCCCACTCGCGATAAAGGTCGTATCAAACTCTGATTTTTTCTCTACAATTTCTTCTTTTTTAATTTGTTTCCTTAATTTTTCTATGCTGATGTCAAAATTTCTAGCTAAAGCTAAACTTATTGCTTCTTTTAAAGATAGTCCTAGTTTGAGAGAGTTTACTTTAGGTGTAGAAATCGGACTTTTGGGACGGTTTCTTTTAATACTATCTTCTTTATGAGACCGTTTTGAGAATTGGTTTGCAAATGAATTACTTCCTAGCCACAAAAAAGAACATAGAATCGTGTAAATTAAAAATATTTTTGATGAAATATGCATCTAATTCCTTTATAAGGAAATGGACTTTACCCGGTTTAATCACATTTTTATGCCATCAATGATTAAAGCGTATTCTAAGATTGATTGCAATCGATTAAGTAATGGAATTTGTTTGTTTATTTTTTTGTAGTTATATGGTTGAAATTCTTTAGTTTTCAAGGTACTGATTTCTCTGTTGTAGTGACTATGTTTTCTTTCTTATAGGATTGTTGTATGGAAATTATAAAAGGTATTGATAGTATAGGTTCTGATTGGGGTGGGGCAGTTCTGTCAATCGGCAATTTCGATGGAGTCCATCTGGCACATAAAAATATTTGTGCAAAACTACGAGAAAAGTCGCAAAGTGAAAGATTGAAATCCGTAATACTTACTTTTGACCCACATCCTTTGTCCGTTGTGGCACCAGACAGGTGTCCTTCTTTAATGACAACATTGTCTGAAAAAATAGCAAGGCTCGAGAAAGAAGGCGTCGATGCTCTCATAGTTGAACCTTTCACGCGAAATCTTTCTGGATTTAGTCCCGAAGAATTTGTGGCTACCTATATAATTGACGGGATAAAATGCAAACATATTTTGGTAGGTTATAATTTTCGTTTTGGTAAGAATAGAGAAGGAAATATAGATTTTCTTAAAACACTGGGAAAGGAGTTTGATTTTTTAGTTGACGTTTTAGAACCTTTCTCTTTTCAGGGAAAAGTAGTTAGTAGTACAGAGATTCGTAAGTTGCTTGCATCTGGTTCTGTTGCGGATGCAAATTTACTGCTTGGAACAAGGCATAGCCTTGAAGGTCTCGTAGAAAGAGGAGATGGAAGAGGCTCGAAAATTGGGGTTCCTACTGCAAATATTTCTTCTCCTTCAACACTAGTTCCATCTAATGGGGTTTATGCGTGTTGGTCAAAAGTCGACGCTGTTTCTTCTGAATATTTGCCGACTGTTTTGAATATAGGAAATAGACCAACTTTTGATGGTCTGGGTGTTACTATAGAGGCTCATCTGATTAATTGGGAAGGCGGAGATATATACGGAGAAGAAATTCGTTTAGAGTTTGTTAGAAAAATTAGGGATGAAATGAAATTTCCCAGTGTTGAAAATCTTGTGCAGCAAATTGGTTTAGATATTGAACAAGCACGCACGATACTTGAAAAATAAAAAATTAATCTTTTTCGTTCGCAATGATTGATTAGGAGGTAAAATGGAAGTAAGGAAAAGTGTTTTATCCAATGGTATTCAGGTGGTTACGACCGAAAGGAGCGAATCTGCTGCAGTAGCATTTCATATCTATTTTGGCTGTGGTGGTCGTCATGAAAGAGACGAAGTTGTTGGTGTTTCACATGCCCTTGAACATATGGTTTTTAAAGGAACACCAACTCGCTCTACTTTAGATATTGCAAGAGAAATGGAAGGTAATGGGGCTTCGATTAATGCGAACACTGCTGCAGAACGAACTTGCTATCATTTCACCTCTCCAGTGCAAGTTTTTGAAAAAGTCTTAAATGTTTACGCAGATGCTGTAAATAACTGTCTGTTGGATAAGGATGAGTGGAGCCGTGAGAGACATGTTATCTTGGAAGAGTTGAAAATGTATGAAGATATGCCGAGGGTTTGGGTTTCGGATTTGCTTGAGACTACTATGTTCAATCTTCAAGTAGGCGTTATTGGAAGTAAAGAAACAATAAATAGCATTGAACCTGAGAATATGCGTGAACTAATTGATACTTGGTACCAGCCTGGAAATACGGTTATCTCGGTAGCAGGTGGGGTTAAACACGAACAAGTTGTTGAACTTTCTGAAAATTTTTTTGGGTCTCGTTTCGGTAGTTCTGAAAGGCCTCAAAACGTTTCTCTCCCAGAATTGAGTAAGATGTCTTTTGTAGAGCAAGTAAGGCAAACAGATCAGGTTAACTTGTCTATTGGATTTCGTGGATATGGTCTTAATCACGAGAAACTTCAGTCACTCAGAGTGATGTGTAATATATTAGGTGGCAAAATGAGTAGTCGACTTTTTACAGAGGTGAGAGAAAAAAGGGGATTGGCTTACAGCGTAGGGGCCAGTGCTAATTGTTTTACAGATGCCGGGTATGTTGAAATGAAAGCAGGTGTCGCTTTAGAAAAGGCAGCTGAGGCGACTAAAGTGATTTTAGAGGAATCTGCAAAATTCAAGGATGAAGAAGTTTCGGATGAAGAACTGTCAGAAGCGAAAAGTTACATAAGAGGTAATCTCCAAATTTACGAAAATTCAAGTTATTTCGCTGGTAGAAATGGTTCAAGTTTAATGTTGCGTAACATTCTTTATCCAATAACACAGGAAATAGAAGATGTGGAATCAGTTAATAAACAAGATATCGTTAGCGTTGCAAAGGATATCTTTGTGAAGGAAAAAATGACCGTTGCAGTTATTAGTGAAAAGTCTTTACGTGAGGAAATCAAAGAAAACTCACAGATTTAGGATAAAAACCCCCTGGAAAAAATAATTCCAGGGGTTGAGAATTCGCCTAGTCTCTTGAACTTCCTAATAAATGAGTAAGAAAAATAAACATGTTTATAAAATCAAGGTAAAGTTCAAGTGCAGCCATGACTGATGCTCTTCTGCCAATTTCGTTGTTGGTATCTTGAGAATAGGCATATTCTTTCATTTTTTGAGTGTCATAGGCAGTAAGACCTGCAAAAACGAGGACTCCAATAACACTTATTGCAAAATGAAGAGCGTTGCTTTGCATAAAGAAATTAACAATCATCGCTATAATAATTCCAAACAGACCGACGTAAAGGAAATTTTGCCATCCAGATAAGTCTTTTTTGGTAACAAAAGCAAAAATGGTCATTGCCCCAAAAGCGCCTGAAGTAACAAAGAAAGCTTGTGATACAGATGAAAAGGTATAACGTAGCAAGAGACTGGAAACGGTTACTCCAAGTGAAGCACTGAATGCGATAAAGAGGAGGAGTCCAATTTGCCAACCGCCACTCCTCATAGCTGGTCTAATCGCAAAAACAATACCTATTTGGACAGCTAGAATCAATAAAATAGACATAGAACTACCGAAGATAAATCGAATTGCACTTTCACTTGATGCAATATAGAAAGAACTAAACCCAGTTACAATTAGACCGAGTGTCATCCAACCATATACACGTTGCATGAATGCTGCCGCCTGAAGTGCAATAGAATCTTGTCGATTTAGTTGTGTTGCATTACCCGAACGCATCTCTATTTTCTCCTATAATTAGTTTTAAAAACTTAGTAACATCTCAATTATAATTTAAAATTGTTTAGTTATGCAATTTTTAATTGAAACTTTGGTTCTAAAGTTTTATAGTTAGGTGGCTAACTATAAATGAGGTTCCAAATGTTTTGTATGAAAGACCTTCCGACTAGAGAGGATTTTGCACCATTGGAAGTTTATGCAAGTTTAGAACCTTCCTCCATGCTCCTTTTCTATCAATTTTTGAGATCAGGAAGTGATCTTCTTACAATTTTCGATGATTTTCTCATTTCTCATGGGATATCACAGGGAAGATTTGTTGTCCTTTTAATCCTCAGAAGAAAAGAGGAAGGTTTCGCGCCGTCAGACTTAGCAGAAAGTGCTGGAGTGACTAGAGCGACTATGACTGGTCTTGTGGATGGTCTTGAGCGTGATGGATTTGTTAAGAGATATGATTTACACGAAGATAAAAGAAGAACGAATGTAAGAATTACAGAAAAAGGAGAGGAACTTCTGAAAACTATTTTTCCTGATTATTTTTCTTCAATAGCTGATTTAATGTCAGATATGACAGATGAAGAGAAACGGATTATATCTAAATTTCTGTTAAAATTGGATATAGGAATATCAAATTCGAAGGGAGCCAAAAGTGTTGCATGAGATTTTAAATGGGAGTGTTCATTTTTAAATAAGGAGTAAGAAATGGCAAAGCCAAAAGTGATAGTACAATTATACCCAATGCTTCCAACAAAGGATCGTGCTGAGCGAGAGGAGAAAAGACCACTCGCACGTGACAAAGATCTCTACCATCGTGTTCTTCATGAATGGTTAGATATAGTCAAGGCGGCAGATGAAATGGGGGTTTGGGGAGTTAGTACGATTGAACATCACTTTCATTCAGAAGGTTATGAAGTTGGCCCTAATCCTGGCGTTTTAAACGCTTGGTGGGCAAGTTACTTGAAAAATGCTCGTGTTGGAGCATTAGGGTATGTTATGGCTACCCAGGATCCAGTTAGGGTAGCAGAAGAAACCGCAATTTTAGATCATATTACTAAAGGAAAGATGTTTGTAGGGATGGCACGTGGTTATCAGTCAAGATGGGCTAATGTTTTAGGTCAATTTACCGATTCAGTCGCAACAGTTAGTACTGATCTTGGTGGCGACGATGATGTGAAGAATCGAGAGATTTTCGAGGAACGTGCAGAGATGCTTTTGAAATTCTGGACTGAAGATTCTACTCAAGTAGATGGAGACTACTATAAAATTCCGTATCCGTACGAGGATGGGATAGAATATCCAGCTTGGAAAAGTGCTCGTGATGCAGGAACAGATGGCGAAGTAGGTGAGGACCAAAGGGTACATAAAGTGAGTGTGGTCCCAAAGCCGTATCAGTCACCTCATCCACCAGTTTTTCAGGCAGTTAGCGCAAGCAATGATTCCATTAAATTTGCGGCTAAGCATGGATTTCGACCTGTATATTTTACTAAGTTAGAGAAGATGGAGGAGATGTCTCATCTTTATGTAGAAGAGTCACAAAAATATGGGCATAATTTTGCTCATGGGGAAAGACAGTGTGTTTGTAGGTGGATTCACGTAGCAGAAAGTGAAGAGGATTATGATCGTAAACTTAAAGAGTACGATCAGGATATTTACGAAAACTTTTATGTTCCTTTTTTTCCACAATTTCCATCTGACACTTCAAATATAGATTGGGTAGAAAATATGAAAGAAAGTGGTATATTTCTTGGTGGGACGATAGATCAATTGAAAGAACAATTTCTTCATACTTATGAGAAGGTCCCCTCAGAATATATTACTTTGATTTGGCATTATGCGCAGATTCCTTCAAAAGAAGTGATTTCTGAATTAGATGCTTTTATGACGCATGTTTTGCCGGCACTTGAGGCACCAGAGCCTAATGGAGTAACAGTTGGGGGTATTGGATAAAATTACTTGTTTGAAAAATAATTGAACTTTTAGGAGGGTCGTTTTATGTATGACATAGTTAATCTTAGTCAGGATATTTATACGGGTGCTCCGCGTTTCCCTGGCCACCCGCCTACAGAAATTGAATTTGTTGCCACTCATGAGGATGCTAGAAATGCTCCAATTAAGCCTAAAGATATTACCTACGCTGCTATGATGCTTCATATGTGTGATCACGGTCCCACCCATGTTGATGCAGTAAGTCATATAGACGAAAGGGATACTGCTCCTACAATAGATCAGTCTAGTCTTGATACGTTTTTTACCAGAGGTATTGCACTTGATTTTACAGGGAAGGTAGAACCTAAAGAGGAGATCTCTCTAAATCTTTTGCAGGACGAACTTACTAAAAAAGAGTTAGCTCCTCCTAAGGCAGGGACCTTCCTTTTTACAGGCGGTCATTTTCAACGAACTTATCCTGAAGATCATTACAATACAGACTATCCTGGTCTTTCTTACGAGGCGGGTAATTTCCTTTATAGGGAATGTGGGGTTGTAAATATTGGGCAGGATGCTCCAAGCATCGATGCAGGGATAAATACAGGAGATATGACGTTTCCTTGTCATGTTTTATGTCGGGAATTGCAATGTCATAATACCGAAAATCTTTGTAATATAGAAGAAGTGGCCGGCAAGGAGTTTCTTTATGTAGGGTTACCACTCAAGATACGTGGCGGTTCAGGTTCTCCAATTCGAGCGGTTGCTGTATTGAATCTTTAATTGAAAGTCAACTGACTTTCTGTTGGTTCCGCTCAACAAAACCATGATTCTGTTAGTTTTGGTGGTTTGGGAGTTTGTTTTTTGACTGAAAATATAATGTTTTTATCGTTATTGATCATTTCTGGGAAGATTGTGAAGAACTCTTTTTTGATGGCAACAAATATTTCCAGAGGGTCAGCGCTTGTTGCCGAGTAATTTCCTGCAATTTTTGAGACCCTATAGTTTAAAAGTTCCATGTTCGGGTCCGGATGTTTCCAAGTGTGAATAAATTTTTCTGGTTCAAATTTTACAATGTATTTTTTTAAATCATCGAGTTTCAGTAAATTCGAACCGGGTGGTATGAGCAAGCGAATGGACATTTGTACTGGTTCTATTTCATAAACCAACTGATTTTTCTCGATAAAGTTCAATAGTTCCATATAATCATAGGGAGTTGTCCATGGCGTAAATGCTATCAATGAAGGACGGATAGAAATATCGGTCTCTCTTGCAATTTTTAATACTTTCAAGAAATCTTTTTTTGTGTGTCCTTTGATTAGTTTCTTTAAAATTTCACCGTTCAGTGATTCCAATGCAGTAACGATAAACAAACAGCCTAATTGTTTGAGTTCAGGAAATATGTCTTTATTTTTAAGAAGATGTTCAACTTTTGCAGTAAAATCGAAAGTCATTTTAGGGAACGATTTGTTCATATTTCTGAGTATCCTAAGAGAATGTGTAGGTCCGTTTAAAAAGTCGGGATCAGTAAATGTGATATGTCTTGCTCCTTGTCCGTAAAGATTTCTTATGTCAGTTAAAACAATTTTTTCTGGAATAACAAAAAAACGCCCTTCGTAAATGGGAGTGATTGGGCAATGTAGGCATTGATGCTTGCATCCTCTGCTCGTTTCAACTGCTCCAGTCACAATGTGGGTACTTCCTTTAATCAATTTGTTGTAATGAGATAGAGAAGGTAAAAAGGATCTATCTGGAGTTTTGAAATCAGGTTTTTTTATAAAAGGACTTTTGTTTTTATGTCTACTATTAATACCTTTCATTGCACTAGAAGATTGAGAATTTTCGATTGATTTAATTAGTTCGAGCATCGGAATCTGTATTTCCCCACTAATACAACTATCTGCAATATTGTCTAGAAGATAGTCGGAGTTCAGATGAGCGTAATCGCCGTAAAAACAAACATGACATTTCTTGTTTATTTCACGAATCATTTTAGTTGCTTCTACTGCTATACCTAGAGCAGTATGCATAGGAGTACTCATAGCAATGAAATCGTAATTTTCAATTTCTTTGAGATCTATTTTCTGTGTAGATAAATCTAATACACTTGGCTTGTAGCTAAAGTTCTTTAAAAATGCGTGTAGGCTAGCAGTAGATACAGGTTGATTGCCAAGCTCGTAACAGGAAATTAGAAGAATGTTTATTTCGGAATTATGGCTATTTTTTTTCAAGGGAATCTACTTCCACTTTCGCCCAGGTAGATGATTCATGACGGTCTTGCTCAGTCCTCCGTCAATTTCTAAAGCTGTAGCAGTAATATAGTCGGCTTCGTCAGAAAATAAGAATAAAATTCCGTTAGCAATATCTATAGGTTGTGCAACCCTCTTGAGTGGAGTTACTTCACTCCTGCCTTTTTTAATGTCTGGGTCTTTTAGATAAGAAGTTAGAGGTGTTTCAGTATGCCCAGGACAGATAGCATTAACTCTAATCTGGTGGGCTGCCCATTCTATTCCAAAGTGTTCTGCCAGCATGATTACTGCAGCCTTGACAGTCGAATAGGCACCTGACATGCCGTAGGGTTGTAAACCTCCGATGGATGACATCGTCACTATAGAACCAGGAGTTTTACTGTCTATCATCCAACGTCCTGCTGCTTGTGTCATAAGAAATGTGCCAGTTAGGCCAATGGTGATCATCGTGTTCCAATTCTCCAAGGAAAGATCTTTTAACATTCCTGGTGCCATTTTTACGGCGCTGTTAAGTACACAATGCAATCCGCCAAATTCTTCTATGGTTTTTTCTACAGCTTTTTGGCAATGGTCAGGATTAGAGACATCTAGGTGAAAATAAATTGCAGTATCTTTATTGTGTTTTTTTATGATTTTGTCTTGCAACTTCCGTCCTGTTGTATCATCAACATCCCCGATTAGGACTTTTCCTCCTTGTTCAACAAACATTTCAGCTGTTTGGGCTCCAATACCGCTTGCTCCACCAGTTATTATGCAAACTTTATTCTTAAAGCGTTTCATCTTTCATTATCCTTTTTGGTAGTAAGATTTGTCCCGAAACAGAAACAGGTTATATTTTTCAATATAACCCGTTTTAAATATTTGGTGGTAGTAATTAAGGTTCTTTGTTTATGCTGTGAAGGATTTCCCACAGCCACATGTGCCAGTCGCGTTTGGGTTGTTAATTTTAAAGCCTGAACCTTCTAAACTGTCTAAATAGTCTATCTGGGTTCCAGAAAGTAGCATATCGCTTTGTGGATCTACGAAAATATTAAAACCTTTTGATTCATAAATTTTATCGTCTGGGTTTGATTTTTCGTCAAAAAAAAGTCCGTAATTGTGTCCTGAACAACCCCCATCCGTAACCGATACTCTAAGCCCATGCCCTTCTTTGTCTTCTGTTTTTAGAAGTTCAACTACCTTCTTTGAAGCGTTCTCGGTGATGGTAATTCCAATATTGTTAGTAGGAGCCTTTGTTTCATCGAATAAAGTTACCACTCTTTTACCTCTTCATTGAATAAAAATTATAATATTTTTAATATCACTAATCATTAAGTTATCTTTATAATCATGAATTGTCAAACATTAATAAATTTTTTTAAATTCCAATTTATTCTCATATTGGTAGACTGAAGATCTAAGTATTTTTTATATGAGCATAATAAGCTTATATAACTTGACTGTATATCACTCATATATTACAGTTCCTACTGTTTTTCTTTTTTTTTTAATTGTTGTTTTTAATTTTTTAGTTTTAGGAGGTAAAAATGGGTAAAGTAATTGGTATTGATTTAGGTACCACAAATTCTGTTGTTTCCGTTATGGAAGGAGGAGAACCTACAGTCATACCAAATCAGGAAGGTAATCGTACGACACCTAGTATAGTTGGTTTTACTCCAGAGGGTGAAAAATTAGTAGGAGTTGTAGCTAAAAGGCAAGCAGTAACTAATCCTACTAATACTATTTACTCTGTTAAACGATTTATGGGTAGACGCCATGAAGAGGTTCCTGAAGAAGTTAAGATGGTACCATATGAAATTATTAAGGCCGAAAATGGTGATGCTAGAGTTAAGATAAATGGTAAGGTTTATGCCCCACCCGAAATTTCTTCTAGCGTACTCCAAAAATTAAAACAGGCTGCAAGTGATTATCTTGGGGAGGAAGTAACAGACGCTGTTGTGACAGTGCCTGCATATTTCAATGATAGCCAGCGTCAAGCTACTACTGATGCAGGTAAAATTGCTGGATTAAATGTTCTACGTATAATTAATGAACCTACTGCTGCAGCGCTAGCATATGGTCTAGATAAAAAACAGGATCAAACCATTGTGGTTTATGATTTTGGTGGTGGTACATTTGATGTCTCTATCCTTGAAGTAGGAGATAATGTTGTTGAAGTTAAAGCGACAAATGGAGATACTCATCTTGGTGGCGATAACATAGATCAACAAATAATAGATTGGTTGGTTGATGAATTTAAGAAAGACCAAGGAATAGATCTATCTTCTGATCCTATGGCCCTACAGAGGTTGCGTGAAGAATCTGAAAAAGCGAAAATTGAACTTTCTAGTTCAATGGAAACTGATATCAATCTGCCATTTATTACAGCTGACTCTTCTGGACCTAAGCACTTAAATATAAAAATTTCTCGTTCTAAATTGGAGCAACTAGCTGGAGATTTAGTTGAAAGAACGCTTGCTCCTTGTCGTCAATCACTGAACGACGCAAAATTACAACCAGGTGATATAGACGAGGTAGTTTTGGTTGGGGGTTCAACTCGTATGCCCCTCGTACAGGAGACAGTGAAGAAATTTTTTTCTAAAGATCCTCATAAAGGGGTAAACCCTGATGAGGTAGTAGCAGTTGGTGCAGCAGTGCAGGGTGGTGTTCTCGCAGGTGATGTTAAAGACGTTTTATTATTAGATGTTACTCCTCTATCTCTTGGAATAGAAACTTTAGGTAATGTTTGTACTAAATTAATTGAACGTAACACTACAATTCCTGTTAAAAAAAGCGAAACTTTTTCAACCGCGGCTGATAATCAGACTTCAGTTGAGGTTCATGTTTTACAAGGTGAGAGGGAGATGGCAGTTGATAACCGTAGCCTCGGGAAATTCCACCTTGTTGATATCCCATCTGCTCCACGGGGAGTCCCACAAATTGAAGTTACTTTTGATATTGATGCAAATGGAATAGTTAATGTTTCAGCGAAAGACCTAGGTACTGCGAAGGAACAAGCAATTACCATTACAAGCTCAAGTGGTATTTCTGATGATGAAATTAACAATATGGTACGTGATGCAGAAGAAAATGCTGGGGAAGATAAAAAACGTCGAGAATTAGTTGAGTCTAGAAATAATGCGGAATCGCTAGCGTATAGCACCGAAAAAATGTTGAATGAAAATAACGACAAAGTTTCGGAAGAAGATAAAAAAGCTATAGAAGATGCTATTGCAGAAGTTCGTAAGGTTCTTGAAAATCAGGATGCAAGTATAGAGGAAATTAATTCAGCAAATTCTAATTTAGAGTCTGTATCCCATAAATTATCGCAGGCGATGTATGAAGAAGCTAGCAAACAGGCAAATGCAAATCCTGAACAATCTAATGATTCACAGAGTGGTGGTAAAACAGGTGAAGACAATGGTGATGTAGTAGATGCGGAATTTGAAGAGGTAGAAAAAGATAAATAATTTCTTATATTTTAGGAAGTTTGTATGTCAAAACGGGATTATTATGAGGTTTTAGGAGTTAGCAGAGATGTTTCTTCTGATCAATTGAAAAGAGCATTTAAAAAACTTGCTAGAAAATTCCATCCTGATGTGAATCCCGGAAACAAATCTGCAGAAGAGCGTTTTAAAGAAATAAGCGAAGCTTATGCTGTTCTTTCTGATAATGAAAAAAGGCATCAATATGACACCATGGGTCATTCCGCATTTGCTGGAGGGAATCCTTGGGAGAGTGGAGTAAATGTTGATGATATTTTCAAAGAATTTGGATTCGGAGATATTTTTGGCAGTTTTTTTGGCGGACAACGAGGAAGAACTTCGTATCGCTCGTCAAACCGGGGTGTCCCTATCAATACTAAGGGAGAAGATGTAAATTATTCGATGGAAATTGGGTTCGATGATGCACTCCGTGGTTTAGAAACTGTTGTAACAGTACCTAAGAACGTTATTAATAATGGTGTCCTTACAAGAGTTACCGAACGTATTAAAGTGAAAATTCCTGCGGGTGTTTCAAGTGGTTCTCGAGTTCGATTAGCCGGTCAAGGGGAACCTTCTCAATCTGGAGGAAAGAATGGGGATCTTTATATTTTAACGAAAGTCAGTACTCATCCTTATGTTGAAAGAAAAGGGGCTAATCTATATATTGATCTTCCCTTGACTTTGGGGGAACTTTCTTTAGGTACTCGTGTGGAACTTGAAACGTTTGAAGGAATAACGAAAGTTACAATTCCTCCAGGGACTCAAAACGGTCAAAGACTAAGATTGAACGGAAAGGGTGTTCCGCACATGAAGGGAACAGGAAAAGGAGATTTGTACGTGGTCGTGAACTTAAAACTTCCAAAAAGAATTGATGACAAAAGCAAGGATCTCATTCGAGAATTTGAAAGATTAAACCCAATTGATCCTAGAGATGGAATGAATATCGCACGTACTTCATAAGGATAAGATTTTGGTACGCAGAAGTAATAAACAAGTAAGATATACAATAAGTACTGTAGCTGAAATGTTTGAGATCCATCCTCAGACTTTAAGAATGTACGAACGAGAAGGTTTGATTGAACCTATGCGTAGTGAAGGGAAGACCCGTCTTTATGAAGAGAAAGATTTGGAAAAGTTAGAAATAATTCTAACACTTACTAGAGATATGGGAATTAATTTGGCTGGTGTTGAGGTAATTATAGAATTACGTCAAAAATTACATTTGGCTATAGAGAGACTTGAACAGATGGAAGAGGTTTTAAGTAGTGATGCGTTTGAGGAACTTCGCCAAAAAATTGAAGACGCTACTCCTGACATGAACGCTCTTATTCCTTCGATAGGAGCTAAACTGATGAAACTTAAAAGAGAGAAATGATTAAATAAAAATTTTCTGTCATTCCAAAATTATGTATTCCTATGAAGAATATGTTCAGAATGAAAGATGCTAACACTTGGAGGTTGTTTAATGTTGGAAGAGGAAATTGGTTCTATCCATGAAAAAGTGCCACATGTAGACAAGAGCAATCTTTCTTCAGAAGTTGAAGGTGAGCAAAACGTTGAAGAAGATCCAAAAAAAGGAAAAAAGGCTCGTGTGAATGATCGTAGACGATTTAATTCAAAAGAAAAAGATGATTCCACAGTAGAGGACGACGACACTCCATCTTTAGTGCCGAGTTATGTTGAACTATTAGAGAAAAAAGTTTCCATTGCTGAAGAAAAACTTCAAGAACACATTGCTAAAGTGAATAAGGAATCAAAGGAATTTAGAACACGTCAGGAAAAAGATTTTGAACGTAGAATTCAGCAAGTAAGGAAGGAGTTGTTTTCTGGCCTTCTAAGTATTGCAGATGATTTATCTAGGGCGAATAGTGCGGTAAAGGACGTCCCTTTGGATGAACTTGATGAAAATATTAAAGGTGTAGATTCCTTGATTCAGGGATTCCAAATGGTTCAGAGTAGATTTTTTCAAGAATTGTCATCCCAAGGAGTACAACCCATAGAGTCGGTTGGGGAAATTTTTGATCCAGCTAAGCATGAGGCAATACGTTCTGATGAAGTTACAGACAAAGAATTAGATGGGAAAATTTTAGAAGAACTTTCAGTGGGATATCTTTTGAACGATGAGATTCTTCGTCCAAGCCGTGTCGCTGTTGGAAAATACACTCAGGATAAAAAAAATGACCAATCTACTGAAGAATAAGATTGATTTAGGAGAAAAATAAAGGTGGCGAAAAGGGACTATTATGAAGTTTTAAATATAGGTAGAAACGCGACTGAGTCAGAAATAAAAAAAGCTTATCGCACAACGGCAATGCAATATCATCCAGATAGAAATCCGGGTGATACAAAAGCTGAAGAGCTTTTCAAGGAAGCTTCGGAAGCTTATCAAGTACTTAGTGATCCCCAGAAGAGAGGAGTTTATGATCAATATGGACATGAGGGGTTTTCTGGTGGATTTTCATCTGGGTTCTCTAATGTAGAAGATATTTTTTCATCTTTTGGTGACGTTTTCTCTGATATTTTTGGCGGTGGATTTGGGAGACGATCTCGAAGGGATAGTAGTTCGAAGGGAAGAGATCTTGCATATCAATTAGATCTAACATTTGAGGAATCAGCCCTAGGTTCAGAACATGATATTGAGTTTGAACGTGAAATAGAGTGTGCATATTGTGGAGGTACAGGTGCAAAAAGCTCAGATTCGATTATAAACTGTGGAGAGTGTAATGGCAGTGGGCAAGTTGCATATAGACAGGGTTTTGTAACTTTTAGTTCTCAATGTACAGACTGTGGTGGTTCAGGGAAGAGAATTTCAGAACACTGTAATGAATGTACAGGTTCTGGAAAACGTTCTGAAAAATGTGCTGTAAAAGTGAAAATTCCTGGCGGTGCAGATCATGAATCACGTTTAAGATTACGAGAAAAAGGAGAAGGAGGAACTAACGGAGGACCCTCTGGTGATTTGCATGTAATAGTGAACCTCTTAAGTCATGAGAGATTTGAGAGAGAGGGAAATAATATTTTCAGTAGAGAAGACGTTACATTTTCTCAAGCTGCACTTGGCGGAAAGATTTTTGTGCAAACTTTATATGGAGAAAGTGAGGTTGTTGTGCCACAAGGAGTACAGTCTGGTGAAAGTACTATAATTAAAAAACAGGGGTTCCCATTTTTGGGACAGAACTCAAAGGGCGATCATATTGTGGTTTTCTCTGTACTTACACCAAAAGAATTAAGTTCGAAAGAGAAGAAATTATTCCGAGAACTAGCTAAATTTGAAGAACAGAGAACCTCTACTGTTAAATCCTTTATGAATTATTTTTCAAAATTTGATAGGATAAAGAAGTTTTTTTGGTTTGATAGGTTGCCTTTCTATAGATAAATGTGATTCTCTGGTGTCTTTTGTTTTAAAAAAATTTAATAAAAAATGAGGGAAAAATGTCTGAAGAAGATAAAAGTATTTCGGAAAATGAAGAACCTCAAAATTTTAAGGTTTCAGATAAAAGGTACTCTGTTACTGGCTATGATGTTGAAGAAACTGAAGTTAAACCAGATGAAATTACTACTTCAATTTCTTCGGATGGATCTATGACTTCTGAGCAATCTTCAGATATCCCGCAAGAACAGCATCAGGAGGAAACCAGTCGAGAAACAGAACAACCACCTGAACCCTTAAAGGAAGAAGAAAAAGAAGATGAAGAAGATGAAAAACACTTTGAAATGATGATTGCTATTCTTCAAGCGAATGCTCTTGGTGCAATGGGCCTTAATCCACAAACTGGGGAGAAAGTTGGTTCTGCTGACCCCAGGGCAGCCAAATTATTTGTTGATCTGTTTGCTATGTTGGAAGAAAAGATGAAAGGTAATTTAACTGAAGAAGAAAGTGACATACTTAAACAAGTTCGATCTAACATGCAGGTTGCTTATGTTCAACATGTTGGAATTGGATGAATAAATTTCAGAAAATTATAAATAGTGTTTTTGGAGGCATCTATGTTAGAGCAAGCTAGTTACGACGAATTATTTGAACGTGCATCCAATGAGGTTCAAAATAGATTTTTACTCTCTATCTTACTTGCAAAGAGAGTTAATCAGTTGAGAAATGGAGCAGAGCCACTTGTAGAAACGAAGAAATCGGATACTAAGGAAGAGATAGTTTTTCGAGAAATAATCGAGGGTAAACTTGAGTGGACAGATACTAGTAATGAGTCTGGAGAAGCTCTTTTGGACGAGAATTCTGTAGAATTGAATACGCAAGATTAGAGATATTTTTCTTTTAAGTATTCCCCTATTAATTTAATGCCTCTTTCTATATTTTCGTTTGAATTGCAATAAGATAGTCTGAGGTGACCTTCTCCAAAAGGTCCGAAGTCTTTCCCAGGAGCGAGTGCTACGCCAGTCATAGCAAGTATTTCGCTGGCTAGTTTCATGCTATCCTTTTCATATTCACTTACATTAAAAAGTGCGTAAAAAGCGCCATCAGGTTGAGGATTAGTTTCTAGTCCAATTGACTTGAGGCCTTCTAAGGCTAACTTTCTTCTCTCTGTGTAAATTTCGTTCATCAGTCTTGCTTCAGGAATTGCTTCTTGGAGAGCAGTAATTCCTGCTATTTGGACAAATGGATTGGCAGAAATAAAGAAATTTTGTTGAAGAATCTCTAATCTCCTTATATATTTTTCAGGTACAATCATATATCCTAACCTCCATCCTGTCATAGCAAAAAATTTTGAAAACCCGTTTATAACTATAGAATTGTCAGAGAATTCTAATGCAGAGTAGTCTCTATTTCCCGTACTGATACCATGGTATATTTCATCTGAAACTATAATTGGTTTTGTATTGGATATTTGTCTCAACTCTTCCCTAGTTAATCTTATCCCGGTTGGATTAGAGGGAGAGTTAATTAAAATAATTTTGGTTTTATCAGAAATGTACTTTCCAATCTCTGAACTAAAATTTTTACATGGGACTAAAATAGATTTAGCACCTGTAGAACTGATAAAAGAAGGGTAACAGGCATAGTGAGGATCCGAGATGATAACTTCGTCATTCTCCTCTAAGAGTAGTTGAAATAAAATTAACATAGCAGGGCTAGTTCCGTTTGTAACAATTACTCTATTTGGAGAAATACTTAAGTTGTAACTGTGGTTGTAATGATCTGAAATTGCATTTCTTAGCTCTGAAATTCCTAGAGAATTTGTATAGCGTGTCTCTCCATTTTCAAGAGCTTTTTTTGCTGATTCGACTATCACTCTAGGCGTAGGGAAATCTGGTTCTCCAAGTTCTAAGTGGATAACTTTTCTCCCATCTCTTTCAAGACTTTTTGCTTTTCTTAAAATATCCATTACCAGAAATGGTTCAATTTGGTCAATTTTTTTTGAAAATTTTGTTTTCATCTTTCTCAACTTAATATTTAGAAAATGCTTGTTTTTCTTGCTCCTTCAATTACACAATGGTAATATAAATTATATCTTTTTTGTATTTATAT
>JAZAHK010000029.1:0-5024 GCA_036231405.1 Nitrospinota bacterium
TATTGACCAGCCCGAGAAATTCCAGCCCCCCTATGAAATTCAATACTCCAATAATGTGGAATTGAAAATCTCATTAAAAAATAAAAAAGAGATAAAAATAGAATGGGAAAATCTTTTACCTACTAATCGGGGAAAGTTAAATACTTTAGCTGGGGAAGATTTATTTAATAGAATTCAATATTTTAAAAAGGGAAGTCAAACTGTTCAATCGGAATCTTTTTATTTTGAAAATATCTTAACAATTGACCCAATGTTTAACAATTCTTTTGATAATCCCAATAGAGTTGAAGATTTATTAGCAAGTGACAGAACTGGTGGAATTTTGGAAGTGTTAGATTTAACCGAGTACGTGAGAAGATTTCTCATACAATACTTTTCTGCTATATCTTACCTCGGGCCTCTTAGAGAGGAGCCATCAAGAAGATATATATTTGACGAACAGGTAAAAGATATTGGAGTTAAGGGGCAAAACAGTGCATATATTTACAATAATTTTAAGGATCAAATTGTCCGCTATGTAACTTTAGAAACTTATTTCCAAGATAGTTTTTATGCAGAAACCCTTGAGGAAGCTGTTAGAAATTGCTTGGAAGAAATTGGTATTTTAGATTTTGATTCAGTAAAAAACGAAGAATTATATAGATTTTCCTTGAGCTCCAGCGAATACAATGAAGAAAGGGTAAATATAGCTGATGTCGGGTTCGGAGTCAGCCAGGTAGTTCCAATTGTTATTGAGGGGCTTTTATTAGATGTAGGGCAAACACTTATCCTTGAGCAGCCTGAAATTCACCTACATCCAAAAATGCAAATGAAGCTTGCTGATTTCATACTTTCAATGGGCTTAAGTGGGAAAAATATCATCATTGAAACCCATAGTGAACACATAATAAACAGGCTTGTAAGAAGAATAGTTGAAGATAGTACGGGAAAACTTAATTCAATTATTGGAATCAATTTTGTTAAAAATACTGACAAGGGTAGCAAATATGAAACAGTAAAAATATCTGAAAATAATGGAATAGTAAACTGGCCTGATGAATTTTTTGATCAGGCTGCAGAAGAACACCAAAAAATTATGAACGCGATTATTCATAATAAAATGGAGAATAAGAAATGAAGACATTTTGTATAGTTCATCCAAAATATCTTTTTGTAGAAAATGTGGATTATTTTAAGGATCCAAATAATAAATTTATAGTCGGTTTTCAAAATTTTATAAATATAGCTACTGAGATAAAATCAAAGGTCCTTTTTTCTAATGAATTGCTTGGGACTTTTTGGCGTCATCCGCCTTGGTCCGATCTAGAGGCTGCTTTTTCGGACCCGCAGATAAGAGAATCAGTGATGCAGCAAATTTTTCCTTTTTTTAGCAAACATGTTGATGAAGAAGATATTGTTGATACTTCTAAATTAGATCCTAGTGATTCAGATCCAAATCTTAGTTTTTTTGATGAGATCAGCATAGAAGAGACAAAGAGATTAATTACTTCAACAAAAAAAATTGAGCACAGTTTTTTCCTGTCCGCTGACAAAGTAAATTATAAATTTTCATATAATGGTAAAAAGTTAAATATTAAATCTATTTCATCAGCTAATGAAATAGATGACCAAGTTGAATCATTCAAAGAATTGTGGCCAAAATCAAAAAGTGAATTTGAAAATGATATGACAAATTGTATCAACATATACATGAAGAAGAATGGAATAAAGGAAAGGAGAACTTTCACTGATAATTATTCCAATGGATTTAAGAATGATTTCCTAAAAGCAGGAAATAGCTTTAAAGATCGTATTATAGAGAAGATCAGCCTAAGACTCTCAAAGGATGAGAAAGAGGCTGCTGAAGAACTAGGGGATGAATACATAGGTCAAGTAAAGCAAAGAAGATTCAGAGTATCTGATCAATATAGGATTATGTATAACTATATTGATAAGAATA
Source organism: Nitrospinota bacterium (assembly GCA_036231405.1). GTDB lineage: Bacteria > UBA8248 > UBA8248 > UBA8248 > UBA8248 > UBA3496. The sequence continues at coordinate 1,940 of JAZAHK010000029.1, forward strand.
AGAATAATTTCTTATTCGAAAGTTTTGATACTGACCATGATAAGAGTTTGAAAAAAAGGAATTAGGAGACATAAAAAATTACATCAGATATTTTGAAAAAACGATGAGTAAAGAATTCATAAATGCAAAAAAAATCAAAAATTCCTTCTGAAGATCTTGCCAATAAATTCCGTGATCAAGTCTATTACTTAGTAATACCACTACTTGCAAATGGAATTAAGTCCCAGCTTAATCAAAAAAGCCTCACTCCAGTAGAACTTCAAGCAATATACCTTATGGCAATGAAAGTTTTTTTTAAGCTTTTATTCGTTGCCTATGCAGAATACAAGGACCTGTTGCCTCATCGATCCAATGCAGTTTATCGTAAACATTCACTGAAAACTATTGCTGAAGATCTTCTCGTTCATTGGAATTCTGGAGATAGATTTGGTACTGAATTTAAATGGTGGAAGAAAACACAGGCTATCTTTCGTGCTTTTGAAGATGGGAATTCGGATTGGGATATCCCTGCATACGGTAGGGGTTTATTTTCTTTCGATCAGAGTGAGTCAAGAATTTTAGCACATCTTGAAAAAATAAGCCTGCCCGATGAAGATTTTGGACGTATTCTTCAGCGTTTATTGCTTTTACCTGGACCAGACGGAGAACAAGCGTTAGTAGATTTTTGTTCCCTAGGTTTAGCAGAATTCGGGACAATATATGAAGGATTGCTTGAATCTGAATTAACAGTAGCAGAAACGGACCTATTTGTAGAGAAAAAAGGGGAGTTTAAGGATACTTATCTTGAATGTCTTGATCATGAAGCCCCAGATGTACTAAAGGGGCAAATATATCTTTCTAATAGTTCCGGTACCCGCAAATCTAGCGGCTCTTACTACACCAAGAATTTTGTAGTTGAACATCTGCTCGATAATTCTCTTGAAAAAAGCCTTGATGACCATTTTAAATTATTGGATAGCCTTGATGATGTTGAAGCTGGTGAAGCATTCTTTGATTTCAAAGTGGCTGATATTGCCATGGGTTCTGGTCACTTCCTTGTCGCTGCTGTGGATCGTATCGAATCACGTTTTTCAAATTACTTATCAAAACGCAATTTACCCGAAGTTTTCAAGGAACTTTCTCACCTGCGTGAATCAGCTATAAAAGCTTTAGGAGAAGCAGCAAATTCTTATCCTGAAATTGAAGAAGGTGATCTTCTTCGCAGGCAAATTGCCCGCCGTTGCATATATGGGGTAGACATAAATGAAGTAGCAGTTCATCTCGCTAGGATTTCATTATGGATTCATACATTTGTTCCTGGTTTACCACTGTCACTTCTAGAGCGGAACCTTGTACATGGTAATTCTTTGATAGGAGTTGGAAGAATTTCTGAGTTTAAGGATAAGCTTAGAGAAGATGAAGTAGAAAACCTATTCAGCTTTAATATCCAAGACATGTTTCTTGGTAGTGCGATTGAATCTCTTGCTAGAATAGGAAAAATTGCTGAGGCAACTAAAAACGAGATATATGAGGCAAGAAGGGTTTGGAAGGGTTCTGATGAGTCAATTTCTTCAGTAAAGGTACTATGTGATATCTTAACTGCTGCTAGAATAGAAAAGGAAGAACTTCCATTAGACTTCACACATTGGAGTTCAGGAAAGAAAAATATACTGGAAAGCATGGAACACAAAAAAGCACTCGAAGTAATTGGGGATTTGAACCCCTTCCATTTTCCAGTTGCATTCCCAGAGGTTTTCTTACGGAAGAAAGAGGGGTTTGATGTAATACTTGGTAATCCACCATGGAAAGAAGTAATTGTAGAGGAACTTGACTTTTGGATAAGATATTACCCTGGTCTACGCGGATTAAAGCCAAGAGTGCGGGAGGGATTAATAAAACATTATAGGGAAAATCGCCCAGAATTGGTGTCAAAATTCGAAGATGAAGTCGCAACTGCTAAAAATTTGAGAAGAGCACTCATTAACGGGCCTTTTCCTGGGATGGGATCAGGTGATCCAGACCTTTACAAGGCATTCTGCTGGAGATTCTTGGTTGTTACAGAAAATAGCGGTCAAATTGGTGTAGTTTTACCACGCGGTGTTTTTTCTGCAGAGGGAAGTACCGAGTTTCGTATGAAACTTTTCACTAGTTCCAGTTCTGTTGATATAACTACACTTGTTAACAACAAACATTGGGTTTTTGATGAAGGGCACCCACAATGGACTTACGGACTTTTGGCAATTCAAAGAGGCATTAAAAAAACAACTAAAGTTGAATTAAGTGGTCCATACAATAGCCTGTTTGCTTTCCAAAAACACCAGGAGCATGACAAAGAAATATTTTCTGGTAAGGAAATCATAGGATGGAATGATACCGCGTCATTGCCCTTGCTTCCGACTAAAAAATCCTTAGTTGTTTTCAAACAAATGAGAGAAAATCCTAGGCTTGATTTCAATGAACCTAAAGAATGGAGAGCAAGACCTCATAGGGAGTTAGATGCTTCAAACGACAAAATTGAAAAGATTACTGGTCAAAAACTCATGGATTTAGATTCGAAAGACTGTCCTGAAGGATTTTGGCCAATTTATAAAGGTGAGTCATTTGACTTATGGCAACCAGACAAAGGAAAAGGAAGCTACTATGCGTGGGGTAATCCCAAAGTTCTCAAACCAAGAATTCAAGCAAAAAGAGTAAATGCGAAAAAAAAGAGTACCTCTGTGTTTAATGAGTGTGATTCAGAATGGTGCGAAAATCTTGATACCTTACCTTGCCTCTATCCAAGGTTAGCTTTTCGTGATTCTGCTCAAGCCACAGATAAAAGAACAATGAGGTGTGCGCTTGTTCCTCCTAAAGTTTTCATAGCTAATCAAGCTCCTTACTTTGTTTTTCCGAGGGGGAGTAAAAAAGATGTTACTTATTTACTTGGTATCCTTTCCTCTATACCTCTTGATTGGTATAGTCGTCGGTTTGTTGATAGACACTTGAGTTTCTTCATCATAAATCCTTTTCCCATTCCTCGTCCTGACAAAAAGAATCCCTTGCGAAAGAGGGTTATAGAATTGGCGGGACGTCTTGCATGCCCAGATGAAAGATTTGCGGAATGGGC
>JAZAHK010000030.1:0-51495 GCA_036231405.1 Nitrospinota bacterium
ATGTTCTTTTTAGGAACACCTATAGCTGTTTTCTTTTTCTTCAACGCACCTCGATCTGCAATTCTAGAAACCGAAATTTCGCAACCAATACGTCTACGGATCATATCTTTCTGTTCATGGAGCAACTTTACAACTCCTGAACCAACGGTCCCTAATCCTATTATACCAACTGATATTTTCTTCATAAGTTTCCCAAATTAGAAAATTGAACGTAGACTTTTTAAAGCTTGTCTTGTTCTATGTTCGTTTTCCACTAATGCAAAACGGACAAAATTATCCCCCAGTTCCCCGAAACCAATTCCTGGAGATACTGCCACTTTGCATTCATTCAACAAATGTTTGGAAAAATCCATAGAACGCATTTCCTTAAATTTATCAGGAATTTTAGCCCATAGGAACATGGTTCCTTTAGGCTTCTCTACAGGCCAACCAATTCTATCTAGGCCTTCACACAAAACATCCCTTCTCTGTTGATAAGTATCACGGATTTCATCAACACAATCCTGAGATCCATTCAAACCAATAATTGAGGCAATTTGAATGGGCTGAAATGCACCGTAATCTAAGTAACTTTTAATACGCCTAAGTGCATATATAAGTTGACTATTTCCAACTGCAAAACCCATACGCCATCCAGGCATAGAATAACTTTTTGACATAGAGAAGAATTCCACTCCTATATCTTTCGCTCCTGGAATCTGAAGCAAGCTTGGTGGTTTATAACCATCGAAACCCAAATCTGCATAGGCAAAATCATGAATAACTATCAAATTATGTTCCTTTGCGAAACCTATCACTTTTTCAAAAAAATCCAAATCTACGCATACAGTTGTTGGATTATGAGGAAAACTTAGAAGTAAAATCTTTGGTCTAGGCCATAAGGGGTTAATTACGTCTTTCATATTCGAAAAAAAATCATCACCTTGAGATAGAGGAACTTGCACAACATTACCGTTAGCAATAACAAGTGCATACGTATGTATAGGATACGTAGGACTTGGCACCATAACGACATCCCCCGGGTTTGTAATTGCCAAGGACAAATGTGAAATGCCCTCTTTCACTCCTATAGTGACTATAGCCTCTTCTTCTGGATCTATTTCTACATCGTAACGTCTTGCATACCAATCAGATATGGCACTCCTCAAGCGTGTAATACCCCTAGAAGCACTATATCTATGATTTCTAGGGTTCGATGCTGCTTCTATTAGTTTTTCTACAATATGTGGCGGAGTTGGAATATCTGGATTCCCCATTCCAAAATCTATAATATCCTCTCCAATGCGTCTTGCATTGAGTTTCAGTTCATCAACTTCTGCAAAAACATAAGGCGGAAGCCTGTTTATTCTGTCAAAATTATTCATATTCTACCTGACTAAAAAAATTTACTCTCTGTTTTTTCCTGTCAACAGGGGAAATATTTTCACCCAAGCCATTAACAGTCATATACCTTTTTCCTTCAAGGTCATATGAAGATGCTTCTATCTCTCCTTGCGCTAACTCCAAAGCTTCTGCGGCATTATATGAACTTCTAACAAATGGGCCAGCAAACACAGATGAAAATCCCTTTTCTTTTGCAGCAATTCTATACCTATTGTAGACATCAGGATGAATATATTCTTTAACAGGTATCGCTTTTTTTTGCGGTTGCAAATATTGCCCTACAGTAAGAATGTCACAACTTACTTGAGGATCCCTTAAATCATCCATTAGAGAATAAACATCATCTTCTTTTTCCCCTAAACCAACCATCACACCACTTTTTGTAACAATATTTGGATCTAATTTTTTAGCAACTGATAAAACTTCAAGAGATCTATTGAAGTCACCGTTTGGCCTGACTCTTAGAAAAAGTCTTCTTACTGTTTCCATATTGTGATTAAAAACATCTGGTCCTGATTCAACAACAGTTTTCACAGATTTGATATCCCCTAAAAAATCAGAAACTAAAACTTCAATCTTAGCCATAGGATTTTTATCTCTAACCGCTCTTACAGTATTAGCCACATGTTCAGAAGCCCCATCAAATAAGTCATCGCGATTTACCATCGTAACTACAACATGTTTCAGTTTCATAATTCTTGCTGTCTCAGCAACATTGAACGGTTCCATTAAATCTAAATCAAAGGGCATTCCTTTTGATACTGAACAATAACCACAAGTTCTTGTGCAGATATCGCCAGCAATCATAAATGTTGCGGTTCCTCTCGAAAAGCAGTCAAATAAATTAGGACATTTGGCTTCCTCACAGACAGTATGTAGATTTTTTGATCTCATCAAGGACTTTACATTATGAGCATTACTTGGGTTTGGAAGCCTTTTAACAAGCCACGGAGGAAATCTATTAGAACTCAAACCATACCCCTTACGATAATTACATGATCAATTTTTAATTATTTGAAATTTGCTGATCTTTAAATCTTTCTTTAATTTTTTTCTCAAACGATCTAGAGAACCTTTGGCAGAAGGGACATCGATTCTCACACGATACCATTTGCCTCTTTTCCCTAAATCCACAAACTCCACATAAGCAGAAAACCCCTTATATTTTAATTTCCTAGTAATGTCATTAGCAAGTACTATTTTTTTGAACGATGCAATTTGTAAAGAATATCGCCCCTTTGAAATATCTTTCTTATGTCGAGTCAGTGGCTTATCTAAACCTTGCAAATTATTTGTTTTTTTTAAGCTGATTGTTTTGGAATTTTTTACCGAAGATTTTTCATTCAAATTTGACTTTATTCTGCTAGATTCAAAAGAATCGTCTTGTCTGTCTTCATTCAAAGTATTATAAAATTCTTTTTTTATTCTTAAATCTCTCTTCACATCTTTTTGCAAGAGGTTTTTTCTAGTTCCTTTTTTCAACAAATATATTTCTTTTCGATTACTGTTTTTTTTCTTTTCATCAAGGAATCCTCTCTCTTTATTTTTTCCAATCCAGTGACCAAAAGAAAAAAATGCACTTAACAAAAACAAAAACGTAGCAATACAAACTGCAAATTTCGACTTAGTAAAGGTTACACTCAAAAAAGAATCTTTTCGTGTATTTCTTTTCATGAATAAAAAATTCACTTTCTAATAGCGGAAGTGATTAATTTCACATCTTCTCAGGCGCACTCACACCTATAAGTTCCAATCCATTCCTAATTATTTCCCTCACACACTTCGCAAGGAAAAGCCTAGCACGTGACGTTTCTTTGTCATCAGACAAAAATCTATTCTGGTTATAATATCCATGGAAATTTTTCGCTAATGAAATCAAAGAAAACGCTATATGATGTGGCTCATGTTGCTTCACAGCCAAAATGAGATTCTCAGGCCATTCTAATATAGAGAGAAACAATTTATGATCGTCCAAAGAATGAAGTGATTTTAATGAAGATTCATCAATTCTCTCTATTTCTATTCCTTTTTCTTTTGCTTGTTCTAACAAACTTGATGTTCTGGCATATGCGTACTGTACGTAAAAAACAGGATTTTCATTTGACTGAGTTTTAGCCAAATCTAAGTCAAATTCCAATGTAGTGTCAGGACTTCTCATCAAAAAGAAAAAACGAGCAGTATCTACGCCCACTTCTTTAACAACGGTAGATAATTCCTCGAATTCTCCTGAGCGAGTACTCATCTGAACTTTCTCAAGCCCCCTTTTCAAACTTACAAACTGAATAAACAGCACATCTAACTGTGAAGAATCGAATCCTAACATTTCGAGTGAAGCTTTAACTCTGGGCAAATATCCATGATGATCTGAACCCCAAATGTTAATATATTTGTTGAATTTTTTTTCGAATTTTAGTTTATGGTACGCTATATCGGACGCAAGATAAGTCGGATTGCCATTATCTCTTACGACAACTCTGTCTTTTTCATCACCAAAATCTGAAGATCGTATCCACTTTGCACCTTGGTCTTCATAAATCATTTTCTTCTTTTCAAGTTCAGAAATACAATCTGAAACGCTTGTATCTTCGAAGAGACTTTTTTCACTAAACCAATTGTCAAAATTTACGCCAAACGAACTGAGGCTCTCTCGAATATTGTCTAGAATCTTCTGAGCACTTATTTCTTTTGAAACACGCATTGCTTCTTCAGTGTTATTTAATTGATTAAGTGCGTCACTATATTCCTTAGAATTTGCAATGTCTTTTATATATCCTCCTTGATACCCGTCGTCTGGAAAATCTACTTCTTCTCCATTCAATTGCTTGAAACGAAAATAAACAGATTCTCCTAATTTATCAATTTGATTTCCCGCATCATTAACATAATATTCAGTATGAACCTCATATCCAGCTGCTCTTAATAGTCTAGCTAGTGAATCACCTACTGCTGCACCCCTACCATGTCCAATATGCAAAGGACCTGTAGGATTCGCACTAACGAATTCTAGAAAGATAGACTCTCCTCTTCCTAACTTATCAAAACCTATCCCTAGAGGATTTTCTTTAAGGAGTGCTACGTATTCAGACAAAATTTGAGTATTCAAATAGAAGTTAATAAATCCTGGTTTTTCAATTTTAATTTCTTTTATTAATTTTTCGTCCTTTGGATAGAATTCAATAATGTTGCCTGCTATGTCCATAGGGGATTTTTTCTCTAATTTAGCAAAAACCATGGATACATTCGTTGAAAAATCGCCGAATTTTGGTTCAGAAGGTCTTTCTATATTGTAATTAATTTTCTTATCTTTCGCAGCATGAAGTCCTGAACTCATAAGAGCCTTGTCTGTTAAATCTCTGATAAAATTTTTAATCAATTATTTCATCCTCAAAATCTGAAATACTCAGTACCTTTAATACTACTTTTTTGTAATTGATCCCAAGTTAATTCCACAATGATAGGAAAGAAAATGATACCCTAAACTAATAATTTCTTCTTGCAACTGAGAAATGATTTTTATGTCGTGAATTCCATTTATGTCCGACCGAAAAGTTTCAAGGATAGTCAAAATAGTCCCTTGAGATAATTTAAAAACATGTGAAGTACTTAACTTACAACTCGAACAACGCAATTCTCCATTTTCTATATTAAAAAAAACCTCTCCTTTCTTCTCTTGTAAATTGCATTCTTCACAATAATTAAAACTAGGAGTGAATCCTAAAGCTACAATTTCACCTAACAAAAAAGTACATTCTACATTTTTAGGGACTCTGCCATCTTCTATAGCACGAAGAGCTCTCTTGAAAATTTCATAATTAAGATTTTCCGCATCACTTGAAGAAAACAAACGATCTATTGTCTTTATCATACGAAGTGCAACCTGCATAGATTCGTAATCTTCCCAAATACGCCTAAATATTTTTACACTGTCACAACTTCTCAAGGTGCCAAGTTCTGAATTGTCTTTTCTGTACCATTCTAGTTCTACTAGCGTACCTGGCTCAAAACGAACGCCGGTCTGCTTCTTTGATGCTCTCACACCTTTGCAAACTAATTTTATTTTCCCAAAAGATTTGGTCAGGTAAGAAACTATTAAGCTAGTATTAGAAAAAGCTATCTTGTTGAGTACAATGCCTTCTGAATTATAAATCCCCATTCCTTTTAGCCCTAAATTAAAAAAATCACTTGACGGACCCATTAATTTAAACGATATTCACATTGTTCGTTTTTTGCAAATAATTTTATTGATATAGATAGGAATTTATATATGCCAGGAGTAAAGGTTCTTGAAGGTGACTCGATAGATAAGGCTTTGAAACAATTCAAGAAACAGTGTGAGAAATCAGGGATACTTACTGAAATAAAGAAAAGAGAGTACTACGAAAAACCTAGTGTACGGCGTAAAAGAAAAATTATCGCTGCTAGAAAGAAGAGAGCAAGATCTCAAACACGATAGATCAAATCAACCCTACCAAACACATGCGACGTACCAAAAAAAGAGCTTTTATATTATTTTCTGAATGAAGTCGTTTGCCAGATAGTAAGTAAAACTTTATCTCTTATTCTTGTAATTACCTTCTAGTTTCCATAGCCCAATTCATTTAATGATGTGTCTTTCTGTCTCCAGTTCTCTTTGACCCCAACTTTCAAATCGAGAAATACTTTCGAATCTAAATATTTCTCGATTTCCAACCTAGAAGATTCTCCTATAGTTTTAATTTTCGAACCATTTTTCCCTATTAAAATCCCTTTCTGGCTATCTCGCTCCACGAAAATAACAGCTTCTATTTCAAAAAGAGACTTTCTCTTATTCATACCAAATCTATTAACTCTAACAGCTGAAGAATATGGGATCTCTTTGTAAGATTTAAGAAAAACCTGCTCTCTTATTAATTCGCTCACAAAAAAAACATCATCAGAATCAGAAAGTATATCTGGAGGATAAAGTTCAGGGCCCTTAGGCAACATTTCAAGAAGAACATCTAATAATCTTCCAACATTTTGACTCTTCATTGCAGAGATAGGAACAATATCATGGATTGCATTAATAGCAGAAAAATTTTCTATTATTTCAAAAAGAACTGTTTTATCTTTTAATTTGTCAATTTTATTTAGGACTAAAACTATAGGAACATTCAAGTTCGCTAAAAAGTCTTCTATTATCTCTTGACTGAAATTACTCGCGACATCGATCATATAAAGAACAATGTCTGAATTTGCACATGCCGTTTTTACTTCTTCAACCAAAATTTTATCTAGCTTACTTCTCGCTCTTTCTATCCCAGGAGTATCGCAAAAAACAATTTGACCATTTTGCTTGTTCAAAACCCCAAGGATATTTGTACGTGTTGTACCAGGTTTTCTAGTGACAATCCCTAATTTTTCATTCAAGATTTTATTAAGAAGAGTAGATTTTCCAACATTTGGAAGACCAACTATAGCAACATATCCAGAACGAAAATCATTCATATACATTTATTTCAAAATAAATAAAAAACACTAAGCAAGACCAAGATCTTTGAGTTGAGTTCTATTAACATCTGTAGGAGCGTCAGTCATCAGACAAGTAGATTTCTGCGTTTTTGGGAATGCTATAACATCCCTGATTGAATCTGCGCCTGCAAGGAGCATAACAATTCTATCTAATCCAAATGCAATCCCACCGTGTGGAGGGGTTCCATATTCAAGTGCTTCGAGGAAAAATCCAAAACGCTCTTTCGCCTCTTCTTTACTTAAACCCAAAACTTCAAACATTTTTTGCTGCACATCACGCTGAAAGATTCTCTGGCTTCCACCGCCAATCTCACTTCCATTCACGACAACATCGTAAGCACATGCTCGCATTTTCAAAGGATCCGTATCAAACAACTCTATATCCTCTTTAACAGGAAGGGTGAAAGGATGATGCATTGCGAAAAATTTTTGTTCATCCTCATTCCATTCAAACATAGGAAAATCAACAACCCAACAAAAACTATATTTATTTTTAGTTCTAAGTCCTAGTTTATCTCCAATATCTAATCTTAATTGACCAAGAACCGATGCGCTTACTTTTTCTGAATCAGCAACCATAAGAATCAAGTCCCCAACTTCAGCACCCGTTTTATCTGCGATTGAGTTTAATTGAGTTTCAGAAAAAAATTTCACTATATTGGACTCAAATCCATTTTCCGTTTTCTTCATCCAAGCTAAACCATTGGCTCCTAACTCTTGCGCCCTTGTAATCAAATCTTCTATTTCTTTTCTAGACATAGAAGACATACCCTTAGCACCAAGAGATCTGACTATACCGCCACTTTCCACTATCCCCTTAAAAACTTTAAATTCACTTTCTGCCGCAATTTCAGTAATGTTAGCTAATTTCATTCCAAATCGAGTATCCGGTCTATCATTGCCGTAGAGTTCTATCGCATCTCCGTAGGTAATAACCTCAAAAGAATCTGTAATCTTCACTCCTAAAACTTTATCCCATATTCGACATACTAACGCCTCCATTTTTGCCATAAAGAGCTTCATTCCTAAAAAGGAGCATTCGATATCTATTTGTGTGAACTCAGGCTGTCTATCTGCACGCAAGTCCTCGTCTCTAAAACATTTCACAATTTGATAATATTTATCTAAACCTGCGATCATAAGTAACTGTTTAAACATCTGAGGACTTTGAGGAAGAGCGAAAAACTTTCCTTTGTGTATTCTGCTTGGAACAAGATAGTCCCTCGCACCTTCCGGAGTACTTTTGGTAAGCACAGGTGTTTCTACATCTATAAAATCCTCATCATTGAGAAACTCTCTTATCACTGTCGTTGCTTTATGCCTAAGTTTTAAATTATCAGAAATTAAAGACCTACGGAGATCAAGATATCTGTATTGCAACCTAAGAGATTCACCTACCTCAACTTCATCGTCAATTTCAAATGGAGGAGTCTTTGAATCACTTAATACTTCCAATGCAATTATAGATACTTCAACCTCTCCTGTAGATATTTTTTCGTTGACCATATCTTCAGGTCTAGCATTCACCTTTCCTTTAATTGCAATCACCCATTCACTTCTAACTGTCTCGGATAAGGCATGCGCATCTTTGTTAATTCCTGGATCTGCCACAACTTGCGCAATTCCTGAGTTATCTCTTAAATCTATAAAAATTAATCCTCCATGATCACGGCTTCTTTTTACCCAACCTTTTAGGACCACTTCTTCGTCAATATTAATCTTAGTAAGTTCACCGCATTTATGGGTTCTTTCACCAATCGAAGATTCATTCAAAATATAAACTCCATAAATTTTTTAAATTAATTTCTTACTTTATATACATATCGTAAGTTATTGTTTTTTATTGCTAAAAATGCTTACTGATTTTTTCCATTTAGTTGAAAGAACATCTGACTCTATCGGACAATCAATAATATGGACATTTTTTTCATTTAATGCATGGCCAAGACTTAAAGCAAGATCCTCTTTAGAAGTAATTTTATGTCCCTTTGCACCAAAAGATTCTGCTAAAGCAACAAAATCTGGGTTATTTATATCTGTAGCTATATATCTTTCTCCATACACATATTTCTGAGAGTGTCTTAAGGCTCCATATTTTCCGTCATTAAAGATTATAATAATTATATGAAGTGAATGATTGACTGCAGCTGCTAACTCCCCGCAAACCATTGTAAAACTACCGTCTCCTATTATACCGCATACCGGTCTTTCTGGAGCCCCAATTTTAGCTCCCATAGATGCTCCTAAAGCATAACCCATTGACTGATACGCTTCGGAAAGCAATAAACTTTTAGGTTGAAAAATGCTAAATGCTTCTTCCAACAACCAACTCTGTGTAGCAGAAGAATCAGAGAGAAAAACAGTATTAGAAGGCATGATGTCTCTTATGGTTTTCATTACAAACAATCCATGAAACGGTGGTTCATTACTTTGTGACATAAATCTATCTAATCTCTCTTTATATATAGACCGGCTAGATTTAATCCTGTAAAAACCCTCTCTTTTAGAAGGCATGTTAATTTCATCCAATTTCTTTAAAATCCTTTGCAAGCTATGTTTAATTTCACCATGGATACCAAGTATTGTTGGATAATTTCTCCCTAATCTGTCTTCCATAATATCAATCTGTATTAGATTTTTTGTCATTGGCATTTTGTAGTAAGAAGTGGAAAATTGACCGAATCCTGTCCCGAGAGCCATACAAAGGTCTGATTCTTTAAGCATTTCTTCACACCCAACAAAACTTGGCAGGCCGAACGCAATAGGATCTTTTTCAGACAACACTCCTCTCCCTTTGACAGAGGTAATAACAGGAGCACCTAATTTCAAAGCTAAAGACTGCAATAATTTCTCAGCATTTGCGGCAACTACGCCTGAACCAGCATAAATGATGGGGTTGGAAGATTTTAATAGCAAATCCACTGCTTCATCTAATTTAGATTCATCTAATGGAGGAATTGGGCTAGGAGAAGGAACAACTGTACTTACAATCTGTTTTTCTTCCTCAGATTTAAACAAATTGGCCTTCATCACAATTTGAACTGGTCCAGGCCTTCCTTCGTTTGCCCATACAAATGCTGCTTTCACGAAATCTTTAATTTCAGAAACTTGATTCGGGACAAAAACTTTTTTAACACAAGAAGCTAATGCTTTTTCCATATCTACATCATGTATCGCACTTTTGTTGCGCATGGCATCTGAGAGCGCAGAGGTTATAGCAATAACTGGAACACTATCTTCTTTTGAAGATTGCAAAGCAGTCGCAATATTTGTTCCACCTGGGCCAGGCACTGTAAAAACAACTCCTGTTTTTCCGGAAACCCTGGAATATCCGTCTGCTGCAAAAGCAGCTCCTTGTTCATGACGATTCACTATTGGATAAATATTTGGAAAATCTATAAGGGAATCATAGAAAGGTAACGTAAGAGTCCCCGGTATCCCGAAAATATACTCTACACCTTCTTCATGAAGACTATCTAAAAGTACTTGCGAACCTGTTCTCGACATTTACACCTCAATTTACTGCTATAATTAAAAACGTTATTGGTTCTTATATCGGCAATTTCAATAAATATCAAAACAAGAAAACCAGAATATCTCAATGTTTTCGAAAACTACAATGAAGACTTTGAAATTTTAATAATACAAAGTAAGGTAAGATTTAATACTAGATATGAGGAATTGATTTGCCAAAGCCAAAGTTTACAACAGTCAGAGGGGTTCATGACAGTTTACCTGAATCTTTTTATACCTGGCGTCACATAGAAAATGTAGCAAGAAAAATGTTTTCTTTATTCAATTACGAAGAGATTAATATTCCTATATTTGAACAAACAAGCTTATTCCAAAGAGGAATTGGAACGGAAACAGACATCGTTTCTAAAGAAATGTATACTTTTGATGATAAAGGGGGAGATTCCATAACCCTCAGGCCCGAAGCAACTGCTTCTATTTGCAGGGCATATGTACAACATGCTCTTTACAACAAGCAAAAATTAAATAAATTGTTTTTCATTGGGCCAATGTTCAGGTATGAAAGACCACAATCTGGTCGATTGAGACAATTTCATCAGATTGACGCTGAAGCAATTGGTTCTAAAGATCCAGCTATTGACGCTGAAATGATAATTATGCTGATGAACTTTCTTAAATCTTTAGGACTAAAAGATCTTCGTTTGCAGATGAACAACCTCGGAGATTTGGAATCTAGAAAAAATTATTCCAAAGCATTAGAAACATTTCTTCTAGACAAAGGAAATTCTTTAGATTCTGAAATTAAAGACAGAATCAAAAAAAATCCTTTTCGATTTCTTGATAGTAAAAATCCACAACATCAAGAACTTATACAATTGGCACCAACAAATGAAGGTTTCCTAGGAAACGATTCACTAGAACATATGGAATCTGTAAAGAACTATTTAGATTCCAGTAATATCCCCTTTACCTACAACAAAAGATTAGTAAGAGGCCTAGATTATTACTGCCTCACGGTTTTTGAAATAACCAGTGAGAATTTAGGTGCACAGAATGCTGTTTGCGGCGGTGGACGCTATGACAAACTAGTCGAAGAACTTGGCGGCCCAGAAACTCCTGCCATTGGTTTTGCCATAGGAATTGAAAGATTACTACAGCTTGTTTCTGAATCAACCATAGAAGAATCGTCGCATTCCAAAAACCCCGAGATTTACATTATATCTTTAGGAAAAGAACCAATGTCTCTTTCTTTTAAAATATCGAATCAACTCAGAGAAAGTGGGATCCGTACAGAACTATCCTTTGACGGCGGTAGCATGAAAAACCAAATGAAAAAAGCAAATCGTTCCTCTGCAAAATATACTCTCATCATAGGAGAGGACGAACTTACTTCGAATTCCGCTATTCTTAGGAATATGAATGACAGTAGTCAGGAAACAATAAAACTAGATGAAGTGGGAAGTATCGTTAAAGAAAAAATACTAAATCAAAGCTAAGAAATAATTTTAAATGTTCCTTTTTCAACTGCTTCTCTAAATCTTCTCAAAATCCAATCTTGGAGTTTATGTCTTAAAAAAGGTACCATTACGGCAAAACCTACTAAATCCGTCGCAATGCCTGGAGTTAACAAAAGAATACCACCAGCAAAAACTATTGCACCTCCAATAAGTTCAGAAGCAGGCATAATTCCTTGAGAAATTTCTGATTGAATTTGCCTTAGAACTATCATTCCTTGCATCCTAGAAATCCACGCACCTAGAAATCCCGTTAATAAAATAATCAGCAGAGTTGCATTCAAGCCAATGGCACTTCCAATATCGAAAAGAAGAACAATTTCTACAATTGGCACTAAAACAAATAACAATACAATTTTTAAAAACATTTCTTACCCCGTAATCATCAAACCGAACGACAATTATGCTAACATCAATAACATTAAAAAAAAACGTAATTTTAGGGAGGATTCAATGTCAAACGAAATGAAAGCTATGCGTATTCATAAATTAGGAGGAGAATTTCAATTAGAAGACGTCCCAATGCCGAAACCCGGCCCAAACGAAGCCTTATTAAAACTGAAAGCCACTGGTGTTGGCCTGACTCTTGCCATCATGAGAAAGACAGAAGGATTAATTAAACAATATCCAAGAATTATGGGACATGAGATTGCAGGGGAAGTAGTGGAACTGGGATCTGAAGTACCATCCGAACTGATCGCTATAGGAGACATGGCAACATGTCACTTTTATTTGACTTGCAAAAATTGCAATTTTTGTCGTAGTGGAAGAGAAAGTCTTTGCGAAAATTTCAAAGGGTTTTTTGGATTAGTGATGGATGGTGGATACGCTGAATATACCGTTGTACCTGCGGTCAATTTATGCAAAGTTCCGATTGAAGTAAATGCTTTAGATGCTTGTTTGGCTGCCGACGCAATTTGCACCCCTTACCATAATTGTGTAACAGAAGCACAAATAAAACCAGGAGACATAGTAGCAATTTGTGGAGCTGGTGGTGGAGTTGCAATTCATGCAGTTCAAATGGCACAACTTTGTGGTGGACATGTAATCGGATTAGATGTTTCCAATTCGAAACTAGATGTCGTTTCTAAACTCGGGGCATTCGCAACTATCAATCCTTTAGAAAATGACGTTACTGAAGAACTTTTCGCCCTGACTAATGGAAAAGGGGTAGATATTTACATAGATTATGTGGCAACGAAAGAAACATTAGAAAATGGAATGAATGCACTTGGCCGTGCTGGAAAATTAATTATAGTCGGGTACAGGCCCCCCAGTGCCTTTGAGGGCATCCTCCCTGAATTTAAAGTGGACCCACTCAGAGTTTTAAATACTGCGCAAGAAATTCATGGTTCCAGATACTGCTCTATGGACGAGCTAAGACAGTCCTTAGAACTTCTTAGACAAAAGAAAATTAAACCTATTGTAACCGAGACATTTAAACTTAAAGACCTCGAACTAGCATTTCAAGCACTACTAAAAAACGAAATTACTGGAAGGGCGGCAATCCTTTTCGATTAAGCAGAAAGCAAAAATTGCAATCAATTCAACGAAAAGAGAGTCTTATAGTTTTCACAAAACCAGTACTCCCTGGCAGAACCAAAACACGGCTTAGTCGAGAAATAGGTGTTGAATCATCTTTAGAATTGTACAAATCTTTTCTAATGAAAATCAGTGATATATCAAGAAAAATATATGAAAAAAGAAAATCTGTAAGTTTAATTGCTGGATGGGCTATCAATCCTACAGAAAAATTGTCTGATTTCCCTTTGACTGAATGGCTTCCTGGGCCATTCTTACATACAAAACAATTTGGCGACAATTTAGGAGAAAGGATGCTTTCTTCATTAGGAGGAAGAATTGTGCATCAGTCTAGTACTGTGCTTATAGGTGCAGATATTCCAGAAATAGATGAAAGAACAATTTTAGATTCTTTTGAATCTATAAACAACAAAGATGAAAATAGCTTAGAAAGAAAAAGCGTAATCGGACCTTCCGAAGATGGTGGATTTTATTTAATTGGAATGAATACATTCAACTATCGTATCTTTGAAGAAATAAATTGGGACTCTAAGAATACTTTTGAAGCTGTTACAAATAATTTTAAAAATGAAAAATTTTCATTCAAATTGATGTCAGAAAAAATTGATGTGGATTTTTTAGAGGATATAAATAGTATTCTCTTAAAATCAAAACAAAACGAATTTATATTAGATGAAAGAATAAAACTTAAAATGGAAGAATTAATTCTAAGGAATAATTTTATTTGATTCTTTCATTATAGCTTGAGTAATTTCTTTTTTCAGATTATTCGTTTATGCTAAACAAAATGTTGTGAACAAAAATTTCTTTATGAAGGAATAAAAATGGATGCTGACCTAGTCATTTCTAATTGTAGAATTGTAACCCCTTCCAATACATATTCCGGCAATATATATATCCAAAACGGAAAAATCATTGCCATAACAGAAAAAAAGGATATAGCTGCAAAAGAAGAAATTAACGCAGAAAAAAATTATGTCCTACCAGGCATGGTCGACGAACATGTCCATATGATGGACCCAGGTTTTACTGATAGAGAAGACTGGGAACAAGGGACAAAAGCTGCGGCAAGAGGAGGAGTCACTACAGTTATAGACCACCATAGGAGCGACCCTCTTGTATACACTAGTGCAATTTTAGAAGAGAAAAACGATTATATTACAGGCAAAGCGGTAGTAGACTTTGGACAACTAGGAGGCTTAGACCTAGAAAATTTAGATGATTTAAAACCTATGTGGGATTCGGGCGCTCTTGGTTTCAAAGGGTTCATGTGTGAATTGCATGGAGTGCCTGATATTTCCGAGGGAAAGCTTCGGAACATCATGCTTGAAGCGGTCAAGTTTGGAGCAACCGTTATGCTCCACTGTGAAAGTGATTCTATACTTAAAGAATCAAAGAAAATAATTGATAAAGACAATCGAACAGACAGGATGTGTATCAGCGATTGGAGAAATCCAGAGAGCGAGTTTGTTGCTACGATGGACGCAATTAATCTTGCAGAACTTACGGGCTGCAAAGTTCTAGTTGCTCATGTCAGCCAACCAAGACTCTTGCAAGAAATTCAATCTGCAAGACTTCGAGGAGTTAATATTTATGCAGAAAGTTGTCCACAATACTTCTATTTAGATCATACTCATCTTGAAGAACTCGGACCATATGTCAAATTCACCCCTGCAATACGATCACCGGAAACAAAGAATCAGATGCGTGTAATGTTAGGAAAAGAGATGGTAGATACTATAGGTACAGACCATTGTCCTTTTCCTAAAGAATCCAAAGATGCAGGACTTTCAAATATACATGACGCTCCATTTGGGATACCTGGCATAGACACCACCGTCAGATTAATGCTGAACGCAGTGAATGACGGTTGTTTAAACTTAAACCAACTTGTAAAGATGTGTTGTGAAAACCCATCTCGAATCTTCAATCTCTTTCCAATAAAAGGTTCTATTCAGGTAGGTTCTGATGCTGATTTAATTATCGTTGATCTAGATAAAAATGAAACAATTAAAGATGAAGAAATAGTATCTAAATGTGGGTGGTCCCCATTCCACAACTTCGAAATTAAAGGATCAGTATTAAGAACTATTGTTCGTGGCGAAACAGTAATGAAAGATGGTGATGTTTGTGCTCCTGACGGATGGGGAAAAACTGTCGAAAGAGCATAAACTAATTTACGAACAAATTTTTCACTTCTTTGGAAATATATTAAAGGGATCATTCACAAAGAAAACAAAGAGTATTGCAACAGCAACCAAAATCCCTATAACTACAAGTAAAGTATCCAAGTGACCTCCATATATTATTTTAAAAAAGAGTTCACACAACTAAACTACAGGTGAATAAAATTCTTTTAATTTCTCAGGCAATTCTTCTTCAACTACATCTTTCATAGATAAACGAATACGACCATTGCCCTCTACTTGGAGACATTTGACTAGTACCTTATCGCCTTCTTTAAGAACTGAAGAAACATTTTCAATTCTCTTATTTGCAATCATACTGATATGACACAAACCATCTGTTCCTGAAAATATTTCAACAAATGCTCCAAAATCCATGATTTTCTGGACAGTACCATAATAAGTTTTTCCTGGCTCTGCTAACTGTGTAATTTCCTGAATGATCTTCACTGCTTTGTTAGCACTGATTTCATCTGACGAAGAAACCACAACAGTTCCGTCATCATCTACATCAACTTGAGCTCCGGTCTCTTCAATAATCCCACGTATTATCTTACCACCTGGGCCAATAATATCTCTTATTTGATCAGAATGAACTTTCAAAGTAATAATCTTTGGAGCATACGGAGACATTTCAGTACTTGGTTGACTAATTACCGAATCCATCTTATCAAGCACTGAGAACCTAGCCTCTTTTGCTTGCGACAGTGCCTCTTTAACAAGTTCTAATTTCAATCCTTTGATTTTAATATCCATTTGCAAAGCCGTAATTCCATCTCTTGTTCCACCAACTTTAAAGTCCATGTCTCCTAAATGGTCTTCTAACCCTAGTATATCAGTCAAAATTGCAGTTTCGCCTGTATCTTCATCGCTTATCAGACCCATAGCAATACCAGCGACAGGAGATGATATTGGCACACCAGCATCCATCAATGACAAACTTGCACCACAAATAGTAGCCATAGATGAACTGCCATTACTCTCAGTAATCTCAGAAACGACTCTCAGCACATAAGGAAATGAATCAAAATCAGGAAGAACTGCCTGAACAGCTCTAGTTGCAAGAGCACCATGACCAATTTCTCTTCGTCCTGGACCTCTATTCGGTCTCGCCTCACCAACACTAAAACCTGGGAAATTATAATGCAACATAAACAATCTGTCAGTTTTTCCGTCTAGAGAATCTATCAACTGTGCATCAGAAGATGTCCCCATGGTAGCACTGACCAGGGCTTGTGTTTCTCCTCTGGTAAACAATGTACTTCCATGAGATCTAGCAAGTGGTTTCATCCTAATTGTAATTGGACGAATATCCTTTAGGCCTCTCCCATCTGCTCTCACATTTTTTTCTAAAATCATATTCCGGAAAATCTTTTTTTCTAATTTTCCAAAATATTCAGAAACTATTTCTTTGTCTGGGGAACTTTCAGTATCATCACATATCCCTTCAATTGCAGCATTTTTTGCTTCATCAATAGATGAATATTGTTCTAGTTTGTCATGTATCTCTGCGGCTTTTGTTAAGTGCGGCATTGCAAGTTCTTCAATTCTTGACATAAGTTCTTTATCTTCTTCTACAGAATCGATTTGTCTTTTAGATTTTCCGCATTCAGATTTTAATTTCTCTTGTAATTCACACAGATCTTTGATAACGGCATGTCCTTCCTCAAATGCCTGCATATAATCATCTTCCGAAAGTTCATAACTCCCAGCTTCAACCATTACTATTGCGTCAGAAGTGCCAGCAAGAATACAATTAAGGTCGCTCTCATCCTGCTGTTCCACGGTTGGATTTATAATGACCTGACCATCTAATCTTCCTACCCTTACTGCGCCTATAGGACCATCGAATGGGATATCCGAGATATGCAAGCATGCAGAAGTTGCATTAATGGCAAGAATGTCACAATCACAAACCTTATCGTATGAGACAACCATAACCTGTATCATGGTTTCACACTTAAAGTTGTCTGGGAAAAGTGGTCTCATCGGCCTATCGATCAATCTACAAGTGAGAATTTCTCTCTCACTAGGGCGTGCTTCCCTACGGAAAAAATTCCCAGGGATAACTCCTGCTGCATATGACATTTCCCTATAATCAACAGTTAATGGAAAAAAATCTATCCCTTCACGGGGTTCATCAGAAGAACAAACCGTCGAAAGAACCGATGTTTCTCCATAATATGCCATGATCGAACCATTAGCTTGTTTTGCAATCTCACCAGTTTCAAATGCTAATTTGCTGTTATTAATTTCCAATTCTACACGAGAAAGACCCATTCAGATTTCCTTAAATTTAGTGTTTTGATTATCTTCTGATACCAAGATCTTTTATGAGAGTCCTGTATCTAGAAATTTCTTTTCCTTGCAAATACTGAAGAAGACGACGCCTCTGCCCAACTAACTTAAGAAGTCCTCTTCTTGAGTGATGATCTTTGTTATGTACTTTAAAATGCTCAGTCAAATACACTATACGATTCGTCAACAAGGCAATCTGCACCTCTGTTGAACCAGTATCGTTCTCATGTGTGCGATACTTTTGAATCAATTCTACTTTTTCCTCTTTCTCTAATACCATCTAAAAACCATCCTCCAACTTACGTTACAAAAAGTTAAATACTAAAACCATCACAAAAAAGACTGCTGATTCTAACCAACTCTTCGGTACATGTAAACCAAGTATGTCATTCACCGTTAATTAAAAATTTTCGTTGGCCTAATCTTTATATTCTCTAAAGACCCCGGAATACCAGATGCTATTTTTCCCATTCCAATTAATTTTCCATCTGAAGCGAGCATACGAAAAATTTCTTCTTCAGAAAAATTAACACTATTTTGCAAACAATCTAAAGAAATTCCTTTTCGCAGTTTAGCTTCATCTTTATCGGAGAAATACATCGCAGGGAAATGGTTTAAGGCATCTGCTAGAGAAACTAAAATTTTACTTATAGATCCTGATTCAAAAAATATCTGAAAATCATTTAAAGACAGTGAATCAGATAAATCAAATGGACCTAATCCTGTCCTAACCAAAGAAACCATACAAGCGCCACAACCGTATAACTTACCCAAATCGTGACAAAACGTCCTAATATAAGTGCCTCGACTACACTCTATTTTAAATTTCAAATAAGGGCCAGAAACAGAATCAGCTTGTATTGAAAAAACTTCAATCCTTCTTTTTTTTCTGTCAACTTCGATTCCTTCTCTTGCAAGTTCATATAATTTTTTGCCACGAACACTCAAAGCTGAAAACATGGGCGGTGATTGCAATGTTTCGCCGAGAAATTTATCTAAAAAAGCTTGAGATTCACGCATACTTAATAATGGTGATGTATTTTCTTCTAGGATTTTACCTGTTATATCTTGTGTGTCCGTTACTTTTCCAAAAAACATAGTTACTAAATAGGATTTACGAAGTTCAAGAAAATACTGAAACGTTCTAGTAGCAGAACCTATAGCAACAGGCAGAACACCTTCTGCAATAGGATCAAGTGTACCCAAGTGTCCAACCTTCATCTCACGTCCAATAAACCCTCTTATTTTTGATACTATATCATGTGATGTGGGACCTGAATTTTTATTAATATTTACAAAACCAGACATTGTCATGATCAAAGTTCCGGGTCAGCAGATAATTTTCCTAACAATTTTTCTATCTCAGAAATGTTTGAAATACTATTATCTATAAAAAATTTCAGAGCTGGGACATTCCGCAAATTTAAATTTTCTCCCAATTTCACTCTAAGAAACTTACTCGCTTTATTAAGTCCTTCCAAACTCTCCTTAAGGTTATCTTCATTATCGTTTAGGTTGTCATATCTACTGAAATATACTTTAGCTTCCCTTAAATCTTTGGTAATAACTACATTTGATAAAATGACACTTTTAACACGTGGATCTTTAACATGAGTTAAAATCAACTCTGACAACTCTTTTTTCACAAGAGTTGCCACACGTTCAGAACGAGAAATTCTCCCATAATCATTCATTTAAAAAGTCTCAATATTAAATTCTAGAATCTTCACCGTTCCAACTGACTCGACAAAATTGACTACTTTCCTTAATTGAGAATCTAAAAATCTAGAATCGTTGCTTAAAATAGACACTCCAATCTGACCGCGCTGCCATTTGTCTACAGGAACTTCAGAGACAGATGCATTGAAATTATTCCTTATCCTACTAATTAAGGATTTAACAATGCTCCGTTTTTGTTTTAAAGATGAACTCTCAGGAACTAAGAAATCTAGAGTCAACAACCCTATGAATAACAATTTAACACTAAAATATAAAGGGGAAAATTAAAGAGTCCTAGCAATTTCTTCGATTGTATAAGGTTCAATAATATCACCAACTTTTATATCGTTAAAACTTTCTATTCCAACCCCACATTCGTATCCTTCTTTAACTTCATTGACATCATCCTTGAATCTCTTCAAAGATGATATATCACCAGAGTAAACGACAACACTGTCACGGATCAAACGCACTTTAAGGCCTCTTTTAATAGAACCTTCTTTAACAAAACATCCTGCAATAACTCCTGCGCTAGGAATCCTGAATAGTTCCCTAACTTCTACATTGCCAACCTCCACCTCTTTTTTAACAGGCTCTAGAATACCGCTCATCGCAGATTTCACTTCCTCAATTACATCATAGATAACTGAATATAGTCGAATATCGATGTTCTCTTTCTTAGCAGCATCTCTAGCACCCGAAGTAGGTCTAACATTAAAACCAACTACGACTGAACTAGAAGCAGAAGCGAGCATTACATCAGTTTCTGAGATACCTCCCACAGATTCATGAACAACTCTTACAGAAACTTCTTCATTTCCTAACTTTGCCAAGCTTTCACGTAAAGCTTCAATGCTACCTTGTGCATCTGCCTTCAAAATTAGATTCAGTTCCTTTATTTCTCCCTCACTTACAACATTCATAAAATTCTCAAGATTAACATTTTTAACATTCATTAAATTTGTCACCCTCACTCGCTGAGACCTTCTCGAACTAATTTCTCTTGCAGTCCTTTCATCTTCAACAACGTTTAACGCGTCGCCGGCTTCTGGCACTCCAGAAAAACCCAAAATTTCTACAGGGGTCGAGGGACCTACTTGTGCACATTTTTTACCTTTATCGTCAAACAAAGCACGAACCTTCCCGTTCCATTTACCTGAAACAAAATGATCTCCAACGTTTAATTTTCCTCTTTGCACTAAAACTGTAGCAACTGGACCTCTTCCTTTATCGAGTTTTGCCTCGACAACAATTCCAGACGCGAAACATTCTGCATTAGCTTTCAATTCCAGCATTTCCGCCTGAAGAATTGCCAAGTCAAGCAAATCCTCTATCCCAGTCCCATCTTTAGCAGAAACAGGACAGAAAACAGTATCTCCTCCCCAGTCTTCAGGGATCAGATTTAGTTCTGCTAATTGCTGTTTAATCCGATCAGGATTAGCGTCAGGCAAATCCATTTTATTTATTGCTACCATAATAGCCACACCTGCATCTTTAGCATGAGAAACAGCCTCTCTAGTCTGTGGCATCACCCCCTCATTAGCAGCAACTACAAGTACGACTAAATCCGTGATCTGAGATCCTCTTGCCCTCATAGCAGCAAATGCTTCATGGCCTGGAGTATCAATAAATACTGCCGTCCCTTTTTCGGTTGCAACACGGTATGCTCCTATATGTTGAGTAATACCTCCCGCTTCATTGTCCATCACGTTTGCATTTCTGATTGAATCTAGAAGTCTAGTCTTTCCATGATCAACGTGTCCCATAACTGTAATCACAGGAGCACGATCTATCATATCTTCTGGGTTGTCATCATTTTGATCTAGAGATTCCTCAAGAAGATCTTTACTCAGTTCAACTTCACATTGAAAAAATTCACAGACAGTAGAGGCAGTTTTAAAGTTAATCGACTGATTGACCGTAGCCATCTCTCCTTTAGACATCAGATATTTTATAATTCCAATACTATTTACTTTTAATTTTTCTCCAAGTTCACTTACAGTTATCACTTCTCCTAATTTTATTTTATTAACTGGAGAAGAAGCAGATACAACACCTAATCCTTCCTCTTCCTCTACCAGAAAATTTTCATCATTTGATGAAAATTCTTCTTCCTCTACGGTTTGAATTTGTTCATCTTTTAAATCTGATTTCACTTTATCATGAACGTTTTCTGTCGGTTTTTCTGTAATTACCTTTTCGGAGGACTCTGTCTTTTTGGAGGTCTCCGTCTTTTTAAGAGTCTCTTTCTTTTTGGGGGTCTCTGCCTTTTTAGAAGATTTTTTTGGAGGAGAGGGTTTTTGTTCAATCTTAAAAAGAGTCATGATCAGTTCTACTGTTTCATCATCAACAGTACTCATATGGCTCTTTACCTTAATACCTTCTTTTTCTAATTCTTTAACAAAAAGCTTACTCTCAAATCCCAACTCTTTTGCTAAAGTATAGACCCTTGTATTTGGCATGCATCACCTTATTATTGAAATAGAAACAAAAGCTTGTAAATAATAAATATATCAAAATTTTCTGCATTATTTAAAACAATTCATAAAATTGTTATCACCTCTAGGAATCTTTTGCCAAAAATTCTTTAGCCGATTCTATAAGCAAATTTGCTCTTGTCGGACCTATGCCAGGAACTTCGCAAAGATTTTCGTTTGTAGAAGAGGCAACAGATTTAATATCACTAAAACCATTATTGATAAGCAAGTCAGCCATTTTATCGCCTATTAGATCTAACTTTAACAATTCACTACCAGACGAATCCTCTGTTTCATTACCCTTGCTTTTATCTCCTGAAAACGTTTGTTCCGCTATTTGTCTCCTATATTCTCCTTCCGCTTTCATATCAATCTTCCAGCCTAAAAGACGTGAAGCTAATCTTACATTCTGTCCTGATTTCCCTATCGCAATAGATAATTGATCATCTGGTACAAGGATTTCCATTCTCTTTTCATTGTCATAAAGCTCAATATGTTGTACTTTCGCTGGGTTCAGTGCATTTTCAGCGTACGTTCTAAGATCATCATTCCATAGGACTATATCAATTCTCTCTCCACGCAACTCCTGCACAATATTTTGAACCCTACTACCTCTTGGTCCTACACATGCACCCACTGCATCAACATCTCTATCACGGCTCACAACTGCAATTTTTGTACGTCCACTTGCTTCCCTGACGCATTCTTTCACTTCTACAATTCCGTCATATATTTCAGGAACCTCCATTTCAAAAAGTCTTACAACTAGTCCTGAATGGGTCCTACTTAAAACTACCTGAGGCCCCTGAGGGCCTTTAGTAAACTCCCTTACTTCTAGAATATAACATCTAATTCTATCGTTTCTTTTGTATACTTCTTTAAAGATCTGTTCTCTTCTTGGAAGTATTGCTTCTGTTCGACCAAGATCAACATATATATTTCCTTTGTCTACTTGTGACACAGAGCCTGTGATCAATTCACCAACTCTTCCTATAAATTCACTATAAACCTTTGATCTTTCGGCATCCCTTATCCTTTGTGAGATAACTTGTTTTGCAGTTGAAGCAGCGATACGGCCTAACCCTTCCACCTGCAAATCCATAATTAAATAATCACCCAAAGCAATACTCTCTTTCTGAAGCAGTGCATCTTCGAGCAATATCTCCAGTTCTGGATCCTCCATTTTAGAAACAACCATTTTTCTTGCCTGCAATTTAATTTCTCCTGTCACATCATCAAAATCTGCCTCAACATTATCCCCTAATTTAAATTGTTTTCTAGAAGCAGAAATTACTGCCGCTTTCATGGCCTCCATCAATACATCTCTGGGAATACCCTTTTCACGCTCAAGTTCAGACAGAACACTTAAAATCTCTTTACTCACGAAAAACCCCTTTGCATTAAAAATCTATCAGTACAGTTCAGAACCTTTCTCTAGTTCTACTTCCCAATCAATTTCTAGCTTTGCCTTTAGAATATCTCGAAAAAGAAATCGAGATATTGAATTGTCCTTTAATTCTATTTCAATTTCTTCATCCTCTACTTGTTTAATTGTCCCGACAAGATTTCTTTTGCCTGTTTTCTCTAGATAAGAATCCGACATTTTCAAACGAACTATCTTTCCTTGAAAATGAACAAAATCAGCAAGTTTTTTTAAAGGTCTATCAATACCAGGACTGGAAACCTCTAACTGATAATTGTCAGATGCTAATCCATTTTTCTCAATTTCTTCTTCCAAAAATCTGCTTATTTTTTCACAATCTTTTAATGTTACTCCACCACGATTGTCTACAAATATTTTCAAAAGATCTCTATCGCGCGAAACAGAATGATGCAGTTCTACAAGATAAAAACCTTGTTTTGTTACCAAATCTTCAATTAATAACGATAAGTCGTTTTTGATCATCTTCAAACTATAAAAATTAGAATAAAAAAAAGGGACCCTTGCCGGACCCTTAAACAGTTTCATTCAAGTTAAGTAAATCTATTCCCATTCTCGAAAAAGTGCAAGTCTTATTTTTAGTTTCAAATTTTCTATTCTTACTCACAAGGAGAAAACTTGCTCGAGCGTTTCTGAAATGATAGCATGTAGAACTATTTCATAAAGAAAGTAGATATACCTTCTAAGTAAATATCCGCGAATTTCTTAACGAATAAAAGTGGAACTAAA
The DNA here is from genome assembly GCA_036231405.1 of Nitrospinota bacterium. GTDB lineage: Bacteria > UBA8248 > UBA8248 > UBA8248 > UBA8248 > UBA3496. Next base: position 24,254 of record JAZAHK010000030.1, read on the forward strand.
TGCCAACAATAACCAAGAAAAATGCACTATGGATTTTCAAAACCATGCTCCGCATTCGCCGTTTTGAAGAATCTTCTATAGATCTCTTTACCAAAGGAGAATTGCCTGGATTTTTACATGCCTATATCGGAGAAGAGGCAGTAGCATCAGGGATTTGTGTACACTTAACTCCTCGAGACCAAATTACTTCCACACACAGAGGACATGGCCATATGATTGCAAAGGGCCTCCATTACAAAGGAATGTTCTCAGAACTATATGCAAAACAAACTGGGTACTGTAAGGGCAAAGGCGGTTCCATGCATATCGCAGACCAGGAACTAGGAGTACTTGGGGCAAATGGAATAGTAGGTGGCGGTATCCCTATCGCTGCTGGAGCTGCGCTGGGACTGAAGCTTCAAAAAACAAAAGATGTGGTTGTCTGTTTTTTTGGTGATGGGGCAAGTAATGAAGGTGCATTCCATGAGGGAATTAATCTTGCCTCTACATGGAAACTTCCTGTTGTTTTTGTATGTGAAAATAATGGTTTTGCTGAAAGCACCCCGCAAAAAAACCACCAATCCGTTTCAGACATTGCCGACAGGGCCACATCCTACAACATTCCTGGCATTGTCGCAGATGGCATGGATCCTCTGTCGATGTATGAAATTGCAGGAGAAGCCATCAAAAGAGCTAGAAGCGGAAAAGGCCCTACCCTTATCGAAGCAAAAACGATGCGCTTCCTCGGACATTACGTAGGAGATCCTGGTACAGCGTATGGCCATGACAAAGTCGTTGGGAAATGGAAAAAAATTGATCCTATTGTCACTTTTGAAGATTTTCTTAAACAGAAAAAATGGATCGCAGATGACCATAAGGAAAAACTAGTTATTGACATCAACCAAGAGATCGATGAAGCCATTCTTTACGCAAAGGAAAGTCCAGAACCTGATTTAGAAGATGCATTGGAAGATGTTTATTCAGACTCCTAAGATAAAGAGATCATGAGAGAAATACTTTACAGAGATGCCATCGTAGAAGCACTCGATGAAGAAATGAAAAGAGACAAATCGGTTTTTCTTCTAGGGGAAGATATCGCCGAGTTTGGGGGATCCTACAAAACCACCGCAGGACTCTTTAAAAAATACGGTAAAGAAAGAGTACGGAATACTCCTATCTCTGAACAAGGAATTGTAGGAGCTACTCTGGGAGCGGCCCTAGTTGGCATGAAACCGGTTGCAGAACTTATGTATATTGATTTCACTGCTGTGGCTATGGACCAAATTGTAAATCAGGTAGCAAAAGTGCGTTACATGTTTGGAGGGAAAGCAAAAACATCTCTCGTGATTCGAACTCAGGGAGGTGCAGGAAGAAGTTCAGCTGCCCAGCACGCACAAAGCTTAGAATCTTGGTTTGTACATATCCCTGGGCTAAAAGTAGTGATGCCCTCTTGCTCTTATGATGCAAAAGGTCTTCTCAAAAGTTCAATACGAGATCCAGACCCTGTCCTATTTATCGAACATAAACTCTTATATCTGGAGAAAAACCCGGCGCCTAAAAAAGAATATCTTGTTCCTATCGGCGTAGCAGAAGTAAAAAGAGAAGGTACGGACATTACAGTGGTTGCCACCTCCTCTATGGTAAAAAAATCATTAGACGCAGCCGAAGAACTTGAGGAAATAGGAATTTCAGTAGAAGTAATTGATCCCAAGACCCTTTTTCCACTAGATAAAGAAACGATTCTTACCTCTGTCCGGAAAACGAACCGTCTTCTCATTACACACGAAGCTGTAGAGAGATGCGGATGGGGAGCAGAAATTGCTGCCATAGCCTCCAAAGAAGCTTTTGATTATTTAGACGCACCGATAGAGAGAGTTGCTGCAAAAGAAACTCCGGTGCCCTTTTCGCCGAAGCTAGAAAATTTTATAATACCGAATAAAGATGATGTGATTGAAGGTGTAAAAAGAACCGTCCTTGGATAAGTTAAGAGTTTAACCTTGTAAAGGAACAAAACAATGGCCACTCAAATGCCCATGCCGAAACTGGGTCTTACCATGGAAGAAGGTACGATTATCGCATGGAGAAAAGAGGAAGGAGATCCAGTTAAAAAAGGAGAAATTCTTGTAGATATCCAAACAGACAAGGTCGAATACGAGGTAGAATCTCCCGACAACGGTATTCTTTTAAAAAAAATATTTGATTCTGATGCAGTGGTTCCTTGCGGGGAAAATATCGCGATTATCGGAGCTAAAGGGGAAAAAATTGATTCTGCCGCGCCTGCTCCAAAAACCAAAAAAACAAAAGAGCCTGCAAAAGAAGAAGTCAGTGCTAGTGATGAAACAAAATCAGTCGCACCAACTGGTGATAGAATTTTAGCGAGTCCTGCTGCAAAAAGGTTAGCAAAAGAGTTAGGGGTAGATTACACAACCGTTCAGGGAACAGGACCTAACGGAAGAATTATATTAAAAGATATTGAGAATGCTTCCAAACAACCTGCACCTGTCGCTGCCAAAGAAGTTTCCTATGGAACAGAACCTGTTTCTCCCATGAGAAAAGTGATTGCGGAAAGAATGTCTGAAAGCTGGTCCAATGTAGCTAGAATTACGCTGCAGTCTGAAGTAGATCTTACCAATCTTCTCGCGGTAAGGAATGCAAGCAGCCAGGCATGGGAAACAGATCTTGGCGTAAAAATTTCGATCAACGATCTAATTCTTTTCTATACCGCAAGAGCCATTCAAAAATGTCCTGCTGTAAACGTAAAGTTTATGGGAGACTCTGTGGAACGTGCTGAACAAATCAATATCGGGGTGGCCGTAGCTTTGGAAGATGGATTGATGGTCCCTGTCCTTAAAAATGCAGACCAAAAAAGTATCGATGCCATTTCCTCAGAAACCAATGCACTGGCAACCGCTGCCAGAAACAGATCTTTGGATCCAGATTCTCTGCAAGAGGGAACGTTTACTGTAACCAACTTGGGAGCCTATGGAGTGGATCATTTTTCAGCAATTGTTAATTACCCAGAAAGCGCGATTTTGTCAGTCGGAGCTGCAAGAGAAAGAGCTGTAGTCAGAAACGGCAAAGTGGTTCCAAGGACCACCGCATTTTTTGGAATCAACTGTGACCACCGTATTATCGATGGAGCCCCCGCTGCAGAGTTTCTTAAAACTTTAAAAGAGATGCTCGAGCATCCAAAAGTAATGCCTTCATAAATCTGTTTTTAAAATTGCAAATACCTTCTAATTTATTCCTACAAATGCTAGTTTCTTTTCAATTCGGTCAAGTTGCTCCTTTATGGATTGCAGAAGTTTTCCTCCACCAACTGAAGAACGCGTGGCTATTTTTGTTATCTCTTTTATCTTCTTTAGCTGTTTCTTTGCTTCTTTTGACGCTTCTTTTATGTTCTGGTGTTTTAAATAGACCAATTTAGAATCCCTAGCGTAAGAAGCTCTATTGTCGCCAAGGACAACCTTCCCATCTACAAATCTGACATCTTTGACTTCAAATCTTCCGTCCACTTTCAAGGTATTCCCTCTAATCGTAAAAGGATATGTATTAAAGCTATGAAGCCAACCACCCTTTTTACTCTGATTGAATACATACTTGTAAGTCGTACCATTTGCAAACCATTGCCCTTCGATTAAATTCACCAAGGGTGTAATATTCATTTCACTGACTCTTACATGCGTAATATCTGCATGAGAATAAGATTTTATTTTCTCATTTTCAGGTCGCCTGTACTGGTCAGTTGACCCGTCCTTTTTAAGAAGAATAAGATAAGGACCTTCAATACGTGCATTGAGATAATTGTTATATCCCATTTTAAGTCCACCTGTTTTTGGCGAAAACTCCCATGTTCTTGAAGTATAATAATTTTTTTTATTAGTTTTGGGATAAATGTTTGTAACGAAAGAAACACCACTTAAATCACCAAATGTAGGGCGAAATTGGTAAGAATTTAGATAACTCCAACTTGGCTGAATCCATCTTCCGCTCGTAAATTTTTTAATAAATGATAGTTTCTCTTTTTTAAGATCCGTCGACGTATGAACTACGGATTTTTTCCCTTTCGTGAGTACAGAAACCCTATTAGAAGAACTTAAAAGTAGAAGGTGTTTTCCAGCAATTCTGGCATTTGGATAAACAGTACCTCTTATTTTGATAACCCCATTTGCAAAAGACCACGTACCTAAAGAGGAAAACTTTTTTTTCTTGTACCTTGAAATGATTCCTGTCGTAGAAGAAAATCCTCTTTTATACTGATACAGTTCCTGAGAGATTTCATTTTCCCAATCATATCCAACCAATGTATCAAGAAACATCTGTGTATTTTTTTTCAGTTCTATGATTTTTGTAGCACCTTGTTTCTTTTTTGAAACTTGCTTTGAGAAAATAGACTTATCTAACACAAGGGTATCTTTTTTAATTATGTTATAATTTTTTGAATAATATCCAATCTTCAGTTTCCCTGAAACAACACTCCATTCCCTTACATTCTGAAGTTTGCCTTTTTTATAGATCAGGACAATTCCTTTATTTGCAGCAAACCCATCCATAAAGTCATATCTTTCTTTCCCATCCTCGCTTTTCCAATTTCCTATTAAATTGGTATCGGCATGCAAGAAAGATACTGAAGTCAAAACAAAGGAACAAAAGACTAGAAACAAGAATATTTTTTTCATTTCTCCTCCAAAAAAGGAATATTATTTACTATGTTTTCTAAAAAAACGAACTGTTCTTTTCAGCGCATCTTTGTCTGTTTTTTCGTCGTATTCATATTTCCTGCTTCCTTTTGCATCCCATGCATGATCTATATTTTCATATACATGAATCACTAGTTTCCCTCCCCGGTCTTTGATATCTGACCAGGCATCGTGCGCAAATTCGATCTTTTGGGTGGAATCGGTATCCCCGTGCAAAGCAAGAAGCGGAGTGCTCTTTTTGCTAAAATATTCCATGGGAAATTCATTTGTCATGTCCGGTCCAAAATTGGCTTTCCAAACCCCGTAGTGAGATGCTCCTGCATTCACCACACCTTTTCCTGCAAGAAAACAAGCCCAAAATCCTCCATTAGAAAAACCAGCAGCAAAGATATTCTTTTTGTCTATTTTTGGATCTTTCTTCATAATAGAAACAATCTCCAAAAGCTCTTTCTCAATGGGTTCCCTGTAATCGTCAAACGTTTCCATGCGGTTTGAACTGGAGATATCGTGTTTTTTAAAAAAATCAGGAGCATACACAGCAAACCCATTTTTAATATATTTTGGAATTTGTTTTCGGACCGTTTTGAATCCACCACTTGTGTGCAAAAGAATTACTGCAGGAAATTTCTTATCTCCCGGTGGATACTTCACCTTGTGATAAATGGGTTCTGCAGACAATAAGAAAAGTGGAACAAAAAAACAAATCACAAAGAATATTGAGGTTGTCTTCAACTAAACCTCCTTCTGTTTTATTAAAAAAGAATATCGAAATCTCACTTTACTTAAGGAGTCAGCATCACTCTCATGACTCCATCTTCCCTTGCCTGGAACATTCTCATAGCTTCATTAAACTCTGACAAAGGGAAACTATGAGTAAGCATTTTGTCGGTTTTAATATGCCCATCTGCAATAATTTGTATTGCACGAGGATAACAATTTGGAGATCCTCTTCCTCCAAAAACAGAAATTTCATCTAAGACGATTCGGTCTGTATTAAAGGAAACCTCTTCTCCCCCGTTAATGCCTTCTAAGACTACGCGACCTCCTCTTCGAACCATATCTACCGCTTCTCTCATCGTACTTACCGGACCAGCACACTCGACACTAAGATCCACTCCTTTGCCATTGGTATGTTCCATCACCACTTCTACCGGATTTTCTTTTGTAATATCAATCACTACGTCGGCACCAAGTTCTTTCGCAATATCGAGTCTGTATCCTCTTCCAGTTACAAAAACTTTAGAGGCCCCTAGGTACTTTACAAGCTGCAAAACAGAAAGCCCTAAAAGACCTGGCCCCAAGATTGCAACTTCGTCTGCTGGATAAACCTGACCACGATCTAAAGCATGGAGGGCAATGACAACTTGATTTACAATCACTGCATCTTCCCAGGTCATATTCTCAGGCATTTTATGTAAATTATTTGGAGGAGCCAATCCATACTCGCTGAATGCACCATCTGCAGTATGTCCAAGAAGTTTATATCCACCATCTTTTTTTGCGGCATTCTCGCAAAGATGATAATTTCCGGCTATACACATAGCACACGAGGAACACCCCACCGTAGGCTCCATGATCACCCTATCTCCTAACTGCAAATCGGTTCTTACATCTTTCCCAATACCAGCAACTGTACCGCACCATTCATGCCCCTGAATAAAGGGGTAATATGGCGGCCACATAGGTCTCATATGTCCACCTAGAATATGGGTATCCGTTCCGCAAATTCCGCATGCAGCAACTTTTACAAGGATGTTCCCTGGTTCATAATCGGGAACCGAGACTTCTTTATAATCATAGTCATTGGGACCATTAGTGACGATAGCCTTCATATGTTTTGGAATGTCATTCATTTTGCTTACTCCAAAAAAGAAATAGAAAAAAATAGAATACCAGAATCAAAAACAGAGGTTCAAGGTGACTGTTGTCCCTCTTTTCTGTCCGGTCTTTGCATTACGAAAGTATCCTGTGTACGACAATAATCATTCCCTGCAAGTCTCCCAACAGGTTCTAATTTCAAATGATCTATATATTTACCCTCTTCCATAGCAACATCTTTACGGACATGCCAGCAAAGCACTTCCCCAATAATGAGATTTACTTTATGACTGTTCCCATTTGTAATCATGTGTCGAAATTCACATTCCATTGAGACGGGGATATTCTCCACTCTAGGAGCAAGAACATTTTCTGAAGGAACTGCATTAAGTCCTGCTTCTTTAAATTCGTCTATATCAAATGCGAAATTATCTGATGTAATATTCATTTGTTCCTCAAAACCATTCGCCACAACATGAATTACATATCCCTTAGTTTCAAGAATATTATTCGTTGTATCTTTGAGAGAGTCAGGGCTTTTTCCCACAGAAATAGAAACTAGAGGAGGATCTTGCCCAACACATGTGAAGAAGGAGAAAGGAGCCAAATTTGCATGACCATCTTTACTGATGGAACTAACCCATGCGATTGGTCTTGGAACTATCGTCCCAACCATGAGTCTATAGTTTTGCCTAAAATCGTTATCAGAAGCATTAATCTTATAATAATCACTCATTTTTTAATTCCTCTTATGTATTTAAAATATTTTAATTTTTATCGTCAAAAAATTCATAAACAAAACCATCCGGATCGTCAGGATCTGCGGGGCTGGTCCAATTGTCATTTCCATATTGAGTGTTCTCGTGACCTTCACTTGAAATTCCTTCGTCTAGCAGTGTCCACTTCTCATAAAGCGAGTTAGGAAGTTCAGTCACGAAACGCGACAGTCTCGAAAATCCGCTTTGCTTATACATATTCGTCTCAAGCATAGGTTGACATAAAAACAAGTGATCTTTGGCTCTTGTAACTGAAACATAAAACAACCTTCTCTCTTCCTCTTCCCCTCCTTCGGTACCGAGAGATCTTGCAGAAGGAAAACGTGAATCTGTAAGCCACAATACAAAAATAGCTTTCCATTCCAATCCTTTTGATTGATGAACCGTACTTAGTACAATAGATTCATCCTCATCAAAGTTATTTTCTTGAGCCATTGTTTCTATTCCGAAAGTTCCCATGAGAGCGAGTTCAGATAGGAAATCTTCCACGCTATTATAATTTAGTGCAAACTCAGAAAGTTGGTTAATATCATCAATACGAGAGTCTGCATTTTCGAAAGTCATTTCGATATAATTTCTGTAAAATTTCGACAAAACAAGACTGATCATTTCAGAAGGTGACCCTGTATTATTATTTTTGTCTTCGGAAATGTCACAAAGTGTTCGGAGTAACGAGATCAAATCGACATAATTTTCCCAAGAACCTTTTGCACGTTTTGGGATAGTTAAATTCTCCTGCACAGTTTCTAACTTGAGAGGATCATTAGTATTGCGAATTAATTCCCAAATCCTTGATGCTGTAGTATTACCAATACCTGGCAACAAATTTAGGGACCGTTTCCAAGCCAGTTCATCCGTAGGGCAGTTCACAAAACGAAGAAATGAAATAATATCTTTCACATGTCTACTTTCATTAAATCGAAGCCCACTTCGAATTTCGAAAGGAATGGAACGTCTAGTTAACTCCATCTGCAACTCAATAGAGTGATAATGGGCACGATATAAAATAGCAATATCTGAAAGAGATATGCCTTCATCTTTAAGTTCTAAAATTTTTTGTGCAACAAATTCGCTTTGCTGCAGTACGTCCTGGCATAGTGCCAATACCGGCAAACTCCCATCTTGTTTTATGCTTCTAAGATTTTTTGGATATTGTTTTTTATTATTTCCGATAGATGCATTCGCCAGTTCTAAAATAGGATTCGTGCTTCTATAATTTTCTTCGAGTTTAAATACTTTTGTATTGGGATATCTTTCAGGAAAGGTGACTATGTTCTCAAAAAAAGCACCTCTAAAACTATAAATGCTTTGTGCATCATCTCCTACAACTGTCAAATTTTTCCACTTTCCGGACAGAAGATCTATTATCCTTGCCTGTATTTTATTTGTATCTTGATACTCATCCACCAAAACATATTTAAAACGGTTTTGAAAAACTTCTAGAACCTTTTCATTTTCCTCTAGCAATAAACTTGTATTTGACAGAAGATCAGAGAAATCCATTATATTCAATTCTTTTTTTCTTGCCTTATAAAATTCTTTAATTTTTTTAATAATATCAATATTTTCAATTAGATATGGATAATCTCTACAAATAACATTAACTATTTCCATTTCCGTATCTGCGGAAAAAGATATGATAGATTCAATGACATTTGCTTTCGGGAAGTTTCTTTCTTTTGGATTTACTTTTGCCTGTAAAATACAGTCTTTGATCAAGTCTGAAGAATCTTCGCGATCCATAATAGAAAAATTTCTATCAAATCCTATAAGATGAGAGTATTGTCTAAGAATTAGATTCCCAATGTGATGAAAAGTTCCCCCAAAAACACTACGTAAATCACCTTTAATCAAGCTAGATGCACGCAAAAGCATTTCCTTTGCTGCCTTATTTGTAAAGGTTGCCAGAAGAATTGAGCTAGGAGAAATACCCTCATCTATGAGCCGTGCAAGACGATAAACTATGGTATGCGTTTTGCCACTACCAGCACCTGCAATCACAAGAATGGGTCCTTCTCCTGCCATCACAACTTCGTATTGCTGACTGTTCAGTGCAGAAGAATAGTCCAGCAAAGATTCCTTATGAGTGGTATCCCTTTTTACTACATAAGTTTTATTTTTCTTTTCATTCATTTTTTCAATTCATTGAGAGTAAAAGTAAAAAAAAAATTACGAACACTTCTTACAAATCATTTTCCAAGTGCGAAATATCGTTCATTGTTACAACACTCCATCCCCTATTAGAATCTTTTTCAATGATATTTACAGAAGCGTTGTGCTGCCTAAATGTTCTAAGTTGATTGAGACTCACCTTAAGAATACGAGATAGAATAGAAATAATCGTTAAATTATGGCTGACGATTAAAACGGGATTTTCTTCCCTTATATGAGATGAATGGATCTTTTCAATACCATTCCATGCCCGAGTCTGCAATTCCCCCAATGTTTCCCCGCCAGGCATTCTCACTTCACCTGGAGCAGTTCTCCATTTAATGAAAAATTCAGGAAATTTTTCATTCATTTCATTGAATTTCATACCTTCCAGCATTCCTTGATCTAATTCAGCAAAATTATCCATTTCAATAATAGCATTGCCTAACGACTTTGCCATTATTTCTGCAGTCTCTAAAGCTCTAGTTAAGGGACTAGTATATATTTTCGAAAACATGATTCCTTGGAGTTTTTTTGCTAAATTTCTTGCTTGTATTTTACCCGTTTGATTCAATGGAATGTCTGAGACACCTTGAACTCGTTGCTCGAGATTCCAATGAGTCTCACCATGCCTTATTAAGTACAGTGTACTTTGCTTCGACATTGCCAATTAACCTCAATTGATTCAATGACTTATGCCTTAAATCTTCTCAAGTAAATAGTTTCATTGTCTGGGTAGTTAGAACTAGGAATCTTCTTTAAGAAAATCTCCAGGTTTCAAGTTTTTTAGCCAGTCTTTAATATCTTCCTTATCCTCTTGAAAAACATTTCCGGAAGATTCAGGGGATTCGAGATCTTTCACATCTGTAGGAAAACCCTTGGTCTCTTCAAGGTTAGCAGGCTTATCAAAGTCTAAGCTTTTTGCTTCATCCAAAACCTCTTCACTAACATAAATTGTGGAACTAACTCTGATCGCAAGTGCTATAGCATCAGAAGGCCTGGAATCAATGACGTGATTTGTCCCATTGCTAGAGACATGAATTTGTGCATAAAAAGTATTGTCTTTTAATTCACTTACCAAAACATGATCCACTTGCCCATTGAGTTCTGTAATTAAATTTTTCAGTAAATCGTGGGTCATTGGTCGAGGAGTCTCAAAATCTTCCATCTCTCGTGCAATAGCATGCGCCTCAAAGAGACCTACCCAGATTGGCAAAATTCTGTCACCATCTGCTTCTTCAAGAATCACAATAGGGACATTAGTTAAAGGGTCAACCGCCAAACCTTTGATACTCATTTCTATCATTAAACCAACTCCATCTCTATTTCATGTTCTGGATAATACCCCTGAACATTTTGCACTCCACTACGAAGTATTTTTATATCAACAATTTGCCCCACAGACAAATTTTCTTCTCTCGACAAGAAGATTACTCTTTGACTTCCTCTATTTCTGCCTGCATAGGAGAAAAATTCTTTTTCCGAATGAGCCTCTCCGGAACAGCATTCATAACAATCTAGCAGACTTTCTCTATTTTCTATTTTTTTATCTATCAAAACTTCTTGCACACTTCCAAGCAGTTTGTCATGATTTTCTTTTGTAATCTCTTTTTGAACTCTCGTCAATTCTTCAAACCTTTCATCTATCACCATACTATCGACAAGACAATCCATTCCAAATGCTGGTGTTCCCGGTCTTGGAGAATACTTGAAGCTATAAATGCTCTCAAAGTGAGAGTTGCGAATTAATTCAAGAGTGTCATCAAAATCTTTATCAGTTTCACCTGGAAAACCGACTATAACGTCTGACGTGAGTACACCTTCAGGAACCTTATCATAAAACATAGAAACTTTTTCCAAATACTCTTCAGAAGTGTACCCTCTCTCCATTTTTTTCAGGATATTATTTGAACCAGATTGGAAAGGAAGATGTAGGTGCTCACAAACTTTTTCGTAAGATGCCATCGATTCGAACATTTCTAAATCACAATTCTGTGGATGTGACGTAATAAACCTAATTCTTCTAAGTCCTTCTATCTTATTTATTCTGCCAAGCAATCTACCAAAACTTAATTCGTCTTTATCTTTTAAGCCATATGAATTTACATTCTGACCCAAAAGCGTAACTTCGAGGAACCCTTCTTGAACAGCCTTTTCTATTTCTTCAACAATAAGATGACTTGGCTTGCTCCATTCGGGACCACGAGTATATGGAACCACACAAAATGTACAAAAATTATCACATCCTCTCGCAATACTAACCCAACAACTCCTCCCATTTTCCCTGTTTATGGGTTCCAAGGAAGTGAAGTCGGGGACAACTGGCTTAGTATCCAAAACCCTACCCTCTTCCAATTTCTCAAGAAGGTTAGGTAGTTTTGAAATATTTTGGGTGCCGAAAACAAGATCAACTGTTTGCGCTCTTTTTGCAATTTGTTCACCAGCGCGATTTGCAAAACATCCACAAACCGCAATTTTTAAATTTGGATTCTTTTTTTTCAGTTTACTAAGTCTTCCAATCTGACTATAAACTTTTTCTTCCGCTTTTTCACGAATAGAACATGTATTCACAATAACTAGATCGGAATCCTCTAATTGAGCAGAGAGGGAATATCCCTCTTCTTCAAGGTAACCAGATATGGTTTCAGAATCATACTTATTCATCTGACAACCATAAGTGTATAGTGAATAACGTTTAGTCAAGATTTACCCCAATAAAAGGAAAACTCCTAGGGAAGTATTGCTAAACCAAATTTGCCATGTCAACTTATAAAAAAACTAAAAACACACTTTAATCAACTTGGGTCAAAAAACGAAATGGATAAAGTTAACGAATATTCTATATGTCTTCTTGGAAAAAGACAGAACATCAAAAACAGTTTGTTTATAGAGTCAGGGCAAATATTTGTTGATGAAGTAATGAAAAATGGGTTTAATACACAAATCAGAACTTTAGGCTGGCCTTCGGCAATTGGCATGCTAGACAAGACTATTATAAAAATCAAAAAGCAACCTTTAAGAAATATGGAAATTCCTAAGAAGTACGATATTCTTTTCCTTTGCGACCAATATGAGACCATACCTAATATCGACCTTTCTGTCTTTTTAAATCATGGTGGATTTTTCGTTAGGAACTCCGAAAATGAATCTATTCATATTGAAAAAAATTTAATAAAAATTTTTTACAATTTCAACAAATCACCACCTAACACTCGTGCAACAGTTATTTCTTATACACTTCAAAAATTATTCAATTTTTCATACTCAACTAATGAAAATGCAAATTCTATGATAGAAACGAATTTTGCAATAAAGGAAGAATTGAAATACGAAATAGATTCTTTCCTAAAAAGAATTTTTCGATAAACCATTTGAAAAATAATTACATTTTTTTTCTTTCTATTACTCGATCCTTCTATATAACTGAGAATACGCAAAATTTTATTTGCATTTCTTTATTTGAATTGTTAGTATTATTGGGTTCCCGCCCTGTTTTTTTGTTTTTTTTAAATCCGCCTTAAATTTTAGATTTGAATCGCCCATATTTTATTAATTTATGGAGAGAGAAAAATGAATAAAGGCGACCTAGTAGATGCAATTGCAAATGATGCGGATATGAGCAAGTCACAAGCAGGTTCAGTAATTGATGCGTTTGTATCATCCGTTACCGGTGCGTTAAGAGGTGGTGACAAAGTTACTATCACTGGTTTTGGTACTTTCAGCATTTCCAGACGTGCTGAAAGGGATGGAAGAAATCCTAGAACTGGCGAAACTATAAGAGTAGCTGCTGCGAATGTACCTAAATTTAAGGCAGGTGCAGGACTGAAAGCTTCTGTGAATTAGATTTTTATTTTGAATACCAGCTAATCTAATCACAATAATCGTCAAAAGATATTCATGATTCACTGATAATGGGGTTTTGGTTATCCCATTCATGTTCGTGAGAGATGATCTCTTTTTTCGCATTTTCAGTGAACTCTTTATAATCCTTGGTTTTATTAGAACAAGATTCTATCAATCCACAGCTTCTGAGTATGTTTGTTTCGTTGAATTCTAGGCCTAATTTTCTCAGTATTATCTTAGCCCTTCCGTCGAGAAATAAGAGTTTTAGATCATGAAGATCTCCGTAAAATTTCCTAGGTGCATTCCTTGCTCTTAATATCTTGTCAGGACTGCATCCATACAAGACAGCTAACCCGTTACAAAATTGACTGATCTGTTCCTCTTGCATAGCGTCTCTGGATGCATTCAATAACTCACCTACAGATTCATCATCAAGATATATTGAATAATCTACAGCTATCTCTGTGAGAATATGAGAAAGGTAAAATTTTGTTGAGGAATCCAGGGTTACTTGCACCTCAGCACAGAATTGTTCCAGATATGGAATAAGTTCTTTCCCCTTCTGATAAGTATAACCTTTTTTATCTCTAGGTCCCAATTTTTCTAAGGGCTTCATTATAGAGCCATAGTGGCAAAAATTATCGACGATCAAATGACATTTAACCCATTTCAATTTAGGAAATCTCTTATAAGCTCCTTCAGGCGGCTCGAACCTATGAGTTTCTTTAGCATTGAATTCATCTGACAGAGGTAACGAATCAGGAACTATATTATATAGATAAATATCGAAATCATGTTCTCGTGAAGTTTCTTCCAAAACTTCACGAAGTATCAATGTGTGGCAATTCGTCAACAAAACTAGCACCTCTAATTTTATAAATCAAAGAATTTCATAAATCCCTTTTCTATACGTAATTTTTTGCTCTTCCTTTAATTTTTCTATTATGGATTTAATCATATTTACGCCGAATACTAATTGATCTTCTCTTAAATTTCGATAAATAGATTTTGCTAACTCCTCTAATGTAGAATCATTTTTTATTAAAGCCCGAAGTACCTGTTTCTCCCTTTTATCTCGGTGAGAAAGTAAATAATCAATCCTTTTTATTGGATTTTCGATTGGATACCCATGACCAGGAAAGATTAATCTAGGCTTCAAATCTAATACTTTTTTAAGAGACTGAATATATTCAGTTAAGTTTCCTAAAGGTGGAACGACTGCGGTCGTAGTTTCAGTGAGAATATTGTCACCTCCAATCAAGACTTTTTCCTCCTTCCACCAAAATGCAAGATGACCGGGTGAATGGCCAGGCGTAAAAATAGCTTCTAGCTTAATTTCGCCAACATTCACGACAAAGCCTTCTTGAATAGGAATAACAGACAAATCAAGTTCTCTTTCTTTCATCAAATTTATTTCAATAGGATGAGCATGACAAGGAATGGACATCACATCACAAATCGCCATGGCGTTTCCAGAATGATCGTGATGTTGATGAGTTAAAATAAATTTTTCTAGCTCCCCTTTACTTTCTTTCTTCACCCAATTAACAACCTCATCTCTTTGCGTCCCATAACCAGAATCAAACAAAACAAAGGGGCCATCACCTACAAGAATAATTTCAACATGATCCATATAGGCTTCTTTAGGCGCAAAGATTCTTTTCGATTTTATAACGTCAGAAAGTTTTGACATTAAATTTTCTTTTTCTTTCATCTGCAATTACCTTTTTTGAAATAACAAAACCGTATTTTATAAAAGAAGAACAAGATGATAGCAAACCGCATAGAAATAATTAATAAAAACTAAAAAACAAACAAAAACAAATCTTAAAGTTAACGTGCATTATTTTAATTATCACAAAAGTTTTATATATTTGATTTATAAAATAATTTTTAGGAGTCTCATACTTTGAACAAAAGAATTGTACGTTTAGGTTCAGTCGGATTAGGGAAATGGGCGCATACACTAGCTAGAGCATCTCAAAATACGGGAAATATAGACCTTCGATTATGCTTTGACCCCCAACAAGAAGTTGCGGAACAATTTTCAAATGAGTTTAATTGTGAAATTTCTTCTTCTTTAGAAGAAATCCTCAATACCGATAAAATAGACGGCGTAATTATTGCCACTCCCCATTCAACTCATGCAGAAATAGTTTGCGAAGCTGCCACATGCAAAAAAGATATTTTCATTGAAAAACCTTTCACATTAAATGTAGAAGATGCACATAAATGTATTTCTGTTGCGACCGAAAACAACATTATTCTCCAAGTAGGACATAAAAGAAGATGGATAAATGCGAACAAAAAACTAAAACAATTTGTAGATTCAGGAAAACTTGGAGTGGTACATCATCTTGAAGCCAATTACTCCAAACCTATTATGCAAAAACCTAAGGATAACTGGAGAAATAATCCACTGGAATCACCTGCTGGCGGAATGACTGCTCTAGGAATTCACATGGTAGACCTTCTTTTTTATTTATCAGGAAAAGCAAAGCGTCTTTCCGCATTCAGCAAAAAATTACACGGAAAATCCAATCTCGACGATGTGACTTCTATTCTTTTTGAATTTGAAAATGGACAAACGGGGTATGTCGCTACATCCGTCGTAGTCCCGTTTAACCTAAGCGCTGCAGTATATGGAACGGAAGCGAATGCATGGTCTTACGATGACGGAAAAAAGATGTACTTTCAAACAAAAGACGAATCATCTAGAAAAGAAATTCCAATTGAAACCAACGACTGTGTTATGGAAGAACTTAAACATTTCGCTGAATGTATCATTAGCAGAGAAACTCCACTTGTAAGCTGCCAAGAAGGACTAGAAATAATTGCAACTCTTGAGGCTATTTTAGTAAGTTCAAATACGAGCAAGGTAGTTGACCTTGACCAGTTTCGTTAAAAACACTTCATTTAAGTTAAGTAGACGGATATTTTATTTCAAAAAAATGAATATACTGAACTCGCAAAAGATGACCCTTCAAGTAGTAGTGAGTTAATTAAAAAATGTCTATAATGCACAACTTTCTTAAGGGTTAATTGATGAGAAAAAACTTTTTTTTATTTTTATTACTACTCTGCATCTTATTTAGTCACAACGTTGCTATTGGAATTGAAAAACTAAAGCCTTCTTTTCAATACAGCAAAGAAATACTTCCTCTTGATCGAAAAACAAGAGAAGTCAAACGCAGATACAAGGGAAAAATCTTTGACGTCCACACACACCTAACCGTCAAAGAAGGACGTTACTGTGATGAAGAGGAAACTACGAGTAGTATTGTTAACACTATCAAAAACACTCTTGATGAAGAAAATGTATCGCAGATAACTTTAATGTCAGTTCCAAATTCTGGGAGAATGGAAAACTACAATGTTGACATTCAAAAAGCACTTAAAAAGACATTAGGTAAAAGAATGCATCTTCTATGTTGCACACACTACGTTACAAATTGGACTAACATTCAATACGAAAGCAAATCCGATATGAATGAAGCAAAAAAAGAACTAAAAGAAATTTCCATAAGGTTAAAAAAGGATTTAAGAAATCCATTATATTCTGGGATTGGAGAAATTGCATTTTTGCATTTCAACAAAAAAGCCCACCAAGCACTTATCGAATTTCCAGTAAATTATCCACCTTTCCTAAAAATTATAGATAAAATAGCTAACTCAAAAAAGAAGAATTTTTACTTTTATCTGCACGCAGAGCCGATAGATTCTGACAATGAAAATTCGTATCATGATATGGCGTTTGGTGGAGCAGAATTTCTATTTAAAAGGTATCCACACTTTAAATGGGTATCAGTCCATACAGCAATGACTTCATCCTCTAATGTAAGAAAAATCTTAAAAACCTTCCCAAAACTCATGATGGATTTCAATCTCAAAAAATCAAATAAACGAGGTTATAATGGTTGGGCTTATCTTTCTAACCCAAGTAACAACAGATGGGAGCCATACGAAGATTGGGCAGAGCTCATGGAAGAGATGCCAAATAGGTTCATGGTTGGTACAGACACAAAATTTTGCCAGAGAGGACAAACAATCGGAATCAGAAATTACAGAAAACAACTTAAGAGATTTAGAAAATTCTTAGGTGCTCTAAGTAGTGAAACCGCAAAAAAAATAGCATATAAAAACGCAGAATTTTTCTTCAATACGAAATAAAATCTTCTACACTTAACTCTCTAGGCAACAATTTTCCTTGCTCGATTTAGAATAATAGCAAGGAAACTCGCTATCAAGAAAAACGATGCATACAAGAGAAAAGAAAATTGTAAATTAAATATTTCTGCCATCACACCTCCTACGATGGGAGATACCATAGAACCCATTTCATTGACTGCATAAATTAGTCCTATAGCACTTGCTCGTTTTTCTTCATCCACTAGTTCTGTTCCTACGGCCAAAACAAGACTCGGAACAGGAGTGAGAAAAGAACCGATGAGAAAAATCGGAAATAAAATGCCTACACTTGAACTAACAAATGATAATGATCCCATAGCCAAACTACACAAAAAGGTTAGGTAGAGAATATATCTTGTCTTAACTCCTCTATCAGAGGATTTACCTACTATAAAGGTGGTAATAATCCCTATCACAAAATATATAGAGAGTATCCATCCAATTGCTTGAACTTCATAATTTAATTGTTGAGCAAGAAGCAAAGGCAAAAAAGTCATTAATCCTCTAAAACCTGTTATCCTAAAAGTTGAAACTAACAACAAAAGCATCAAAGATCTGTTCTTTGTCAAAGATATGAAAGTTGAGAGAGCGGCTTGTTTAATCGGCCTTTCATCTCTTTTTGAATCTTTAAATAGAATAAAAATGATAGACGCCATAATAATTGCAGGAAAGATAGCTAAATGCGAAGCGAATCTCCAACTGAAATATACAGCACATGTACTTACAAGCCACGGGGTCAAGATACTTCCCACCTCTCCTCCGCCAGCGAAATAAGCCATACTTAAACCTCTTTGTTCAGGCATTTCACGTGTCAACAAAGAGACAGCCGGGGGGTGATATGCAGAGCAACCAAGCCCACTCAAAAAAACCAAGACGAGCAGGGTTGAATAATCAGGAGCGAATCCATAAAAAAACACGGGAACGGATTGAACCATTAGACTAGCAACGAGTATAGTTCTCCACTTACCAAGATAATCACCTAAAAAAGAAATCGGAAATTGGAAAACGCCATTTGCAAATGCAAAAATCGATGCAATTAAACCTACCTCAAAGTAATTCAATCTAAATTCTGCTGAAATTAGAGGAATTATGGGCGTAATAAATAATAGGTAGAATGTGTTCACACCATGACTAGCAGAAAGGGCAACTACTTTTTTTTTATTCACACCGTCCATATTACAACAACCTTTATTAAAACTAATTTCCAGTTAGCAAAAGAGACGATTATTTGGAAACAAAAAAAATAACACAAGGCTACTTAAGATTCATCCAGGAAAACCCGAGATTTTTACTTTATGGGTTTTTACTTACTTTTTTCTCAGGTTTCGGCCAAACGTACTATATTTCTATATTTAGTTCTGAAATACGTTCCATTTTTTCATTATCACATGGAGACTACGGATTGATCTATGCAATTGCAACTGTGGGAAGCGCTAGCACACTCGTTTGGGTCGGGAAATTTATTGACAGAATGGACCTTCGCAATTATACAATCCTCGTGCTTCTCGGACTATCTTTAGCTTGTTTATTATTTTCATTCATCTCTTCTGTAATTTTACTGACAATATCGCTTTTTCTTCTTCGTCTTTTTGGACAAGGTTTAATGATGCATACCTCCGTCACCTCTATGGGAAGATATTTCATTGAAACTCGTGGCAAAGCCGTTAGTCTTATTTCTTTCGGAAATCCTTTAGGGCAAGGCATGCTTGTCTCACTGGCTATTTTTCTACTCGCATACCTAGATTGGAAAACTATTTGGATTTTTTCATCCGTTGTAATAATTTTAATCGTTTCCCCTGTTACCCTATTGCTACTGGGGAACCATCCTGTTCGAAAGAGAAAAACTATATCGAATAACGATTCTCCTTCTGCAAATAAGGCAATCACTAGTTGGACTAGAAAAGAAGTACTTTACGATATCCGATTTTACCTTATCCTTCCCCTTATGCTTGCTCCTTCTTATATCACAACAGGTTTCTTCTTCCATATGTCTCACCTGGTTGAGACCAAAGGATGGGATTTAAACATTTTCACACAAACATTTTACATGTATGTTGTGTCCTCTCTCTTTACAGCATTAATTACTGGAAACGTTACTGATAAGTTTGGGGCAAAAAGAATTCTCCCTTTATCACTAATCCCTCTATGTATTTCGATGTTAATTCTTGCCGTTACTAGCCATCCTGTAGCCCAAATCCTATACATGTTCACAATGGGAATGACAGTAGGGATTAGAGTAACTATTGGAGGAGCAATATGGCCTGAAATATATGGAGTCAATAATCTTGGCGGAATCCGTGCACTAGCAACATTCTTTATGGTACTTTCAACTGCAATTGCTCCTGTCTCAATGGGATACTTAATAGATGCAGGTGTCACTATGGAAATTATTGCATTAGGCTGCTTCGTTTATATGTCTATTTCTTCGATCGCGGCATGGTATGGCATGAGGATTAAAAAAACATAGAAACTTAGAGAAAATTCTATCAAAACGTAAAAAATTTTTGTACATTACATACTAGTTCCTCTAACTATAATTTAAATTCTTTAAAATGGGATTTTCGCATAATGCTCACTGATCCAAGGTTCACTCCGAGAAAAGGAAGGACACTCGTTCCTGGAGCTTCATTATCTTTAAATGAAAGAGACAGGAGGTGGGAACTCGCTCGTTCCGAAATGAATTCCCGGAACATTGACTGTTTGATAATTATAGCCAGAGGCTACAATTCAAACGGCAATGTCCGATGGCTAGACAACGGAGACTATAGCGAAAGGCATTTAATCTTCCCTCTAGAGGGTGAGCCAATGAATTTTTGGTTACTTCAGAACTGGGGCAAATGGTTTACTGAAACTTGCTGGGAAGGAGTTCGCTATAGGGGACATGAAGGAAGATATAGTGTAGTAGCAGCTGACGCAATAACAGAACTTGGCTATGAAAATGGAAAGATAGGCATTGTTGGTCTTATCGGTTCTGGTTATGCAGCAGAAGGTAGTATTCCTTACATGACTTTTCAAAATCTCAAATCCCTTTTACCAAATGCGAAATTTGTAGATGCCACTAACATACTCACAAAAGCCAGAATGATTAAAAGCAAAGAAGAAATTGCAATGGTAGAGAAAGCATCAGAACTTGCTAATATAGAAATTGATGCCGCTTTAAAAATCTTCAAACCTGGAATACGTGAGAGAGACATTCTCGTTGAAATGGACTACGCCTCAATGAAAGCAGGTGCTGAATTAGGAAGAGACCATTGGACACTTCTCAATTCAGGTGAAGGTTACCCAGTTAATCATCGTGACACAAACAGAATCATTAAAAATGGAGAGATGTTACAATTGGGTCATTACACACGATTCGCAGGATATTGGAGTCATCCACATGTTGCGATTTCTCTTGGACCCATGAATGAAGAATGTAAAGAATTAAGAAATGCTGTTCATGAGGGTACTACAATTGCATTAGAACTATTAAAACCAGGGTCTGAGTGGAGTAAAATAAATAAATTAGTAGATGAGCCAATACTATCGAGAGGATTTTATCATGAAGTTCCTCAGATACATGGAACAGGACTCGATGGAATAGAACCTCCCGTAACTGATGTTTGTGCCGGCAAAATACCGAACAAATATGAATGGAGAGAAAAATCCCTCGAGGGATCTATTGAAAATAATTCAGAATGGCAGTCGATAGCAGAGGAAAGCAAGAATCCAATAGGCGAACTTTTCGTTGCAGAAGGAATGTCACTAGCTTTAGAAGTCAAAGCTGCACACGAAGATAGAATCGCCATATGTTTTGGTCCACAGGTTATAGTGGAAAAAGAAGGCCCTAGAATCTTAAATCCTGACGCCATGGATGTTATCGAACTATGAGATATGAAGTCCTTAAAGATATTACAGAAAATAGGCCGAAATTCATCCCAGGTACTCCTGACGAATTAGATGCAGTGGCAGCTGCTCCAGAGAATCATATTATTTTATTTGAAAATGAACTCGTAAGGATAATCAAAGTAATTGTTAGACCTGGGGAATTGGAAAATTTACACACACATAAATATCCATGCATTTTTCAGATAAATAATCTAGTAACGACAGAATATCATGATGAAAATGGGAATATTGTACCTAGAACCGGATCCGGGTACTCAGGCATGATGATATATGTAGAACCCGAAGGAGTGCATCAAGTTAAAAACATTGACGAGGAATGCATGGAAGGTGTTAGATTTGAAATAAAAAAACCATGACTTATATAACATCAGTTATTTAAAATTAACATATACTAATTTACTTTACATAGATGTCTAACAAGGAGGAATTTTATCTCCTAAGTTCAAAAGATTCTCTTTTTCCAGGAAATAAGCAAAACGCAATACAGTACCCTCTTCCCACATATTACCAATAATCTGCAAAGACATCGGCAAGCCTTCCGATGAGAGTCCTACAGGAACTACTATAGCTGGGGAACCTGTAAAATTATGAGGCGTTAAAAATTGCTTAGTAATTGGGGAATCATAATCAATCTCTCTTCCATTTATTGTTGACTTCCAATCATCAATTCGAGGAGATATACATGGAAGGGCTGGAGCCATAACAACGTCTACTTCATCAAACAATTTAAGTATCTCTCTTCTATACAATTCCCTTTCACGATATGCAGACACTAACTGTTCCGCAGTTACTTGACCAATCCTACTTTCCACAGCAGTTTTAGCTATTTCTCCATATCCGTCCCCATGAGATTCGTAAATAGGAAGGTGAAATTCTAAAAACTCAGCTGCTAAAATAATTTCAATTATTTCTTGTATTTTTTTTGTAGAACCTATTTTTATAGTCTCAACTTTTACCCCCATCTCTTCAAAAAAACTGATCATGTCTTCAAATACTGCAAGTATTTCTCTGTCAACTTCATGATTACTATACAAATCTGGACAAAGACCAATTCTCATCCCCTCTATCCCATCTTTCATTTCAGAAAAAATTCCAGAGGAACTTGTAGTTTTTGAATATGGATCCAACGAATCATATCCAGAGATTACCTCCAAAATCGTTGCTGCATCCTCTACAGAACGAGTCATAGGACCAACGTGGTCAAAACTCAACGTATTGGGACAAACTCCACTCAAACTAACCCTTCCATGTGTCGGCTTCAGTCCAACTATTCCGCAAAGCGCAGAAGGGCCTCTAATCGAACTGCCAGTATCTGTTCCAAGAGCAAAGGGACACATTCTTGAAGATACCGATGCAGCGGAACCAGAACTAGAACCTCCGGTAGTGCGAGAGATATCCCATGGATTTTTAACGGTTCCAAAATATGGATTGTAACTAAGTGGTCCTGAAGCAAACTCCTGTGTATGACATTTTCCAAGCATTATCGCTCCAGCATTTTTTAATTTCGAAACGCAGAAAGCATCCTTACGAGGGACATTGTCCTTAAATACTGAAGATCCTCTCGTAGTAAGAACACCTTCAGTATCAATTATGTCTTTCACTCCAAATGGAATGCCATGAAGAGGACCTATATATCGCTTTTGTTTAATCTTTTCCTCGGCTTTTTTTGCCTGTTTATATGCTTCATCCTTCGTCAAAGTAAGAAACCCTAAGACACTTTTATTTACTTCTTCAATTCGCTGATAACAAGAATCCAATACTTCTACCGGGGACACATCAAGATCTTGAATAAGTTTGCTTAGTTCTGAAACTCTACAACTAAATAATGGATCGCTCAAAAGAGGCTCCTTTAAGTATTGTCTTATTTAAAAAAATTTTATTCTCTAATAGTATACAGAAATTAATATTGTATTTGGATCAATAATTGCTACTTCTAAAACATTAGTTTCAAAAAGGCTTAAATAAAATGCATGTTTTGAGTTTTTATCAATTTAAAAAAATTTCTAATGATTTACATGCTCTGAAAGAGAACATTTCGAGTTTCTGCAAATCTAACCAGATACTTGGAACTACATTAATCGCCAAGGAAGGAATCAATGGCACAGTCTGTGGAAAGAAAAACTCTATAGAACAATTTGAAAATTTTTTATTTGATATTGGATTTGACTCTCTAGAATCGAAACACTCTCAAACAGACAAAGATCCTTTCAAGCGATTGAAAGTTAAAATAAAAAAAGAAATCGTAACATTTTCTGATCTGGGCGAGTTTGCAGACAATACAGGAATTTTTATTCCTCCTGAAAAATGGGAGAAATTCATCGGACAAGAAGACGTGATTGTAGTCGATGTCAGAAATAAATACGAAACATCAATAGGAAAATTCAACTCCGCATTAGACCCAGAAACTGACAATTTTATTGAATTCAAATCATTTGTAAATAAAGAACTTGGCAACAAAAAGAAAAAGAAAATTGCAACGTACTGCACGGGAGGAATTCGTTGCGAAAAAGCCACGTCTTATATGCGTGACATTGGATTTAAGAGCGTTTTTCAGTTAAAAGGTGGGATCCTCAACTATCTCAACCAAAGAAAAGAAAACGAAACCACATCATGGCAAGGAGAATGCTTTGTCTTTGATGAGCGTACTGCCTTAATAGAACAGTCGCAAGATGGAAGTTACGAACTATGTCATGGTTGTCGTCAGCCAATTACAGAAGAAGACAAATTGTCAGAAAAATTTGAATATGGAGTTTCCTGTCCTTTATGTTTCGATAACAGGAGCGAAAAACAAAAAAACTCATCAAGAGAAAGGCAACTACAAATCAATCTATCTAAAACAAGAGAAAAAAAGAATTAGAAATTTTCAATCTGACCGGATAAAATTTCCCATTCGTTTAAATTACCCTTAAGAGCTAAAGAAACTTCTTTTTGACGTTTCAGGACTTTTAACAATTTTTCTTTACTCCCTTCTTCGTACATATCAGTGGACGAGAGAAGTTTTTTGATTTTCTCATCCTCATCTTCTAATTCTTCTATAGCTTTTTCAATTTTCTTCTGTTTTTCTCGAATCTCTTTTTTCTTATTATTCGACAAGACTGGTATAACTTCAGGTTTATCACTTCCCTTCTCTTTCTTCTCCACTGTATTGAGGGCATTCAAACCTGCATTATTTCTATGATTTGATATATTCAAAAGATAATCATCTAAAGTTTCATACATAGATTCAATATTTTGATTCCTTAAAACCCAGAATTCTTCACAAACAGATTCAATCAAGTCTCTGTCATGTGCAACTAAAATAAAAGTTCCACTATAGGACTCTAAAGCTTCCTCTAACGCAGTCCTAGAAGCCATATCCAAATGATTCGTAGGCTCATCCAGAAGAAGAAGATTTGCTCCAGACATAAACAATCTTGCAAGAGCAAGTCTCGCTCTCTCTCCACCAGACAAAACAGAAACTTTTTTATACACTTCGTCTCCAGAAAATAGAAACCCTCCTAAAAGCGATCTGATTGACGTATTGTTCATACTTTCAGGAGATACTTGCTTTGCGGATTCAAAGATTTCCAGATTTTCATCTAGTCCATCTAGGGTATGTTGTGAAAAATATCCAATTTTTACTCTATCTCCAATTTCTATTATTCCTTCGCTAGGAGAAAGTTCGCCTGACACCATTTTTAAAAAAGTAGTTTTGCCGGATCCATTAGGACCAACAAACCCTATCTTGCTTCCTCTCAAAAGAGCCATATTAACGTTTGAGAAAATTGGTTTAACATCAAATGACTTTGACATGTTCTTCGCAATTAAAGTTTCATACGCACAATTTGGGGGATCAGGAAGACGAATAACAGGAATATCTTTTTTAACAGAAATCTTATCGATTGGTTTAATCTTAGAAAGTTCTTTTTCCCTACTTTTAGCCTGCCTTGCTTTCGTTGCTTTTGCTTTAAATCTACGGATGAATCTCTCTAACTCAGCAATTCTCCGTTCCTGTTTTAATGCTTGTTTTTCTAAGTGGGCGATATTTTCTTCGCGTTGCTCTAGATATTTATCAAAATCTCCTACATACCTAGTCAATTTATAATTTTCCAACTCTACTATTACTCTAACAATACGATTTAAGAAGTGTCGATCATGAGAAATGACAACTACAGCTCCTTGAAACTGCGAAAGAAATTTTTCTAGCCAGGAAACTGACTCAACATCCAAATGATTTGTTGGTTCATCGAGAAGAAGAAGATCAGGATCTGAAAACAAGATACGGGCAAGAGACACCCTCATCTTCCAGCCACCAGAAAAATTAGTCAAAGGTTGAGAAATTTCATCTAAATTAAAACCCAGACCCATCAAAATTGAAGAAGCTCTTGAATCTGCCTGAAAATCTCCTAAATGCTCTAAAGTTCGATCAATTTCTCCAATTTGCATACTTAACTTCTCTTGCGTTTCTTTGTCTTTTGCAAATCCTATTTTTTCATATAAAGATTCTTTTTTTTCACGTAATTCAACTAATTTATGATTTCCCTTTAAAACTTCTTCTAAAAGGGTATCATTTGAATTTTCCAATTCCTGCTTTAGCACGCCCATGGAAAGTCCTTTTTGCACAGAAACGGAACCTGAATCTACTCCTTCCAATCTCTCAATGATCTTGAATACCGTGGTCTTTCCAACTCCGTTTGAACCTATAAGACCAACTCGCTCTCCTGGTAGAATCACAAGATCACCTTTTTCCAAAATGATCTGACCGCCAAACTGTTTTTTTACATTTTTAAAACGAATCATAAATATCCAAAAAATTAAATTCATATAACTTTTGGAACAACATTTAACACATACTAACTTTACATTCCATCAAATTGCTGTATAAAAAAGGTCGATTTTTATTCAACTAAAAAATGAGGACCTATAATGGCGAGCTTTGACATTGTCTCTCAAATAGATCTAAACGAAGTAGATAATGCTATTAATGGAATTGGTAGAGAAATCAAACAGAGATACGATCTTAAAGGAAGCAAATGTGCCGTAGAAAGAAAAGAACGAACCGTACTAATTAATGCAGATGATGATTTCAAGCTAAAGCAGGTAATCGAATTAATAGCCACTTATTTCCAAAGACGAAAAATAGACGCAAGAATGCTTCAGTACAATAAGGTAGAGAACGCCTCAGGTGGAGCTATTCGTCAAGAAGCTGTTATTAGGGACGGAATTGACCAGGAAACGGCCAGACATATTGTGAAAGAAGTAAAAGGAACGAAAACGAAAGTACAAATAGCGATACAAGGAAATGAACTCCGTGTTTCTGGCAAAAAGAGGGACGATTTGCAAAACATCATTACATTTTGCAAAGAAATAAAAGGAGTTGAACAACCACTGCAGTTCATTAATTTCAGGGACTAGATAATTAAGGCTTCAAAGAATAGAGTCCAGAAAGTATTTGAAAGTATTTACTTCGGTTTATATTCGTTTCCTACAATACCTACAAATCCCATAAGATAATCCATCCTTCCAGGTCCCATGATCTCGTAGTATTCAGCACCCTCTTCTCCTACTTCTAACAAACCGTGCCACACATTACCTGGGATGACCGAGAAACCCCCGTTTTCAATCCAACCTTCTTCTCCGTCTATACCCATCTTTAATTTACCAGACGTCATTACCATAAACTGATCTTCTAGATGTCTATGAAGAGACCCGTCAAAATCTACTCCTGGCTCTACTCTTCCTCTCTTCACTAAAACCTTTTCGGTGGAGACAATTTCTCCTGAATTTCCTTTTTTAGGATTTACTTTTTTTGGAAAATCTTCCCATTTATGAAAATAACTCATTCCCATAACCCCCTTTAATTTTTTTTTTGCTTAAATTTAAAATGTTAAAAATAATTTTAAATCAAACTAAAAATTTT
>JAZAHK010000031.1:0-15119 GCA_036231405.1 Nitrospinota bacterium
AAAAGGAAAAATGTGGGGATTGCTATCTTCCAAAGAAAAAGGCATGCGAAACCCCTATGAATACGCTGTGAGCGGAAAGTGGTCATTAAATGGCACCAAGACTTGCATAAAACATAAAGCCGTATATGCAGTAACATCCCCTTCATATAAACTGATAACAAAACCGGCACGAAGCTACTGTTATCAATTTCCTAAAGACGGTCTATCCGGTTTGGGTTTAGGTAAAAAATGGGGGAATTATCGTTTAGCAGCACGACAAATACCTGCTTTTATCACCGAATATAAAAATCCTGGAAAATACAAAAAATATAACTTGGCAGTAGTGGTTAATGTAGCGCAAAAAACTGGCATGATATTTTTGAAACATTATAAGATCGCAAACAAAAAAGTGAAGTATCGATTAGCCAGAAATAAGAAAAGAAGAGAACGTGCTATAAGAGAGCAGAAAGAAAAAGAAGATAAAGCGATCAAACAGGCGCAGCAAAAAGCAGAACAAAAAGCCAGGGTCAAAAGAGAAATGTCCACACTTTCTTCTTTCAAAAATGCAAGAGGAAAATGGGGAGTTAAATTTGGTATGACCAAAAGACAGGTAGGAGTAAGTAGCAAAATTTGCACATATCATCACAATACAACAAACCCAAAGTACTCTTCAGTTTCTTGCAATAAAGAACTTTTCGGACTCAAAAGAACTGTTTATTTGTCGTACAGAAAAAATAAAGTTAGCGGAATTACGGTTTATTTAGGAAAACATACCTACTCTGAATGGACAAAACTTCATAAAATCCTTAGTAGAAAATATAAAGTGAACTACAAAGCTAATGCGTCTGATAGGGAGATGTACAATAATAAAAACACAAGTCGTTATTTAAACCTCTACGACAACGGCCGTATCCTCTTGCAGGTAAGTAGAGAATGCGAAAAGCGAGGGGGAAAGTACAGTAACTACAAATGTCTTTGGCACAGAAATGTCACCAAACTTGTATACTGGGATGATATTGAAGCAAAGGCATTCATGAAATTGATTAAGAAGAGATCGAAAAAAGAGGATTTATAGATTCGAAACAATAAAGGAAGGTATGCCTTTTTACAGAACATCCGAACTGAAGATGGAAGATATCGGCACGGGGAATCCGGGAGAATATCAACCTATCCTAGGTGAACTGATGAAAGCAGGTGTCGTTACCTATTACAGGGGAACGGGCACAAAACCCCACTGGCACAATGTCGATGAACAATTTTTTTACGTCACTGAAGGCAAATGTCTATTCAGACTAGGAGATGAAGAAAAACACATCGAAGAAGGAGACATTGTATATATTCCAAGGGGAACCATGCATGTTGGGAGAAGCACAACCGATAAATGCGTAATCTGGACGACCAAAAGTCCTGCGGAAGAACCTAGTCTTGGTGCAGACCACCATTATCCAGAAAATATGCAAGAGATTATCGACAACCTTGAAAGAAAAGCAGAAAAGTTATTTGAATAAGATTCTTTGTTTCTAACGGGCACGAAGCCTAGGATCTAGAACATTTCGAAGCCAATCTCCCACAAGGTTCGCACCTAGAACCGTAATGGTGATAGCCAATCCAGGAAAAGTAACAATCCACCAGGAAACATAAAGATAGGATCTTCCTTCTGCAAGTAGTCCTCCCCATGTAGGTGTTGGCGGCGGGACGCCTAAACCTAAGAAACTAAGACCGGACTCTATAACTATCAATCTTCCCAGATAAAGAGAGGCAATCACAATAATGGGAGAAAGAACATTGGGAAGAATATGTTTGAAAATAATTCTAAAATTACTTCCCCCAGAAGCTCTGGTAGAAGTAACGTATTCACTTTCTCTAATTGCGAGTACATTTCCACGCACAATTCTTGCATAGATGGTCCATTGCCGAAATGCAATGAGAACGACAATTAACCAGAGGCTTGGGTGGAGTATAGCAATCGTCGCCAGAGCTAAAAGAATAAATGGAAAAGATAAAACAAAATCCACCATACGCATCAAAATATAGTCTGTAATTCCCCCGTAATATCCAGAGATCAAACCAAGGAAAAGTCCAATACTCCCGGCAATGACCGTTGCTGATATTCCCACAATCAAGGAAACTCTCGCGCCATAGATCACTCTACTTAACAAATCTCTACCCAAATGATCCGTTCCCAAATAAAAAACCTTTCCGTCTTGCTCATACATCGGAGGCTTCATTGCTCTATTTAATATTTGCTCATGCGGATCAATAGGTGCAAGCCACGGGGAAAAAAGAGCACAAATCAATACCACAAGCAGTATCGATACTCCTACTATTGCGAATGGATTTGTTTTTAGCGATTCAAGTAAACGAGATCCTTTGTTGGATGGCATTTCATCGTCTACCTCAGTTTCTAAAACTTTTTCGTTCATTTTTTCCTTCTCTATTTATATTCAATTCTAGGATCAAGATAAACGTACAAAATATCAACAATTAAATTCACCATCACAAAAATGGAGGCTAGTAGAAAAACGGCAGCTTGAACAATAGGAAAATCACGTTCATGTATTGCTTCTACAGTCAGCCGCCCTACTCCAGGCCAAGCAAATACCGTTTCAGTAATTACAGTGCCTCCTAAAGTAAGAGCAAGGTCAATACCTAGAACTGTCACAATGGGTATCGAGGAATTTTTCATGGCATGAGAAAATACAACACTAAACTCAGAAACACCTTTAGAACGTGCAGTAACAATATAGTCTTGACGTAGCACTTCCAACATTTCTGATCTCATCAGTCTGGCCAGCCTCGCGGTATGAAACATGGCAGCGGTAAACATCGGCATAATTAAATGGACCCATTGATCATATCCAAATGGGGGAAGCCATTGCAGATGCACAGAGAAAAATAAGATCATCATCAAGCCGAGCCAAAAATCCGGTATGGCCTGGCCGAGAACAGCAATAGCCATGACCCCCTGATCGTAAAACGTATTTTCTTTAATAGCGGCAATGCAACCTATAGGAAGTCCAATAATAATAGAAAAGATAAATGCGGCGGAAGCGAGTTGTATAGTCGCAGGCATATGTTCTAAAACAATTTTGAAAGCAGATTCTCCATGTCCAAAAGATTCTCCAAAATCTCCTCTCAAAGCTCCTTTAAAATAAATCACATACTGCGTGAACAAAGGTTTATCTAAACCCATTTCATTTCTGAGTTGGGCAATATCTTCTTCCGTTGCGTCATCTGGCAACATAACTCTTGCAGGGTCTCCGGATAAATGGAGCAACAAAAAAACAAAGACCAAAACACATTTAAGCAAGATTACCGACTGAATCAAACGTCGGACTAAAAATCCGTACATGCAACCTCCAGAACTTTACTCACACACAAATTTATTTATAGATGAATATGATAAGTTTTCAAAAAAAACTCTCCCCCTGTCTATAATAAAACAGAGAGAGAGTTATTGAAATCTACTTCCAGCCTGCATCCGATGCGATTACAAGACCGGTATTTCTCATTTTCCAATCTACGTCTTTTCTCTTTCCGGATATCTCATCCAAATGATAGAGAAAAACTAGATAGGCATTATTACGAATATGTTTATTTAGGTCTTGGTACATTTTAATCTGCTTTGCTTCATTGGATTCTGCAGCAGCATCCTTGATCATCTTATCAAGAGCAACACTTCGAACACCGCCGTGTGTGGATTTACTGAATAGCAAACCACCAAACATCCAAGCTGAATGAAGGGCAATATCATTTCTGCATGCATAGTTCCAGTAAGGCTTACGATGCTTTTCCCATTTTGATCTGCTGTTACGTCTCCATGCAGCATATTCTAATGGTGTCACTTTCACTTTGATATTTAATTTCTTTAGATTTCCTGCAATTGCTTCTGCGCCTGCTTGACCTTTCAGATAACGGCCCTGAGGAACCATTAATGGAACTTCAAAACCTTTTTCAAAACCAGCTTCTTTCATTAATTTTTTTGCTTTCGCTAAATTGTAATGATAAGCATCTATGTTTGGATTATGTCCAAAACTATCAGGACCTACGACAGTTCCTTTTGCAATTGTCGCATATCCCATCATGACATTTTTAATAATACTTTTTTTATTGATAGCGTAGTTAACTGCTTGCCTGACTTTCACATTCGTCCAAGGTGCTCCTTTTTTTAAAACCATAATTAAAGAACATGCTTTAGGCCCTGGTCCCTGCACTACGTCTAAATTTGATTTTGCGCTTACCATAGAGACAAGTTGCGGAGGTATATCTTTAATCATATCGACAGAACCTGCTATCAAAGCAGAAGCACGAGTCGTATTTTCAGGGATATGTTTAATTACAACTTTCTTGACCTTCTGTTTTGAAGGATTCCAGTAACCTTTTACTGCTTCAAAAACCATCTCAGATCCCTTCTTCCATTTTGTCAGACGATAAGGACCACTTCCAATTGGATTTCTAGCTAGTTTTTTCAATTTCGTTGCTTTGTAATGTTTTGGTGGCACTACATATGCAAAATCCGCTAGTGGAGAAAGAAGATACCGATCTGGTGTTTTTGTGTGTATTTGAACCGTATGAGAGTCTACAACTATAACTTTTTTCACACTTCTGAAAAA
Source organism: Nitrospinota bacterium (assembly GCA_036231405.1). Lineage (GTDB taxonomy): Bacteria > UBA8248 > UBA8248 > UBA8248 > UBA8248 > UBA3496. The sequence goes on from JAZAHK010000031.1 coordinate 4,593, forward strand.
AGTTTTCACACGACTTTTTAATTTCTTGTCAAATAGTCTGTCAATACTATATTTTACCGCATGTGCATCTGCACTTTCCCCGTTGTGAAATTTCACACCTTTACGAAGTTTAAGTTCAATAACGGTTGGCTTCACAAACTTATACGAAGTAGCAAGGCCAGGCCCTATCTTTCCACTTGGATCTCTTGAAAGTATCCCATCAAAAACTAGTGGCCATGTTTGCAACATTGGCAATCCAAGACGAACACCTGGGTCAAAAGTAGTTGGCTGCCCTGCCATTCCTATTAACAATTTATCCTTCTTCGCCGCTGTTACAGGAGAAGAAAACAGTGCTAGCGCTGTTAGTAAAACTAAGAAGATTCCAAGAAACTTAAACTTCTTGCTTATGAAGTTCCTACAAAATGATAATTTCATATACCCTCCTTTTATTCTGTGGTTAAAGAAAAAGAAACAGAGAGACCCTCCCCTCCCATAAAAAAAACGAATTCACTAAATTTTCTAAGAATATCTAATATTAACACATTCGTTAATTTAGACAAAATAGTAACTTTAATTTCAGAATGCCCTATATTTTGATATAAATGAGGGTAACTGGTTACTTCATATTTTTCACAAGGAGATCTTCATGAGAGTCACCCCTAAAGACCCTGACAAAGCGGAAGGAATTACCGCCAAGTTTTTTGACGCAAGTAAGAAGCTTAGAGGAAGAATTCCTAATTCTGTCCGTGCATGGGCACATATTCCGCATATAGCTAAATTCTTTCTCCCTTTTAGTATTACACTGCAAAGAGAAGCTGGGGGAGGAGTTCTTTCTTCTAAAATAAAAGAAATGGTGGTAATCAAAACCAGCCATGTGAATAACTGTAATTACTGACTTACTCATAACACAGCGCTTGGTCAAGCGGCTGGAATTTCTGATGAACAGGTTATGGCAATTACTTCAGATAATTACATGGAAGCAAACTGTCTGAACCCGAGAGAAAAAGCTGCTGTACTATGGGCAGAACATGTCACAAAAAATACTGCTCGAAACCGGGATGACATCTTTGAGATCATAAAAAAAGTATATAATGAATCGGAAATTGTAGAACTAACGGCTATAAGTTGTCTTATGAACCTCGTAAATCGTTTTCAAGATTCTTTGCAAGTTCAGCTAGAAGAAGAAGAAGAAGTGAATAAGATCAAAAATTCTGTACAAGTCGATACAAACAGGTTGAAAAGTTATCTTTCAGAAGTTATCGATGATTGGCCCAAAGAATTTCCAGAACCAAAAAGTTAAAAATATTTACGAAAAAATGATTAAAATTCTAACTATGCATAAACGGAGAATTTCATGGACGACAAATCTAAAGCTCATAAAGATGGAGTAGAAATAATGCGGCAAATGGGAGAGACCCCAAAAGAAGGTTTAGATAAAATAGATCAAGAATTTTCGGACCTCAGCGTAGAAACCATCTTCGGCGGTGTCTGGGCTAGAGATGGATTAAGCCTTCGGGATCGTGCACTAGTTACCGTGGCCACTGTCATTGCCCTTGGTAGAGACCCTATGGCAGTAAAACCAAACATTCGACGCGCAATACGTACAGGAATATCTGATCGGGAATTTCGAGAAATGTTATACCAGGTTATACACTATGCAGGATGGTCTATTGGTGGCCCTGCAATGAAATATTACAAGGAAGTTCTAAAAGAATTGAAAACGGTATAAAGGAAGAATCATGAACCTAGCACATACCCTGAGTTGGAATGATTTTCCAGAAGGGTTTACTCCATTTTTTTTAGATCCTACTGGTGCCAACTTAGAGATAAAAGAAATCTCTGCTGGTGTTTATGCCCTACTCTCTTCGATTCCAAATGTGGATAACACAGGGTTTATAGTTGGAGACAAAGGAGTTCTTGTTGTAGATTCACATATTAATATATCGATGGCTAAACAAATACAGGAACGCATCAGAGAAGTAACTGACAAACCAATCCTCTACTTGATAAACTCAAACTATCACGGCGATCATACTTTTGGGAATTGTGCATTTGGCACTGAAGTAATTTTAATCCAACATAAAATCACTTCTCAATTGATTGAGTTCTTTGAGGAAGAAAAAGATTTTCTATTTCCTTGTGTTGGAAATAAACCTGAAATTTACGATGGAATAACACTTCGAAGACCAGACATGATTTTTGATGACTTTCTAGAGATCAATCTAGGCGGAATCACAGTGGAATTACATTATTTTGGTCCTGCAAATACTCCGGGGGATACAATTACTTACGTTCCGAGTGCAAAATGTGCTTGGACAGGAAATATGACAGGAGGGAATCTTATCATCACATTAGAATCAGATGCTTCAACATACTTGGAATCGATTCGAAAATTCTCCAACTTTCTTGATGTAGATTTACTTATCCCAGCACACAACCCAATGTCGGATGGAAATATCCTCGATAAATATATTCTCTATCTTACCCAATTAATATACTCAGTAGAGAAATCTAAAATAGATGGCAAAAGCTTAGACGAAACAACTAAAGCTACTCCTTTAGATTTAAATCAACCCTATTCTCCGCCTATTGATCACTCTAGAATTAAGTTTTTTGAAGAATTACATACTTTTAATGTTTCAAGGGCTTATGAATCAATATCCATTAGTTAACCTATTACTTTAACTATTAATAAATTAAGGATTTAAATTTTATGGACAAACGAATAATTGGAGGATCTGACGGGATTGAAATTTCCTTAGTAGGGCTTGGTTGTAATGCTTTTGGTAACCGTATAGACGAAACCAGCACACATCAAGTAATCGAATCAGCGATTGAGTCTGGAATTAACTTTATGGATACAGCAGAGAGTTACGGTGATACTAGGTCTGAAACGTTCATGGGAACGGGTCTTAAAGGAAAAAGAAACCAGGTCTTCATCGCCACCAAATTTGGGTTTACCAAGTCTAATGTTGTAGGAAAAAACCGAGGTTCCGTTGAGAATATTCGTGCTTCTGTAGAAATGAGCCTGCGAAGACTCAAGACTGATTGGATAGATTTATATCAACTTCATCGACCTGATGACCAAACCCCTATCGTAGAGACAATGAGTGCACTCGACGACCTTGTTAAGGAAGGAAAGATTCGTTTTTACGGATGTTCCTATTTTTCAGGAGACCAATTGTTAAATGCTGTAAAAGAATCAAAGCGAGAAGGCTTGATGGGATTTATAACAGCCCAAAATGCTTGGAACGTTTTGGAACGTGACATTGAGGAGTATCTCATACCTGTCTGTAATTCTGAAAACATTCCAATACTTCCCTATTTTCCTATCGCGAAAGGATTGCTTACAGGAAAATATAAACGGGGTATCGATGCGCCATCAGGAAGCCGTTTGTCAGGAAATAAAGATTTAGAAAATGTAGATTTCGATATATTGGAGAATCTAGAGTCGTATGCGGAGAATCACGGCTACGACCTATTAACGTTAGCTATTTCATGGCTCGCATCACAATCCGTAACTGCAAGCGTTATTGCTGGGGCATCGCGTCCAGAACAATGTATCTCCAATACTGCAGCAGCACGTTGGAAAATGACGTCACAGAATTTATCCGAAATTGATGCAATCGTTTCACCAGAAAACAAATAGGATTCACTTACACATGCTACTTCAATGGATAAACACTTCCAGAACTCAATCCCCCGAAAAGTTTTCTACATGACTCATCAACACTAGCTGCATTTCGTCTTAAATTTTCTGCCTCACCAATACTAGGATCATTTTTTTCAATAGGATCTTTCCCTTCCTGATGTTTCCATTTCAAATAAGACAATGCCTGACTAGGGAACATAGCATAAGAAATAACATCTCGTTCTGAGTTGCAAAGATTTTCCATTTCCAAATCTTCCCTAGAAGAATTCATAGAATCAGAAGGGATTTCAAGGGGATTGTCATAATCAATCTTATCGGAATGCCCTAAAATATGCATTTGCAGCTCTTTATCAATTTCACCAGGTGGTTTTCCATAAACTCCATTTACATAATCCATAACTTGTTTAGATCTTTCGTAATCTTTGCCATGCAAAACTGTAAGGGCTGTTTCCACACCAACTATTTGACTTGTCGGCGTTACCATTGGTGGGTACCCAAGTTTTTCCCATATAATCGGAAATAAATCCAACACTTCTTGATCTCTCCCTTTTAAACCCATGTTAGAAAGTTGGACAATGAAATTACTCCACATACCTCCAGGAATTTTGTGTTCTAATACACCAGTACCAACGGGAATATTAGAATCTGCCAGATGTCTCTCTTTTGCATAAGGGAGAAAATATTCATTCATTTCAGCAAAAATATTTTTATCAAGAGTCACTTCATAATCTGTTCCAATAAACATATTGGATAAAGTTTCAACAGAAGAAAGAGAAGTAAATTCACTCATACAAGAAATAACGCCATCTATAACATTAGCTCCTGCATTCACAGCGGAAAAGCACGTCACAGGTGCTAGTCCAGAACAATAGTGACAATGAATTTGAATCATTAAGTTTGGATATTTAGTCCGTAGTGAACTTACTATCTGTGCAACAATATTTGGTTTTGCTACACCTGCCATATCTTTGATACAGAAACTTTCATTCGAGGAATTTGGATCAAGTAATTTTTTTTCCACGAGAGTTTCTACAAAATCTACATAATAAGAGACAGTGTGAAATGGACTCTCTGTATAACTTGCACATACCTGGCTATGAGCACCACTATCGCGAACAAAATGTATAGGATTTTCAAGATTACGAATATCATTCATAGCATCAAATATTCTAAAAATTTCTATTCCAGAACGATGAGCTTCCTTAATAAATGCGAACAAAACATCATTTGATATTTTTGAATATCCAACTCCATTTTGACCACGAAGTAGCATTTGTAACGGAGTTTTGACAGCAAGTTTTTTAATTCTATCGAGATTCTCCCATGGATCTTCTCTTAAAAAACGAAGAGCAGTATCAAACGTAGCTCCACCCCAAACTTCCAGGGAGAAAAAACCAACTTCATCTATTGCTGGAAATGCACCAAGTGCCATTTTATTAGGCATTCTCGTTGCCCACAGTGACTGGGGAGCATCTCTAAGAGTCGTATCCGAAATACCTATTTTTGTGGATTTCAACAGTTCTGACACTCTGTCATGAACATTCATCTGCACATTTTCCAATGAAATTAAATATAAACTCAATCATAACTATTGTATACAATATACTAATTTATGATAACAAATACATTTTTGCAATACTTTCATTATTTTATTTTACCCCTATTTTTTTATTGCATGTTTGGAATTTTATATTACAATGAATGTATTCTTATTTTAAATTAAACAAACGGAGATCTGTCATGAATGTTCAAAAAAGGATTCTTGCTATTGCGGTAACTGCTATTACTGTAAGTTTCATTGCTACTCTTGCTAGCGCAGCTACCAACATAACTATTGTTGGTGCAGGTAAAGGTGCTGGTGCTTTCCGTATGGCAGCTGGTCTTGCTGAGGCTGTAAATAAATCCAGCAAAACCGTAAACGTTACTAATCGTGAATCAAAAGGATTTGTTGCGAATACTCGTTTTGTTGCCAACAATCGTTCAGAGATTGGTATGACAAATGGTATTTTCGTTGATTTTATCCAGCGCGGTAAAAAACCATTCCATAAAGGAAAACCAAAAAATACAATTCGAGGAATTGGTCCTGTTTCTACCTCATGGTTCCAAGTAACAACATTCCAAAAATCTGGGATTAAAACATACCACGATTTAGCAGGAAAAAGATTCAATATGGGGCCACGCGGAAGTTCTACATTATTTATGACTAAATTTATTACTGATGGAATCGGAATTACAGGAAAAATCCAAAAAAACTATCTAGGCTGGGCACAAGCTGCAACCAATATGATTGATGGTAAACTAGATGCATTTGGAATTCCAAATCCTGTTCCATCACCCTCAATTCTTCGTGCATCCCGTAGTAAACCAATTCATATCCTTAGCATCCCTGACAAGATTCGAGATAAGTTTGTGGCAATGAGTTCTGGGTATTACAAGGACAATAAAGACGCTAGCCCATACAACGGGATGAAAGGCAAAAAGTTTAAAACAGTCGCCTATACTATTTTTGCTGTTACAAACAAGAATGTTCCAAACGATGTAATTTACGAAGTAACAAGACGTGTCTACGATCCGAAAAATCGAAATTTTCTCATCAACGTATTTAAAGGATGGAAAATCGGACTAGATTTTGCCAAAAAATCTGGTGCATTTATTCAACAAATGAAGAATTTCAATATGAATCTTCATCCTGGTGCTGCCCGGTATTGGAAATCTAAAGGATACAAAGTTAACTAATCTAGCTTCTGGCTAATTTCGTCCCCCTTTTCGACAAAGACTATTCTTTTTCGATTTTGGGGGGACGATTTTTTGTAGCAGGTTTTGCAAAGGAGTTGCAATGGGAAAATTTTTCAATTTTCTCTGGGTGTGGATTCGATTCATTTTTTCTCCCGACTTATCTGATCGAAGAAACCTTTCAACGGGGTTCCAAAAAAAGAACATTCCTGTATGGCTTTTTCTAGCCCTTTTACTCTTAGTTTATATCCTTTTTATTGGTAGCAAAAAATTCAACTTGTACCTTCCTTATGAAATTGGATGGGAGCGGCAAGATGTACTTTTCCCTGCACTTGACCTCTGGCTTTACGCATTAATCTTACTGTACATAAGCGGACTTTGTCTTTTTCCTAAAATTACTACTCTACTCTCTTGTCTTTTGTTTGCTTTCTATTTTTTATACGGAGCGGCAAACCAGGCCCCTGTTGACTTTGGTCTTGGTTTTGGGGAAGTTATTGTCTATATCATTTCACCTTTCCTTAGTGCATCTGTAGAAAAATCTCTTTCGGCAATCTGGGAAACACTTCACTTTCCAGGCCTATCTATCTATGCATTCCATTTTTACTTGCCTTTATATGTTGTATTTACGGCAATACTCACATTCATTTTTTATCCTGCACGTCTAGGAGCACCTAAAACACGCCCCTCATCCGTCGATCTCATTCTGTGTGCTTGCGTCATAGTGATGACAGTGGAATACATCATGAATTTTGCGGATCGAGGAGATCGTTCTGGATTAGTTCTTTGGCCGGACGTTTTCATGGGAACAATTGGAATTATTATTTCCATAGAAATGTGCCGGCGAATTTTAGGTTGGGTACTTCCCTTTCTTGGAATTTTTTTCTTTTATTATGCGATGTACGGAAATTATTTTCCAGGTCGCTTACTTCATAAGGGGTTTACCTACAATGAAGTGACTAACTTTGTCTATGGCAATGACGGGATCTTTGGAGTTATTGCAAATGTATATGCTAGTTATGTATTTTTATTTATTCTCTTTGGCGTCTTCCTCGAGAAAACAAAAGTAGGCGATGTATTCATCGATCTTTCTTATGCATTGGTAGGTCGATTAAGGGGCGGGGCTGCTAAAGCATCTGTGGTCTCTAGTGGATTAGTAGGATCGGTTGTAGGCAGCGGCGCTGCGAATATCGTCATTACAGGAACTTTTACTATTCCCCTTATGAAAAGAGCTGGATTTAAACCTCATTATGCTGCAGCTGTAGAGGCTGTTTCTTCCATTGGCGGTCACCTATTGCCACCTATTATGGGTTCGGCTGCTTTTCTTGTAGCTGCATTTACAGAAATTGAATACGGCTGGATTGCACTCGTTTCCCTGGTTCCTGCACTCATGTATTACTTCGCAGTCTATATGTCTGTTCATTTTCGTTCGGGAATGGATAATATTCATGGGTTACCAAAAGAGGAATTGCCAAGTCTTCTTCCTTTGCTAAAAAAAGATGGTTATTTACTTCTCCCTGTTGTCTTGCTCATTTTACGATTGATAGTCGGTCGTTCCCCGTTCGATGCTGCATTATGGTCTATCATACTGGCCGTTGTGCTTGGTTTCTTAAGGGAAGATACAAGACTTATGTCCTTTCCATCAATTATAGCAAAAGCAATTGGGCGACCTGAATGGAGTACACAAAACGACAGAATAAAATTTCAAGCTACGAAAATCCTTAAAGATAATATCGATGCTGGGAAAAGTATCGAAGAGGCAGAAAAAGTAACCTCTGAATACATAGAGAATGTAAAAAGTGCCTATGAATACAGTTTCATGAAAGAAAACTGGACACTTTTTCCTGGATTGGCACTTTTGATTATACTTCCTTTTGGCGGTCATACTATCTATGAATCCATGTTCTGGGCTCTCATTACTATTGCCATTTTATCATCCCCGCAACTTATTGACGGTCTTGAAAAAGGTGCTATCAATTCTCTTATTATTGGCGTAACTGCAGGAGTGATGGGTATCGTTCTCGCTGGTGTTTCGATGCCTGGACTCGGCATCAAATTCTCCTCTATCATTCTTGGATACTCTAACTTCCTGGATAATGCGCTTGGAATAACTGGCACGGCACTACCGGTAGCGATTTTTCTTTGCGCTGCTGCGAGTTACATCATGGGTATGGGAATGACAATCACGGCTAGCTACGTTCTACTCTCCATACTTGCCGTTCCTGCTCTCGTAGAACTTGGAGTCCCTTTATTGAGCGCACATTTGATGATTTTATGGTTAAGCCAAGATGCATCCCTTACCCCACCATTTGCATTAGGGGCGTTTATTGCAGCAGGTCTTGCAGGGGCAGATCCAATGAAAGCTGGATTCTCTGCACTAAAACTCGCAAAAGCTCTGTATGTAGTTCCTTTTTTGATGGCATATACTCCTATCAATATGACAAAGGGCGCTGATTGGTATGATATTGGAATTGTCTGGATTACTGGATTCATGGGATTCTTTTGCGCTTCTGCTTCTCTCGAAGGTTACGTACGGCGTAAGTTGTATATTATTGAAAGAATAATCTTTGCTATTGCTAGTATTCTTTTATTCTTCTACGTTCCTTGGATGAAAATTACGGGCACTTTGATAATGATAGGAATGCTTACGATCCAGTATATGGGAAAAAAACATTTAGCTCATAACTGAGGTGAAATTGAAAAAGTCCACTCGGCAGTTTACGAAATCTTGTACTTTTTTAACTGGTGGAGACGTTGCACCTGATAGAAAGAGTAGCAAAAACCTTCTTGGCAAAACTGCAACACTTTTCAAAAAAGCAGATTATTCTTTTGTGAACCTCGAACACAATTTATCGAAAAGTGGTACCCTGATGAAAGGAAAACCAACCCATCACCGCGGAAAGCCAGAGTTAATTAAAGGATTTATTGAGGCTGGTTTTGATGCTCTTATAATTGCAAACAACCATATGATGGACTTTGGAGTAGAGTCATTCTACGACACACTGGAACTATTAAAAGAAAAAGGAATCCCATTTACCGGTGCTGGAAAGAATTTGAAAGAAGCAAAAACACCTGTAGCGCTTACTAGAAACGGCTTGAAAATTGGGCTCCTTGCATATACCACAACACTACCCCAAGGTTCTGCAGCAGATATAAAAGAACCAGGAGTAAACCCAATGAGAGTACATACACACTACACCCCCATTCGAAACCCTGTTGAATATCCAGGCTCAGAAATGTTAATCAACACTAAAACTGTTCCAACTGACCTTGCTCGTATGAAACGTGAAATTTCAACCCTTAAGAAAAAGACCGATGTTGTATTAGTTTACAACCACTGGGGTTCCAGCATGTCTCATGATGTTTCTGACTACCAGCAAGAAATCGGACATGCTGCAGTCGATGCAGGTGCGTGTGCTGTTTTTGGAGGACACCAGCACGTCTTGCAAGGAATAGAATTTTATAAAGGATGCCCTATCGTCCACTGTACGGGAAATCTCATTTTTGACATTGTCGAGCCTTTTTTTACAGAAGCTACACACCAAACTTTTTTATTCGGAGGAACGCTCTCCAAAAAAGGAATCATCGACCCTTACATCATTCCCTGCCGCTGCGGTATCGGAAATGCCCCTAAAATCCTCTCCCCTTTAACTGGAGACGGGAAAGAAATCACTAGATTCCTAGGTGAACTTTCCAAACCTTTCGGCACAAGTTTGAAAATTAGCAAAGGTAAAATTTTTCTTACTTCTTAGAATAAAGATATTTCAATAAAAATTTATGCTATTATTTTAAAATACCAACAGAGGGTTCAACTATGTACCAAGGTCCTATTATCTCTACGACACACTGGAACTATTAAAAGAAAAAGAAATTCCATTTACGGGTGCTGGGAAGAATCTTACAGAAGCGAATGCACCTGTCCTACTTACTAGAAACGGCTTGAAAATAGGGCTCCTTGCCTATACCACCACACTTCCCCAAGGTTCTGCAGCAGGTACAAAAGAACCAGGGGTGAATCCAATGGGAGGAAACGGTCCTGCTTAGATTCTTTGCCATAGGCTCACTGTTTGTGCTGCTGATTGCTTTGGTTGCCTTCTCCGGAGGCAAGGCGCTAGCCCAGAGTGGCAAGCAAACTTCAGGGCAGCATATTTATCCGGGAGTAACCT
>JAZAHK010000032.1:0-34442 GCA_036231405.1 Nitrospinota bacterium
TAATATAGGAGTGAAAAAATGATAAATTCATAGGCGGAAACACAGTCTAAAACAATTTAAAAGAAAAATAAATAAGGAATCCTCAATTAATCAATACCTTGTATTTCCAGAAGAGTACTATCTAAACTTTCCTTGTCTTCAACATTGAAAACGGGGATATTTTTCAAAATTCTTTTATTCAACCCTGAAAGAACTTTCCCAGGACCTACTTCAATGGCAGCAGAGATATCCTGATCTGCTAATGAACTCACAGAACTCTCCCACCTAACAGAAACACGCATCTGCTGCTTAAGTAACTTTTTTACCTCTCGAGATTCTCTTACAAGTTTCCCGGTTACATTAGCGCAAATAGGGATCGTTGAAGAATTAAAGTTGGTTTCTTCTAAAACCTGACTCATTTTTTCAGAGGCTTCAACAAGCAGAGAGCAATGGAACGGTGCTCCTACAGGAAGCATAACAGCTTTTTTAAAACCCGCTTCTCGCGCAATAGAACAAGCTTTTTCGACTGATTTCCTCTCGCCAGAAAGAACGTACTGTCCTGGGGCATTATAGTTTGCAATCTCTAAAACTCCTTCAATTTCTTCGCATAATTGTTCTGCCTTGTGTAATTCTCCTCCTAGGAGAGCTAACATTGCACCCCCATCAATGGGGACTGCTTCATGCATCAAACGACCCCTTTCCTTGACCAAGAGTAGAGCAGTACGAAAGTCAAAAACTCCCCCAGCAATCATAGAGGCATATTCTCCAAGACTATGACCAAGTGCAACGCTAGGATAGATACCTGCACGTTGCAACAGGATCATTCCTATATAACTATGCACTAAAATTGCAGGTTGAGTATTAATTGTTTGAGTCAAAGTTTCTGTTGGTCCATCAAAGCTCAATTTGGCAATATTGAAACCAAGTATCTCATTTGCTTCATCATAAATCTCTGTTGCAATATCGAAATTTTCATAAAACGAATTACCCATTCCAACATATTGCGAACCTTGTCCAGGAAATAAGAAAGCTATCTTTCTTATTTTAGAATCTTCAAATGAAATGTTCTCTGTAAACATAAAAAGTTTATCAATTAATGAATTAAAAAAACTCTACCATTTTATTAACGAAGCTCCCCACGTTAAACCGCCTCCAAAGGCTGCCAAAAGTATTTTATCACCCTCTTTAATTTTTCCATCTCTAACCTCTTCATCCAATGCTACTGGAATTGTAGCAGCAGACATATTTGCGTACTTCTTTATAGTTACAACAATTTTTTCCATCGACAAATCTAATCGCTTTGCAATGGCTTCAATAATTCTTATGTTAGCTTGATGGGGTATAAAAAGATCAAGATCGCTTAGAGACATTTGATTTTTTTCCAAAATCTCCAGAGACACATCTGCAAAATTCTTTACGGCTGTTTTAAAAACACCTTGCCCATTCATTTTAAGAAGGTGTGCTTTAGATTTCACATCTTCCTCTGAGATAGGAGTTAATTTAGAACCTCCACCAACAATAAGTATTAATTCTCCATCGCGACCATTGCTATAAGTAATCGAATCTAAAATTCCAGAATCATCCTCTGATTGTCCAATTACGACCGCTCCCGCACCATCTCCCCATAAAATGCAATTCCCTCGGTCAGTCCAGTCCGCAACTCTTGTCATTATATCTGCACCAACTAACAGAACATTTTTAGCCAAACCTGACCTGATATATGCATCTGAGCACTGCAAGCCATAAACAAAACCAGAACAAGCAGCATTAAGATCAAATGCAGGACAATTCCCAATATTAAGATTAGCCTGCAACCAGCAGGCAGCAGAAGGACACATAGAATCAGGAGTAATAGTCGAAAAAATGACAAGATCTATTTCACTTGCCTGTAAACCTGCAGCTTGTATGGCATTTTCTGCAGCTGGAAGAGACAACTCCGATACTCCAACACCTTTTGGTGCAATTCTTCTTTCAGAAATACCAGTCCGTTCAAGAATCCACTCATCGGTTGTGTCAACGATTTTTTCAATTTGCTTGTTAGTTAGGACTTCTTCGGGAACATAAGAACCGGTCCCTATTATCTTTGATCTCAAAATAGATTGACCAACCTTGTGGGCGAAGTTAAAAAAACGAGTGGCGATATTAACCAAACTTCTTAAATATCTTTTTTATCCGATTCATCTCCAGAAAAAATTCCACCCCTAATTTGATTCCAAAGACGCCAGCCTACATCAGAAGTACTAGAACGGTAGATTTCACTATATCTAGCAATATTTTCTTGTAACTTTGAATTCAAATCTTTCTTTACAAGTTCGTTCGTTGTTCGAATAGCGTTCTTAATAGTCTTAGCATCACTCCTACCGTGACCTATAGTACAAAGCCCATTAAGACCAAGTAATGGAGCGGCACCGTATTCAGAGTAATCAGTTTTCCTACGCATCGTATTGATCCCATCACGAAGGAAGAGATAACCTATCTTTCCTTTGACTGACCCATTGAATTCGGTCCTCAAAAGACTAGATATCATACTACTAACACTTTCACTAACTTTCAATGCGACATTACCTGAAAAACCATCAGATACGACAACGTCTGAAATTCCTTGAAAAATGGTGCTACCTTCAATATTCCCAATAAAATTCAGATCTGATTTTGAAAAAAAATCATGAGAACTAATTAGCGCGTCGGTTCCCTTGGACTCTTCACTCCCAATATTGAGTAGTCCGATCTTGGGATTTTTCTTGCCAAAAAGTACTTCGGAATAAACTGATCCCATTATCCCAAATTGAAAAATATGCTGAGCTCTTGGATTTAAATTAGCTCCAACATCAACCATAACAGCAAATCCTTTTAAAGTTGGGATAACTGCTGCTATCGCAGGACGCTGGACATCTCTCATTTTTTTAAGGACGAAAAGCGCTGCAGTAAAGGCTCCACCTGTATCACCAGCGGTAAATACTGCAGATGCTTCGCCTCTTTTCACTAATTCCAATGCAACTCTTATAGATGAATCTTGTTTTTCCTTTGCGGACTTCGTGGGGGATTCTCCCATTTCTACAACCTGCTTTGCCTCACGTATATCAAAATTAAAATCAGTAATTCCGAGTCGATCCAGTTCACTTTGTATTCTGTCTTGCAAACCAACCAAGATCGTTTCTATTCGAAACTCTTTCAATGCAAGATAAGCACCCTCAACAACATCTCTAGGAGCACTATCACCACCCATCGCGTCTACGGCTATTTTCATATGAACCTACGCTTATTTTTGTTAGACAGTAGAAACATCTAATATTTTTTTCCCGTTGTAAAATCCGCAAGCAGTACAAACTCTATGGGGAAGAACTGATGCATTACAGTTAGTACAGATAGATACAGCAGGAATATTGACCTTATAATGAGTCCTGCGCTTACGCCCTCTAGTCTGGGAATGCCTTCGCTTTGGTAACGCCATTTTATTAAATCTCCTAACTTACAAAAACAGAAAAAACTATATAGAAAAGCTAAAATATCATCTTTTTAATTTAAAATCTTTCAGAGCAGACCATCTATTATCAATTTTTTGAATCTCAGTTTCATCACTTGATGGGGACAATATTGAATTGGCTTTTGAACAATCTTCGCCACACCGAGGTTGGACGGGAATAGAAAGCAAAATATGGTCTCTGATAGATGGAAATAAATCAATTTCCTCTGAAATTATGTCGGAAATTTCTAGATCTCTAGAAACAAGTTCAGATTCATCCTCTTGATGATATTTATCATTTAAAGGTGGAAGGAAAAAAACACGAAAATTTTCGTCTATACTAAAGTGAAAAACTTTTAAACAGATTGAGCAGGAAAGGTGACAAAGACCACCAATTCTAGCCTTGAAAACATATTCATAAGTATTTATTCGACTAACCTTCCCATCAAGATTAATATCTACTAATTCAATGGAATGATCATCTTCAAAAGAAATTAGAGAAACATCAACACCAGAGTTAATATGAAGATCATCTTCTCTTATATCTTGAAGTGAAATTACAAATTCTGTACGATTTTTCAAACTAAACTCCTAAAATACGTAAAAAAATAAACCATTAAATGTATTGACGATATTTTTGCGTGTCAAGTAAAAAAAGCTGATAGCAATAAATATTTCAAATTTTCTGATTAACAATCTCTAAGATGAAGGTCAATTAAATATTTTTTTTAAATCTATCCTTCAATTTTGAATAACCTACTGCGGTATGACTAAAACGTTGAACTTCATCTTCCTTTAAATGCCGGACATATTTTGCAGGAACACCCATCCATAAAGTTCCTGGTTCTATAACTTTATATTCAGGGACAAGCGAACCTGCACCTACAACAGAACCTTCTCCAACATCGACTCCATTGAGTATGGTTGCCCCCATAGCAACAAGAGCACCATCCTTCACATCACAACCGTGAACGATAGCATTATGCCCTATAGAAACATTATCGCCTAAAATACAAGAATGCTTGTCAGTTTCTATATGAAGAATCGAACCATCCTGTATATTAGTATTTTTCCCAACCCTAATAGGCATATTGTCCCCGCGAAGAACGCAGTTATACCAAACACTACTATTTTCCCCAATTTCAACATCTCCAATAATGACAGCCGTTTCTGCCAACCAAACAGTAGGGTGGATTTTGGGGATTTTCCCTTCAAAAGGTATAATCATGATTTAAGAGTCCTCCACTATAATTTTGGCTTAACAAAAATAAATTAAAATGGATGCGGTGCACCTACGCCCAATAAAGAACGTCTCACTAGATCCATTGCAAACATAGGGACGCGTGACTGAACAAATTGTTCATTCCCCCCAAAATTTGATTCAAAGAAGTTACTTTTATTGTCCCGATCATTAAGAACAATATGGGTGGGACCTATTGCAGGCGCGCGTCTACTCATCTCAGGTTCGATATTTTCAGGAGGATTTGGTCCGAAAATTGCTAATCCAAGATCAGCATCCGATTTCTCTCTAACTCCCCTAGCAAAACTTTCTGCTATGATTGAATGTTCCATTTCATTTGAAACCGGAGTATCTAGGATACTAGAAACTTCATCACAGCTAAACGCAACAATCGCACGCTTTAGAAAATCAACTCTCTGAGGCCAAGCTCCAAGCCTTTGTACAACAGAACCTCCAGAATTCGTCTCAACGATCGATAGAGTTTTATTTTTTTTAACTAATAAGTTCGAAAGAACTTCATCAAGAGTGACCTCACCTATTCCGTAAATAGAATGGCTTAAAATTGAATTAATTTTCTTTTCCATCTCGTCAGTCATCTTTTCTGCTTCTGAAATAGAATTTGCCCTTGCCGTAATACGTACATCAACCTGTCCAGGATGTGCCAAAACACCAATGCTTGGATTAACAGAGTTTCTGAAAAGATCCCCAATCATCTGATCAACTCTGCTTTCACCTAACCCACACGTTTTCAATACACGAGTTCTAATTACCTCTCCTAAATCAAATTTCTCTTGAATAATAGGAATAGCTCTCTCTCCTATAATATAACGCATTTCATGAGGAACCCCTGGACTCACAAGAATGATTCCTTTTTGATCTTCACAATAGAAACAAGGAGCAGTTCCTCTTGGATTCTCAATAGGGATCGCACCTTTGGGGACAAAAGCTTGCTTGCGATTATTTTCCGTCATTTTGAATCCACGACGAACAAAATAGGCGCTGATATAATCATATAAATCTTGCCTGAACTCTAGTTCAACACCCATTACCTTTGCTACAGCTTCTCGTGTCAAATCATCAACTGTAGGCCCCAGTCCACCAGACGTAATAACAACTTGACTCCTCTCGTGAGCCTGTCCAATAGTCGATGCCATACGATCAATATTATCTCCAATAATCGTCTTATAGTACATATTAACGCCAATCGATTTAAGTTGCTGTGCGATAAAAGCGCTATTTGTATCAATTAAATCCCCAAGCAACATCTCTGTACCTACTGCAACAATTTCACCACGAATGACATCTCCCATTATCTTCCCTTCATTAGAACAAATAGGTTAAAATTAAAACTAAACCTGAGATAAAATTTATATGTTAATTAAATCAATTACTTGCATAACATCCTGGATCTCAAAATCTGGCCTCTCGCTTTGATCTGAGAGAACTTTTTTATCTTTATTTAACCAAACTGACTTCATCCCAACACTTTTTGCTCCAATTATATCTGCCTCAAAAGTATCTCCAACGAAAAGAATCTCCGAAGGATTCAAATTCAACTTTTCAGACAAACTCACAAAAACACTACTTCTAGGTTTACGATAACCTTCATCTTCAGAAATTATAGAAACATCAAGAAAAGGAAGGATTCCTGTTTTTTCTAAAATGTGTTTCGCTCCCTTAGAATGATCAAAATTACTTAATAAACCTAAGAGCAACCCAGAATTTTTAATTTTTTCTAACAATGACAAGCGCTTATTATCAAAGACGGTAGCACTCAATAAAGTTTCCATGTGCGCTTCCATTGCTATATTTGCAACTTTTTCTCTTTCTTTGTCTGTTAAATTTAAAAAACGACCCGACAGCCGTCTAAATCTATCTATAGAACTAATTTCACGATTTTCAGCATCTTTATCTCTCTCATTCCATACAATTTTCGAGATCTCCTGCCAAACTACATGAAATGCTAAAAACGTTGGCAACGCGAATCCCTCATTGTAAAGCCTTTCATACGCTACCTTTGAAGTTGTCCTCTCTCTTTCACCATTAACTTCTGCTATTGGTAAAAGAGAAAAATCAAAATCAATCAAGGTATCAAATAAATCAAAAGAAACGCTTTTAATTTGCAAAATCAACCCTCGAATCAAGAACTTTTCATACATCTAATCAAACTGAGCATTCAGATCCATTTTTCGGTATGAACTTGCGTAATAAAGAAGAGGAGCTTTAACCTCTTCTTCAAAAAGAGCACGGCTAACCAACCCAATGAAAATACTATGATCTCCACCAGGCACTTCATTAAAAAGTTCACACTCCAGTAAACCAATATTGCCCTTTAAAACAGGAGTTGCATTCTCCCCCAAATCATATTCAAGTTCAGAAAATTGATCCTCAGCATCACGACCCTTCCCTGCAAACCAATCAGAAATTTGCTTCTGTTCTTGTGCCAAAAAGTTCACATTAAATTTTTTGGCATTTCTAATCATTTCCAAACATGTTGCGTTCTGATCAACACAAACAAGAACCAAAGGAGGATCAAGGGAAACTGAGGAAAAAGCATTTGCAGTCATTCCACGCGACAATTCACCATCACTAACTGTTATAACTGTCACTCCTGTAGCAAACCTCCCCAACGTATCACGAAAATGCTTTGGATCCATTGCCATAAAACCCCCCATATACAATGAAATTAATTATTAAACTACGCATTAAGAACAGCAATCGCTCTAATTGGTGAACCGGAGCCACCTTTTATCTTAAGAGGCAACCCAATATAAAGAAATTCTTTACCCACAACTTTCTCTATATTATAAAGATTTTCTGTATTTGTCCTTCCTAGTTCACGACATACTAGATGACAAGGGTATTCAGGACTATGCGCCATATCCATACTAGGAGCATCAGTTCCAACATTTAATGCCCCGCATTCTCTGTAAACGTACTCAGCGGCATCACGTGTCCACCCAGCATAATGGGTTGTATAAGATTTTTTAGGATAATGTCTATTGTAATGACCGTAAGTAAAAAGAAGAGTGTCCCCTTCTCTGATTTCAAGATTATAATGATCTAATCTTTCTTTAACTTTTTCAGCATCTATGTAGCTGTTGTCCTTAACATCTTCGAAATCGATAGCAATTCCTCTACTGTAAAAAAAGTTAAAATCCATTTCGTCTATATGCTTTGCGGTAGGAGATGGATCAAGATGACTAATTGAATCAACATGCGTGGGACCATGTTCACACATTTGAATGATGCCTGAGTAATAACTCATCTCACTTTCAAATCTACCACTAGCAGCACTTTCTTCGTGGGTCATATTTGTCCATCGCCAAGTATCGGGATGACCGACAAAAACAGGCATCCCCGAAAAAATAGATTGTGTAAGATCGACTATCTCATGATTTTTATACGCCATATCTTTTCCTCCTGATTCGTATGATTTGAAATTATTTATAATTTTGAGTTTATTTAACGCCTAATGATACAATTTATCAATTCAGTGATAGTATTATCTTTTAAATTTAAAAATAAGTCTCTATCGTGAGAATTAGTTACAAAAAAACATATCCTAATTAATCTATTACAGACTAAAAAAGATGGATACCCCAAATAAAATTTCGATAATAATCCTTGCTGCAGGCCTCTCACAGAGATTCAATGGAAATAAGCTTCTTGTTGAAATTGACGAAATTCCCCTAGTACGTAAAACGGTAGAAATCTACATGGAAAACGATCCATATGAAATCATCATAGTAGTTGGATACGAACAAGAGAAAATAAAATCTGCACTGAAAGGACTAAACGTTAAATTTGCCCTAAATGAAAAATTTAAAGAAGGACAAAGTACAAGTGTAATTAAAGGAATTCTATCCACCAACAAACATTCAGACGGCTACTTATTCGGTTTGGCTGACCAACCTTTTATTTCAAAGGAATTAATAAAAAAGATTATTGACTCATTTTATCTTCATGAAGGGAAAGAGACACTTATTGTTGCGCCTTTTGTAGAAGAACAAAGGGGTAATCCTGTCCTTTTTTCTGCATCTCTCCGTCAAAAACTACTTAATATAAGTGGGGATCAGGGAGCTCGCGATATCTATGCACACATACAGGACAAATTCCCTTCAGCAATCGAGAGAGTAAACATCCTCGAAAAAAAGACTTTTTATGATTTAGATACTGAAGAGGACTTTAAAAATTTTCTGTTAAACTAAAAAGATTTTTCCATTTGAAAACAATAAATTAAAAAGGGGCAGAGCATGACATTCAATTTTGACATAGCATCTGGTCCAAAAGTTATTTTTGGACACCAATCCATTTTAAAACTCGGAGAAGAATGCACAAAACTAAACATCAAATCTCCAATGGTTTTAACAGATCCAGGTTTGAAATCTAGTGGTGCAATTGACGTTGTATTTAAGAGTCTTAAGAAAGAAAAAATTAATTTTCAATTATACGACAAAGTTGAACCAAACCCGTCAGATAAGAGTATAGAAGATGCTAACAACAGATTCAAAGAAGGAGAGTGTGATAGTTTGATTGCTGCTGGTGGTGGAAGCACTATGGACACGGCAAAAGCTGTATCAGTTTTGTTTTCGAACGGCGAAAAACTGAGTAACTGGTACGGAAGAGGAAAAACATTAAAACAAGGACCTCCCATAATAACTGTTCCTACTACGGCAGGAACAGGAAGCGAAGTTACGAGAAGTTCAATTATAACTGACACAAAACTTCAGATTAAAACTGCGATGGGGAATGATACTATGTTCGCAAAACTGGCAATTGTTGATTCCTCACTACTTGCCAAACTACCTCGCGAAATTGCCGCTGGCGCACTTATGGATGCGTTGACTCATTCGATAGAATCCATCGGTTCCCCAGATTCATCTCCATGGACAGAAGGGTTAGCCTTTAAATCAATAGAATTAATTGGAAGATACGCTAGAGAATACGTAGACGACCCGAGTTTGAAAGAATCTGCTGACCCAATTTCACTTGCTGCAACACTTGCAGGAAGAGCATTTACGCACACTGGACTTGGGATAGTTCATTCGCTTGCCCATCCCCTTGGGGCTTATCACCAATTACATCATGGCACTGTAAACGGTATTTTCTTACCTTCAGTGATGAGATTCAATTTGCCAAAAATGAAAAAAAAATATGCAGAAATGAATAGGTTACTTTCACCAGAAACTAATAATCAAAAAAATCAAGATGAACTTCTACAAGCTGAAGAGACTATTAAATCTATTGAAGAGTTAGCACATGATATAGAAATACCTAAAACTCTTAGAGAACTTGATATAACGAAAAAAAATCTTGAAGTAATGTCAAAAGACGCAGTTGAAAGTCATCAGGTTAATACAAATCCTGTACCTGCAACCGAAGAAGATTTGAAAAAATTATACGAAGACCTCCTATAGAAAGATTCTTAAAACTCTATAGGAGAGAGGACCAAAATATTTACAAAGGTATGTTGCACCCAAAATAAGCCCTCTTTTTTTCGAATATTCTTGTTTGTTGACTAAGACTATGTCGTGCTGCAAGGACTTTCGGCTTCTTGCGATAACCATAAAGCCTTCACTATCTAATAAATCTAAAACATCTTGTTTAGTCTTCTGATCTTTCCAAACCTCTTCTGTCTCCACTTCAACATGGATCAAACTAACTAAGTCTTTCACACCACTTAACCCATTTAACACTTCAAATGATCCTCCTTCCACATCTATCCAAAGTGCTATACTTTTTGGAAGAACAGGCAAAGACAGTACAAAAGAATCAACTCTTGTGGTTTCAACCTTAACCTTATTATGACCCTTACTAATTTCATCTACTCTTGCTCTAGTAGAACTTACACCACCATGTCTATTGTCTCTCCCATCATCTTTGATGAAAATCTCTTCTTCGTAAAAATCTACTTCTCCATCAATATCTGATACTGCTTTATTCATAATAGAAATATTAAGAGGATTAAAAACAGGATTTTCTTCCATCTTTTTATAATTTAAAGAATTTGCTTCAAATGAAACAATTTGAGATTCTGGGAGTAAATCCCTCATCCTAATCGCATCTCTTCCATCTAAACTGCCTATATCAAATACTAAATCTGGTTTAAAAATGAATAACAAGCTATTGAAAAGATATTTGGTCCTTTTCAATATCGTTTCCATATTAATCCTCTCTTTTTTTACAATAAGAATACATTAGCTTAGAATATAGGATACAACTTGTTTAATTTAAATCTTCAAATTTATAATTTTTTGATTTTAAGAACTACATTGAAAGGGTTAGTGTTAATGGGAATTGGAAGGGTAATTATTACAGAAAAATCCATCAAAGAAAGAATTAAAATACTGACCAGAGAAATCGAACAAACAAACATTTCAGACTATCTCCACGTTATTATTGTTCTAAAGGGAGGTGCATTTTTTGCTTGCGACATCTTAACTAATCTTCAAAAAGAAACCACCCTAGGATTCATAGAGGCTTCTAGTTATTTAGACAAGATAGAAAGTTCTGGTGAGATAAAATTAGAGAATTCAAACACTGGAATTGTTAAGGATAGACATATATTATTAATAGACGATATTTTGGATACTGGGCAAACTCTAAAAACAACCAAAAAAAAGATCCTAGAATTTCAACCAAAATCAATTAAGACATGCGTACTTCTTGATAAACCTTCACGCCGAATTGTAGACTGTCAAGCAGATTTTGTGGGTTTTACTATAGAAAATTTCTTTGTAGTTGGATATGGATTAGATTTTAACAATAGATATAGACATCTTCGTGATATCCATATTTTTACTCCTTAGAAAAAAGTCAAAACAAAATTCTAATCTTACCTGAACTCAGAGGGGAAAATGTCTAAAAAAGGTCATATTACAATTGTTGAAGTTGGGACGAGAGATGGGATGCAAATTGAGAAAGAGTTCATCCCAACTGAACAGAAGATTAAAATTGTAAATTTAATTTCAGATTCTGGTATCCAGAGAATTGAAGTAACTAGTTTCGTAAGTCCAAAACATGTTCCACAATTATCAGATGCTAAGGAAGTAATGGACAATATAAAAAGAAAAGTTGGAGTTGAATACGAAGCACTTATCCCGAATACGATGGGCATGGAACGAGCGTTAGAATGCGATTTAGACAGAATTAGTCTGTTTGTGTCAAGTAGTGAAAAGTTTAACAATAAAAATTTAAGGGCTTCCCGTTCAGAAATGATTAAAAAATCAAAAGAAGTTTCCGAAATTGCTATTAGAAACAAAATTAAAGTACGTGGGGCAGTAGTTACTGCATTCGGTTGTCCGTACGAAGGAAAAATCCCATTTAAATCTTTGGAATGGGTGGTTAAAGAATACCTTGAAATGGGTTGTGATGAAATATGCTTGGCCGATACAGTAGGGATGTCAAATCCCATACATGTAAAAGAAATAACAGAAAAGCTAAGGAACATTGCACCGGATGCGAATTATTCTCTTCACTTTCATAACACCAGAGGTTTAGGACTTGCGAACCTTTTCGCGGGATTAGAAATTGGAATCAAAACTTTTGATTCTTCGATTGGTGGTCTTGGTGGATGTCCATTCGCGCCAAAAGCAACAGGAAATATAAGTACTGAAGATGCAGTAAATATGCTCCATGAAATGGGATATAGCACTAACATTAACCTAAATAAAATATTTAAGGCGGTCTCCTCACTAGAAAAAATTTTATTACGACAATTACCTGGGCAATTATTTCACGCTGGCGTACCAAAATGGAAAACTAAGAAATAACTACATTTCATATGAAATACACTTGTTAAAATTAAAAAAAATTGCATACAATATACGATATTTTCTTATAAAAGAGAGATACTATATATGGAAGATAGGTTAGAAGAACTCAGAAAGATTCTAGGCGACGCCTCTTTGAAAGGAGGTAGAGCATCGGAAAAAAGACAACATCAACAAGGAAAGTTGACCGCAAGAGAAAGAATTTCTTTTCTACTTGATGAAGATAGTTTTTCTGAATTAGGTTTGTTAATGGAATCTCGCTCCTCTGATTTTGGCATGGATTCTAAGCGTAGTGCAGGAGATGGTGTCATAACTGGAAGTGGAAAAATATCCGGCCAAAAGGTTTTTGTTGCTGCACAAGATTTCGGAACACTCGGTGGATCGCTAGGAGAAATTCATGCACAGAAAATCATTCGCATACAAAAACTGGCTTTAAAAATGGGAGTTCCAATAATTTTAATTCTGGATTCAGGGGGAGCAAGAATACAAGAAGGAGTTTTATCCCTACATGGGTATGCACAAATTTTCAGAATGAACACCTTATCTTCAGGTGTCATTCCACAGATTTCGATTATCCTTGGACCATGCGCTGGAGGGGCAGTTTATTCACCAGCTATTACAGATTTCATTTTCATGGTTGAGGGTCTTAGTAAGATGTTTATTACTGGGCCCGACGTGATAAAATCTGTCACGGGAGAGGAAGTTACATTTGAAGATTTGGGCGGTGCTGACGTACATTCTAAAAAAAGTGGAAATGCACATTTCACATCAAAGGATGAGGAAGGTTGTTTTAATCTAGTTAAAAAATTGTTAGCCTTTTTACCATCGAACAATATAGATAAATGTCCCGTCGCAGAAATCCCTAATTCCCCACCTGATGAGAATCCCATACTAGAAAAAATAGTACCTACATCTTCTACAGATTCTTATGATGTAAGAGAAATAATTTCTAATATTTTTGATAGTGGAGATTTCCTTGAAGTACAATCTGAATTTGCCAAAAATATTGTCGTTGGTTTCGCGAGACTAAGAGGTAATACAGTCGGTATTGTCGCCAATCAACCTGCTCATCTCGCAGGAGTTTTGGATATTGACAGTTCAGACAAATTGGCCCGTTTTGTTCGTTTTTCTGACTCATTCAATATTCCCATTATTAATTTTGTAGATGTCCCAGGATATTTACCTGGGACTCAACAAGAATATGGAGGTGTAATTCGCCATGGAGCAAAAGTGCTTTATGCTTATAGCGAAGCAACAGTCCCGAAAATTGCAATTATTCTTCGTAAGAGTTATGGAGGAGCATATATCGCCCTCAGTGGTTTGGGTCTTGGGTATGACCATGTGTTCGCTTTTCCTACAGCTGAAATTGCAGTAATGGGACCAGAGGGCGCGTCAAATATTATTTTTCGTCAAGAGATTGAAAAATCCATTGACCCTGAAAAAACAAGACAAGAAAAAATACAAAATTATAAAGATATGTTTGCTAAACCTTATACTGCAGCAAAACAGGGTTTTGTAGACACAATAATTGAACCACGTTTTGCTCGTCAAGAACTCGCTAATTGCCTAGAAATACTTTCATTAAAAAGAGAAAATCGTCCGAATAAAAAACATGGAAATATCCCTCTTTAATTTTTTAAAGGATTAGATGAAATGTACCCTCTACTAACACAAGGATTAAAGTTAACGATTATAGGAACAACCTTTGTTTTCATATCGCTCTTTTTCCTGTGTTTGATCATAAAAATGCTTAGTTTTTTTCTAAAAGAGGGAGAAATAAAAGAAGAGGAAACAAAAGATTTAGATACAGATCTAGTTATTTCTGCATCTGTAGCATATTTTTTAGAGCAATCAAACGACAAAATATATATTCCAAAGATTTATAGAGAAGACTCAAATTGGCTACTTGAATCTAGGATTAATCCCATTACAACTGAGGGATAAATTGAAAAAATTTTCGTTAAGAATAAACAACAAAGATTACAAAATTGAAGCAGTACGACTAGAAAGCCCAGGAAAATTAAAAATTAACGTAAACGGTGTTGACCATGTCGTGCAGATTGAAGATGAGACAACACCCTCAGTTCAAAACCTAAGTTCTTCTCATGCCTCCAAAAATATTCGGGCACCACTTCCTGGAGAGGTCCTTTCTATAGAAGTATCAGTCGGACAAACGGTAACTGCAGGAACAAAATTATTAATACTTGAAGCCATGAAAATGGAAAATATTATTACTGCGGAAGCAGATGGAAAAGTTTCGGCTATTTTTATAAACAAAGGAGATAAAGTAGAAGCAGGACAGGAGTTAATTAAAATAGAATGAAAGATTTAGTTACTTCTTTAAACGATTTCTTTGTGCTATCTGGAATTTACTCTCTTAGTTTGGGTAGTTTCCTGATGATACTTATTGCGTGCATTTTGCTTTTTTTAGCAATTTCTAAGGGATTCGAACCTCTTTTACTAATTCCAATAGGATTTGGAATGTTATTATCAAATCTTCCAAACTCTGACATCTTCTCAGAAGGTGGGTTAATAAATTTCTTTTACTTTGGAGTCAAATTTGGAATATTTCCGCCTCTAATTTTTATGGGAATTGGCGCACTTACAGATTTCAGTCCTCTTATATCAAATCCTAAAACTATACTTCTTGGAGCGGCGGCACAATTTGGAATTTTTACAACACTCTTAGGTAGTATTTATTTAGGCTTTAATCTATCTCAATCTGCAGCAATTGGAATAATAGGAGGTGCTGATGGTCCCACAGCTATTTACACCGCGTCAAAATTAGCCCCAGAATTAATTGGACCGATTGCTGTTGCAGCCTACAGTTATATGGCTCTTGTCCCAGTAATCCAGCCTCCAATAATAAAAGCTTTAACCACTCGAGAAGAACGCTCTCGTGAAATGGAAGTTCCACCACCTACTAATCAGAAAATCTTAATTTTATTTCCAATTATCACAACTATATTTACAGGTTTATTACTTCCATCTGCTATTCCTTTAATCGGAATGTTGATGTTAGGAAATCTATTTCGAGAATCACGCGTGGTCGAAAGACTCGTTAAAACAACAGGAAACTCACTTCTTAATATAATCACTATTTTTCTCGGTGTGTCTGTGGGAGCATCTATGACGTCAGAGAGTTTCCTGAAATGGGAAACAATAGGGATTTTACTTTTGGGACTATTTGCGTTTGCAATTGGAACTGCGACAGGTGTTATTTTTGGGAAATTAATGTCTTTCTTCAGCAAAACCCCTATTAATCCAATGATTGGAGCAGCAGGAGTAAGTGCTGTGCCAATGTCAGCTAGAGTTGTACAGAAAATAGGATTGGATGAAAATCCGAAGAATTTTCTACTTATGCACGCAATGGGACCAAATGTTGCAGGTGTAATTGGTTCTGCAATAGCAGCTGGGTTGTTGATATCTCTGATACAAAACTAAGGGAATTGACTAATGAGTGCTCCACTAAAAGACATTAAAATCTTAGATCTAACCAGAATTCTTGCAGGTCCATATTGCACGATGATGCTCGGAGATATGGGTGCAGAAATTATAAAAGTAGAAAATCCGAAAAATGGAGACGATACACGAGGTTGGGGACCACCCTTCCTAAACGGAGTAAGCACTTATTTTATTTCGGTCAATAGAAATAAAAAAAGCATAACATTGAACTTAAAACATGTTGAAGGAAAAAAAATCCTCAACAAACTAATAAAAGAGTGTGATGTTTTGGTGGAAAATTTTCGTCCCGGCACATTAGAGAGACTCGGCTTCCCATGGACTGAGATTCAGAAAATTAATGAAAAAATCATTTTTGCATCGGTTTCTGGATTTGGACAAACGGGTCCTCGTAAAAACGAACCTGGGTTTGATGTAGTTATTCAGGGGGAAGGAGGTATTATGAGCATAACAGGGGAACCTGACGGACCTCCCACAAAAGTAGGTGCTTCGATTGGAGATATCACCGCTGGAATGCTAGCTGCTCAAGGGATACTCCTAGCACTTTACAATCGAGAGAAAACTGGCAAGGGACAGATGGTCGATATAAGTATGTTAGATGGTCAAATTTCGTTGCTAACATATCATGCAAATGCTTTTTTCGCGACAGGCAAAATCCCAAACAGAAGAGGTAATAGACATCCGTCAATTACGCCATATGAGACTTATAAATGTAGAAATGGTTTCTTTAATTTGGGTGTGGGGAATGACTCTCTTTGGATAAAATTCTGTGATTCATTAGAACTAGACGAATTAAAAGAAGATAAACGCTTTCAAATAAATGCGGACAGAGTCAAGAACAGAACAGAATTAGAAGAAATTCTTATCCCTTTTTTCGAAAATTTTGAACTGGAAAAAATAATCAATATACTTAGGGATGCTGGAATTCCATGTGGAGCAATCAATAACTTAGAAAACGCACTCAATAACCCACAGGTCGTGGCAAGAGAAATGACACAAGAAATTGAAATTCCAGAAGTTGGAAAAACTAAAATAACTGGCATACCTATAAAAATGTCTGAAACTCCAGGATCTATCAGGATTCCTCCACCCGGCTTAGGAGAGCATACGACCCAGATTCTTAAAAATTATCTTTATTTTTCTGATATAGAAATAAAAAACCTACGAGAGAAAAACGTAATATAAAGGAAAATAGTTTTGTTTAGTCCAACAAGAATAAATAAACCCAAATCCTTAAGTAAAATTGTTGTTGAGAAAATCAAAGATTCTATTCTAAATGGTAGTCTCAAGCCCGGTACAAAATTAATTGAGACACAATTGACAAATTCGTTGGGAGTAAGTCGAACTCCGCTTAGAGAAGCTTTTCGGGAACTTGCTGTGGAAGGCTATATCATTATTTATCCTCATAAGGGTGCCTTTGTAACAAAAATAACCAAAGAAGAAATAAAAGATCTTTATATGATTACTAGCGTACTAGAAGGGTTAGCAACAAGATTAGCAACACCCCTCTTGACTCTCGGGAAAAACAGGAAACATTTAGAGAAATTATTAGAAGAACTAAGAATTTTCGAACAATCTAGTGAAGTTAGTAAATACTGGGAAACCAATCAATTGTTCCACCAATTTATCACTAATTCATGTAAAAACGAAAAATTAAAAATTGTTATCAATAATCTTCGCAGACAAATTTTAAAAACGAGAATCATAACTTTACAAGTTCCTGGGAGATTAACCTCATCGATGGAAGAACATGAAAAAATACTTGAATTCATTCTTAAAAATGAAGGAGGGAAGGCAGAGAAAATGGTTATTAAGCACCTCGAATTGCAAGGGAAAATTCTGTACGACTTAACCGACAAACCTGAGTAAAATTTTATTTAAAAACTAAGACTTCATAATGAATGTGCTTCGTGCCTCTGCAACCAATTTTTCATCCTTAATTCTAAATCCCAGTCCACGCAAGAAAACAAATGATTTTTTTTTGTTTTCTACAAACCCTTCAAATCTTAATGGAGTAAAAATTTCGACTGGAGACCTGTAGCGAATTTCACTCCTTGCAGAATAACATTTAACACCATTCAGAAACAAACAATTCGCCATGACATCATCTAAAATTGAAAAAAGGATTCCTCCATGAAGGATATTGTCGTAACCCTGATGTCTTTTATCTGGAGTAAATTCAGCTCTACATACCTTCCCATCCAAGCTGAATTTGATTCGTAAACCAAAAGAATTATTTGAACCACAAACAAAACAATTATCAGCCATTCCTATTGTATTCTGAACATTCATATTTTTGACCAAAAAAAGGGAGAGACATTTTTGCCTCTCCCGTATAAAAATTTTAAAAATTAAGAATCTGTTTTATTCTCTTCTTTTTTCTGACGTATTTCCCTCCTTGCATCTTCTCGACTTGTATCTCTGTCAACTAATTCTAGAATCGCCATATCCGCAGCATCACCTGGACGTGGAGGTAATTTCAAAATGCGTGTATAACCTCCGGGTCTATTCAAATATCTAGGGCCTATAACTTCCATAATCTTTTTCACAGAAGATGAAGTCCTTAACATTCCTGCAATTCTTCTTCGTGCATGAAGAGAGTTCCTCTTACTTGTAGTAACGAGTTTTTCAAAATGTCGTCTAATCTCCTTAGCTTTCGGCAGGGTTGTCCTAATACGCTCTTCTTCAACAAGAGAAGTCATCATATTACGGGTCATAGCTATCCGGTGTTCTGTCGTTCTACTAAGTCTTCGACCACTTTTCCTATGCCGCATCTTTCTTCCCCCTAGGAATCTTCCTTATTTTTTTCAATGTCTTCTGCAACTAAATCTAGATCACTTAAATTCATTCCAAAAGATAATCCCATTGAAGACAATATATGACGAATTTCAGTCAAACTTTTTCTTCCAAAATTTCTTGTTTTTAGCATCTCACTCTCAGTCTTTGAAACAAGTTCACCCAAAGTCTGAATTCTTGCCGCCTTCAAACAGTTATAACTCCTTACAGTTAGTTCTAACTCTTCTATGCTGCCATTCAATGTACCTATTAGGTCATTATGAGGCTCTTCAACCAAAATCACTTCTGGTTCTTCTTCTTCTTCTTCGAAATTTATAAAAATGGACAAATTGTCCTTTAGAATCTTGGCAGAATGTGCGAGAGCATCGTCCGGAGAAACAGAACCGTCAGTTTCAACATCCAAAATTAAACTATCATAATCGGTATTTTCTTCTACCCGAGTTTTTTCCACCTTATAAGAACAACTTCTAATTGGAGAGAAAATAGAATCTATAGGTATGAACATGGGGCCATATTCATCAACCAGTTTTCTTTCTGCTGGGACATACCCTTTTCCAGCATCAATAATTAACTCTATATCCAAGACAGCATCATCATTTAAAGTGGCAATTTTATGATCTGGATTTAAAATAGAAACTCCTTGAATTGTCTGAATATCCCCTGCTTTAAATTCTCCACTTGTACCATCACTCTTGTAAGAAAGACGAATTGGCAATTCAGTACTTTCAGCTTTTATGACAACCCCTTTTAAATTCAAAATTATATTAGTAACATCCTCTACCACTCCGGGTACAGTAGAAAATTCGTGATACACTCCCTCAATTCTAATCGCAGTGATTGCAGCACCCTTAATAGAGGAAAGCATAATTCGTCTTATTGCATTACCAAGAGTCAAGCCAAATCCTCTTTCTAGAGGTTCTGCAGTAAAACGGCCATACTCACTAGTCAAAGATTCTCTATCAAAACTTAGAGAATCAGGCTTAACTAAATTCGCGAGAAAATTCATTTAATACCTCCGTCCGTCTATTGGATTACAATAGGAAAATAAAACTTTAAAAAATTAAACCCTTCTGCATTTTCTAGGACGACATCCATTATGCGGAATTGGTGTGACATCACGTATTAAACTTACTTCTAAACCTGTTGCAACTAAAGACCTTATAGCAGCTTCCCTGCCAGCACCGGGTCCACTTACATATACTTCAACCGAAGTAACCCCGAGATCTAGAGCCTTTTTCGCAACTTCCGCGGCGGCCATCTGCGCAGCAAATGGAGTACTTTTACGAGACCCCTTGAACCCCTGTCCTCCAGCAGTGGACCAGCAAACCACATTCCCAGAATTATCGGAAATCGATATTATTGTGTTATTGAAACTAGCATTTATATGTGCTTGCCCTGCTCCGACAGATCTTCTCTCTCTCCGTCTTCTTCCAAACCTTTTCCCCTTAGGACTCTGTGCCAAAAGAATTCTCCTTGCCAGTTTTTAATTCAAAAAATATTTCACTCAACTTTTTTCTTTGCTCCGACCGTTTTTCTTGGTCCTTTCCTAGTTCGCGCATTTGTATGAGTTCTTTGTCCTCTTACCGGAAGACCGCGCCTATGACGCAATCCTCTATAAGTTCCTAAATCCATCAACCTCTTAATATTCATTGAAACTGTATTGCGCAGATCACCTTCTACTAAATATTCTCTCTCAATAACATCTCTAAGATTTTGCAACTGATCTTCTGTCAAGTCTTTAACCTTGGAAAGTGAATCTATATTAACATCTTTAACAATTTTGTCCGCAGCACTTCTTCCTATGCCATAAATACTGGTCAAAGCAATATTTACATTCTTTTCGTTTGGAATATCAACACCAGCAACACGAGCCATAAAATTTTATCTCCTATTAAATACTTCTACCCCTGTCTTTGTTTATGCTTTGGCTGAACACAAATCACACGAACAACCCCACGCCTTCTAATAATTTTACACTTGTCACACATTCTTTTAACAGAACTTCTCACTTTCATAAAATTCCCTTCTTATCTACTTATATCTACTTGTAATACGACCCCTAGTGAGATCATATGGAGAAAGTTCAACTCTTACCTTGTCACCCGGCAAAATACGAATGAAATGCATTCTCATTTTCCCTGAAATATGTCCTAGCACTTTATGTCCATTTTCTAATTCAACTCTAAACATCGCATTTGGTAAAGGCTCTAGAACGACTCCACCCACTTCTATTACATCTTCTTTAGGTTTGCGTTCTTCGACCTCTACATTTTCTTTTTTCTTTTTGCTTCTTCTTCCTGATTGCCTAGGCATCTATAACACTCAAAATATCTGGACCTCTCTCAGTGATAGCAATCGAATGCTCAAAATGTGAGGACAATTTCAAATCCTCTGTAATAACCGTCCACTTATCTTCCAAAACTTTTACTTTCTCGGTTCCCTGATTCAACATTGGTTCTATTGCTAATACCATACCTACCTTAAGCTCTGGACCAGTATCCGGAATACCAAAATTTGGGACTTGTGGTTCCTCATGCAATTGAGTCCCAACACCATGCCCCACAAAATTTCTTACCACCGAATATCCGTTCTTCTCTGCATTCACTTGTATAACACTTGAAATATCATGTAGCCTATTCCCAGGAACCGCTTCTTTTATACCTAACATCAATGATTCATGGCAACAACATAATAATCTCTTAGCTTCATTTGATGCAGAACCAACCTCAAAAGTAACTGCATGGTCGCCAAAATAGCCATTTAAATTGGCTCCAATATCAATGCTAACAATATCACCATCTAAAAGTTTTCTCACAGATGGGACACCATGTACCACCTGCTCATTAATCGAAGCACAGATTGTATGTTTAAAACCCCTATATCCTTTAAAAGCAGGCAAAGCACCATTCTCCAGCAAAACCGACTCAGCTATAACATCCAGTTCCAAAGTCGATACACCTGGAGATATCTTAGAACTAACCGCATCCATCGCTAAAAGAACAACCCTATTGCTATCCCTCAGTTTCTCAATCTCAGTTGCCGATCGAAGTACAATTGCCATTAAATCCAAACTTCACTTAAAGCTTCCAAAACCCTCTTGGTTATCTCGTCGGTAGCACCAATCCCGTCTACCTTTAATAATTTTCCCGTCCCACTATAAAACTCTACCAATGGAGATGTGCTCTCTTGGTAAACTTCAAGACGTTTTACAACTGTTTGTTCTAGATCGTCTTCTCTTACATATAAATTTTCACCACTACAATTACTACATTTCGATGTTTTAGTCGAGTTTGGAAAAACTGCGCTACAATCCTTGCATGTCAAACGACCGGAAAGACGACTAACCACCTCTTCGTTAGAAACGTCCAATAATAATGCAATGTCAACGCTTCCGGATATTTCTTTTTCGAGTGCTTTCCCTTGAGCAAGATTTCTAGGGAACCCATCTAATATATAACCATCCTTACAATCATCCTCAGACAGTCTTTCTTTCATTAATTCAATTATCAATTGGTCAGAAACAAGTCTTCCCTCATACATTACCTGCTCTACCTTTTTCCCTAGAGAGGTTTTTTCTTGGACAGCCCTTCTTAACATATCACCCGTTGAGATACGTGGAATTTGATTCTTTTCGCTTATTATTGCTCCCTGAGTTCCCTTTCCAGAACCAGGAGCCCCTAAAAGAATAATTTTCATAACTATCTCCCACGAATCCGGCCACGTTTAAGAAACCCTTCGTAATTTCTCATAACAAGGTGACTCTCAATTTGTCTTTGTGTATCAACAGCAACACCCACTACAATAAGCAGAGCAGTTCCGCCAAAATAGAAAGGAACGTTAAACCACTGAACAAGGTAAGTAGGCAATATAACTATCGCACTCAAATAAATAGCTCCAAGAAACGTCAAACGGCTCAGAGTTCTGTCTATAAAATCAGCTGTTGGCCTGCCAGGTCTTCGCCCTGGAACAAAACCGCCATATTTTCTCAAATTCTCAGCAACGTCCATAGGATTAAAAATTATTGCAGTATAAAAATATGCAAAGAAAAAAATTAAAATAATAGTTAACAAAACATAGAACGGGCTTGGTGGAGTCAACATCGCGCTAAGTTCTTTTAACCATCCAACATTTGAAAACTGCGCTATAGTCGCAGGAAAAAGTATCATAGAACTCGCAAAAATTGGAGGAATAACTCCAGATGTATTGACCTTAAGAGGCAAGTGTGAGTCCTGCCCCCCAGCCATCTTCCTGCCAACCATTCTTTTGGGATATTGTATTCGAATTCGACGTTGACCTGCCTCAAACCAAACAACTAACGCAACTACTGCAATCATTAAGACTGTTATAATTATCATGACAAAAGGTTGTATCTCCCCACTGCTTAAAAGCCTAAAAGTATTCATGATCGCGCCAGGCAAACCAACAACAATTCCAGCAAATATGACAAGTGATATACCATTACCTATGCCACGTTCTGTAATCTGCTCTCCAAGCCACATAATGAAGGATGTCCCTGCAACCAACGTAAGGACAGTCATCAAACGGAAACTCCATCCAGGTTCTGGAACAATAGCGGCACCTGTTGGCGAGGTCATCTGCTCAATACCTACTGCAATACCAAAGCCTTGAATTGTAGAAAGAAGAACTGTACCGTATCTTGTATATTGACTAATTTTCTTCCTTCCAGATTCCCCTTCCTTCTTTAAACGTTCTAAATGAGGCACTACCACGGTTAACAATTCCAGAATAATAGAAGCACTAATATAAGGCATAATACCTAGTGCAAAAATCGTCAGTTGACTTAGAGCACCACCGGTAAAAAGATCAAAGAACTGCATTATTGTTCCACCACTTCTCGTAAGTTCTGCAAAAAATGCGGAAAGAGCAACTGTATCGATTCCTGGGGTAGGTATATGAGCACCTATCCTAAAGACCGCCAATAACCCTAAAGTGAACAAAATCCTGCTCTTCAGTTCTGGAATCTGTAAAATACTTGGGACACGAGATTCTCGCATTAATCAGTCCCCTCCGAAGGTGCATATAAAATTACAATTTCTACGGTACCACCTGCCTCTTCTATTTTCTTCTTAGCAGACTTACTACAATGTTGAATTTTTAAATGTATTTTTTTCTTTATGTCACCAAAACCTAGAAGTTTTACTCCATCCTTTGATTTTCTAGATGCAAGGCCCATGCTCAAAAAGTTCTCAAAATTTAAAGTTATGCCGTTTTCCAAACTATCAAGTGTACCAACATTAATTTCAGAATAATGTTTTCTAAATCGATTATGAAAACCTCTTTTAGGTAGTCGTCTCTGTAATGGCATTTGTCCACCTTCAAAACCCACTTTCCTACTATATCCAGAACGAGACTGTTGACCTTTCACCCCTCTTCCCGAAGTTTTCCCTTTACCAGATCCAGCCCCTCTTCCTACTCTTTTTCTCTTCGAAGTTGAACCAAACTTCCCCTTTAAATTATTTAAAGAGATAGACCCAGTATTTTCCAGTTTTTCTTTTGTTGAATTTGCCAATTTCTCCACTCAAAAGACTGTTAAGCCTTTTCCTTTAATGTAATCATGTGTTTAACTTTAAAAGTCATTCCGCGTATTTCAGGAGTATCATTTCGAATAACAGATTGATTTATTTTTTTGAGCCCTAATCCACGTAACACTAATTTTTGTTTTGAGTTAGCGGAAGATACGCTCCTATCAAGAGTCAATTCAACCTCAGCAATTTTCTTTGCCTTTGGTTTTTTAAGGGGTTTCTTTTTTTTCGCCTTGTCTTCAACCTTCTCTTGCTCTGTCATTTGTTTTGATACCTTTACAAATAGGATATTATGAAGATGTCTCTTCCAAACCCCTCAGCGCAATGACCTCACCACGCGTTCTTAATGACATCAATCCATTCATTGTTGCCTTGGCAGAATTATGAGGATTGTTTGTCCCAATACACTTAGTCAAAATATCTCTCACTCCCGCCACATCCAAGACTGCCCTAACCGGCCCTCCAGCAATGACTCCAGTTCCTCTTCCAGCAGGTTTTAAGAAAACTCTGCCGGCACCATATTTTCCCATCGCTTCGTGAGGAATAGTCTCTCCATCTAGAGAAACACGAACTATAGAATTCCTTGCTTTCTCTAAAGCCTTTTGGATCGCTTCCGGGACTTCGTTAGCTTTTCCCATACCAATTCCTACTTGCCCTTTCCTATCACCAACTGTGACTAGGGCACTAAAACTGAAACGGCGTCCACCCTTAACAACTTTAGCAACTCGATTAATATAAATTACTCTATCGATAAATTCTTTATCATTTACATTTTCTTCTTTATTTTCGACCTTTCCATCACCACGTGCCATTAAAATTTTACCCCCATTTTTCTTACACCATTTGCAAGAGATCGCACTCTTCCATGATAATGGTAACCATTACGATCATATACAATTGATTCTATACCCTTGTCCTTGGCTCTCGTACCTAAAATTTCTCCCACTAGTTCAGCCCCTTCCCTATTACTCGCTTTTACCTTTGAATCTTTCATTTCTTTAGTTTTCTCTATAAACATATTCTCATTTGATGAAGCGGCTAGAATAGTTTTCTTCTCCGAATCATCTATTAATTGGCAATAAATATGTTTAGAACTCCTAAAAACGGTCAGTCTAGGCCTTATTGTTTTGCCGACTACCTTTTTACGAATTCTATCTTTCCTTCTTATCCGAGATTTATGTCTGTTACTTAAACTCAATTATCCATTCCTCAAGAAAGTTTTAAACTGCCGTTTTTCCAACTTTTCTTTTGACATACTCCCCAAGGTACCGAATCCCCTTCCCTTTATAAGGTTCAGGAGGTTTAATACGACGGATCTCTGAGGCAACCCAACCGACGACTTCTTTATCGATACCTTTGACTTTTATAGTACTTTTTTCCCTATCACTCTCCACTTCAAAATCTATGCCATCAATTGAGTCAACGTTTACTGGGTGTGAAAATCCTAAACTAAGAACTAAGCTTTTTCCCTTCAACTCTACCCTATATCCAAGTCCAATCACTTCCAAAACTCTCTCATATCCGTTCAAAACCCCTTCAACCATATTAAAAATTAAAGTTCTAGTTAGCCCATGAAGTGATCTATCCGTCTGAGAATCAGATATTCTACTAACCTTTATCTCTTTATCGTGCAATTCAACTTTAGGTCTTTCATGCAATTCTCTGGTCAGGACACCCTTTGGCCCTTTGACAGTTATAACTCTGCCATCCAAAGTAACCTGAACATTATCTGGTATATTTATTGGTTTCAATCCTACACGTGACAATGAAATCTCCCTCTACCAAACTTCACAAATAACTTCGCCACCCACACCTAAATTTCTAGCTTCATCATCAGTAACTAAACCTCGTGAGGTGGACAAAATTGCAATACCCATACCATTCAAAACTTTAGGAATTGTACCCTTATTAACATAAACCCTCCTTCCAGGTTTACTAACACGCTTTAAATCGTTAAGCACAAGTTTTCCATCCACCTTCTCTAATAATTGGATCGAAATTTCAGTCTGTCCTGTAATACCATCTTTTACTTCATAACTATGTATGTATCCTTGAGCACGTAGTATGCCAACAATACTCGACTTAATCCGACTACCAGGCACAATCAAATTCAAACGACCCGCTCTAATAGCATTACGGATTCTCGTCAATAAATCAGCTATAGGATCTGTCATTCCCATTAAAAAATTTCTCCTTTACCAGCTTGACTTCGTAACACCAGGTATCTGGCCTGCTAGGGCCAATTCCCGGAAGCAAATTCTACACAACTTAAACTTCCTATAATAACCTCTTGGCCTGCCACACCTTTGACATCTGTTATAAGAACGAACTCCAAATTTTGGAGTCTTCATTTGCTTTGCAATCAAACTTTGTTTCGCCACAAAACACCTCTTTTATCTTGTTCTAAAAGGAAATCCCATACACTCTAAAAGTGCTTTTCCTTCTTCATCACTTTTAGCAGTGGTCTCAATTACAACACCCAATCCTCTAGTTTTATCTACACTATCAACACTTATTTCAGGAAAAATCACCTGTTCTCTAATCCCTATACTATAATTTCCTCTGCCATCAAATGATCTTTCATTCAATCCACGAAAATCCCTCACACGTGGAAGTGCTATACTTAATAGACGATCAAAAAAATACCACATGTTTTTACGTCTAAGAGTGACCATTGCACCTATAGGGGTACCTTCTCTCAACTTAAAATTAGCTACAGATTTTTTAGCTTTCGTCACCACAGGTTTTTGTCCTGATATTGCAGTCAATTCTTCTACTCCCTTATCAAGAACAGTAGCATTCTGAGACGCCTCCCCTAATCCCATATTCAATGTAATTTTCGACAGAGTAGGCACTTCCATTATATTTTTATAATCAAATTTGCTTTTTAACTCGCTAACAATCTGTTCTCTGTATCTATCAAGCAAACGAGGGTTATTACTCACTTTACAAATCACCTTTCATTCAATTAAATAGTATCTAATATTTCCCCACTTCTCTTAGTAACTCTGACAGAACTTCCATCCTCAAGTTTTTTTCTGCTTACACGAGAAGGTTTATTTGATTTTGGATCAACAGGCAATACATTGCTCATATGGATTTTTCCCTCACGCTCAAGAATACCGCCCTGTTGATTCGCTTGGCTAGGTTTTGTATGCCTCTTAATCATGTTTAGTTTTTCCACAATTACTTTGGATTCTTCTGTTATGACACGTAAAACTTTTCCACGCTTACCTCTTTCACGACCAGAGATAACTTCTACAATATCTCCTTTTTTCACATGAAGTTTTTGCATACCCACCTCATAGAACTTCTGGTGCTAAAGAAACAATCCGCATAAAACGTTTTCTTCTTAATTCTCTGGCAACAGGACCAAAAATACGAGTACCGACAGGCTCTCTAACCTCATTAATAATAACAACAGCATTATCATCAAATTTAATACAGGTTCCGTCTTCCCTACCAATTTCTTTAGCCGTCCTTACAACAACAGCTCTACGTACTTCCCCTTTTTTTACGTTACTATTAGGGACAGCTTCCTTAATGGAGACAACTATTACATCACCGATACTCGCGTACCTTCTCTTTGACCCACCAAGAACCTTTATACATTGTGCACGCTTTGCCCCTGAGTTGTCTGCTACACCACAAACTGTTTGAACTTGAATCATCTGTAAAATCCTAAAAATTATTCTGATTTTTCTATGACTTCCAATAAACGCCAATTTTTATTCCTGCTCATTGGCCTAGTTTCTATTATTTTCACACGATCACCTACATTTAATTGATTTTGATCATCATGAACAAGATAATTTTTACTTCTTCTTATGACTCTTTTAAAAGTTTTATGCATAAAAGTACGAACTACTTGGACACTAGCAGTTTTATCCATGCTCGAACCTACAACTTCACCTTCTCTAACCTTCCTTCTCGCACTTTTCAATGTTCAATAACCCCTATGCTAAACAGTTTTGTCTTGCGTATATGAAAGCTCATTCTTGTAAGTTAAAATTCTTGCTAAATCTTTTTTTAAAATAGAGATCCTTGAAGTGTTATCTAGTTGTCCAGAAAATTTTCTGAACTTGAGATTAAAAAGCTCCATTCTGATCTCTTTCTCTTTAGTTGCCAATTCGTCTTCTGTCAACTCTTTTATTTCTGAATATTTCAACTTAAACTCCATTAAACGGATACTATTCTAGTCTTACATGGCAACTTTCTAGCGGCCAAACGTAGTGCCTCTCTAGCAATTGCATCTGGGACACCATCCATTTCGTAAAGTATTCTTCCTGCTCGAACCACCGCATGCCAAGCCTCCGGTGCGCCTTTGCCCTTTCCCATTCTAACCTCAGCGGGCTTTCTGGTAATTGGCTTGTCAGGGAAAAGTCGTATCCAAATCCTTCCACCCCTCTTAATATGACGCGTCATTGCAATTCTAGCCGCTTCAATTTGACGAGCAGTTAAGTAGACCGATTCAACAGACTGTAGACCATAAGTACCAAAGTTAAGCCTAGCACCTTTGTCGGTCTTTTTCCCAAGACGACCCTTCTGCATTTTCCTATACTTAGTCTTCTTTGGCTGTAACATTTTAAATCACACTCCGAACTAGTTTTCTGAAGTTTTTTCAGAAAATTCTTTTTTAGATTTCCTTATGATTTCACCCCGAAAAATCCAAGTTTTTACGCCAATTACTCCATATGTAGTATGTGATTCTGCAAATCCATAATCTATATCCGCTCTAAGAGTCTGCAAAGGGACTCTCCCCTCACGATACCACTCGGTTCTAGCAATTTCAGCTCCACCCAAACGGCCTGAACACTGAATTTTTATTCCTTTAGCTCCAAATCTAAGTGCAGAAGTTACTGCCTTCTTCATTGCCCTTCTAAAGGCAATCCTTCTCTCTAGTTGTAATGCGATATTTTCAGAAACTAATTGGGCATCAATTTCAGCTCTTCTGATTTCCTTGATATTTACGTGAATCTGTTGTCCGGTTATTTTCTCTAAATCAGACTTAAGTCTGTCTACTTCGGAACCTCTTTTCCCAATGATAATTCCTGGCCTAGCTGACCAGATATTAATCCTACAATTCTGGCTTGCTCTCTCTATGTTTACTCTACTTACTCCAGCATTTAGAAGACGGCTTTTAACGAATTTCCTGATTTTTATATCGTCATGAATAAAATCAGAATAATTCTTGCCAGCGAACCATGTTGACTCCCATTCCCTAGTCACACCAACTCTAAATCCAATTGGATTCACTTTTTGTCCCATCACACTCCCCTAACTTGATTCATTTAAAACGATTTTCACATGACAAAGTTTATGTCTTACTCTTCCCATACGTCCTCTAGCTCTTGCACGTTGTCTCTTAAGAACGGGGCCCTGATCTACAATAGCACTTTTAACAAAGAGAATATTTGGATCGTCATTTTCTCCCTTATCAGTTGCATTTGAAAGAGCAGACAAAACAACTTTCTCAAGAACCTTCGCAGAAGACCTAGTAGAAAGTCTCAAAAATGAGAGCGCTTCCGAAACTCTTTTCCCAGATATTTCCTTTGCCAACTGTCTAGTCTTAAGAGGTTTAGCTCTATAGTATTTTAAAACTGCTTGAGACATTAAATTCTCCAATAAAAATGTTACTTCAAAGTAACTGTTCTTTTTGTAACACCAGAATGAGAACGAAAAGTCCGTGTAGGAGAAAAATCTCCTAATTTAAAACCAACCATATTTTCGTGCACATAGACAGGAATAAATTTCTTTCCATTGTGAACTGAAAAGGTAAACCCTATAAACTCCGGAACTATGGTCGAACGTCTAGACCAAGTCTGTATCATCTTCTTCTCACCACTTTCTTCCATAACCTTCACTTTTTTCATCAAATGACCATCAACAAAAGGTCCTTTATGTAGAGATCTAGGCATTTTAATT
Source organism: Nitrospinota bacterium (assembly GCA_036231405.1). GTDB lineage: Bacteria > UBA8248 > UBA8248 > UBA8248 > UBA8248 > UBA3496. Next base: position 30,184 of record JAZAHK010000032.1, read on the forward strand.
TAATTCCTTTTATTTAACTTTACGTCTTCGAACAATAAATTTCGAAGAACTTTTATTTACATTTCTAGTTTTATAACCCTTTGTGGGCTTCCCCCATGGAGTAACAGGATGGCGACCTCCTGAACTTTTACCCTCACCACCACCTAATGGATGATCCACAGGATTCATCGCAACTCCTCTTACATGAGGCTTCTTCCCCAACCATCTCTTTCTACCAGCTTTCCCTAGACTTACGTTAGAGTGCTCTGAATTGCCAACTTCACCAATAGTAGCTGAACACGATAATCTGACCATCCTTATTTCACCCGAAGACAATCGAAATTGTGCGTATCCCTCTTCTTTAGCCATAAGTTGTGCGCTGGCACCAGCACTTCTTGCTATTTTTCCTCCTCCACCTGGCTTCATCTCAATATTATGGCATAGAGTACCCATAGGAATCCTTGAGATTGGAAGAGCGTTCCCAACACGAATTACTGAATCTGGACCAGAAACTAAAATCTCTCCAACCTTCAAACCATCAGGAGCCAAAATATATCTCTTTTCTCCGTCGCTATATATTAAGAGTGCTAGACGAGCTGAGCGATTGGGATCATATTCAATGGAACTCACTCTAGCAGGAATTCCTAATTTTTCCCTTTTGAAATCGACTATCCTGTAACGACGCTTATGCCCTCCACCCTTATGGTAAGAAGTTATTCTCCCCAAATTATTTCTTCCCCCACTTTTTGATAATCCCTTAGTTAAGGATTTCTCCGGAGGATTCTTGGAGAGATCATCTCTGGTCAAAATACTCTGAAAACGCCTACCAGGGGACGTTGGCTTATATCTTTTAACAGGCATATACTTTCTTTCTAAAATTATGTCGTTTCAAAAAATTCAACGTTATCTCCATCCTTAAGTGTAACAATTGCTTTTTTCCAAGGAGACTTAACCCCAAGGTGCCTACCAACCCTTACCTTTTTCTCAGGCATGCGTAGTGTATTAACGTTTAAAACAGTTACATTGAAAAGTTGTTCAACTGCATTTTTTATTTGAATTTTATTTGCAGCATTCTTGACTTCAAGAACAATTTTATTAGCTTCTTCACTTATAGATATACTCTTTTCTGTAACACAAGGCCTTACAATGATCGAAACTGGATCCATAATCTAACCCGCCAATCTTTGCTGTAATTTGTCCAAAGCATCTTTGTCTAAAACTAGAAAATCATGCTTAATAACATCATAAGGATTAATTCCACGAACTGAAATCTTATTGATCTTCTTTAAATTTCTTAAAGAAAGCTCAAAATTTTCGTTGTGGCTCTCATATACAAAAAGTACCTTGCCAAAAACATCCATCTCACTAAGAATATTTAAAAAATCAGACGTTTTAGATGATTCTAGATTTAGTTGATCAACCAATCTAAGCTTTTTCTCAGAAAATTTTAAATTCAAAACGCTCTTGAGAGCCTTTACAGCGACTTTTTTATTAATTTTTTGCGTATATTTCCTTGGCTTAGGACCAAAGGTAATTCCACCATGACGCCATATAGGAGATTTGACATCACCTGCACGCGCCCTCCCACCTCCTTTTTGTTTCCATGGTTTAGCTCCAGTTCCACGAACCTCACTTCTAGTCAAAGTAGAATGGGTACCTAATCTCCTATTAGCTAGTTGAGATTTTATAACCTGATGAACTAAGTGCAATCTCACTTCTCCATCAAATAAAGAATCAGAAAATTCTACTTCATCTTTAGATAAATTTTTTAAATTAAACATTTCTATTTTTGCCATATAAACCTCTCAACCACCTCTAGCCATACGCTTTGAAGCTTTCAACGGATTCAAACTTCTTGTGTTCTCTTGTTTTTTAACTTGATCTGCACTCTTGCCTTTCAAAGAATCTCTAACTATCAACAAGGAGTTAGTCCCGCCTGGGACTGAACCACGAACTATCAAAACATTTTTTTCCGGAACTATATCGACAATTAACAATCCTTCAATAGTATTTTTTTTATTTCCCATCTGACCAGGCATTTTCTTTCCCTTGATAATTTTTGATGGCCAAGCTGCTTGTCCAACTGATCCTAAACCACGATCAAACATACCACCATGTGTAGCAGGACCACCTGCAAAACCATGTCTTTTCATAGCTCCAGCAAATCCTCTTCCTTTTGATAATCCACTAACATCAACATAATTTCCTCTATCAAAAATGGTAACATCAATAATTCCACCTTCGACTAAATTATCTTTGTCTGATGGAGAAGGTACTTCTTTTAAGTAACGAAATGCTTGCACCCCTTTGCTTGAAAAATGAGAAAGTTCTGCTTTTGTCACACCTTTTTCTTTTCTTGGGATAAAGCCTAACTGCAAAGAATCATACCCTTCCTTTTCAACTGTTTTCTTTTGAACAATAGTGCATGGTCCAGTCCGAAGAACAGTTACAGCTATAGTTCCTCCATCGGGTGAAAAAATTTGGGTCATTCCCACCTTATATGCCAATAAATAATTATTTGTCGCATTACGTTTTGGTTCGTCTAAATCCTCTTCTGCAACTTCTTCTGCAGGAGCACTAGCCTCTTCTACTTTCTCTTCTGCAACTTCTTCTGCAGGAGCACTAGCCTCTTCTACTTTCTCTTCTGCAACTTCTTCTGCAGGAGCACTAGCCTCTTCTACTTTCTCTTCTTTAGACTCTTCTGAATTAGGCTTATCTTCAGGCGACATCTTATCCTCTTAATTTAATTTAATTTCAACATCTACACCCGCAGCCAACTCTAGTTTCATAAGTTCCTCTACGGTTTGTTCAGTAGGATCTACTATATCTACTACTCTTTTGTGAGTACGAATTTCGAATTGCTCACGAGATTTTTTGTCAACATGTGGACCACGTAAAACGGTAAATTTATTGATGGTAGTAGGTAGCGGTATTGGTCCCACTAACGACGCACCAGAGCGTCTAGCCGTCTGAACTATTTCTCCAACAGACTGATCTAGCACTTTATGATCATATGCTTTTAAGCGAATTCTAATTTTCTGATTCATTTTTATCAAAACACCTTAATTAAATTTTCACTCTACAACTTCCGTAACAACACCTGCGCCCACTGTCCTACCACCTTCTCTGATCGCAAAACGTAGTTCTTTTTCTATCGCTATAGGAGTCAACAACTCAATTTCCAGTGCAACATTATCACTTGGCATTACCATTTCTCTTCCTTCTGGAAGAGTTATCAATCCTGTAACGTCAGTCGTTCTAAAATAAAATTGGGGACGATATCCCTTGAAGAAAGGAGTGTGACGTCCACCCTCTTCTTTCGATAATATATAAACCTCCCCCTTAAACTTCGTATGAGGCTTGATCGAACCAGGAGCAGCTAAAACTTGACCTCGCTCTATGTCCTCTTTCTTAACGCCACGAAGTAAAACACCCACATTATCACCAGCTTGACCTTGATCAAGAAGTTTGCGGAACATTTCAACCCCAGTAGCAACTGTCTTCTGTGTGTCTGTTATACCAACGATTTCGACCTCATCCCCAACGTTTACTATTCCACGCTCTACACGACCTGTGGAAACCGTCCCACGACCTGAAATAGAAAAAACATCCTCAACCGGCATCAAAAATGGTTTGTCCACATCTCTTTCTGGCTCAGGGATATAACTATCGATTGCGTCCATCAATTCGTCAATACAATCTGTATCCGTGCCCTCCAACGCCTTCAGAGCCGATCCCTTTACTACAGGGATATCATCACCAGGAAACTTGTAATAAGTTAACAACTCACGGACTTCCATCTCTACCAGTTCAAGAAGTTCTTCATCATCCACCATATCAACTTTATTCAAAAATACTACAATGTAAGGAACACCAACCTGTCTTGCAAGGAGAATATGTTCCCGGGTTTGCGGCATAGGGCCGTCTGCTGCGGAAACAACCAAAATTGCTCCATCCATCTGCGCGGCACCAGTAATCATGTTCTTCACATAGTCAGCATGACCAGGACAATCCACATGAGCATAGTGGCGATTATCTGTCTCATACTCAACATGTGCAGTCGCAATAGTGATACCTCTTTCTCTCTCCTCGGGAGCTTTATCAATTTCGTCAAAAGCAACAGCTTCTGCACGACCCTTATCAGACAAATGCTTGGTAATAGCCGCCGTCAAGGTCGTCTTCCCATGATCAACGTGACCAATCGTTCCTACATTCACATGTGGTTTCGTACGCTCAAACTTCGCCTTAGCCATAATTTATTAAATCTCCAATTAAAAATT
>JAZAHK010000033.1:0-57780 GCA_036231405.1 Nitrospinota bacterium
GCAGCAAGCTTGGCACCAAGAACACCACATACTCCGAATCCCATTGAGGCGAATCCCCACGACTGAAGCATGGTTTGTGGGTGATAGCTTTCAAAGAATTGGATCACCCAGTTGTGATGCTCCCCAACATCACTGACAATAATTGCATCACGCGGAAGAACCTTACGCATATCTTTCAACAGCCTTTCTGGACGGATCGGGACATCATTGGAGTTCGATTGGACTCGATTGAACTCTGTCCAGTCCTCTCTCCAATTTCTTATATCGTTTAACCATGAACTTGTTTTATTTTGGTTTCTCTTAACTTCTAATTCAGCAATTCTGCAAAGTTCTCCAAGGAATAATTTAGCATCTGCTTGTATACCAAGTGTAGGTGGATAGTTCCTTCCAAGTTCCTCGGGATCGATGTCAACGTGAATCAACTTTGCTGGTGGTATGTTGAAGGAATAACCTGGAATCCATGAACTGCTTTGACGATCGTCAAACTTTGCACCGACTGCAAGAAGAACATCACAGGATCGACAAGATTCGTTTGCCATATAAGTTCCATTTCGGCCTATGACTCCAAGACTCAAAGAATCATCTTCAGGAATAATTCCCTTACCGTTCGCAGTAGTGGCTATAGGAATTCCAAGTAGTGTAGAGAGTTTTTTCAGTTCGGGTCCTGCCTCAGAAATCATTGAGCCGTTTCCTGCTAAAATACAGGGTTTTTCAGTAGAAAGGATCATTTCAAGGGTTTTTTTAACTGAATTGGGATCTCCAGCCCCCCCAGAACGGATACCATTTCTCCATAGGTCTGGTTCAGGAATCTCAACTTCTGTTTTCTCTGCAAAGCAGTTGAGTGGTACATCTATGCAAACTGGTCCAGGTCTTCCAGTGAGCATAGTATTGAAAGCCTGGCGTAGTGCTACGGGAAGCATTTCAGCTCTGGTTGGCTGAAAAGCCTTTTTGACATAAGGACGAATAACATTTGGAAAATCTGCCTGGAAATGACGGCCAGTTTCCTGAAAAGGAGCCCGATTGAATTGTGAGGTAGGAACATTCCCTGTAATTGCTAGAACTGCAGAAGAATCCATCATAGCTGAAGCTAGGGCAGTCAAAAGGTTTGTTGATCCTGGTCCGCATGAGGTAAGTGTTGCCACAGGGGTATGAGCTACCCTGAAATAAGCATCAGCCATATGTCCTGCTGCCTGCTCATGTCGGACTGTCATTACTTTAATGTCGTCCTGGCGGTCATAAAAGCTATCCAAAAGTCCTATGTTCCCATGGCCACAAAGACCAAAGACGTATGGGATTTTTTCACGGATAAGGTATTCTGTAATGATGTCTGCCCCTCTCAAACTAACCATACCACCTCCTTTTAAGTCTGTTTTATGAATTTATTGAGTCCTAATAAAAAAATTTAAAAATTGGTTTATATCATAGCTGGAAAGCATATAAATTATAATAAACATATTAATGTACTAAGAGTTTTCATTAATAATACAGTCATTAATATTCTACTATATTAAAAAAGAAGATGACGACGAAATTAGATCAGAACTCTACTTCTTCATTGTGTTATACTCAGTCGTTAGAAGAATGAAAACCTTTAAACAAGAAATTAAATGATCACCTTAAAAGCACCTTTAGAAATTGGCTTATGTGTATGTGCTCCCGAAATGATGATTGGGTTTTACCGTGACGTTCTTGGGTTTGAATTGATCAGTGACCTCAAGGTATCTCTGGAAAAAAGCAGACCGACTGGTTTTACCAAGGATGGTTACAGGATAATCCGCTTTCAAACGAACCATGGTGAACGAATCAAACTCGTTCATCCTTATTCAATTCCAAAAAAAAGAACCTTCGAAGAGGAAGTACTCTCTCACAGAGGAAATGTTTTTATGACCTTTATTGTAGAGGATCTTAAGTCGACTTTAAAAAAGATCCGGTCAAAAGTAACCATCTTTAGGACTGAAGGGGAAATAGTTGAAGTTCGTAAAGGAGTATATTTATCTATTATTGATGATCCGGAAGGGAATCACATAGAATTAGTTGAATACCTCAACCTTGAAGAATACCGATCTGATCTGAAACTAGCCTAAAATTTTTCTATTTAAGTAAAACACTTTAATGCGATATCTAAATTCTACAAAATACGAAATATCGTAAATTACATATGCAAAACTACCATGCCTTTTTCTAAGGTTACTTTATATGTCTCAATTATAGGTTCTTCTTCTTTCTCAACTGTTACAGGATATGTTTTAACTTTTAATTTATGAGGATTAAATACAGATTTTCCGGTCCTTATATCAAATTCCCAACGATGCCATGGGCAAACTAAAATTTCACCATCTCTTTCATAATTATATTCTTGTGGTTTCTGTGAAGTCATCATTCCACGCACTGGACCCAAACATAAAGGTGCTCCTTGATGTGGACAACTATTTCGTAAAGCATAAAAATCACCGTCTATATTAAAAATCCCTATGTTTCTTCCTTCCACCTTAACAATCTTTCTTGTTCCTGAAGGAAATTCATTAAGTTTTGTAATTACATGAGATCCCAAAGTTTTACCTTTTTAATTCTTGAAAACTAACAATCACTAACTTAAATATCTTTTAAAAGAGGCATAACTTCTTTCCCAAAATTAACTGCCTCTTCAAGATGTGGCCAACCATTCATAATAAACCTTGAAACTCCTGCATCCACATATTCTCTAATCTGTCTAGCTACCATCTCTGGTGTGCCAACAATCATGGTCCCTGCACCTTGCCTAACAGAATTCACTCCCATATATATTGATTCTTTTAACCAGGGACCTTTTTTTGATGCTAATTCACTTACTCTACTTTGAGTAATAGATTCTGCAGCTCTAACTTTTGCCCCCCAATTCTGATCTTTCTTAACAATACTTTTTTCAACAATTTGCTCGGCGGCTTTTCTTGCTTCTTTTTTTGTCTCTCTAACACAAACAAGATGTCTAATACAAAAACTTAGTTTTGTTTTTCGTTCAAAATGCGAAGCTAAATGTGTAACTTCTTCAATATCTCTAGCAATCACTTCTGGTTCCACCGCATGTACTACATGTACATCCCCAAATCGAGCAGCTGCTCTTTTCGCCCCTTCAGATGCTCCAGCCATAAAAAATTCTGGCATTTTTTTACTACTTATTGAAGGAAAAAAATTTGCATCCTCGACACAAAAGAACTTCCCTTGGAAATTCAAAGGAGATTCTTTTGTCAATAAATCAATTGCTATTTCCATAAACTCCTCATTCACCTTATATCTTAGGTCATGTTCTAAATGATATCCATACCTTCTTAAATCCGGGGAATTTGAACCTGCCACAATATTTAATGAAATTCTTCCTTCGTTTAAATAATAAAAACTACTGATTTGCTGCGCTGCATATGTTGGGCCAACAAGACCAGGGCGAAATGCAATTAAAAACTTTATTTTTTTTGTTAGATTTGCAATAGATGAAGACAAGGTCCAAGGATCCACGCAGTGAGTTCCTGTTGGAACAAGGATATTACAAAAGCCAGCATCTTCTGCGGCCTTTGTTACACTCGTTAAATATTCTAAAGAAGGAATCCTTTCAGGAGATGATTGTATAACTGCACTACCATCACCTGCTCTTGTTGAGCACAGTGCCCAATTAAACTCAACCGGCATATTCTATCTCTATAAAATTTAACTTCAAATGGTAAATTTTAATCCATTGTAGCTGTAGATGGTGGCCAATCATCTGATATATTCTTAAAAGAAAGATAAACCATTTCTTCAGAACCAGTATTTTTAAATTCGTGTTCAGTCCCTACAGGCACATGAATTATATCTCCTGCAGAAACGTTTTTCTCTTCATCACCAACTCTGAACCAAGCCGTCCCAGAAACAATATTAATTAATTGTTCACACCCATGGATATGTGGACGAGCTAATTTCCCCGGCTGGCTAACGGAACGGTTTAAAGTAATATTGTCCCCTATAATTATACTGCCTTCCGAATCTGAAGGTTTCGCTAAATTTTTTTTATTCATTTCCCCCCAACGATAAAATGGCATACCCTACTCCTTTTCTTTAAGATTTCAATTTTACCCAAGTTTTGCAAAATCAATTGTTGACGTAACTCTACCACAATCATAATATGTGGGAATCGTTTCTACATTATAAATTTAAATATCAGACTTTTTTTAATCGTTTGATAGCAGCAGATTTTTTTACTTAATAGATTCATTTTTTTAATTTTTTAATGGAGGAGAAACTGTGTTCTCGAAAAAAACTGTATTCATCGCGATACTAAGCTTTATGATAGTTTCTGCACCTACTTTCTTTGCAAACGAGGCTTTAAGTGCAGGCAAACAATATGATCTCGCTGTTGGTAGTCTCAGAGGTACTATGGGTAGACTAGGCGCCGGATTGTCAAACGTCATTAATAAAAAGTCGAAAGACTTTGGTCTTAGTGTGGCCCCTGGTGGAGGAAGAGCTAACCCTGCAAGGATTGGTGGGGGCGGAGCTGACTTTGGATACTCATTTTCTAATTTCAGCGCGAATGCTTTAGCAGGAAAAGCTCCATATAAGAAAGCATATCCGAACCTAAGAGGAATCGCTAAGTTTTGGGATTCTTGTTACCACCAATATGTAGCAAAAGAAGTTTATGATGCAGGAATCACAAGTTGGAGAAAAATTATAGAATCGAAAAAACCTCTTAAACTTGCACCTGCAAAGAAGGGAACGAGCTCTGAATATATTGCCAGTCAGATAGTAAAACATTACGGAACTAGCTACAAAGAACTTACAAAGCGTGGGTACAAGTTAACATTCCCAGGTGCTGGCGGAATGTCACGTGCAATCCGTGCTCGTCAAATTGATTTCTATTTCCACAACTCAGGCGATCCTAATGGTGCAGGAATCCAAGCAGCGCAAGGAAGAAACCTTGTTTTTTTAAAAATGGATAATGACGTGAAAAAAATGCTTGCTGACAAAAATTTCAAACCTTGCGCTATCCCTGGTGGGATTTATAAAGGAAACCCAAAACCAACATATTCAATGGGTCTTTCTGGCGTACTTTTAACAACAACAAAAATGGATGCAAAAACAGTTTATTCTCTTCTGAAGATCATGAGCGCAAATTTAAAAACATTAGGAAGCGTTCATAAAATATATAAAAAATGGAAACCTAGTGTTGGTGCAGGACACATGGGAGTTCCAATGCACCCAGGTGCAAAAAGGTTTTATAAAGAAGCAGGCGCACTGTAAACCAAGCTAAAAAATAGCTTTGTTAGATTTATAGAAATAGGAAATAATGGAAGATATTTGGGGAAAATTAAGAAAAAGAAGTCCTCTTGAACACGTGATTTTTGTTATAGCAGTATTGATGTCCATTTTCCATGTTCAAGTGGCCTATAGTGGTGGTTATGAGCCTATCTATCAAAGGGCTCTATCTTACCTTTTCGGGATGACTTTAATTTTCCTAACCTTCCCCATTGGAAAATCTGAGAAGGGAGAGTCAGGTTCGGTTTTTAACCGACCAACTTCTCCCTTCTTTTACATTTCTGTTGCTCTACTAGTCCTGGTCATACTTTCCATCGGATACCCACTCCTTTATACGGAATACTTTCTCGGTATCGACAAAGCTGAAAGAATCTATTACGTCACTCCTCTTACTCTTACAGATATGTTTCTCGGGACTGTCGTCCTTTTGTTAACACTCGAAGCAGCAAGAAAAACTATTAATAATGCACTTCCGCTAATAGGACTTTTCTTTTTAGTTTATTCGTACTTTGGTCCTTATTTCCCCTGGTGGTTTGGTCATAAAGGGGCTTCATTCATGCATATCATAGATCATCAGTACATGACCTATGATGGCCTTTGGACTGCTCCTTTAAGTGTTTTCTCTGTGTACATTTTTCTATTCATTCTTTTCGGTGCCTTTTTAGATCGAATGGGTGCCGCAACATTTTATGTCGAACTGTCCACCGCAGCGGCAGGACGTTTAAGGGGAGGACCAGCAAAATCAGCTATTTTCGCGAGTGCAATGACAGGAACTATAATGGGAAGTGCGAACGCAAATATAGTAACAACGGGTTCTTTCACCATCCCTATGATGAAAAAAACTGGATTCAAACCTGAAATTGCAGCGGCTATTGAAACTGCGGCATCAACCGGCGGGCAGATTATGCCCCCTGTTATGGGAGCTTCAGCGTTCCTGATTGTTGAATTCACAGGGATTCCTTATTGGGATATTGTAAAGGTTTCGATACTACCCGCTATTCTTTACTTTTATTCTGTGTATGCAATCGTTCATTTAGAAGCTAGGAAAGCAGGACTTGTCCCGCTTAGCAAAGATCAAACTGAACCAGTATGGCCAATCCTTAAAAAAGGCTGGTATTTTCTTCTGCCTCCTATTGTTATTATCGCTGTTTTAATGACTGGAAGACCTGTTCCCTACGCAGGTTTAGCAGGTATTCTATGCGTTATTATTCTAGCAGGCCTCAAAGGAGCAGCTGAGCTTATTAGAAAAAAAGCTTCTATCGAACAAACTTTCAAAACTATCTTGTATGGGTTTTGGAATATTGTAGAAGCAATGGCGCAAGGGGCAAGACAATCACTAGCAATATGTGCTGCAGTTGGTGTTGTAGGAATAATTATTGGTGCCCTCTTCCAAACTGGCCTCGGTCTTAAATTCTCAGAAATTGTTACCGCACTTTCATATGGATATCTTTTTCCTGGAATTATTCTCGTTGGAATCGCTTCTTTTGTTTTGGGAATGGGGCTACCAACAAGCGCAGCATATATAGTTCTTTCAGTGGTTGCCGTACCTGCTTTACTTGATCTTGGAGAAAGTTATGGAATGACTCTTTTAGCAGCTCATTTGATAGTGTTTTGGTATAGTCTCGATAGTTGCTTCACTCCCCCGGTTTGTGTTCCTGCCTATACTGCTGCCGGAATCGCCGATGCAAATCCAAGTAAAGCTGCATGGGCTTCATTTAGAACAGCGAAAGGAATGTACGTGATTCCATTTATGTTTGCTTACACTCCCATTCTTTTACTTTCAAAACCACTTCCGCTTTTTGAAACATTTACTGCTGCCTTGTTTGGCTTTACAAGTCTTGCAGCAGCAATTGTTGGACACATGTATCTTAAGTTGAGTTGGCCAGAAAGAATTTTCTTAATTTTTGCTGCAGCATTATTGTTTTGGCCTACAATAACAATATTTGGAATTCACCTTCCTTCGCTAGGTTTGCATCTTGCAGGATTGCTTCTTCTTGCAAGCTTTTTCTTCTTTCAAAGAAATACGTTTTCAAAACTAAACAAACCAGTTTGAATAGCTAAAACTGCTAATTATATAATAGAGTCTCACACACGGTATCGTCTCTGAGATTTGATACCAAGTTTCTTCATACGACTAAAAAGAGTGGTAGGTTTCATCCCAAGGATTCTTGCAGCACCTCTATCTCCTGCAACTATACCCCTTGTCTTTTCAAGAACCTTTATAATGTACCTTCGTTCCATCTCGTCAAGAGGACAAAATGTATCACCATCGGTCGCAATATCAGTATGATGTTCCCCAATCATTTGTTTGTCAAAACGAAGTATATCTCCTCTACCAAGAACAAGACCTCTTTCTACCACATTTTCAAGTTCTCGAATGTTCCCTGGCCAATCATAAAACATCAAACGTTCAAGAGCTTTTTTACCAACCTCTTTTACATTTCTATTCAACCTTTTCCCATGTTTGTTAATAAAATGCTTAATCAACATTGGAATATCTTCCTTGCGTTCTCTAAGAGGAGGTACCTCTATAGGAATAACATTAAGTCTGAAGTACAAATCGCTTCTATATTTCCCTTTACTTACCTCTTCTTCTAGATTTCTATTCGTAGCAGCAATAATCCTTGTATCTATCTTAATAGTTTTATTGCCACCTACTCTTTCAAATTCTCTTTCTTGCAAAACTCGAAGGATCTTTACCTGTGCTTCTGTAGAAATTTCACCAATTTCATCCAAGAAAATAGTCCCATTATGAGCAAGTTCAAAACGACCAACCTTCTGTCCAATTGCTCCTGTAAACGATCCTTTTTCATGTCCAAAAAGTTCACTTAATAAAAGGGTTTCCTGTAAAGCAGCACAGTTCACCTTTACTAATGCGCGATCTTTCCGAGAACTTAAATTATGAATAGCACGTGCAATTAACTCTTTTCCAGTACCTGTTTCTCCATAAATCAAAACAGACACTTCACTTTCTGCAACTTTGCTAATCAAATCTTTAACACGTCCAATTGCATTACTGTCCCCAATCAATTCTTCAAAATTATGAATTTCTCTAAGTTCTGTTCTTAAAGATAGGGTTTCATTTTTCAGTTCTTCACGATTAGCTTCCAACTCCGCGAATGTTCTTGCATTGGAAACTGCTATTGAAACAGAAGGGGCAAGTTCCGCAAGAAATTCCGCCATTTCTGAAGTGTAAGAATTGGGAGAAAAACTGCCTACCGTCAAATTTCCAAAAATTCTTTTCCCAAATTCAAGAGGGACTCTTATCCCGCTTCTAATCCCTCTTTTAAGAACAATTTCATCCTCTCCAAAACGAAGTTTTTTTTGCAAATCCTCATACACAACATACCGAACATTTTCTTGATGTTTTTTAAACCAACCAAGAGTAGCCCCTTCTATGGGGATGTCGCTGTGAGGATAGCTTAAAGTTTCACTTCCAGATGTGATATTAGTCCATGTACATGTCTTTTCGTCAGGGTTTTCTAAAACCAAGGCAGATTGATCAAGCTGAAAAATCTCTTTAAGTTCTATTGCTAAACGACCCAAGACAACATCCAAGTCCAAGCTTGAATTTAAAATATGGCCTACCTTCTGAACAACACCATAACGTTCACTGGCAGTAAGAGTATGAATCACCAAGCTCGTATGCTCCTTTTAGCTTGTATTAAAGAACTCATTCAATAATAATTTGTAGCAATTCACTTTTATTTTGTATCAACAATGCTTTGTATGCTACTTTTATTTTTGAAACAACTCTATAATTTTAAAACAGAGGATATGAGGTTGCCAGAAAAAGAAAATTCATTGTCATTATATTTTCACATTCCTTTCTGCACTGCAAAATGCGGATATTGCGATTTTAATTCTTATGCATTAGAAACTCTTATTGATAAAAATCAAATACAAAAAACAAGTTGGGCCTCAGAATATACAGATGCATTAATTAGAGAAATCAAAACCAGAGCAAAAGAATTACAACTAAAAGGAATAAAAGTAGAATCTGTTTTTTTTGGAGGAGGAACCCCGTCATTATTTCCCCCTGAAGAAATCGAAAGAATTTTAACTACGGTAAAGATATATTTTAATCTCTCTCCTAATATAGAAATCTCTCTAGAAGCAAATCCAAACTCTTCTGACTATAGATTATTTAAAAAATTAAATGCTGCTAAAATTAATCGTATAAGCTTTGGTGTTCAATCATTTAATAACAAACTTCTTAAAAATCTCGATAGATTACATTCTGGGTCAGAAGCAAAAGATGCTTTTTTTTCAGCAAGAGAAGCGGGGTTTAAGAACATTTCTATCGATTTGATGTTCGGAATTCCTTTCCAAACTAAACGAATTGCCTATTCAGACATACAAACTGCTATTAATTTGGACCCAGAGCATATCTCTGCCTATGAACTCACTATCGAACCAGGAACATCTTTCCATGCTCTTCACTTGAAAGGTGAATTAGAAGGATTGGCAAACGAAAAGTTAAGCTTGGAGATGTGGGAAATGCGAGACAAACTTCTTCAAGATGCCGGATATGAACAATATGAGATAAGTAATTTCTCAAAACCAGAATTTTTTTGTAAACACAATTTAAACTATTGGAATAGAGGAGATTATTTAGGAATAGGAGCAGGGGCACATTCCCTTATAGATAATAAACGTTTTTGGAATCATCTTCGTCCTGATACCTATATAAAAAATTCTCAATCTCCTACCGCAGGTGAAGAAAAAATGGAGGACAAGGTAAAGATCTTAGGAGAATCTTTAATGCTCGGACTTCGACTAAAGGATGGAATTTCATTGCGTAAATTAAAGCGGAAAACAGGGCTTGATAGTGAAGATCTGTTTCAAGATAATTTTCAAGATTTTTATAAAAAGAAACTATTAATTAAGGATAGAGGCAAATTAAAATTAACAAAAAAAGGGATGCTTTTATCTAATCAAATTTTTTCTTGCTTACTATAATTCTACCTTTTATGCATTTCACTCTGATTTATTAACAGATAATACCATCGCAGAAAGCATTTATAAAATGCGTTAGTAAAATGCTCATTTATAATTATTTAAAAAATAAAAAACAGTACTTAAAAATTAAACCATAGTGTAAACTTTTTAAAGATGAAAACTAAAGCAAAGGGGAGTTATGTCTTCTAAAAGCATGACTGGCTATGGAAATTCAGTTTTGTATTTAAAAAACGGGGATTCCTTATGTGTTGAAGTCCGTTCTGTTAATCATCGTTTTCTAGAAATATCAATTAAAGGCCCACGATGGACAATGTCGTTAGAAAACGAAATACGTGAAAAAATAAAAAGTTGTTTTTTTCGCGGGAAATTCGACGTATTTATTACTCATATAAAAGATTCTGTTCAAAAGATGAATTTTGATTCTGATTCGATAAAAATTCTTCACAAATCACTTCAAACATTACAAAAAAAATTAAATATTAAAGGTGAAATAGATTTAAACTTTATTTCCCAATTCCAAGAATTTCTAAAACCTATAGAAACTGAAATAATTCCTGACAAAATCAGAAGAAATTTAATCAAAACTTTAACAGAATCTCTTTTGAACTTGAGAAATATGAGAATAAAAGAAGGAAAGGAATTACATAAAGACGTAGCAACTAATCTTAAAAACATAAAAATCAACTTGGGGAAAATACAAGATTTCTTTCCAAAAGCCAGGCTGAAAATACAAAAAAGAGCAGAATTAAGAATTCAAAAATTTTTCAACAAAATTGAAATTGATCCGTCTAGATTGGAACAGGAATTAGTCATTGCGGGTGAAAAAGGAGATATTAGCGAAGAGTTAAGTCGTTTCCATAGTCATATCAATCAATTTGAAAGAACTCTCTCTTTAAATAGTCCAATGGGAAGAAAATTAGATTTTCTTACTCAAGAGATGAATAGAGAAATTAACACTACAGCAGCCAAATCGATTGACTCAAAACTTTCTAAACACGCTATAGATATAAAAACATTTCTCGAAAAAATTAGAGAACAGGTGCAGAACATAGAATGAATAAGCAGACAAAAGATCATATCTTTGTCTTATCTTCTCCTTCAGGGGGAGGTAAAACTACACTTATTCAACGAGCAATCAGTTGTTTTTCTAAATTAACACACTCCATAAGCGCAACTTCACGTCCTCCACGCAAAAACGAGATAGATGGAGTAGACTATTTTTTCCTCTCAGAAGAGATTTTCGAAAAAAAAATTAAAAAAAAAGAATTTGCTGAATGGGCTGAAGTCTATGGCAATTTTTACGGAACACCTATTGAAAATATAAAAAAGGAATTTTCAAAAGGAAATCATTTGATAATGGATTTGGATGTTCAAGGTGCGATGCAGCTAAAAAACTTTTTTCCAGAAGCCACATTAATTTTTATCATGCCACCCTCGATCGATGAATTAAAAAAAAGACTTACTAATAGATGCACGGAATCAGAGGAAGAAATAAATAAACGTTTAGAAACTGCGAAAATTGAAATTGGACAGAAAAAAAATTATGATTATATAGTCACAAACGAAAACATAGAAGAAGCAACGAAAGAACTAATAGAAATCATAAAAGAAAAATTGCTTATGAATAGGGAAAAAACTTGAAAAACGACTTACCTTTATTTAAAAAAAAGATAATTCTCGCAATCTCCGGAGGTATTGCTGCTTATAAATCTATAGAACTCGCTAGACTTTTAACTCATGATGGGGCAGAAGTTCAAACCATTCTTACTCAAAATGCCCTTTCTTTTATACAACCACTTCCTTTTGAAATTTTAACGGGAAAAAAACCAATAACAAAACTTTTACCAATAGAAAAAAATTCTACTTCAGGTCAAATCCCACATATAACTCTAACAGAAAAAGCAGATCTTGTTATTATCGCTCCTGCAACCGCAAATATTATTGGAAAGTTTGCACAAGGAATCGGAGACGATTTTATGTCCACTATGCTGTTGTCAGTAAATAAAAGTGTACTAATAGCACCAGCAATGAACCCAAGAATGTGGTCAAGTAAACCTGTTCAAAAAAATATTAAGATTCTTGATTCTCATGGACACCTTATAATGACCCCTAATGATGGTCCTATGGCAAGTACTGAAGAAGAAAGCGGTATAGGAAGAATGCCTGAACCTTTTGAAATTCTTCATAGCGCTAGAGAAATCCTAGGGAAAAAACAAGATTTAAAAGGGAAAAAAATTCTTGTGACGGCAGGACCAACACAAGAAAAGATAGACGCTGTTCGCTACTTATCAAACCGTTCTAGTGGAAAAATGGGTTATAGTATTGCAAAAAACGCATTCGAAAGAGGAGCAGAAGTTATATTAATTTCTGGACCAGTGTCAATTCCAAGTTTAATTGGTCCAAAAACTATAAAAGTTCAAACTGCTACACAAATGCAAGATGCAATTTTTGAAATCTGGTCCAAAGTAGACGTCGTGATTATGGCGGCAGCTGTTTCTGACCATAGACCTTTTAACCCTAGCAAAGAAAAAAGTAAAAAAAAGAATATAAATTTATCAATAGAATTAGAAGAAACAGAAGATATTTTACTCAAAATGGGGAAAATGAAAAAACAACAAATTTTAATCGGATTTGCTGCTGAAACCTGTAATTTATTAGAAAATGCAAAAATTAAATTAAAACACAAGAATTTAGATCTTATAGTTGCAAACGAGGTTTCTGGTCCTAACGATGCAATGGGTTCAGATGAATCTAATGCAGTTATAATTGATTCAGAAGAAAAAGAATATGAATTAAAAAGAACCAAAAAAATACACTTAGCAAATAAGATTCTCGATCATTTAGTAGAATTTTTATTATAAAATTTTTCAAGGGATACCTTTTGACCCCTAAAAAAAAACTAACTGATTCTTTTATTAATTACTTAGAGGACTTAAAATCGTTTAACGTAAACTTTATAGCTTTAAATAAAGAACAGGTTTCAGTAAAAACTAAAATTCCAGAGAAAAAAGAGGCAAAACTTATCAAAACATCAAACTTAAAAACTCCAAGCTTGCCTTACAATCAGAATGTAAAGATGAAATTAGTAGAACTTTCAAAAGCAATCGAAAATTGCATGCGTTGCAAGTTAGGGAATACAAGAAATAATTTAGTTTTCGGATGCGGTAGTGAAAATGCCAAGTTAGTAATTATAGGAGAGGCACCTGGAGCAGAAGAAGATAGACAAGGAATCCCTTTCGTTGGTCGAGCCGGACAAATGTTAACAAAAATGATCGAAAACGTTATTGAGGTTCCAAGACAAGAGGTCTTTATTTGTAATATTTTAAAATGTAGGCCTCCACAAAACAGAAACCCTGAAGAGGATGAAATTGCTTGCTGTGAACCCTATCTAAAAAAACAATTGGAAACAATTAACCCTAAACTTATTCTCACTCTTGGGAAATTTGCATCTCAATGGCTACTTCAATCAGAAACACCAATTAGCAAATTAAGAGGAAAATTTTCTAGCTATCACGGAATACCATGTCTCCCAACCTTTCATCCCGCTTATTTACTAAGAAACCCAAAACAGAAAAAATTCGTACATGAAGACTTATTGAAAGTAAAAGATGTTTACCATGGCAATATAGTGCCAGAAATTGAATTAGATTCGTAAAAACTAAAATCTTATGTTTTTTTTCTTTTTTTCCCTGGCATAGCAGGATCAGAGAACGCACTACCCAATTCTAATATCTCTTCTTTGCTTACATAATCCATTATTTGAGAATCCTTTAGAATTTGTTTTTTCATTTTTATCCTATCTCTAACTTCCTCTTCAAATCCTCTGTTGGATGGATGATAAAAAGTAAGAAAATTTATTTCCTCAGGCAAGCCCTCCATTTCTACGTAAGAAGAAGAAGATAGATGAGCATGTTGATACCCTTTCCCATAGCCAACTTCTTCAAGAAATTCAGTAGGTGCATTTCTTAGATGTAGAGGTACGGGTTTTAAAGGGTATTTTTGAATTGTTGCCTGTACTTCTGAATACGCACGGTAAACAGAATCGCTTTTTGGCGCCTGGGCAAGATAGATAGTTGCCTGAGCGATGGCTAACTTCCCCTCTGGAAGGCCTATAAACTCAAATGCTCTCTGTGCAGAAATTACAACGTGCAATGCATTTGGATCGGCCATTCCTATGTCTTCAGATGCAAAACGTACGAGCCTTCTCAAAACATACATCGGATCTTCCCCTGCCTCTAACATTCTACCTAACCAATAAAGTGCTGCATCTGGATCAGATGAACGCAAAGTTTTATGAAACGCACTAATTAAGTTATAATGTTCTTCCCCTGACTTATCATGCGACAAAGTTTTTTGCTGAATAGCTTCTGAGACCTGACCTACTGTAAGTTTCATAATTACTTTTTTGTCTCTTTTTGGATTCATTTGATAAAAAACAAAATCTGAAACTAGTTCAAGAATATTTAAAGCAACTCTGGCATCTCCATTTGAAAAATTAGCTACAAGTTTGAAAAATTTGTCCTCAACCTCAAAATTCCATTCTCCCAACCCACGTTTTTTGTCTATCAGTGCACTTTTCAAAACATCCGAAATATCTTTTTCTTTGAGTTGTTTCAGTATAAAAACTTGAGACCGTGACAATAAAGGAGAAATAACCTCAAAGGAAGGGTTCTCCGTTGTAGCGCCAATTAAAACTATTGTCCCATCTTCTACAGAGGGAAGAAGGGCATCTTGTTGAGCTTTATTAAATCTATGTATTTCATCAATAAACAAAATACAACGAGATCCCATATCTCTTAATTTTTTAGCATCAGATAGAGCAATTCGTAATTCTTTCAATCCATGTAAAACAGCACTTAATTCAACAAAAAGAGATTTCGTATTTCCTGCAATTATTCGAGCAATAGTGGTTTTACCAGTACCGGGTGGTCCCCAAAAAATAAAACTACTATAATTATCGTTTTCTATTTCATTTCTTAAAATTTTTCCCTTACCCAGTAAGTGATCTTGACCAACAATCTCTTCTATATTACTCGGGCGCATCTTTTCAGCTAATGGAATCAAAGAACTTCTTTTTGATTTACTTTCTGTTGAAGATTTTGGAACTTTTTCCTTATCTAACGGAAATTCAAATAATTCATTCATTCATTTTTCCTAGTTAATAGAAAACTCTTTTTTTAAATAAGACTTAACCTTTACTAAATTTTACCTCATTATAGAATGAATATTATTCTTTTTTTGAATTCTTTGAATAATTGTTAAAGTTTTTTAAATTTCTTAACAAAGGATTGTAGTCGAATGGGGAAAATTTTAGTCGGAATTTTGATGGGTAGTGAGAGTGATTTTGAAATAATGTTTAAAACTAAAGAAACTCTAGATGAACTTGGAATTAGTTCGGAAATACGGATTTTATCTGCGCACCGAACTCCCAGTGAACTACATGAGTATATTGAAAACGCACCTAAAAATGGAGTGAAAATCTTTATTGCTGGAGCAGGTATGTCAGCTCATTTGGCAGGTGTGGTGGGTGCGTCTACCAATTTGCCAGTCATTGGAGTTCCTATTAACAGTTCATCTTTAGGAGGAATCGACGCACTCCTTTCAACTATTCAAATGCCGCCAGGAATTCCCGTTGCTACTATGGGAATAGGTTCAGCAGGTGCAAGAAATGCTGCTCTTTTTGCAGCTAGAATCTTATCTCTGGAGGATTCAAAAATATTAGAAAAATATAATCAGTTTGTGGAAAAACAAAAACAAAAAGTTCTGGATTCAGATCAATCTATACAAAAAAAGTAAAGATAGAAAACTCGTGAAGCACGAAATTATTAAAGTTTCTCAAAACAATCCTGATAAAAAAGTAATTGAAAAGACATCTGAAATTTTAAATGCAGGTGAAATTGTTGTGCTTCCAACTGACACTGTATATGGAATATGTGTTAGCGCTGAAACTGAAAATGCAATAAGAAAACTTTCTGAAATCAAAGGGAGATCTCCTGGGAAAGGTATCCCATTAATTATTGGGCAACACGAACAAATTTTTCAATTCACAAATCAAGTTTCTTCACGAAAAATAAAACTTCTCGAAAGTATCTGGCCTAGTCCAGTAACCTTTATTTTTGATTCTAAAAAATTCTCGGAATTTACCGAAGACGGCATTGCAATTAGATTGCCAGAACAAGAATTGTGCAGAGAACTTGCTTTGCATGCAGGTCCCTTCTTATCTACAAGTGCAAACAAAACAGGAAAACCCATTTTAGACAATATAGAAGAAATCTGCTTACACTTTAAAAAAGACGTCCAACTTTTTCTTGACGGTGGCACAATTAAGGAGAATAAAGCCTCTACGATAGTAAGTTTAAAAAAAGATGACCCCGAATTAATTCGAAATGGAAAATTTCCCTTTGAAAAAATTATTCATATCTGGCAAAAAATATAATTTATTTCTATTCTGGCTCAGGAAGATTAAATACAATGTTTCCGCCTTCAACAACAATGCATTGACAAGCAAGACGATACTCATCTGGATTCCAGCCATACGCTTCTAAAATATCTTTCTCTTCCTCTTCTTGCTCAGAAAGATTTTCCCTTCCAGAAACAACAACAATTTTACATGTTGAACAAGCACAACTACCACCACAATCGTTAGTGTGATCAACATTATTTTCTAAATCCAGATCAAGAATTGAATTCCCTTCCTCCGCATTGTAAATAACATCTAAGTTTTGAATTCGAATTTCTCCCACTTATGCTCTCCTTTCAAAAAAACGGTACTACTAAGAATTTTATTTATCTCTACATAAATCATCTTATAAAATCAAATGAAAAAAAAATTTAAACAATAAACCTTTATACTCTTATTTATAAATTTCCTTCAGGTGGGAGTATTTCGAGAGTTTCTGTCCAAGAAAAGGAAGATTGTAATAATAAAAACTCCATTGATTCCGCTACCTTTTCAGGAGTCAACATCTTAGAAAAATCAAACTCTCCTGGAATAGACTTCCATAAAGGTGTTTCAGTAGCTCCAGGCCTTAAAACACTTACTTTTATCCCTTTTGGACGAAATTCTTCAACCATAGCCCTTGTCATACCCTCTAATCCGGCTTTTGCAGCACAATATGCAGAAGAACCAGGAAAACCAGTAACTGCACATACTGAAGAAACATTAATAATACTTCCTTTTGATTTTTCTAACATCGGCATAAAAGCTTTTGAAAGAAGAAATGGTGCCTTTAAACAAACAGAAATCACAGAATCAAAATTTTCAACAGACAAATCTTGTATCTGATCGACAAATATAGCGCCTGCATTGTTAATTAAGGTATCAACCGTACCTAGGCTTTTTTTAGTAACCTCAACTAGGGATTCTATTTGTTCGGGGCTGGTAACATCGCAAACATGAGGCGAAATCTTTCCTTGAAAGTTTTCTGATTCTAAATCAAGGGCTGCAAGTCGTTCTTCATCACGACCAATTGCTAAAATTTTAGCTCCAGATTTTGAGAATCTAAGCGCAGCTGCCTTTCCAATACCACTGGATGCACCGGTCAACACAATCCTTTTGTCCATCAAAGAATTTCCGTGCCTTTTCAAATTTACTCTCCATAGTAATCAACAAAATTACGTTGATTCTCATATAAACGTACTCGATGAAGAAAATTTTTCGGCAATTGATCAACTAAAGCTTCCCATATCGAAATAGCAATATTCTCGGCAGTAGGTATTCTTTTTTTCGTAAAAGAATCTACATCCAGGTTTAAATTTTTATGATCTAAAATATCTATAACATGAACTCTCATGACTTCTTTGAGATCTGAAAGATTATAAGCCATTCCAGTTTCAAAGTTTACGGAAGCTTTGATACTAACTTCAACAATATAATTATGCCCATGATAATTTTCATGTTCACATTTCCCGTAAATCTTATAATTTTCTTCTTCACTCCACTCTGGATTATACAACCGGTGCGCAGCGGAAAATTCTTCCTGACGAGTTATGCGTATCATGCTAAAACTCCAATCTATTTTTGTCCAAAGTTTCAAAAATAACAAAAAATGAAAACCGAAAATTATCGTAATATTATACTAAAAACAATCCGTTTACTAAAACCTTGGAACTTCCCTCCAGTCAATTCATTGGACTCAAATCATACGAACATAGATTATTAATACACGCCTATCTTGTTTCAAAAAAGTGATTTTGGTACTCTCTCATTTTATAATCAATTTGCCCGTGAATTGGATTTTTAAGCAAGGAGTAACAGACTATGTCCAAGATAAAGAATGAATCTGCTCCCTCCAAAAAAAAAGGTTTTGTTAAAATACAAGATGGCATCCATGTTTATGTAGGTGGCAATGGTTCCACGAATTTTGGCTTAATCTTAACGAAAGAAAAACCTGTTGTTATAGATAATGATATTCGTTGCAGAAAAGAATTTACGTCTGGAATGAAGAAAATTACTAAAAAAGATGCGGGAATGCTTTTCAATACTCACCATAATTTTGATCATACTTCAGATAATGGCTACTACCATAAAATAGGATCTATGTCTTTTGGAAATTCATTCGCAGTAGAAGAAATGTATAGGGAAGAAAGTGAAGGGATATGGGTAAAACAGATGGTAGGAAGAGGTCCAAAAGTAGAGCATATGCTTAAAACGTTAAAAGTAGATCCACCAAAAGTGATTTTCGAAAATTTATTAACAGTTCATTATGGTGGTCGAATTTTTCAACTTATTTATATCGATCATTGTCATACTAAAGGAGATTCAGTTGTTTGGATGCCTAAAGAAAAAGTTTTATTTGCAGGAGATCTCCTTACTTATAAAACTCATCCTGTAAATCGACTTGGGAATTTCCATAACTGGATTTCTGCTTTTAAAATCTTGGAAGAATTTCCTGCTAAACATATTATTCCCGGCCACGGTCCTATGCCACCTACTGGCAAAAAAATAATTCAAGATAATAAAAAAATGTTTTTAAAACTCAAAAACGACACAACTCGCGCATTAAAAAAATACCATACTCCTGCCAAAGCCGCAGATAACGTAAATTTAAAAGAATATGAGAAATGGTTTCGATATCCTCTTGTAAGAAGCAATGCGCTTAAAATGGCACGAGAGATAAAAAGAAAAAAGAGACTGTAATTTTTAAATATTAAGTTGAAAATATTTTCTTCTTGGCGAGTACTGCACATGAAGTCACTGTGCAAATAGATAAAACTTTAAAAATTAAAACTAAAGAAAATGCAAAAAAGTATGTACCACTTACATCAAAAATGTATCCCGCAAGCCAAGGTCCAGTAGCAGAAGCAAATCCTGATCCCATTTGACTAAATCCAAGTATGCGACCAAAGCTCTTTCCTGGAAAAATTCTTGCTTTTAAGGAAACGAACATAATAGATCGAGCTCCTTCACCCAAACCATAAAATAAAACATAAAAATACGGGAGTTTAATATTCTCTCCAGAAAAATTCATAAGTAAAACAACTCCTATAAGCCCTAAAGTTCCAAACAATATATAGGAGGATACTAAGCCAACCCTATCCCCCATCCAACCTCCAAAAATACCACCAATAGAACGAATAAGGGCTAATGCCCCTATTAATGAAGCTGCGGTTAAGGTGTCAATACCGACATCGACCATATGTGCAACTTGATGAACTCCAACTATACTAAAACCAATCCCATGAAAAATTCCAGCTAAACAAAACAACCAAAATACTGGTTCCTTAAATGCTTTCCTTAGTGTCCAATCTATAGATTCTTCTCTAGAAACATCCTTAATATTAACTTTTCTAGAAGAACGATGAAAAATTAAATTTATCGGAAAGACAAAGAAAAAAATAATCCCTGCCAATATTAAATAAGCAGACCTCCATCCATACAATCCAATTAAAAATGCAGCAAAGGGAACCATTATAACGCTACCAAAACTTCTTCCCGACAAAGCAATGCCCATGGCGGTAGAGCGTCGTTTAACAAACCAAGAACTAATGACTGTACTAGTAGGGATAAAACCAATAAGTGTAATGCCTAGTGCAACTAAAACTCCATAAAAAAAATACAATTTTGGGAGAGAGTCTATTCCTGTCATAAGGACGAGGCTTAGACATAAAACACAAATTCCTGAGGGAACAACTATTCTTGGACCCCATCGGTCTACCATAGCACCAATTAATCCCGCTGAAAGAGCAAAGGTAATCATTGAAACAGAAAATCCGAATGCAGCGTCAGCTCTTGACCAGTGAAATTCTTCTAGAAAAGCGACATAAAAAACAGGGAACGTTGCAACAATTGAACCTGCTATTGCCATGGTAGAAAAAGACAATCCTACAATCATCCATCCATAATAACGATAACTTTCTTCTTCTGCGTCAACAGAAAAAATAAATTTTTTAAACATTATTTAAATAAACCTGTTTTAATCTTTCTATTTCTTTCTCATCTATTAAAGTAAATTTCATTTTCTTTCTTTTAGATCTTAAACCTGTTTGAATTTCCAAAGAACTCTTCGGGCATTTGAAAGTCTTGGATAGTAATTTTATACACTCTCTATTTGCAGCGCCATTCAAAGGTAAAGATTTCAAACGGATCAAAATAATATCATTTTCTATCCCGTAAATTTCAGATCTGGTAGAATTCGGTTGAACTTTAATCTCCAAGATTAATTCATCTTTTTTGCCAAAAAAATTTTTTGCCAATTTGAACCCTTTTGTTTTTTTGGTTTTGAAATCCTATGATAAAATTGATTATGCTTCATTAGCTATAAACAAGAAAGATTGATTAATTTCTTAAAGTAAAAAAAGGGGGGTTGTTCTTTTTTATGAAAATATTCAAAAATAAGAACTCCTTGTTCTGGATTTTTTTTGTTTCTTTTGCTCTATTGTTTTTTTTCCTCTTGTTTTTCTCGAAATATTTTTTTCTCAAGAATGCAGACGTAAAATCCCAATTGATTAAGTCTGCTAAAGAATTAAAAGGAAAATCAGAAAGAGAAACAATCAGGACAATAGCCGAGATGGTAGTCCAACTTTATAACGATTCCAAACATGTAAGCAGAATAAATTTCAGTAGCAAAATAAATAAAAAAGGAATACTAAACTTTGTCTTAATTCTGCCTTGGAGTGAAGTTAGTGAGAAAAAAATTAAAAGAAGAGTTTCTATAATCAAAAATCTTGTGAAATCAATCTTTAAAAAAACTAGCTATCAAAATACAAAATTCATAATAACTGTATATAAACTTAGAAAAAATTTTGTGGACAAAGATCTACTATACAAACTTACATTTTAATTCAACTTTTTTCCTGAACAAAAAAGAGGCGGATAGACACACTATCCGCCTCAAATTTATAATTTTAATTTAAAAAACAGGCTTTACTCTTCTTCTGAATCTTCAGAGTCCTCTGAATCTTCAGAATCTTCAGAATCATCATCCCCTAAACCAGAACTTTCAGAAGGAACAGATGCAGGCGAAGCTCCTCCAGATTTTGTTACATTTGCAGCTTGTAACCCTTTTGGACCCTGTTGGATTTCAAAATCAACAGACTCGCCTTCTTGTAAAGACTTGAAACCATCAGACTGGATTGCAGAAAAATGAACGAAAACATCATCTCCGCCTTCCTGAGAAATAAAACCATAACCCTTTGCATCATTAAACCACTTAACTGTACCTGCTGGCATACTCATACTCCCGAAACACCGGGCGAATTCCTATCTGGAGTACCAAACTCAACAAGGATTTCGACCAAACAAAAACTGCCTACACCAACTGTAAGCAAAAAAAAACTAAATAAAGCTACCCACCGGAGCAGATAACATTCATACCCTATTCTATACTATAAAATAAAAGTATTTTTGCGGATTATAGTAAAATTATAAATATTTGACAAGCATTTTATTTTAAACACTAATTTGGAGAATTTTTAGACATGAAAAATTTTAAAACTATAGGCATTCTTAGTCCCGGAGATATGGGACATTCCGTAGGAAAAGAGTTTAAAGAAAATGGTTTTTCTATCGTAACATGCCTAAAAGGGAGAAGTAGTTTAACCAAAAATTACGCAAAAAGTGTAGGTTTTGTTAGTTTAAAAACATACAGGGAGGTCCTTGAAGAATCAGATATTGTATTTTCGATTCTCCCTCCTAAAAAATCCTTTACTTTAGCAAATCAAATTGCAAAAGAAATGACGAAAGTCAAATCTAACCCTATTTACGTAGATTGTAACGCTATTTCACCTAAAAATGCTCGGAAAATAAATAAAACCATCACTGAAGCAGGATGTGCTTTTATTGACTCAGGTATAATTGGTCCTCCGCCTAGAAACACGAATATAACAAAATTTTACGTGAGTGGTTTGCAATTAGATAAATTAAAAGTACTTGAAACAAAAAGAATTAAAATATGTCCTATTGGCAGAGAAGTTGGTCGAGCCTCTGCAATGAAAATGTGTTACGCTTCGCTGACCAAAGGAACGCGGGCACTTCACGCTGCTGTAATAACAGTAGCAGAAAAACTTGGGCTAAGTGAGGAGCTAAAAAAAGAATTCTTGTTTAGTCAAAAAGAAATTTATGAAATGATGCAAAAAACTCAGCCAAGACTCCCTTCAGTTTCTGGAAGATGGATAGGTGAAATGGAAGAAATTGCGGATACCTTTAAGGAAGAAGGAATTAGTCCTTTTTTTCATCTAGCCGCTGCTTCTATTTATAAAATGATGCAAAATTCTCCATTGTCCAAAGAAAAATCTGACAATTTTAATGCAAAAAGAAGTTTAAAAGAGTTAGCAAAAATTTATGCAAAAACGATTAATTAAAATATTTTAAAAATGAAGACCAGGAAAACATTATGAAAGAAGAAAAAGAAAATATAGGCAAGATTCTCCTTATTTTTTTACAGCTAGGATTTACCTCTTTCGGGGGACCAATAGCTCATCTTGGATATTTTCGTGAAGCTTTCGTTGAGCGTCGAAAATGGCTAAGTGAAAAAGGATTTGCTGATTTAATTGCTTTATGCCAATTTTTGCCTGGCCCAGCTTCGAGTCAGGTCGGGATAGGAATAGGTCTTACAAGGGGTGGAATTTTTGGCTCTTTAGCTGCCTGGATAGGATTTACACTGCCCTCCGCATTAGCCATGATAATTTTTGGTTACGGGGTTATAAACTTTAAACAAGTAATCCCAATAGGAGTCTTACATGGATTAAAAATCGTTGCAGTCGCTGTTGTTGGGCAAGCAATATGGGGAATGTCTAGAACTCTGTGTCCTGATAAATTAAGAATAACAATAGCAGTTATTTCTGCATCTATAATTTTAATTTTTCAAACTGCACTCGTTCAATTTGGAGTAATAATACTAGGTGCTTTTTCAGGATTTTTCTTTTTAAATTTAGAAACAAAATTTGAAAAATCTTCATTTCAAATACAAGTTTCAAAAAGTTTGGCAATTTTTTGCCTATTTTCCTTTTTCCTTTTTCTTTTCGGGCT
This sequence comes from Nitrospinota bacterium, assembly GCA_036231405.1. Taxonomy (GTDB): domain Bacteria; phylum UBA8248; class UBA8248; order UBA8248; family UBA8248; genus UBA3496. The sequence goes on from JAZAHK010000033.1 coordinate 23,690, forward strand.
TCCTGTTTTAACTAAAATGTACTTTTCTGAAAGTTTAGCATTGTTCGATAGTTTCTACCGTTCAGGATCCTTGGTGTTTGGTGGCGGACATGTTGTCTTGCCTTTATTAAAAACGGAAGTAGTGCCTACCGGTTTGGTTTCGAAAGAAGCCTTTATGGCAGGATATGGCGCCGCACAAGCCGTTCCAGGACCCCTATTCACATTCTCTGCATTTTTAGGAACAGTCATGAAATCAAGTCCGAACGGTTGGATGGGTGCATTTATTTGCCTGTTTGCTATTTTTTTGCCATCCTTTTTCCTAATGTTAGGAGTTTTGCCATTTTGGGATTCTCTAGGGAAAGTAAAATTTATTGCCAAGGGACTTCTTGGAGTAAATGCTTCCGTAGTTGGACTTCTTTTGGCAGCTTTTTATAATCCTCTATGGATAAGCGCAGTTTTATCTTCAACTGATTTCATTCTCGCTTTATTAGCATTTCTATTGCTTGTTATTTGGAGAGTTTCGCCATACTTAGTAGTTTGCTTGTCTGCATTAGGGGGATGGGTGGTCCAATTTTTAATCTCATAATAGTGTATTAATCCTTTATCTCTGGTCTGGGGAATATCTCTATATTTGGGAGAACTTTTTCCACATTCTCTCTTGTACCAAAAAACACTGGACCCTCTATTTTCTTCCCTTCAACCATGGATAAAAGATCTATAGAATGTCCGTTCGGTAGAAATCCACCACCACCTACTTCCTTCAAAATTGCCAACGGAGCCAAAACGTCCCATATTTTAGGTCTATCAACCAAAGCTGCAATTCCACAGCCAGCTGCAGTGTATGCAATATGAGTACTAGCGCTTCCATATGCAACGGACTTGCCAGAAAAACGAAAATTAAAAAATCTTTTTCTTGAGGAAGGGACGAAAACAACCGCTTGTTTCTCAATTTCAATTTCTTTTAAATTCAACATTTTTTTCCCATTTATTGTTGCTCCCTTTCCCTTCTCGCCAATAAAAAGCTCTTTTGTTTTTGGCATATAAAAACCACCCGCCAGGGGCGTATTTTCATCCATTAATCCAATACAGATCCCCCAAGTAGGAAGACCTTTAATATAGGGATTAGTCCCATCAATTGGGTCTATTGCCCAGATACGTTTTTGACGTTCTTTACGGAAATTTTCAATTCCATATTCTTCTCCAATAAATAAATCATTGGGAAATTCTTTTAAAATTCTATTTTTTAAAAATAATTCTATTTCGTAATCTACTTCACTTACTAGGCTTTGATCTTTTTTCCGATGAACAGTCAATTTTTCTTGTTTAGAAATAGCAATTTCTCCAGCTTCTTCTAAGAGTTTTTTGATAAATAAATCCAATTTTTTCTCCATCTAATAACTAAAAATACATAAGATACTTTATTTGTTGATTTGGTTTTTTTATCACAGTTATGTTATTCAGTTTTGTTGTCCTATTTAATTAGACTATGTAACACCTTATCCTTTTCGAGAAAGCCCTCCAACGAGAAACTGGTTTTATATGCTAAGCAAACTTTTCAAAAAAAATATTAATTACACTGATGGTCCAATAGGCCATAATGTCTATCTAATAGCTACCCCAATTTTTTTTGAATTAGTTGCTTGGAACATAGACAGTATTTTAGAAGTGTATTGGTTTGGAAGATTAGGTGCTAGCGCTCTTGCAGCAATGACTATTGCGTTTATAACTTTGATTTGTGTAAGAGCAGGAGGAATGGGTATTCGTGTTCCTGCACAAGCGCTAGTAGCCCAACATATTGGCTCTGGAGATAAAGAAAAAGCAGCGCTAGTTGCAGGCCAAACATTTCTTTTACAGTTCCTTTATTTTATGCCTATTTCCTTTTTAGGAATCATTTTTGCTCCTTTTCTTGTAGGTTTCTTTTCCTCTGAAGAACCTCTTAGATCTTTAGCAATCACTTGTCTTCGTTCTGGACTAATTACGGTAATGTTTGTCGATGGAATTTTTACTATAGGGAACCTTTTAAGAGGAGCGGGCGACGTCAATCTTTCCTTAAGAGGTATGATTGTTAGTTCGTCGGTAGTTTTTTGGGCAATGCCTCTTCTTATTTTTGGTTATGGATATATCCCATCCTTTAAAATAGCAGGAGTTTTTCTAGGTCTTGGGTTTGGAAGGTTAATTGGTTGTATAGTGATGATATTCTTTTTATTTTCTGGACGCTCGAAAATTCCACTTAAATCACGTCACCTAAAACCTAATAAAAAACAACTTTTTCAAATTATTTCACTGGGTTGGCCAGCTATGGGTCAAATGTTATTTGAAAGAAGCGCAAATGTGGTTTTAGTTTGGATGATGGCTCCATTCGGAGCAATTAGTTTAGCTGCTTGGTCAATTGGAAGTAGAGTAAACAATATGGGAAGGATGCCTGGATTTGTCCTTCAATCTTCCTCTAGAACACTTATAGGACAAAATATAGGAGCAGGAAAAATGGAGCGGGCAGTTCTTTCAGCAAGATTTGTTCTCTGTGTCCTTTTCTTTATTATGATTTTAGTTACATCTGGTTTCTTTTACTGGGCTAAAGAAATTGTAGTTTTTTTTGGCATGGAGAAAGAAGGAGCGAAAACTGCAGAAACATGTTTTCAAATTCTAAGTATAGGGGTTGGATTCGAAGCAACTAGAAGGGTCGTTGCAGGAATTTTTGAAGGTTCTGCAGATACAAAACCCCCAATGATAATAGAAGGACTTATTCGATGGGGAGTTCTGCTGCCAGCAGCTTTTCTACTTTCTCATATATTCGAACTAAAAGAGTTTGGTATTTGGTGGTCAGTGGCTGGAAGTCAGGTTTTAGGCGGCATCGCATTATTCATTTGGTATATTGTTGCATGGCCAAGACAACGAACAACAATTTAAAATTTCTTACATTTGAGAATCTATACTTACTGGTTGCTTCAAATTGACAAATCACAATAAAAATAATTTTTATGATTATACAAAGGGTCGAATTTCGCATGGAATTTTAAGAATTACACTTCCTTCTTGCTTAGAAAATGTTTGCTGGAATCTTGATGCGTTAGTTGAAATCTTTTGGATAGGACAACTTGGAGGACCTGAGTTTTTAGCATCTGTTTCCCTAGCATTTATGATTATTTTTTTTCTTCGTGCTGTAGGTTTTGGGTTTAGAACTGCTGGAAGTGCTTTAGTTGCACAAAAAATTGGTGCAGGAGATATACAAGGCGCAAAATTTGCTGCTGCACAAACTATCATTTTGGCTTTTATTTATTATGTTTTTATTTCAACACTTGGCTTCATTTTCTCACCATTTCTCATGTCTTTGCTGACAAATGACGCAAAAGTTTTATTGCTTGGAACTCAATATTTACAAACCAGTTTTTTATTCTTTGCTTTTGTGGATGGAATTTTCACGATAAGTCATCAGTTTCGTGCTTCAGGAGAACCTCGTTTCTCTCTATATGGGCAACCCTGTTCTCCAACAATTTCCTTCTTCAGCGTTCCATTGTTTATATATGGGTATTATGGAATCCCTGAGTTCGGAATATGTGGAGGAGCAATGGGTGTAGGGATAGGGAGGTTAGTAGGTGTGATCGTGATGTTGGTTATCATTTTCACAGGAAGATCTCAGATTTCTTTCGGAAGAAAAGAAATGGCTCTTAATTTAAAACTTGCATGGCAAATAATCAAAATAGGATGGCCGGCCGCAACACAAAATTTATTAGAAAGAGGATCAAGTTTAATTTTACTAAAAATTTTATCAATTTTTGGCCCTGTTTATCTTGCTGCATGGACAATTGCAAATCGTATTTCATTATTGGCAAGAAATCCAAGCTTTGGTATTCAGGCTGCACTTAGAACAATGGTAGGACAAAATATAGGAGCAAAAAAATTTCAACGTGCAACTAAAAGTGTAAAATTTTCTCTCTTGATTTTAGTCATTACTATGGGCTTTGTTGCAATTTTCCTTTCTTTTTTCGCTGAAAATTTATCAAAATTTTTTGGATTAAAAGACGACCTTTCTATAGAAATTTCTATTCTGTGTCTAAGAATTTTATCCATAGGTTTATTTTTTGAGTCGATTTTTAGAATGATTTTAGGCGCTTTTCATGGTGCAGCAAACACAAAACCTCCAATGATCGTGGAATTTTTTACCCGATGGTTTGTCCAAATACCAGCTGCATACATCATTTCTATTGTGTTAGCATTTGGTGGTTCGGGAGTTTGGTTTGCAATGTCAGGGGGACAAATTCTTTCATGTGTGTTTTTATTGACATGGTATTATATTTGGATTAATAAAAAAGGTATTGGAAGTCACTCTGTTTTAGAAAATAAGGATCTATAATGGACAGTTTTTCAGAAACACCATCTGCTATTTACGGTCCGATAGACTCGTGGAGATTTGGGCTTTCTTTAGGAGTTGACCTTATTTTACGAACAAGTGTCTGTTCTTTTAATTGTGTTTACTGCCAACTTGGTTCGATACAACAAATAACAAACGAAAGACAACTTTTTGTAAAAACCGAAAAAGTTATGTCAGATCTAGAAAAATCTCAGTGGGAAAAATCAGATATTATTACATTCAGTGGAAGTGGAGAACCAACTTTAGCGACTAATCTTGGTGAAACTTTAGAAAAAATAAAAAATTACACTGATATCAAAACACATGTTTTGACTAATGGCACTTTACTAGAAGATAAGTTTGTTCGTTCTGAACTTTGTAGTGCAGATAGAGTATCTGTAAAACTAGACGCTGTGGACGAGAAAATGTTTGCTACTGTTAATCGACCATTCAATGGAATTACTCTTAAATCAATCCTAAATGGGACAAAGATTTTTCGAAGTGAATATTCAGGATTTCTTGATACTCAAGTTATGTTTCTGCCGGTAAATAAAAAAATGACAGGAAAACTCTGTGATTTAATAAATGAGATTAGACCTGATGAGGTTCAACTGAATACTCCAAAAAGAGCCTATCCTTCTTCATGGTTCATCGAATCAAGAGGACGATATGACTATGAAAAATCAAAAATAAAATTGAATAAACTTAAGGTTCTAGAACCTGTGGATGCAGACAAAATAGAAGATGAAATAAGAAGAAAAACCGGCTTAATTGTTAGTAGTGTTTACGGTGAGTCTTGAGATTTTCTTCTTTCTTACCCTTTCGTTTTCTGAGGTAAAAGATGCTTCGTGGATTTCTTTGGTTAGTAGGAACATTAATTGTAGCCTCTTTATGTTTTCTTTTTTTGAGCAGTATTTGTAGTGATGTTCAAATTTTTCCATCACTTTATGCATTTTTTTGTGGTCGCTAAAAATAGCAAAAATAAAAAATGAGCCAGATAAAATATAGAGAAAAACATTAACTGTTTCCCTGATCTTATTTTTTCGAGTCAAATTCTTTCTTGGGCGTTTAACTTCAATGCCAGACAATGAAAAAAAGTGTAGAAACCTTCTTTTAAGTCTCGGTAAAGAAATAAAACTAAAAACCATTTCCAATTCACCCTGTCTTCCATGTGATTTCCAACCCTGATATATTCGAAAAAAGGGGATAAAATACAAATGTTACAAATCTTCGTATTGTTTTTCGTTCTGATTTTTGCGCCTCTTCATAGTACAGAAGCAAAAAGACTTAAATTTGCAACAACAACTTCAGTTGCGAATAGTGGGATTTTATCTCCTCTATTATTCGAATTCAAAAAAAAACATAAAACCCCTGTTCATGCGATAATTACTGGAACAGGAAAAGCCCTTGAAATGGGAAAACATGGAGATGTTGATTTAATTCTCACTCATGCTCCTGAACTAGAACATATATTTATAAAGAAAAAATATGGGATAAATAAAAAGAAAATTATGTTTAACTATTTTTTAATTGCTGGGCCTTTATCTTATAAACCATTTTTAAAAAATGAAAACGTTTTAGGTGTTTTAGAAAAAATTGCAAAACGTAAACTTAAATGGATAAGCAGGGGAGATAATTCTGGAACTCATATCAAAGAAATGGAATTATGGAAAATCGCTCGACTGAATCCACGTGGCAAATGGTATTTATCCTCGGGTTTAGGGATGGGGAGATCGTTAATAATGGCCGAAGAGAAAAATGCATTCATCTTAACCGACAGAGGAACTTATCTTTCGTTTTTACACAGAAATAAAATTAGTCTTCGAATCATTTTTGGTCAAAAAGATCCGAACTTATTGAACGAATATTCTTTAATCCAAATTAATCCCAAAAAACATAAATACATTTTACACGAAGAAGCAGTAAAATTTTCAGATTTCTTAGTTTCAAATGCTGCACAATGTATAATTAAAAATTTCAAAGTAAAACAAGTTGCTCTTTTCAATCCCGCAAGTACTTGTATCAGCAAGTAAAATGAAGGAAATTTTACATGGGTTTTTTGTCGGATGGCATTATTGATGCATTGTCTCTAATCATTAATTTTGACCAAATGGTTTTACGTGCAGCAAATACGACAATTCAAGTTGGTGTGATTGCTACAGTTGTCGCATCATTGATTGGAATACCTATTGGATTTTTCCTTGCGGTTTTTTCTTTTAAAGGTAAAAAAATATTAGTTGTGTTAACACAAACTCTTCTAGGTCTCCCAACAGTTGTTATAGGACTGATTGTATATGGATTTCTTTCAAGAAGAGGTCCTTTAGGATTTACAGACTTACTTTTTACACCTACAGCCATAGTAATAGGTTTAGTTATCCTTGCAATTCCGATTGTAGTGGTGTTTTCGTATACAACTATTAAAACTGTTGATCTGCGAGTGAGAGAAACAGCCTTTTCACTTGGGTCATCTGAATTAAAAGCGGCATGGACGGTAATTCGTGAAATTCGTTATGAAATATTAGCCGTTATTCTAGCGGCTTTTTCGAGAGTCAGTTCTGAAATTGGAATCGCATTAATGCTAGGTGGAAACATTAAAGGATTTACAAGAACATTAACCACAGCAATTGCATTAGAAAGCACAAAAGGGGAATTTGCATTTGGTATTGCTCTTTCAATAATTTTGCTTTCCATAATACTTATTGCGAACTTATTATCTTTTATATTTAGAAAGTTATAAATGAGCTTTGTTTTTAACAATGTTAGGGTAGATTTTGATGGCTTAACTGCACTCAATATCCACGACCTGAAGATCCCTAAATCTAAAACAACATGGATAATTGGTTCCAACGGTTCCGGAAAAACAACGTTTTTAAAAGTTTTGGCAGGTTTGATAATCCCAACAGCGGGAACTTTAACTTATAATTTAAAAGAACTTATCACTAGGAAAAATTATAAAGAATATCGACAGAAAACAACGATGCTCTCTCAGGAACCTTATTTATTCCGCGGAACAGTTCTTAAAAATGTTATGTATGGACTTCAAAATCAAAAGTTTACGAAAAAAGAATCAAAACTTCGAGCCATGAAATCTTTGGAACATACGGGAGTTGCATATTTAGCCAAAAGAGATTCCAAACACCTATCAGTCGGAGAAAAAAAAAGAGTAGCACTAGCTCGATGTGTAGCAATTGATTGCGAAACTTTTTTGCTAGACGAACCTCTTTCTGGACTAGACGAAAAAAGCGTATCTCAAATTGCCAATTTGATTAGCAAATTATCACAACTCAAAAAAACACTAATTATAAGTTCTCATGGAATAGAAAAATTTCGAGACAAGCAAGATTTATGTATCCAATTAAAATCAGGAGAAATCGAAAATTCCTGTAAAGAAATTAACCAGTCTATAGAATAAAATCTTCTTGAATTATAGTTTTTTTACCTAAAACACTGGTTTTACTTTCCTAGTTTGGTATTTTGTTTTATTCCATAAGCTGGTATAAATGTAGAGAATAGTTTTGTATCCTTTTCATTGAACTTCACATGGAGTCTCTTCCTTTGGAAATTATACTTCACAGAGATCTAATTTTAAATTCTCTTCAATCACTTCAGGGTGTTGTTGAAACAAAAGCAACCTCTATGCCTATCCTTCAAAATGTTTTAATTGAAACTTTAACCGACAAAAAAAGCATATCTGTTTCAGGAACTAATTTGGATATCAGCTTAAAGGGAAATATAGATGCTGAAGTTACCAAACCCGGAAAATTAACCCTTAATGCACGAAAATTGTTCGACATTATAAGAGAACTTTCCCCTGGTCAGTCGGTTAAACTTGTTGAAGAAGTAAATCAACGAGTTAAAATTGAATGTGAAAATGCAAACTTTACTTTGCCATCTTTACCTTACTCAGATTTCCCAAGCATGCCTGATAAAGAAGATGGGGCATCTCCACATGTAGTTTCCTCGGATACACTTGGAGAAATGATTAAAAAAACTATGTTTGCTATTTCACAGGATGAAACTCGCTATACTTATAATGGCGTTTTTATGGAATCTGAAAATGACATCCTAAGACTTGTTGCTACCGATGGCCACAGATTAGCCTTAGTGACAAGACCTTCTCCTGGAATTCAACTCGCAAATGGAGTGATCTTACATAAAAAAGCTCTTGGAGAGCTCACAAAATTACTCCAATCTGCAGATGAAGAAAAAGAAGATGTTTCTGTATATATAACTGAGAATCACGCTATTTTTAATTCCAAAAAAAATGAATTATCTTCACGTTTAATCGAAGGAGAATTCCCGAAGTACCAGCAAGTAATACCAGAAGATCATAAGCATCAAGTTTCCCTACAAAGAAACGATTTACTGGGTGCTCTAAGGAGAGTATCTCTTTTCTCGAGTGAAACTCGTTTGGTAAAATTTACATTCAAAAAAGGTTCTCTCAATCTTTCTACAACCGGATCGGAGTTTGGAGAAGCTGACGAAAGTGTAGATTGTAACTTTTCAGGAAAAGAATTAACTATAGGATTTAATTATAGGTACTGTACGGACGTTTTAAGCATTATCGCAGAAGATGAAGTTTTAGTAGAAATAAAAGATGGGCTGAGTCCTGGAGTAATCAGACCAGCAGGAGACGATAATTACACTTATGTTGTAATGCCTATGAGAGTTTGAAAATCGTTTTATACTACCCTGCCTTAGCATAATCCCAACCAGTTTTAAAAGAAGAGACTTTTCCACTAACTTCATCGTATTTAAATCTAGGGATCTTCGCGAGATCACCTCCGTATACATGAATTCCTACAACAGGCTCATCTGAAGCACAGCTAACCCTGTGTAGATCCGTGTCTTTAGTACAACAAACAAAAGTATCACCTGGTTTAGCTAATCTATTTCCTAGAGGACTCATTGTAACTTTACTTCCATTTTCTCTTGTTCCTAAGTTTGAAAAACTTTCCTCTTTTTCTATTCCTTTATATATGCCAATTACACCCCATGTCCCATGATCATGGATCGGGGTGGTTTGTCCAATGTCCCAGATTCCCACACCTATACTAAAACTTTCATCCGGAGCAATATGAACACAGTTGAGAGTAAATCCATTTTTTTTCACGAGAAGTTGTTCATCAGTTAACAGTAAAGGATCCTTTAGAATAGGTTCCATTCCGATAGAAATTTTTGAAGTTAATGCTACCTCATCTTGAATTTCATCGACTAAAACTTGCACTTCTTTGATAAAATTTTGCATATACTTAGACATTTTTCCTCACAAATAAACGAATCCTGATCGATTCTGTCTGATAAAAATATGTCTTAAAATGTTCTAATTTGAAAACTGTTTGACTATACCACTATAAATATACAAACAAAAGAAAAGGCGCGGAGGACAAAATCGCCTCCGCGCCAAAATCATTTCACACTCCATAGAACTACTTCATTACAAAACTCCATGGCATTGTCATTTCATCATAACGCATTATGTAATCTAGAACTTTTGTATTGACACCATAAACATCATGACTCTTAGCAATAGGTTTATGCGTAGCTTTGTCGTGCATGAACCAAGTTGCAGCCTCAAGACGTTTCTGTTGCAATTTAGTGTCTGCAGTCCTTAATGCTTTGTCTATCATTTTTTCATATTCAGGGAAACAATGAGGACTCCATTTTCCTTTACAAGCCATAACCCCTCGGAAACTATTACCTGGAACTCCACCTTGGTTTCCATAACTAGATAGGAACATCATGTTCCCTTTTCTTTTCCCCTTCTTAAATTTCTTGAAACTTCCTCTCCATACCCTTTTTGTCGTAATTTCGCATTTGGCGTCGACACCAATTTTTTTTACCATACTCGCCGCCGCTTCACACATCTCGGCATCTGCAGGAATTACGTTACGTGGGGATAGAATTACCATTTTAAAACCTTTGCCATAACCAGATTCTTTTAAGAGCTTTTTCGCCTTGGCTAAATTGAACGGATACCAGGATTTCATTTTAGGATTGTACCCAGCAGCCATTCCTTGATGGATCATTTGGAACCAAGGATCAGCGCGATTATGTAAAAGAGTTTTAATTATAAGCGGAGTATTAATAGCATGATTCAAGGCTTGTCTAACTTTTACATTCGCTAGAGGACCGCCATACTGCCCCAAATAACCATAATAATAAATACGTATACTTGGAGTTGTGAGGATTTTTAAGTTTGGTTTTGCGTTAACTTGCTTAATATACTGAGGTGGAACTCTCATTGCAAAATCAACCTCACCAGTCGTAAGTGCCTTTACCCGAGTGGTAGCTTCTCTGATAATACGAATTTCTAAAGTCTTTGGGCGGTTAGGATATCTACTATTTCCCCACCACTTTGGATTTGCTTCCATTAAAAAGCTTTGGCCTTTTTTCCATTTCTTGAGTATATAGGCACCAGAACCAAAACTTTTACGTGCGAGTTCGGAATATTTTTTGGTCTTAGCAACCTTACTATCTAAGACATGGCCCCAAGTTCTCATTAAGGCAGGAAGGTCGTTCATAGGACCCTTGCAATGGATAACAAAAGTTCTGTCATTGATAATCTCAACATGACTGATATCCTTGTAGTAGGATTTCACTGTACTTTTCAGTCCTTTATCTTTCCACACACGTTCCAACGACCACTTTACATCGGCAGAAGTAACAGGATTGCCAGAAGCAAAGACTGCACCCTTACGGAGAGTAAACTTAAACGCGGATGCACTTACACGCGAAAAGCTTTCAGCTAACCAACCATAAAGTTTCCCCGTCTTTCGGTCTGCCTGTACAAGAGTATCGTAGGTCCATGGCCACATCATAGTACCCATAAAACCAGGGGTGTAACCTGGATCCCAAGACTTTGCTTGTCCATGTACGGCAAGCCTTAAGGTTCCCTTATATGCATGAGTACTCTGAGCGTAAAAACCCAAAAGTGTCAGCATAAGTAAAACGATCAATACCTTACGCATACCATTACCTCCTTTTAATTAGTAAAAAATTACACCATCATGTACCATTCTTTTTAAAACTTATAACTTGTAGAAAATACCCGTTTTCAAAACCGAGCAGTCCACAAAAACAAAACTATAGCCACAGAACGGTTTCGCTGTGGAAAAGAACTTTAAATTATGGTTATATGGAAGTATATATGTCAGTTTAGAAAAACACAAGAAAGAAAATAAGTTACTCTGTGTGGCTTTTACTAATAAGTAATTTAGGGTGTGTGCATGCGAAACTACATTATCCGAGGTTGTCTTCAGAGCATAATCGTTGTCTGGATTGTACTTCTCATCATTTTTTTAATGCTTCACCTAACAGGAGATCCAGCGGATGTCCTAATGCCACCAGAAGCAACCAATGAAGAAGTTGATGAATTCAGAAAAGAAATGGGTTTTGATAGACCTCTCCATGAACAATATTTTAGCTTCTTGTTCGGACACAAAGAGAACCTTGGTGTTTTGAGGGGTGATTTTGGAACATCATTTTACCATCAAGAACCTGCTATGGGGCTAGTTACTGAACGGATCCCTGCTACACTTATGCTTGCCGTTGCTTCTTTGTTCGTCGGTCTTGTTATTGCAATCCCTGCAGGAATATTATCGGCCGTTTTCCGCAAATCTTGGATCGATCACTTTAGTTCCGTGTTATCTATGGCAGGCCAATCCATCCCTAATTTCTGGTTGGGTCTTATGCTTATTATCGTTTTTTCCGAAATTTTGGGATGGCTCCCTACTTCAGGCTACAGAGAGGCAAAGAGCATAGTTCTTCCAGCGTTTGCTGCTGGACTTTATGCCACAGCTCGCATAATGCGAATGATGCGGTCAACTCTTCTTGAAGTCTTGTCACAGGATTTTATCAATACTGCCCGTTCAAAGGGAATAAGAGAAGCTGTAGTTATCAGCCGTCATGCACTCAAGAACGCATCAATTCCAGTTGTTACCATTATCGGTCTTGAACTAGGTGGTCTTCTCAGCGGGACAGTAGTAGTAGAAGTTGTGTTTGCTTGGCCTGGTGTGGGTTGGCTAGTAGTTGAAGCTATACAGTCTAACGATTATCCTGTAGTCCAAGCAGCAGTTGCCCTGCTTTCATTCATGTTTGTGGGTGTCAATCTCGCTGTAGATATCTTATACGCTTGGCTCGATCCACGCATTTCATACAGTTAGTGGAGATTAGAAAAATGGCAACTGAAAAACCTATAAATATAGACACGATCTCCGATGACAATGGAGATGTCATGCCCCAACCCTCTGAGTTCAAGTTGGCTATCCGTGAACTTTTGAAGCGACCTCCTGCTCTTTTTGGCGTTTTTTTTATTTTGTTAGTGATTATTATGGCAATTGTCCCATGGCTTTTTTCGCCACATGATCCTTTAGAACAGAGTCTGATACGCCACTTAAAACCACCTGGTTTTGTTGATGCAGATGGAAAAGTTTTCTATTTAGGTACCGACCAGCTTGGTCGTGACATTTTAAGCCGTGTTATCTGGGGATCTCGTGTTTCGATTGCTGTCGGTGTCGCTGCCGTTTTTGTAAGTGGGTTCATAGGAATAACTACAGGTCTGATTGCTGGTTATTACGGGGGTAAAATAGACGCTATAATAAGTAGAATTGTTGATGCTACTCTGGCCATTCCTTTTGTGCTTCTCGCTATATCAATCATTGCAATCCTCGGGGCAAGTTTACAAAACATAGTCCTTGCGATAGCACTCAGAACCTGGACCGTTTACACAAGAGTCGTAAGAGGAGAGGTTTTTTCTTTAAAAGAAACCGACATGATCACGGGAGCTAGATCAGCTGGATGCGGAACAGTTAGAATAATGTTAGTATATCTTCTTCCAAATGTGTTTTCCTCTACCTTAGTTGTGGGCACAATTTATCTTGGTCGTATGATCATTATCGAAGCTTCTTTCTCTTTTTTAGGTATGGGCGTGCCGCCACCAACCCCAACTTGGGGAGGGATGCTTGCATTTGGACGAGGGTATCTAGATACGGCCTGGTGGCTAACTTTTTTTCCAGGAATTGTTCTTACGTTAACAGTCTTAGGCGTCAATCTTTTAGGAGATTGGCTCAGGGATGTACTTGACCCTCGAATGAAACGATTAGATGACTAGTAAACAAGAAAAATTAAGCAGGTTAGGTTTTACAAATGTAAAATTTCTCTTTCCCTTTTATGAGAAAGGACAGTTATGGCAAAGATTTTTGTACCACAACCTATTCCTGAGGTAGCTGCCGCAGCACTCGATAAATTAGGTGAAGTAACCACATTTCCACACGTTGATCGTCAAATATCAGAAACTGAACTGCTTGAAGCTGTAGTTGATAAAGACATTCTTTTTGGTATAGGAGAAGTCCCTTTTAACGAACGAGTAATAAATGCAGCTAAAGAGTTAAAATTTATCTCCGTAATGCATGGGACCGCAAAATTTATAGACTTTGCAGCGGCAACTCGTCGAAATATCCCTGTGTCAGGTCAAAAAAGTATGACCCGAAAAACTACCGCGGAATTTACATTCGCACTTTTGATGGCAACAGCGTGGCGATTACCTGAGGCAAATACATTCCTCCGTGAAGGACGTTGGCAACAAAATCAATCTATGGCCTTCATGGGCACACGTCTTTATGATAAGACGCTTGGAATTGTTGGCATGGGACAAATCGGACAATTGGTTGCAAAAAAAGCTGTTGGATGTGATATGCGAATTATATACAACAAGAGATCACAACTAAGCCCAGCTGAAGAATTTGTTCTTGGCTCTGCTGAGTTTAAACCTCTAGATGATTTATTTATGGAGTCAGATTTTATTGCACTAACGCCAGCTCTCACTAATGAAACGAAAGGACTTATAGACGAACGTTTAATTTCACTTATGAAACCTAGTGCGATTCTTATAAATACTTCACGAGGACCTGTTATAGACGAACACGCTTTAGAAAGAGCACTTAGAGAAAAACGCATTCGGGGTGCTGGGATAGATGTTTACCAAACTGAGGTCCCTGAACCAAACCCTGGACCAATTGAGGGACTTAAAACTCTACCAAACGTTATTCTTACACCACATATAGGCAGTGCAGGTCGTGAAACAAGAGAAGAGATGGCCCTACGTACTGTGATGAATATAGAGAGATTTCTTAACAACCAGCGTCCTTACGATGTTTTTAATCCAGAAATTTACGGTGAAGCGGCCATAAAAGACGAGGTGATAGGATAGATTTACAAAATAGAGTTTAAATTTAAGAAAAATAAACTCAGAAATTACCTTTTAAAAATTTCAGGAACTATTAACGATTTTTTCTTCAAAAGAAAGAAGGGTTTTTTTGTTAGTAATTCCAGCAGAAAAACCACCGAGTTCACCTGAACTCGATATTACTCGGTGTCAAGGAACAAAAAGGAGAAAGGGGTTTCTACTCATTACCTGACCTACCGCTCGAAAAGACTTAGGATTTCCTGATTTTTTTGCCAGCCATGAATATGTCCTAGTTTCCCCAAAAGGAATTTGCCTTGCTTCTTTTAGAACTCGGCGTGAAAACTTGCTAACCTTACTGTAATCAAGTGGAGTAGAAAAAGATTTTCTTTTCCCCTGAAAATACTCCTCTAATTGAGTCTTTGCCTGTTCTATAAGATATTCACTGTCTCTTTTTTTCTTAGAATCTTCTGAAGAAACATCGTTGCTAAGTAGAATTGAATCAATTCCATTAGAAGTTGCGGAAATGTAAATTTCATTTCTCATTTTTTCTAATGAAAAAAGAAACTTTTTTTTTCTTAATCGTTTAAAATTTAATTTTGTTTTTTTCAAAGGTGTTTTGTTTTTCATTTTTTAAAATGCAGAAACCAAATCTTCAAGATGAGTTTTTCCAATTCTAAGACGTAACAACTGATTAGTACCATCTGAATGAAGAAATGTACTCGCATCTCTAAGATATTTTTCCATTGGAGCAGACTGCATTATGCCTGCACCTCCAAAAATTTCTACTCCTAATCTTGCACAATCAAAAGCTACTTCAGAAGCAAAAACCTTACATTTCCACCCTTGGGTGAAATCATAAGGCTTTTGGTTGTCCACTGACCACGCTGTCCTCAAAATATAATTCCTCGCAATATCAATATTCATTGCCATATCTGCCAACATCATCTCTATAGCTTGATGTTTTCCAATAAGTTTCCCTCCTTGCACTCTTTCCCTTGCGTGCATTAAGGAATGCTCAAATGCTGCCCGCCCAACTCCCAAAGCAGTCGCAGCGGCCTCAGGTTTCCCCATTGCAAGAAGATTTCCTCTTATTTCAAACATGCTACCTTCACCAAGAATAATATGATCTTCGGGAATCTCAACGTTGTCAAAAAAAATCTCCGAATTCATAGAAAGTCTCTGGCCAATTTTTTCATTAACCTCGCCAATTGAAATGCCTTTTGTTTCTCTTGGAACAAGAAAACCAGAAAGACCTTCTCTTAAATTTTTTTCTTTATCTGTTCTGGCTGCGACTACATACAAAGAAGCTACCGGTCCATTACTTATATAGCGCTTTTGACCATTTATTATCCATTTTCCGTTTTTTTTATGAGCAACTGTATTTAGTTCAACGGAGACATCATCATAATACCCCTGATGATCGCTTCCACAGCCCGGTTCAGTCATTGGAATTGCAGCCAAAAACCTGGGCTCTTCACACAATCTTTTAAGCCAAGGATCACGAACATGTTCTTCAATTTTTTCTAAAATATGTGCAAGTTTCCAGGTTTGATCAAGATTCACAGCAAAACCCAAATCCCCCACTGCTAACTCTTCGCCAGCTAGACAACACGTTATAACATCCCCATCTAAGCCTCCAAATTTTTCAGGATACGGTAGTTGTCTAAGCCCTAGTTTGCTGGCTTTTTCAGTTAAATCCCAGGGCATTCTTTTTTCCCATTCTAAAATTTTATCTCGTTCTACCGCTACAGGAGCGATTTCTTCATAAGAGAATTTTCGGGCAATTCCTTGAATTTTTTTTTGCTTTTCGGTTAAATTGAAATCCATTTTTTGCTTCCCTTAAATAAAACTAACTATTCCCCTTTAAAAGTTGGCTTTCGCTTTTCCTTAAATGCAAGCAAGGCTTCCTTAAAATCTTTTGTAAAATTAAGTGGTTTTCGTTTTTCATGCGAAAAATCTAGAGCTTCTTTATTTTTCATCCCAATAGTTTGATCAATTACAGACTTTGCTCCTTGAACACCTAGAGGACCATTGTCTCGGATTTGTTCAGCCACCTTCATTACTTCATCTATTAAAATATCTTTTTCAAAAGAACGATTAGCTAACCCTATACGCTCAGCTTCAACCCCGTCTATGGACTTACTCGTATAAATAAGTTCCTTAGCAAGGCCTATAGGAATTAAACGTTGGAGACGTACAACACCTCCACCGCCTGGAAAAATACCTAATCTGCATTCTGGAAGACATAAAGTAGCTTCTTTTGAAACGAACCTAAAATCACATGCGAGAGTAATCTCAACACCCCAACCAAAAGCATGACCATTAATAGCCGCTATCGTAGGCATAGGCAGTGATTCCCATAAGGAACTAGTCTTCATTGTATTGTCTTGGAATAAATTTGCATCTTCCTTGCTATGATTAGCGCTTTCTTTAAGATCTCTTCCAGTACTAAAAGAACGTCCACTACCTGTTAAAATAACAACTCTAAGGCTTTTCTTTTCTGAGAGTTCTTTCGAAATTTCGCAAAATTCTTCACACAAATTCATTCCAATTGAATTTAAGCGTTCCGGCCGGTTTAAGGTAACAACTCCTATTCCGTCAGTTTCTTCATAGATAATTTCTTTATAGCTACCCAAAAACATACCCTCTCTTCTTTTGAGTGATTAAAATCTTTATCTATTTTACTATTTGGCTAACAATTTGATCTACAAAATCAATAGTCACTTTTTGCATTTCGTTCACACTTAAATTACTAACAGGATGAGGTAATTGGACAAAATCATGTGCAGGCATCCCTTTTCCACGAAACTGAAACTCAGCAGCAGACTTGAATGCTTCGGTGATTATTGTGGTTGCAGGAATCCCGTTTTTTTCAAACTGAACGGTGTCATGCACACTGCACAACGTGCAGGAGCCTCAACCTCCTAATGCTGCAACTGCAACATCTACTTCTTTAGACATTTTTTCGATCATCTCATCAGGAGCAGGCTTAGAGTAATGTTCTTTCCTTTTTATAATTACTTTGGAAACATCAAATCTTTTTCTTAATTGCTCTCCTAGAGTATCTAAAATAATATCTGCCTGCTCTTTCGTATTATCTATCATTCCAACTACTTTTCCAGCTAAAGCGGAAGGCCTTTCTGCAAGATCTATTTTTTCACTACTACTTGAAGCGGTGGGATCAACAAAATGAATTTTCTCTTCCATTAAACATTACCCTCCTCGTAAATTATAAGTATCTAGATACTATAGTCAGTTAATAATTGTGTCTACCATTTACATGTTATAAGCTCTTTATGTTTTCATCTCATATATTAATTTAGTTAAATTTCTACTTCACTTGCATGGAAAATTCTCCAGATGAAATAATTGGTGAATTTCAATCGGTAATTTTAGAATGCGGAGAAGGCGCAGGTCCTTTCGGAGCTAAAGGGGTAGGAGAACCACCAAGCAATAATGCCCCGGCATCTGTCGCGATCGCCGTTAGTAACGCTATAGAAATGGAGATTCTTGAACTTCCTATTACACCGGAAAGTGTGTTGAACGCGATACAGAGAACATAAAATATTTATGTTAAAATGTTTTATTTTTAAAATTTTTTTGAAACCGCACGACTTGTGCCATTCCAACCATTCATTACAGCAGACATTGGACCTGGAATACCTCCAGCCACAATTATGAACAATCTTTCGGGGTCTTTTACGGAAGGAACAAAAAAATTATCATCTTCTAGATCAACATTAATAGACCAAGACTTTATACGAGATACGTTATAACGACCCGTATTTTTAATACTTGCTAGAGGCCTCCCAGCTGTTTCTAATAAAATTTCCTTCACATTTGCTTTAGAAAGCCCGGCATCAGAGCAGATTTTAGCCTGCTGAGGTGAAAAAATAACTATTTGATCAGTATCACCGCAAATATTCATAGCTCCAAGGTGAGACATTGTATCAGCAACACTTTTTAATAAAGGTTCGGGCTCCTTACTCATATCATCCCATACGGTGGTGGGGCTTTCTGCAGCAATTGCAGTCACCACATTTTCTTTTTCCGAAAATCCAAGGGTAACAGACAAAGGTTCCCAAGGACTTTCTGCTTCATTTTCTGCTATACAAAAAGTATATCTTGAAGAACTAGAAAAAGTACTCATTGTAGAAATTCCAGGTATTCCTGAGCCTAAATTCATCATCATTAGTCGTATTGCTCTGCCAATCGTAGCGTTTGCCCTAAACCCAGGTCCAAAGCAACCAAGTCCGCCATTTAAACCTATCTCGCTTGCACAGGAACCATTTACAAGCAAAAAAGGTGCAGCGGGAGAAAGAGTCGCTTGGAGACCATTTAAATTGAACTTTTCCATTAAAATTGCACGAACCGAAATGAGCAATAAATTCATATACTCTGGTTTACAGCCTGCCATTACGCCATGTACTGCTACCGAATAAATGGATACGCTTGTATAAGCTGGGGGAAATTCACCAATTATTTCATCTGGAGAATTTTCTATGGAAGAAAGTAATAAAGAAATTTTTTCTTCTGTTGGAGGAATAATCGGCAAACCATCCGACCATTCTTTTTCGAAAAAAAACTCAAATTCATCTGAAGGAGCCATAAAAATTCTTTTATGATAGATTGAACCTATCTTCTTCTTACGACAATCCAAGAAAGTATAGCCAAAGTGAATAAGCCAACAAGATTGTTCTTTCCTATTACTTTCAAAACCTGCTCTAAATTTCCCACAACATCAAAACCAACAAATGAGAAATCTTTTCCGAAAATGACTTGAAGGACAATTGCAATTCCTGCAATCAAAACTCCAACTTCAAGAATATCCTTTAAATACCTTTTTAGTTGATTGAGAAACATATCTCTCTCCCGATATCAATCAAAACGAAAAATAGTTATTTTTCGACTACAAAAACTCCTTGTAAAACATAAACATCATATAACAAAAATCCCCGCCACAAAACCTATGGCGGGGATCTTGTTCTTCTGGTTCCGAAGCCTAGCTTCTGCTTCTTACAAGCCAGATAAGCGTACCAATTGTTACTAATCCGACCAATCCAGCGTTTCCTAAATCACCTACAATTTTTGTTATATTACCTATTACATCGGCTCCAATGAATGCGACTTGTTTCCCAAAAACAAGCTGTAGGACAATTGCTAATCCTGCAAGTCCTAAACCTACATCCACGAGATCCTTAATCCAACCTTTCACTCGATCCAGCATCATTCCAACTCCTCCTTCAAGTACGGGCGATAAAACAAAGGTACTACCATTAACATGGGGCGTAAATTCAATCTTTATCTTGGGGATAAAAGGTAACTAGGTTAAAACTGAGCGGGTTAAGAAATACTCAAACTTACTATACAGTCATTATAAAAATTATTTTTATCTCTTACGCAAGTAAAAACTTCGATATTTTTGCATTATTTATATTATGAGGTTGTTTTTATTGCTTTTTTCAAATTATTTAAAAAAAATATGATGATTTTATGCAAATTAAAGTGAATTGAAGACTTCTTTAGCGTGGCCTTTTACTTTCACATTCTCAAAAACTTTAACTATAATACCTGCATCATCAATTATAAAAGTAGTTCTAAAAACACTTTTAAACTTTCTCCCATACATATTCTTTTCTCCGTAAACACCGTATTTACTTGCTATTAAAGCATCCGGATCTGCCAATAAGTGAAAGTTCAACTCCAGTTTTTCACTAAATAGCTTATGACTGACTTCATTATCAGGACTTACGCCTAAGATAATCGCCCCTTTTTTCTCAACTTTTTTTAATATTTTATTAAACTCCTGAGCTTCAACCGTACAACCAGGCGTATTATCTTTTGGATAAAAATACAAGACAATTTTTTTTCCCTTATACCTGGAAAGCTTTTGAATTTTTCCATACTGATCCCTAAGCGTAAAGGCCGGAGCTTTGCTTTTTTGCTTTAAAACCAAGGGATTTCTCCTTAAATTTTTATGATTGGACTCACAACTTAAGGCTAACACGAAGAAAATGTTTGTTCAAGAACAGAATATTTGAGCGTAGATCAGTTACCCCAATCTCGTGAATAACGAAAATCTCTATCTATAGTTCGTGGGCCAATTTTTGCGATAAGAGGAAGTCTTCTTTTATATTGGCTAACCATTATCAGTCTTGAAATTCCGCGGACTAAATTTTCATCAAAACCATCATCGATCAAATCCTGGACTGAAAATCTGCAGTCAACAAGGTTATATAAGACGGAATCTGCTTCATCATAACTATAACCTAGCTCTTGTTCGTCAGTTTGTCCCGCCCATAAATCGGCACTTGGAGCCTTTTCCACAACTTGTGAAGGAACACCAATATATCTAGATAGTTGCCTAACCTGAGTTTTAAAAAGATCTCCTAATGGATTAAGAGCACTAGCCATGTCTCCAAATAGTGTCCCATAACCCAACAATAATTCTGTTTTATTCGAAGTGCCCACAACTAAGGCATCTAACATTGCAGAATGGTCATACAAAATAGTCATTCTTTCTCGAGCCATTTTATTCCCTTTTCTTAATTCACTTGCGTCTTTATAGCGTTCGAAATATGCATCAACTTGTGGAGAAATATCAACAACCTTGATTTTAATTCCGCAAGCCTTAGCAACTGCCCTAGCATCTTCTTCGCTTTTTGGATTTGAAAGCCTGTAAGGCATAATGACTCCGGTCACGTTTTCTGATCCCATAGCTTTAGCAGCTAAGAAAGCAGACAAGGAACTGTCTATTCCTCCAGATAGTCCCAAAACTGATTTTTTTACGCCTACCTTTGAAATTTCATCACGTAAAAAACCTACTAGCAAACTGATAGTTTTGGGTTCATTAATATGTAATTTCCCTAAAACTTCATAAAACATTTTCAAATCCTGTTCAAATTTTTGGCTAACAACTTAAAAACTGCATTCTCATGTTACTTGACCTCAATGTAAAGATAAAGTTAACTTTGCCCTATATAAATTTAAAAAAAAAATTTACTTGTAGAGGAAAGTCGCTCAATGCCACCTAAGTTCAGAAGTTTACAACATTTAGCCTTGAAAGTTAGAGATATTAAAAAATCGTTAAAATTTTACTGTGACATTTTAGGATTTAAGACAACCGAGGGACACCGTTTAGATGAAGAAAAAGGATACCAAGACTCAAACAACTTTATTACATGCTCAAACAAACATCACGTAATAAATCTCGTACAAATATCAAACGAACATAAACCTCAAAAAACCGGTACTCCTTCTAATTCAAGAGATACTCCTGTTTATGGACTTCATCATTTTGCATTTGAAGTGGAAAATAAAATTGAATTTGAAAAATGGAAAAAACACCTTATAGACAATAAAGTAAAAATAGTGAAAGGGCCTCTGGTTCATAGCCCAACCCATCCAGAAGGAGACGGTTCTTGGGGTGAAAATAGAGCTTTGTATTTTTGTGATCCAGACGGAAATGCAATAGAAATTTTTTGTGATATGGCTGATATAAACTTTAAAAACCATGAAATTGATGATCAATGGTTTAGGCAGAGAATAGAAAAAGATGGTTTTGATCCTACGAAAATTTCCAAGCCAAATTTAAATGCTTAATTTTTTTTTGAGGACTGAATCCTGTTAAACTCCCTTTGAAATAACAGGATTTTTTCATCTCTAAAAGTGGGAGATGCAATTCGTGAACGTCTTATATCCCTTGTGTCAATCTCCGCAGTATAGATAGATGCTCGAGAGCGAGAACCCTTTTTAAGGATTTCTCCTTCAGGTGAAATAATTTGAGAGCCCCCCCAAAAGTTAACTCCATCTTCATATCCAACTCGATTTGAAAAAACAACAAATTGATTATAGGTAATTGAATATGTAGCAAGTATAGATTCCCAAGTTCTTTCTATTGTTGATTTAGGTTTTAATTTGGCCTGACTAGTTCCTCTAAATGGACTTGACGAGGGGACAATTAAAAAATCTGCGCCGTCTTGGGAAGCAAGAAAGGCAAGACTTGGGTGCCAAGCATCTTCGCATATTAAAATTGCAACTCGTCCAAGGTTTGTATCAAACGCCTTTATTCTTTGACCTGAACCAAAATACCTGCTTTCATCAAACATTCCATAAGTAGGCAGGTAAATTTTTCTATGCACATAAACTAATTTTTCATTTTCAAAGTAAGCAGCAGAATTATAAAAAACGTGCCTTGACGATTCTTCAACAAAACCCAGTACAATAGAAATTCCTTTGCTTAAAGAAGCAATTTTACGAAGTAATTTTGAATTCTTTTTTTGCGAAACATCCGGAACAAAATCTTTGAGAAAATACCCAGTCAGTGCAAGTTCTGGAAAAACTAATAGTTTAATATTTTTCTTTTTAGCGATTTTTACCTGGGCTTCTATTAATTTTAAATTTGATTCAACATCACCTAGGAATGGTTTTATTTGAGCATTAGCAACTAAAATCTTCACAAAATTCTCCGATGATAAGGTAAAAACTATTCATATCCAAAAAAAACAATTCTAATAGATAGGCGTAGAGATTAAAAAGAAAGAAAGAAATTTTATTAAAAAAGCTATGAAAGTATTTTTTGAACAATTCCTTCAAGCGTCTCTTTTGAATAATACTCAATTACTAAAGAACCCTTATTTTCGTTTCCTTTAAGCGCTACTTTTGTACCTAAACTTGTTCGAATTTTTTCAACCATATCTCCAATAAAAAGATCACTACTTGAACTTGTAAATTTTTTATCTGTAGCTGAATTAATTGATTTATTTGACGATTTTCTAATAAATTTCTTGATTTCAGATTCTAGTTGCCTAACTGACAGTTTATTAACAATTGCTTTTACGCTAAAGTCTAAAATTTGACCATCTGTCTTCAAAGAAAGTAAAGCTCTGGCATGGCCCATAGAATGTGATCCTTCTGCAACCCTTTCTTGTACTAATTTTGGCAACTTTAGTAAACGTATGTAATTTGCAACAGTTGAACGATCTTTCCCAACACGATCAGCAATTTCTTCTTGAGTTAAGTCATATTTTATCATTAAATTTTCATAGGCTTTTGACTCTTCTATTGGATTTAAATCTGTTCTTTGTAGATTTTCTATAATTGCCACTTCTAGCGTTTCTTTTTCTTGTATATTAGTAAAAATAGCTGGAATTTTTTCAAGTTCGGCTATTTGTGCAGCACGCCACCTTCTTTCCCCAGCTACAATTTCGTATTTATCTTCATTTATCTTTTTTAAGAGTATAGGTTGTATTATCCCGTGATTTGATACTGAATTAGCCAAGTTATTCAAATCTTCATCATTAAATCTCTCTCGAGGCTGATGTTTTCCTGGCTGTATTTTTTGTAAAGAAATTTCCTGGACAAGGTTTAAATTTTTATTGTGATCACTTTCGGGTAATTGAGTTGAAACATTTCCATCAGACTTTGAAACAGACAAAAGTGCATCCAAACCTCTACCTAAAGCTTTTTTCGCCATTTATTCGCCCTCTCTATGACTTAGTCTTTTCAAGAACTCTTCTGCGAGCAGAACATATGCTTTTGCTCCCTGCGATGAAGGATCATATGAAATAACAGGAACTCCATGACTAGGCGCTTCAGCTAATTTAATATTCCTTGGAATTTTTATATCATAAAGCAAATTTGAAACATGACTCTTTACCTCATCTGATACTTGTTTTGAAAGATTTGTCCTTGTGTCATACATTGTAAGTATTATGCCACCAATTTGAGGTTTTTTTGAAAAATCGTTTGAAAGAGATATTCTTTTTATAGTATTCATTAAACGTGCTAAACCTTCTAGGGCAAAGTATTCAGCCTGCATTGGAATTAAAAGTTCATCGGAAGCATTGAAGGCATTTAAGGTTAAGAAACCAAGTGATGGTGGACAATCTACTATAATAAAATCAAAATCTTTTTCAAAAAAATTTAAAACTCTTTGTAACCTTCCAATTCTATTAAATACATCTGCTAGTTCCACTTCTGCTCCTGCTAGATCTGATGTCGAAGGAATTATCTTAAGCCCTTTTATATCAGTATTTTCTGCAATGTCTGGATCTGGAATATCTTCATTTATTAAAAGATTATATAAGCTACTTTCATCGCAATTTGAACCCAATGAACTCGTAGCATTAGACTGAGGATCTAAATCAATAACGAGTACTTTTTTTCCTTTCTCCGCCAAACAGGCGGAAAGGTTAACAGCCGTTGTAGTTTTTCCAACACCACCCTTTTGATTTGCAATTGCGACAACATAACTTTTTACTGGGCTCTCTACATTTCTTTTTTCTAAATTCTCTTCGTCTTTACTAATTAAGCCCGAGGCTTCCCAAAACTTACGATCGCCAATCAATTAAAGTTCCTTTTAATCTTTAACTAATATTTTAATAAGAAATTAAATAAATAAATTCTATATAAATATCAAATTTCAGTAACAGTATATCAATATTTTTGTTCCACGTGGAACAAAATAAAAAGCATTTTTTTATGTTTCACGTGGAACTACTTTACCAATGAGGCGTAATTTAAGGAGTTTTAACTTCTTTTGATTGACTGGAAAATCTTTTTAAGTAAACTTCCAAAACTGCTATTGCGGCAGGTGTAACACCTGAAACACGGCTTGCCTGACCAAGGCTCTTTGGCCTAACCTGGCTTAACCTCTGCCTAACCTCAGCGGTCAGATGTGTTACATTGTCGTAGGAAATCGTTTTAGGTATAGGAATTTTGTCTGCAGATCTTAACCTAATTACTTGTTGTTCTTCTCTTTGAAAGTACTCTTTATATTTTACTTCTGCCGATACATATCTTCTTGCTTCCATGTCAAGAGAATCCCACAACTTTCTAAGATTTTCAGTGCCCGACAAATTTAATTCTACTAAATTAGTTAAATTAATTTCCGGCCTTCTTAAAATTTCAGAAAGTTTGTAAGGCTTTTTAAGGGGAGCACTATTTAATGTCTCGAGCGCTATTTGAACTTCAGTACCAGGAAAAATTTTTGTACTCTCAAAATAATTAAGTACCTCTGAAGTTCTTTTCTTTTTTTGAAGGAAATAATTATAACTAGCAGCATTCACCACACCCGCTTTATAGCCCAACTCACATAGTCTATAATCAGCATTATCATGTCTCAAGAGAAGCCTATGCTCAGCTCTACTAGTAAACATTCTATAAGGCTCAACTGTACCTTTTGTAATCAAATCATCAATCAAAACGCCTATGTAAGCATCATCTCTGTCTAAAAAAAACGGAGATTCTTTATTTACATATCGAGAAGCATTTATTCCTGCAACAATACCTTGAGCACCAGCTTCTTCATAACCTGTAGTTCCATTTATTTGGCCTGCATGGAATAAACCATTGATTTTCTTGGTCATAAGTGATGTTTCAAGCTCCATTGGGCACACAAAATCATACTCCACTGCGTACCCTGCTCTCATCATTTCAGCTTTTTCTAAGCCTGGAATCGTATGAATTATTTGCATTTGTATATCTACTGGCAGGCTAGTAGAAAGACCATTCACATAGATCTCGCATGTTTGCAGGCCTTCTGGCTCCAAAAAGATTTGATGCGAAGATTTATCCTCAAATCTCATGACTTTATCTTCAATGCTGGGGCAATACCTAACCCCTGTCGCATTTATTTGACCATTATACATAGGAGATTTTTCAATATTTTTTCTAATAATAGAATGAGAACTATCGTTCGTGTAAGTTATCCAACAAGGTAATTGTTCTTGGACAATTTTCTTTGTTCGATACGAAAAAGGAAGGGGGGGAACATCGCCATACTGAGCGTCAAGACCTTTAAAATCAATGGTTTTTGAATCTAACCTAGGCGGGGTCCCTGTTTTCATCCTTTCTATTTTAAAGCCAAGGTTTATTAGCTGATCCGAAAATTCATTAGCAGGTCCTTCTCCAGCCCTTCCCCCTTTAATTTGCTTTTCACCATAATGAAGCAGTCCTCTTGTAAAGGTTCCAGGTGTTAAAACAACAGCAGCAGAATTAATTTTTTCACCAAATTGAGTTTCAATTCCAGTTATTTGGTTATCTTTAAGAATAAGATTTTTTAACATCCCTTGTTTTAAAACAAGATTTTCTTGATCTTCGACAAAATGCTTCATATAAAGTCGATACTGCTGTTTATCGGCCTGGGCACGTAGTGCTTGCACCGCAGGACCTTTTTTTGTATTAAGCATTCTGAACTGGATTCCAGTTTTATCTGTCGCCTGCGCCATCTCTCCGCCAAGAGTGTCTATCTCCCTAACTAGAACGCCTTTTGCAAGGCCACCAATTGCAGGATTACAAGACATGAGGGCAACGGTATCAAGGTTCATCGTTAACAGCATAACATGTGAGCCTCTTCTAGCTGATGCAAGCGCAGCTTCACAGCCAGCATGTCCTGCGCCAACTACAATTACATCAAAATTATTTTTTTTCATCTTTCCCTGACATTAATAATTGATTTTGATTTATATCTATACCAGATTATTTTCCAATACAAAACTCCGAAAATATTTTGTCTAAAAGTGACTTTCCATAATTCCTGCCAAGTAATTCTGAAAAAGCTTGGCTGGAATCATTTAAGTGTGAGGCTACTAGTTCTGGAGAATAATTTTCTTTGCACAAAGCAAAAGCATCTTTTAGCGAACTTCTAGCTTTTATGACTAAATTTTTATGCCGTTCATTCGTTAAAATAGCATGCATTACACTTGCGTTCGCTGGTTTATTTCCGGTTAAAGTATTAAATATTAAGCTCTTAAGCGACTTAAACCCTCTATTATATAAGGCAGAGACCGAAACTTTTTTGCCATTCTCCTTTAATTTAAAAAATGGATCGGAAGTTAAAAGATCGATTTTATTCACGACAAACAAATATTTAACATCAAGTTTTTTCGCTTCTTTCTGTGCCCATTCTAGCTCATTTTCTCCAAGGCTTCCGTCTATAACTAAAAGACAAAGATCTGCAATTTTTGCAGCTTCATAAGCTCTCTTTGTTCCTTCTTTTTCTATAGAATCTAAGGTGTTTCTAAGACCAGCCGTATCTATAAATCGAACCGGTATACCGTTTACGTCACATACCTCTTCAATAGTGTCCCTTGTCGTTCCAGGGATTTCGCTTGTAATAGATCTCTCTTCTCCCAACAAATTATTTAGAAGCGTTGATTTGCCTGCGTTGGGCTTGCCAATTATTGCAACTCTCGCACCTTCTCTTAATACCTTACCGGAAACAAAAGACTCTTCTAATTCCTTTAATGCATTGTCTGTTTCTATAAAGAAAGGTGTAAGCTCAGCTCCTTGCAAAGGCCTGTCTTTCATCAAAGGACCGGCACCAGGCTCAAATTCGTCAGGAAAATCAATAGATGCCTCAAGATGTGATCCAATTTCGACAATCTGTTGCCATATTTCCTCTAATCGTGATGACAAATTTCCTTGTAACTGTGAAAGAGCTATCTTTGCAGAAGTTTTTGTTTCCGAAGAAATAAGATCAGCAACCGATTCTGATTGAACAAGATCTATCTTCCCTTCCATAAACGCTCTTCTTGTAAACTCTCCGGGATTTGCAACTCTTGCGCCTGCTGAACAAGCAGATTCAATTAAAAGTCGATAAATTACAATGCTTCCATGACAAAACAATTCCACCAAATTCTCGCCTGTATAGGAATTCGGGGACTCATAAAATACTACTTGCCCTTCATCAAACATTTCACCATCGACATCAACAAAATTTCCCAGAATGGGTGTTCTTTTCGGAAAATCTCGAAAGAAGGTCTTAGAAATAAAAATTTTATTTAAAATGGCCCTTGCATCAGGACCGCTGAGTCTAACCATAGAAATAGCTCCGCTCCCAACTGGGGTAGATAAAGCAACTATGGTTTCATTTTTAGAATAATGATTCATTTTTTTCTTTCAAAATAGAAAAATCTTTATAAACAGTCTATGTCATGTATCGACCACCATTTATATCAAGCGTAACTCCTGTTATATAGGAAGCTCCAGGAGTAGATAAGTACCAAATTCCGTCAGCAATTTCTTCCGCATCTCCCGGACGATTCATCGGGATCTCAGACATTAGTTTTGGTAGTCTTTCCTTGTGTAATTCAGCTACCCTTGGAGAAAGAACCACACCTGGCGCGACTGCATTAACTGTTATGCCATCCAAAGCAAGTTCACTAGCAAGTCTTCTTGTAAAACCCAAAACTCCAGCTTTCGCAGCACCATATGCCAATGAAGTTTCTGCTAGTCCCTCTCGAGCAGTTTGTGAAGAAACATTTACAATTCTTCCATACCCAGATTTTTTCATAGATACAACTACTTTTCTTGTACATAAATAAACGGACATTAAATTCAAGCTTAATACTTTATCCCACTCTTCAGGACTGATATCTTCAAGAGAGGGGTTATCAACAAAACCACCTGCACAATTTACTAAAATCTGCACTGGTCCAAAATTGTTTAAAATCAATTCAAACACACGATCAACTGAATTGCTTTGCGTAACGTCGCATTTGTAGAATTTTGCATCCGCTCCATTAGAAGAAAGTTTTTCACAAAAAATTTTTCCTTTTTCGACATCTTTGTCTAAAATAACTATTTTTGCCCCCTCGGCTACAAAACGATTAACAACAGCTTCGCCAATACCCGCCGCAGCGCCCGTAATAACCGCTAATTGTCCCGAAATAGACGATCTTTTGTCCATCAATTTACCTTTTTCTAAATTTAAATATCTTTTTTTGTACAACTTTTTTTAAACGCTCGATAGATTTAGAACCTTCCATCTTACTCTCTCCGACAAAAAAAGTTGGGGTACCTCTTACACCTAAGCCTAATCCAAGATCTTTTGTTTTTTTAATTTTTTCTAAATAATTTCTCTTTTTAAGGCATTTTTCCCACGCAGTTAAATCTGCCCCGCTACTTTTTGCAAAAGATTTCCATAATGATTCAGGATACCGGCTAGTTCTCCATTTTTCTTGTTTCTTATAAATGAATCTACTCATTTCTTCTCTTTGGTTAGAATCTTTCACACACAAAACTGCTTCAGCAGCGCGAAAAGTCAATTCCGACAAAGGAAAGGGCAACTTCTTTACTAAGACACGGCCATCATATTTTTTTACAATTTCTCGAAGTGCATCCTGCACAACAGCACAATCCGGTCAACCATAATCAGAAAATTCTAAAATACATATTTTATTAGGAGAACAAAGCTTTTTAATAAAAGGTTTTGGATTGTAACGTGCTCGCGTATAATAATTTATGAACCCAATTATGAAAAAAATAGCAACAATAAAAACAATTGGGGCTAACTTTATTTTAATGCCGAAAATAGTCATGATTTTTTGGCCAGCCTGCTCACAAAGTTGCTATTTGTCCTCTTCAGCAAGCTTTGGAGTTTCTACTGAACGGTTCACAAAAAACTGCTGTGCAATCGAAAGAACATTGTTTGCAAACCAATAGATCACAAGCCCCGAAGGAACAGGATAAAAAATAAACATCCCGCAGAAAATTATAGGCATAAACATCATCATCTTCGCCTGCGAAGGATCTCCTGCTGTTGGTGTCATTTTTTGTTGAATGAACATCGAAATACCCATTAAAATTGTATAGACATGGTATGGATCTTGTTTTGAAAGATCGGTGACCCACCAAATAAATGGGGCATTTCTTAATTCTATAGAAACCAAAAGACCTTCATATAAACCGAAAAAAATTGGCATTTGTATTAACATTGGAAGACAGCCCATCATCGGATTTACTTTATTTTCTTTATAAAGAGCCATTAACTGTTGGTTCATTTTAGTTTTGTCATCTTTGTAAATCTCTCGAATTTGGGCCATTTTTGGCTGGAGTTTCTGCATGCCCTTCATATTCTTCATGCTGTAGTGTGTAAGTGGATAGAAAAGGAGTTTAATGATTATGGTCAACAGTATTATTGCAAAGCCCCAGTTCATTGTTACCGTATTGCAAATTCTCAAAGTATAAATAAGGGGCGATGCAACAAAAGAGAAAATGCCATAATCTAAGGATTCTTCAAGCATAACTCCGAGTTTCGACATACGTTGCACTTCCTTCGGACCAGCGTACAAATCCAATGTTGCCAGAACCCTCGAGCCTTTGATCTTTAAAGGAACAATCACAGAATAATCATCCACCTTGTCCTTGTTTGCTTTTAAAAGATATGTCTCCGCTCCTCCTGAATCAGTTCTTGGAACAAGGGCCGTTATGAAATACTTGGATTGCAAAGAGGTCCATTGTACATTTTTTTCAAATGTTTCCTCGGACTTGCTAGTATCAGCATACTGAATATCATTATTCACAAATGTCATAGGCCCTTCTATAACGCCACCATATGTGTCCCCGTCGCTACCTCCAACTGCAGGGCCAAGCATAAGTCCTGTTTTCTTAAGTTTTTTAGCATTGTCTATACGAATAGTTATGGGCACCCTATAGCTACCAGAGTAAAAAGTTAAAGACTTTTCCACGCTTCCAAAAATTTCATCCTTATAGATAAACGAAACTGTTCGTTTCCCTTTTCTAGGATCTATTTTAAATGTTTTGCTTTCGGTTATTTCCTGTCCGTCTACATAAATCTTATAAACTGAGTTATTTAATTTTTTAGGGTCTCCGGCTAAAAATAATGATTTGTTGTCCTTATCAAAACCTTTTGCAAGATCGATAAATTTTCCATTTTTATCTTTATAGTCCATGAGTTCCATTTGAACAAAACCAGCGCCATGATTCGTCATGCCATAAACGGCATTGCCCACGTCAACCTTAACAATCACCTCTTTGATATTTTTTAAGAGGGGGGTTGCTTTAGGTTTTGGATTGTCGGTTCGAGCAATAAAATTATTTTTAGGAGATCTCTTAGTGTCTATATTGGAATATCCCTTAATATCTATATCTTGCATTGATCTCCTTTGAGCGCCTGGTGATTTTTCTGTCGAAAGGCTTTTTGTCTTAGCGATCTGTTTGCTTTTCAAAGGCTCCTGTGGAACAAAAAAATACTGCCAGCCCAACAACACTGCCAAAGAAAGAACGGCAGCTAAAATAGCATTTTTTTCCATCTAACAATTCCTCAAAAAGTCACTTCACCGGATCATTTCCGCCTTCACAGAACGGATTGCATCTAAAAACTCTTCTTAAAGTAAGCCAAAGGGCCTTAAAAGGACCATAAAGCGCAAAGGCTTGAAGAGCATATTCAGAACAACTTGGGGTAAATCTGCAAGTACCTGGAAGAATTGGTGAAATTAGAAGTCGATACAGCTTAATGAAAAAAACAAAAGACACCGTTAGG
Organism: Nitrospinota bacterium; assembly: GCA_036231405.1. Classification (GTDB taxonomy): domain Bacteria; phylum UBA8248; class UBA8248; order UBA8248; family UBA8248; genus UBA3496. Next base: position 55,490 of record JAZAHK010000033.1, read on the forward strand.
GTTTTTGAAAAAAATTTCACCTGCTTGACCCTTTTATATTTTTATAAAAAGACAAAAAATCGTCAAGTTCGTTTTTTATATCTTCGAAATTACATTCATTTATTTCTGGCTTTGCAACAACCACTATTTCAAAACCACATTCTAATCTCAGGGAAATCTTTTTAAAAACTTCCCTTAAAAGTCTTTTTGCCCTATTTCTTCTCACTGAATTGCCGACATTCTTGGAAACAACAAGACCTAATCGGATCTTATTCAGTGAATTTTCAGAAACATAAAGAGAAAAGAGTTGAGTCTCGTACTTCTTGCCTTTTTTCATGGCTACAGAAAAATCAGAAGCGGACCTAATTCGAAGGTTAGGCGGAAATCTCAAGGAATTATTTCCCCTTAAACAAGAAATTGCCATGACTTTCTAACCAGAAACCGTTATGCGTTTTCTCCCTTTACCACGCCGGCGGTTGACAATAGATCTCCCTCCGGCAGTTGCCATCCTCTTTCTAAAGCCGTGAGTTTTAATTCTTTTGTTTCTGCTTGGTTGATAGGTTCTTTTCACCCAACACCTCATAAAAATATTTTTTTAATAAGAAAAACTGTTGCAAGTTATCCGACTCGAGTTGATTTTGTCAAGGAAAGATAAATAAAACAACTCTGGGATACAACTTAAAAAATAAAAATATTTCGTTTAAAAAAAGTGTGTTTATTTTTAAAATTTTTGTGTTGGTTTTTTTCTATATTATTGATAGATTGTGTTGCATAAATTAAACCCACCAATAGTGAAGATAATGATTGAAACTTGGGACAGCTTTTTGCTAGAAATAAAAAAGGATGTCTCTGATGAAGCATTTCAGAGATGGTTTCAAAACACAAAACCAATTTTATTAAATGAAAAAGAACTTTTTATCGAAGTGCCCGACTCTTTTTGCGCAGAAACTATCACAAATCGTTTTTCAAGAACTCTTGATGAAATTATAAAACAAAATGATTCTCTCTCCAAGATTCGATTTATTCCTTCAGAAAATAGAAAAAAGCATGAGCCAAAAGCCGAAAAAACAGACGAAGAGGCTCCAAAGAAAATAAAAAAACCTACGTTTTTAAATCCCAAATATTCTTTCGATAGTTTTGTAGTTGGGGCCTCAAATGAATTTGCACATGCATGCAGCCTAAGAATAATAGAAGATTCTACAAAAAACCTAAACCCACTTTTCATTTATGGGGGAGTTGGTCTTGGGAAAACACACCTACTACATGCTATAGCCAACCAGGTACTCGATAAAAAAGAAAGGGCTAAAGTTTTTTACACCTCTTCCGAAAACTTTATCAATGATCTTATTTCTTCAATACAAAAAAACAAAATGGTAGATTTTAGATCTAGATACAGAAAAATAGATTTTCTTTTAATTGACGACATTCAATTTATAGCCGGAAAACAAAGAACTCAAGAAGAATTTTTCTTTACGTTTAACGCGCTTCACGAATCTGGCAAACAAATCATTATGACTAGTGATAAAAACCCTAAAGACACCCCTGGGCTAGAGGAAAGACTTAAAGCAAGGTTTGTTTGGGGAATAATGGCTGATATTGGTCCCCCTGATTTTGAAACAAAAGTAGCTATTATCCAAAAAAAAGCTGCCGATTTAAATTTCAACATTCAAAAAGATGTGGCACATTTTATAGCGGAAAAAGTTAGATCTAATATCAGAGAATTAGAGGGCTGCCTCGTAAAGCTTGTCTTCCACTCCTCTCTACATGCTACAGACATTAACATTGAAGACGCAAAAGAAATACTAAAAAACACATTAAGAGATCCACAAAAGGGCATTTCGGTCGACGAAATACAAAAAATTGTTGCAGAATTTTTCCAGGTTAGGATTACAGACCTTAAATCAAAAAACAGATCTAGAACATTCACCGAACCAAGACAAATAGCAATGTATTTATCAAGAAAATTTTCATCCGCATCTACAACAGAAATTGGGGCCAGATTCGGTGGAAAGGATCATTCCACAGTAATACATTCAACAAAAAAAATAACAAACCAAATAAAAGAAAACACTCGCGTTGCGTCTACAATTAACTCTTTAACCGAAAAAATAGAGTCGCTGTTAATAAACAAACAAATTTATTTTATAAATGTTTATAAATACACAAAAACGACAACTTATAAACAATACAAACAACATATTAACAAGTTATCTTCTATAAAAACAACAATAACCCCCTAATAAAAAAAAGATTATTTAGTTATTAACAAAAAAAACACCACTATTACTACTACTAATAATATATATACCAAT
>JAZAHK010000034.1:0-6557 GCA_036231405.1 Nitrospinota bacterium
TTAGCTCGTTCTTCAGGACGACCTATTCCAACAATTATTGATACACCATTGGGAAGATTAGATTCTTCTCACCGAAATCATTTTGTTGAAAGGTATTTCCCTAGTGCTTCACACCAAGTACTTCTGCTTTCTACAGATGAAGAAATTGTAGGGCCTTATTTTGAAAGGCTAAAACCATTTGTATCTAGGACATTCTTAATGGTACATAATGAAAAGTCAGGAAAAACTCACTTTGAAAAAGGATACTTTGGGAAAGTATGAAAATTCCTCTTGAAACAATTCGTATAGGCCAGCAAGGAAAGGATCAACTGCTTAAATTACGCAGAAGTACCGGAATAGAGCATTGGAATGTACTTTGTCGTTGGGCATTTTGCGCCTCTATCAAAGAAAAAACCGCACCTCCTCCTTTTCAACAAAAAGTAGACGGTGGTGTAGAAATGACCTGGAAAGTTTTTGCTGGAGACCAAAGTGAAGTCTATGCTGCTTTGAGTTGGCTAAGGAGTCAACAAGATGGTTTCCCTAACACAGTTGAAGGTGCAGCGAATTGTTTTAGAGCACACTTACATAGAGGATTAAGATTCTTAGCTTCTGGTAAAAAAAAGAAAAGTATTTCTGACTTGGTTGTTGAGTGGATATAAGTTTACAAAAGTGAAAAAAATTTTATTATAATCAGATTAGTTCAAGGTCAGGTTCTGGAGATTTCTCATCTTCTTTTAGACACATCTCTACAAGCATATCAAGGTAGTCATTTGAGGTTTCCATAATTCTTGACAGAAAATGAAGACCATAATTTGAATACTCCTCAAAACTTTTTATCAATTTATCTTGCTCTTCTTCTGAAGAATTTAAACAGTTGGTATTTTCAGTTTCAACTAGTCTCATTAAATATAGCAAACCTTTCCATCCTGGGGCACTAAAATAATTCTCTTGGATAGCTTTGCCTGCATCATAGTTTTCTATTGCACGTTTTCCCTTATCACGTATACCAAGTGAAGCGGCAAAAATCAGCAGCTGCCATATTTGCTGGAATGGTGGTGAATCACTACCTGTCAGCTTTTTTATCATCTCTTGATGACATACATCTCTATTTATTCTTTTCATATTCCTAATTCTACAATTTCTGTGAATTCACCTTTATCAATTTTTGCATACTGTTTAAGCTGCTGGTCATTTATGACCAGATTAGTATGAGCACCATCGGGTAACTTCTCACCGTTGTATCGAAGATAATACTGTTTACCTATTCTTTGCGAATCTTTAAGTGCTCTTTCTACATCCGAATCGTATTGTTTTGGACTTACAAAAATAATTACTTGAGGGGCAAGCTCTGTAATATTTCTGGCTATACCTTCTCTGAATGCGCTTAATGAACCAAAAGGAGAATCAATTACCAGAGGATATACTGAACCGGACAAACCTTTTACTACAGTTTTTATTTGTGAGCGCTCTGCAGCCAAAGACAATAGACTAGAAATGAAAACCAAAGCCGCAACTGTGCGCTCGCCTGTGCTCAGTGCAACATCTTTTTCTTTAGGTTTAATATTTTCTGAATCCACAGACACTCTTTTTTTGACACGCATCTCGTATTTATCATTCAGCTCGGCCCAATAATCCTTTGTCATAATTTCTGTAAAAGTCTTACTAATTTTTTCATTCAGCAAGGGTTTCAAATCTCGTGTTTCTGCATATAAAATTTGATTTAAGGTAAGGATACCTTTTTCAATAGCTTTCACTCTTTTTTCTGCAAGAATTCCTTGTTCTTCTTTAGCTACAACAGAGTTAATTTTTACTCTATTCTCTTCGATCTTTTCTCCCAGTTCATCTATTCTTTCTCCAGTTCTTCCTTTTTCTTGGTATTCAATTTGACTCTCAGATTTTAGCTCCTCGAGACGATTTTCAAGTTCTTTAACTGTTTCATCTTTTTTTTCTCCTAATTCTTGATGGATATCACTGATTCTACTTAGAAATGCATCTTTATTGTCTTTGAAGGATACACGTTCACGATTGAGTCTATTGATTTCTCTCTTTGTGTTTTCACGGGAACCTTCCAAAACTCCGATTGTGTGATCCAATTGTCCAACTGCAACATTGAAATTTTGATCTCCTGCAATATCTAAAAGTTCTTCAACCTTTTGCCGTTCTGCAGTTCCTTCACTGAGATCTCGTCCACAAATACAACTTGTATCTTCAAGCAATTTTATTAAAAAAGTATTTACTACAGGAGCCGGAATTTTGTTCTCTTTACGTAAGGAAGAAACAATTCCTTTACCACTTTGAATCAATTTTTTTGTAAAAATAGCATAACCATTTTCTGAAATTATTTTTTTTAATGATTTTTCATTTTCTTCAAGTTTTTCATTATTTTCCTCTAATTTTTTCTGCAAATCATTTCTTTCTCCTTGCAGCTTAGCCGCATCACGATTATTCTCTAATTTTTCCCCTACTGTTTTTATTTCATCATCAAATGCAGAAATATTTGCCTCAATATTCTCTAGTTCCTTCTTCTCTTGTTCCAGTTTTATCCATAATTTAACCTCATCATCGAGGAGCTTTTGTTTTTCTCCAGAAGTTTTGTCCCGCCATTCTTTCTTCCACTTTCCAATAATGCTAGTGCTTTCTAAGTCTTGAATAGTAGTTTCCAATAATTTCAGCCCAAGCATTTGGTGAATTGCATCAGTGATTTGTTCACTATTTTGTTCCTGTGCTAGGTAATTTATTCGTTCACCATTAAAAAACAAATAACGACTAATAGCTTTAACCAGAATAGTATCCATTTCAATTTGTGGAGTCTCTTCTGTATATGATTGTCCTTCCTTAATAACTTTTAGCTCTAATTTTGTTACTCTCGCATCTTGTTCTTGCTGGGTTAAACTGAGTTTTCGCTCGAGCGTATAACGTTTTTCATCGTGATTAAAAATTATTTTAACTGCAGTGTACAGGTCATCCGAATCATTTGCCTGCGCCAATTGCCCCTCATGAATCAATTCATAGGGTCTTTCAAAATCATCTGCTTTCCCATCATTACCCAACAGTCCTTCATGTCCGTAAAATCCCCAAAGCATGGCCTTAAGAAGAGTAGTTTTTCCAAAACCATTCTCAGCATGGATGATAGTCACATTTTTTTTTGGATCTTTAGAAAAAACTATCTCTTGAGTTCCTTCAAAAACTCGAAAATTTTCCAAAACCATTTTTTCTAAAATCATTTTATAAGCCTTTGAATGTGATTATTAATACTCTTATGAATATTTGGCCTACGCTTGTTATACATAACTTTTCTTTCCTCAAACATTATTTCACTAAGCATTGTTCTAACATCTGGGTCAGTATTTTTAAGATTCCTTAGAATTTCTGAAGCACTTAGTTCTTTTTCGTCTTCCCCTATGTTTTTCATAAAATCAATTTATATTTGTTTTAAATTTTTTCGTCATCCTCAACAGCATACTTTGCTGCCAGCTCAGAGTGTTTAGAAAGAAATTTTTCAACCCTTGGCCACACACACTTTAACCTTGATAATTTAGCTAATCCTATTGTGAAAGACCTAAACTTTCCCTCAAATAAAAGAGTAGGGAATCCGTTGTATTCTTGTTCTGTAACGGTAATTTGATTGGGGGATCCTCCATCACGAAGGCGCCTGTTTTGTTCTTCAAGTTCTTGCACTCGTTCTTCCAATTCTTCTTTTGTTATTTCAGCCATTTTTAGAATACAATATGGGTTAAACGGAAATTAAATTATATTTTTTCCTAATTTCTTTAATTTTATTAATCTCCTGGGGACCATTCTCTGCTAACCTGCAAAATTCAGCAACCCTTTTTAGTTCTCTCCTAAAAAGTTCACGTTCCATATTAAAAGCATTGTCATCTATTTCACCTCCAAAGTCTGGTGGTGTCACTATAAAGTCGTAAATAATCGCATTTTTCTTACCAGGAGCTTTACGAAGAAGTCGTCCTCGTCTTTGAATAAATTGACGCGGGTTACTTGAGCTTGCTAAAAAAAACCCCATACTCAATTCTGGCAAATCTATTCCTTCATCCAAACAGCGAATGGCAACAACACCATCGAGATCATCATTAGTCAGTCCTCTAATGATATCTTCTCGTTCTTTCGAGCTTTCAAGAAAGGTGAAGGTTCTAACACTCTTTTTGTGTTCCTTGCCCAATAATCGTGTTACTTTTTCGATTTGACGTTCCTCAAGACCAATATCGTTTTTAGAAATTCCATCACCACAATAAAAAATGGCTTTTCGTAAAGGAGTTTTCAAATCTCGCAAAACTCTATTAAGAGCCCCAAGCTTATTTTCTGCATTTGCAATAAGCCGTGCCCTTTGTATTAGTAAAATTTCAAGATTACCACTGATTTCCTGTTCTGGATTGTAATTTCCATGAAATAATTTGGCGATTTTAAGTGTTAATTCTATGTATTTTTCTCTTTCTTCATCAGTTAATTCTACCAATTTAATATTATAATGGTAGGGGCTGAGAATACCATCTGACAATGCCTGTTTCATAGAATATTCAAAACATACTCCTCCAAAATAATCCAACACTGCTTCTGTACCAACATGATCATTTTCTCTTTCAGGGGTAGCTGAAAGACCAAGGCGCATTTTAATTTGATCTGGAAGACATTTTATGCCTTTTTTAGAACCAAGGTTATGGACCTCATCTGCAATCAATAAATGATGGAGTCCTCCATCAGTAACTCTTGATTTAAGTTTTGCTTGAAAAATTTCGCCCATATAAGTTGCGTTTGTAGTTACAATGGTCAGAATTTCAATTATTCCTGCTTTGAGCCTTTGGTATCCCCTATCAAGTTTTGAATCCCAGTTAACTCTTTTGTCAAAACAAGAAATAGGTGTGATACCAAACTTCAGCAATTCTTTTTCCCACTGATGACAAAGATTAAGAAATGGACAAACTATTATGACAACTAAAGGTTTATATTTTTTACTAACTCTAGTTACCAAAGTTAGTGCGGTTAACGTTTTTCCCGAACCAGTCGCCATTGAAAAAATTCCAATTCCCTTTGCTTTCTTCCATTTTTCAATAGCATCATCCTGATATTTCCTTAGTTCAAAACCATCAGGGAATTCATAGGATTCTTTTCGTTCATTGCCAGGAAATAAATCTTTAATTTGATCAAATTCTATTGGTGGATTATTTTTATCACGGTAGAACTCTAGCAATTCATTTGCTATATTAGTGAAATCAACTACTTTTAAATTTGGTGTTTCTTGAAACCAAAGTGCTTCAAAGTATTCTATATCTTCTTGAACTCTTCCTTCTTGATCTTTCCAAGAGCAAAATGCTTTAATGTTCTCAAAATTTTCCAATAATCCTCCTCTAGTCTCATTAGAGGATCCTATAAAAGTTACATGATTTTCAGAACCATCAGAAAAAATCCCAAATTTTTCATGATAGATACCAGTTTTAAAATTTCCATTTTCATCTGTCTGTATGGCAAGTTTGATTTCTAGCATTCCTGTTGCTGATAACCATGCTAATGCATTTAATCGTTCATTAATCAGCTTATCTTCAATTTCGCTAAAGTCCCGCGCAACAATTTTACCCAAAACTGAAACAGGATCATCCGTTGCCAAACGCAAAACTTCCACGTCCTCTGGCTCTAGACGAGGAGATGCTACCAGACGCATTTTACCTTTACGAAACGCTAAATTTGCCACGCCCCTGGCAGCCACAGATAACCCATGGCTTGTAAAATAGCCTACAGCCCTTCTATACAATGTAGAGGCTTCGAGACAAGGAATATAAAAATCATCAACTATGTTGTCTCTACCAGTACGGTATGACATTTTTATAGATAATTCTGAAAGCTCTTTTCCAGATTTAATATCTTGGGATTGATATTCCATTAAAAATAATTTTTATTTCCTGTAATTTATTATGTAGGGTAATTTTTTATTTTTTAGACCAGTAGTCTGCTTTTTCAGGAAAAATCCATCTAACTCCTCCCTTCGCCTCTTCTGCGTCACCTGAATATCTAGGTATTAGATGGATATGCAAATGCATGACTGTTTGTCCTGCAGCTTCACCGTCGTTTATACCGATATTATATCCAGATGGACTAAGTGTTTTATCCAACTGTTTTTTTGCTTTCTCTAAGTTTGCAAGAAGGTCAATTTGTTCTTCTTTAGTAGCATCAAAAATTGATTCAATATGACGTTTAGTTATTATTAGAGTGTGCCCTTCTGAAACAGGAAATGCATCACGAATAGCTATACTTAGCTCTGTTTCTAGTATAATCCTCTCACTAGGCGAAGAACAAAAGTAACATGGTTCTATTCTCATTCTGATATTTGTTCATTTTTCATAAGTTTACTCGAAATAATGTGATTTTTGAGGTATTTATATCATGATTGATAGAATTAAACAAGAATGTTGTTGACATCATTGCTAATCTAAGTATATAATATTAGTTGAGTATCAAGAGAACCGGTTTGGTTTGCATCGGCACATCCCGTGCCGTACCGGTCAGCAACCTTTACAGGCATGTCCTGAAGGTGCTTGCAGAAGCTTCGTAAAAACGAAGGACGATATGGG
>JAZAHK010000035.1:0-18619 GCA_036231405.1 Nitrospinota bacterium
ATATTACAAAACGAAATTCCTTAATGAGATTCTAAACTTTACACAAAAAAACTTCTCTGAAAATAGTTAGTTTTAATTTAGCTTCCCTAATAACAATAAAGTTAGCACTTAGCTCTTTAGAGTGCTAACTTTTGTTGACATATATTTAAAAGTTGTCTATAAGTCGTTCTTTATTATTTTTTTGTTATAAATTTAGTTTTTATTATACACGGAGGAGACCATAAAAATGGCGAAGCTAAAAGCGAAGGTTAAACCTTTGCAAGATCGCATTCTTGTTAGACGTTTGGATGAGGAGGAAGAAGAAGTTGGGGGTATAATAATTCCTGATTCGGCAAAGGAAAAGCCACAAGAGGGTGAAGTGGTAGCTCTTGGACCTGGCAAAATTACAGACGATGGAAAGCGTCAGTCGATTGAGGTCAAAGCAGGTGATCGAATACTTTTTGCGAAATATGCAGGTACAGAGGTTAAAGTGGAAGGTGAGGAATTGTTGATCATGCGCGAAGATGATGTGTTGGCAGTTCTTTCTTAAATAAAAAATTAAAAATTTTTTTATACTAAGGAGTTAAAATAATCATGTCGAAGATCATTTTATTTGATGAGGAAGCTCGTGGGAAGATTAAGAAAGGGGTTGACCAGCTCGCAAATGCAGTTAAGGTAACTCTCGGACCACGTGGTAGGAATGTTGTAATAGATAAGAAGTTTGGTTCTCCAGCTACAACTAAAGATGGTGTGACAGTTGCTAAAGAAATCGAATTAGAAGATCAATTTGAAAATATGGGTGCACAACTAGTAAATGAAGTAGCAAGCAAAACTTCTGATGTTGCTGGTGATGGAACTACGACTGCAACAGTTCTAGCACAGGCAATTTTTTCGGAGGGTCTAAGAAATGTAACTGCTGGTGCTAATCCGATTGATCTAAAAAGAGGTATTGATGAAGCGGTTCAATCAGTTGTAGCGGAACTTAAGAAAATTGCGAAACCCGTAAGAGATAAAAAAGAAATTGCTCAAGTTGGTACAATTTCAGCTAATAATGACCCTACTATTGGTGATTTAATAGCCGAAGCGATGGATAAAGTAGGAAAAGATGGTGTTATTACTGTTGAAGAGGCTAAATCGATGGAGACCTCTTTAGATATCGTCGAAGGTATGCAGTTTGATAGAGGTTACTTAAGTCCGTACTTTGTGACTAACGCTGATCGTATGGAAGCAGTATTAGATGATCCTTATATTCTTTTCCATGAAAAGAAAATATCAAACATGCGTGATCTTCTGCCTCTCCTAGAAAAAATAGCAAAAATGGGAAAACCTCTTTTGCTTATTGCTGAAGATATAGAGGGAGAAGCACTTGCAACCTTGGTTGTTAATAAACTCCGTGGAACTTTGAATGTTTCTGCTGTTAAAGCTCCTGGATTCGGAGATCGTCGTAAAGCAATGTTAGAAGATATGGCAATTCTAACCGGTGGCAAGATGCTGAGTGAAGATCTTGGTATTAAGCTTGAGAACATAACTGTCGACGATCTTGGTCAGGCAAAGCGTGTAACGATTGATAAAGACAATTCTACAATTGTTGAAGGAAAGGGTAAGGCGAAAGATATAGAAGGCCGTGTAAAGCAAATTCGAAACCAAGTTGAAGAAACAACAAGTGATTATGATAGAGAAAAGCTCCAAGAACGGCTTGCCAAGTTAGTTGGCGGTGTCGCTGTTATAAATGTTGGAGCAGCTACAGAAACAGAAATGAAAGAAAAGAAAGCAAGAGTTGAAGATGCTCTTAACGCAACTAGAGCAGCAGTTGAGGAAGGTGTCGTTGTAGGTGGTGGTGTTGCCTTAGTTCGAAGTCAGAAGGCAGTTGAGAGTATGTCTTCAAGTGGAGACCGCCAGGTAGGATTAGAAATTCTCGCCAAGGCTCTAGAGGCTCCACTAAGAGATCTTGCTAATAATGCAGGACAAGAAGGTTCTATTATCGTTCAGAAGGTAAAGGGAGAAAAAGCAAATGTTGGCTATAATGCCGCAACGGATAAGTTCGAAGATCTTGTTAAGGTTGGTGTGATTGACCCTGCTAAGGTAACTCGTTCTGCACTTCAAAACGCTGCATCTGTGGCAGGTTTAATGCTTACTACTGAATGCGTTATCTCTGACAAACCTGAAGAAAACGCAGCTGCTGGTATGCCTCCTGGTATGCCTCCTGGCGGCATGGGCGGTATGGGCGGAATGATGTAATTTTACCGTATAAATATAGAGGGGGGGGGAGGTATCCCCCCCCTCTTTTTGTTTTATGGACAATTTTCAAGTATTCTTATACCTTTGCTATAATCGTAATAGTTTAAAAGTTTTTACACGTTGTTTGGTAAAATTTTCTTAATAGAGAATTGAGAAGATGCAGAGGTTAAGATTTGTACGCGTATGTAGTTTCTCCTACCTGCTTATAATCTCTTTTTTTGTCCATCTTTTTGTACTTTTCTCTTCCAGTATTTTTTTAAATTTTTCTAAAATATTAAATAAGAATCCAAAAACTTATCGTTTCGTTTCTGTGAATTGGCTAGAAAACGAGGATGTTAAGTCTTTTAAAAAAGATAAAAAGATTCTCTCTAATATAGATAGAAACGAAAAAGGATTCTTTGTAAAAGATAAAAAGATTGAAGTTAAGAAATTTTCAAGGCAATCTAGCAAGGGAATCATTCAAACCCCAAGCGTAATTCCGCTGGGAATAAAAAGGAAGAAGAGAGTGCAATTAGGTACAATAAAGAAAGAGGGTACGCTCCAAAAAAGTAGAATGGATTTCAGGAAAAATTTTTCGATTGGAAATACTAAATCTAAAAGGTCTAGAAAATTTATAGTGCCGATAGAAAAAAATCAGAAAAAAAACAGCAATTTAATATCTAAGAAAGAGTCTGTCAGTATTGGGAGAGGCACTCCAAAAAGAGAGGTGGATTCAAGAAAGGTATCTCGTGAATTACTTGACAGACGTGTTGTAAAACCTTCAAAAAAAACAGATCGATTGAAATTATTTAGAATAGTGACAAAGGAGAAGAAGTCTTTTGAAGTGTCTGAAAATGTTTTAAATAAGGTAGCGAGTGCGGACTTTGATTCTGAAAAAAAAATGAAGGATGATGAACCTATTTCGCTATCAACGAGGAAAACGGAGTTTTTCAGATACTTTAAACATATCAAGGTCAGAATAGAAGAATCTTGGGTTTGGTGGGCGCCGGAGGCCAGGGGGTTACATGGAAAATTGAAACTTCGTTTTACACTGTTGAGGGATGGTAGCTTAAAAAAACTTGTTCTATTAGAATCTTCAGGACATGGAGTATTGGATGACGAAGCGATGTCTGCCGTTACTAGAGCATCAGTTTCTTTTAGGCCGTTCCCTTTAAAAATGAAGCGAAAGTTTTTGAATATTGATGGTACTTTTGAGTATGTGTCTGAAAGATTTTTTGTTAGAAAATTTTTAAGAAATTAGATTTTTGAATTTTTTCCATTTCACATAGAATCTTAAATGTTACTTTAATTAGGGGTACGCTTTGATTCAAGAAAATAATTTTTTTAGCAATCGTACAGAAGATTATTTGAAAAATATTTTCAAATTAGAGCAGAGTTGCTCGCCAGTTAAAACAAGTTCAATCGCAACTAAAATGCAACTCTCTTCTGCTTCTGTAACTGGAATGTTGAAAAAATTACATAGAATGAAGTTAGTTGTATATAAACCCTACCAAGGAGTCACTCTTACGAAAAAGGGAGAGAAAGTCGCCCTTGAAATAATTAGACATCATAGATTGATTGAACTTTTTTTGAATCAGAAAATGGGAATAGATTGGGACAAAGTTGATATAGAAGCTGAAAAGCTTGAACATGTTTTGAGTGAAGAGTTAGAGGAAGTTTTGGATAAGAGTTTAGGGTTTCCTACGTTGGACCCTCATGGAGATCCCATTCCTTCAAAAGGAGGTAGTATTAAGAAATTGAGCGAAAAGAAATTGTTTGAAATTGAAGAAGGGAAGGAAACTTCTGTAATTCGAGTAGGGCAAGATAACAATAAAATCCTAAAGTATTTAGGTGAGATAGGACTAATTCCAGGTGTTTCTGTAGAAATTTTAGAAAAATCTGTCAATGCTGATACAATTACAATTTCTGTTAATGGTATTTCGCATACTTTTAGTAACTCTGTAGGGTCTTCGGTTTTTGTAAGTTGAAAATTCTTTTCTAAGGAGTAATCAAATGAGTGCAAGTACAGGGGTGAACAGGAGGAAGATAAAATTTGCAAATAAATTTAAAGCAATACATGATAAAGAAATGCGATGGGAAGAGAGTGCTGCGGTTAAGTTGTTGACTTTGCCCAAGGGGTTAAAGGTTAAGATATTCAACCACGATCCTATAATGAAACGAATAGATATGAAGGTTAAGTTTCCTCCCGGCTATGTTGAACCTGAGCATACACACAAAAGCTGGCACTCTATACTCGTGACTAAAGGTAGAATGTGTGTTGCAGGAAAGGATCTTCGTCCTGGTGATTATGTATTTGGATGGGACCTACCTCATGGTCCTTATGAGTACCCAGATGGATGTGAAGTTTTCTGTGTTTTTATGGGAGATGGAACGCAGCATACTTGGGATGAAGAAAAACATTTCGTCCACGAAGTTGAGTGGAGCGCAAAGACTAGTTCTGGCAAAAAAGCTGTTGCAAAGGGCGTAACTTCTAGAAGTAAAAAACTAGAAAAAATAAGAAAAAAATGAAATTAGTCTTAATTTTCATATTGAAAAAAGAGATAGTGTAAATAGGAGTTATATTGAATCCATTACGTGTTGCAGTTATTGGTGGAGGAGCTTGGGGGACTGCTCTTGCAGATTTTGTTTCTGAGATTGGTCATCAGACAACTCTCTGGGTTTTCGAAAAAGATCTTTGTTCTCGTATGCAAAAAACGTTCATTAACGATCTTTATCTTCCAGATTTTAAGCTTAATGAAAATCTGGAATTCACATTCGATATAGTAAAAGCTTCATCTTCAGGTCAGGATGTTATTATCAGTGCGATGCCTAGTCATGTCGTTGGCAAGATATGGAATAACCTATCGCCGACAATTCACGAAGAAACAATTATTGTAAGTGTTACGAAAGGTTTTGATCCAGATACATTTTTACTTCCATCCCAGGTGATTGAACTTTCCTTAAAACAGTCAAAAGGTTCTGTTAATCCCATTGTGAGTTTGTCTGGTCCTACTTTCGCAATAGAATTGGCTAAACGAAATCCAACAGCAATAACCGCTGCTTCTTCAAATTACGAGTCTGCTTTAAAGGTTCAAGAGTCGTTTTCTGCTTCTGTTTTTAGAATTTATTGTAGTGATGATCCCATAGGCGTTCAACTTGGGGGTGCGTTAAAGAATGTGATTGCCCTTGCAGCTGGAATTGTTGATGGCCTTGATATTGGGTTGAATGCGAGAGCAGCTTTGATAGTAAGAGGGTTAAAGGAAATTTCACGTTTAGCTTCCAAGATGGGAGGAAATTCAGAAACCCTTTCAGGTCTTTCAGGTATGGGAGACTTAATATTGACTTGCACCGGGGATCTAAGTCGAAATAGGACCGTTGGATATCGATTGGGAAAAGGTGAGAAACTCAAGGATATACTAGATTCTATGGTTTCAGTTGTTGAAGGAGTTTCTACTGCTCCTCTAGCAGTGTCCCTTTCAAAAAAGTTTTCTGTTGATATGCCTATTTGTGAAGAAATTAATGCCATTTTGTTCGATGGGAAGGACCCTTTTGAGTCATTGAATGAACTCATGAAACGATCCTTAAAAGAAGAGAAAACCTGAGGTTAAAGTATGCATGGAATGTTTTGATTTTAAAAAAAATTCTTTTTCTGATAATAGCTTTCTTATTCTTGCCTCCGTGTTGGGCTATTACAAAAATCTTAAGTGTTCGGGTTTTTCTGAAGTTCAGATCTTTCGATTTCAGTTCTCTTAGTAATGACCTCGAGTATACACTTCTTTTTTCAGGTGCCTTTTTATTTCTTTTATTATATAGATTTTACAAATTTGAATTTTTACACACTTTCCTGCATGAATTTACTCATTTGCTTTTCGGTATATTGTTCTGGAAAAGAATAATTACATTCAAAGTTTCTAAGCTAAAGGGTGAGGTTGTTCTTAGTGGGAGCAATCTGATAATTTTATTGGCCCCTTATTTTTTCCCACTCTTAACATTTATTATACTTTCAATAGGTTTCTTGTTGATGAATTTTTTAAATCATAAATCAATCTGGTTTGCGACGGTTCTCCTTGTCGGATTTTCTCTAATGTTGCACATTGTGATGACGTTAAGAACTCTTATGGTTAGGCAATCCGATATAAAGTCTGGAGGGTATTTCTTTTCATTAGTTGTAATTTATTTTTTGTCTCTTCTTTTAATTTCTGGAATTATTCTTTTAGTCTTAACAGATTTTACGGAAACATTATCTTTCTATAAATTTGTTTTTTCTGAAATTAAAAATTTATATTTTCTAATTTGGGAATTTTTATTTAGTTTAGATACATCTTAACTAGTTATAAATGCTTAATTGTTATAACATTCTCACTCGGTTTTTTTGTTAAATAGATTTTGCTAATTCATAGGGGGAAATTATGAGTTCTGAAAAAGTCAGATTGGCTTCTGTAGGATTAGGTTGGTGGGGTGGAATGTTAGTAGACGCTGCTGTACGTAGCGGTTCTTGTGAAATCGTTACCGGTTTTGCGAGGAGTAGCGACACACGAAAAGCATTTTCAGAAAAACATGATTGTAACTCTTCTGAAAGTTTGGATGAAATTTTAAAAGATTCTAGTATTGACGGTTTATTGGTAGCAACTCCTCATTCAACTCATTTAGATATCATTTCCGAAGCCGCTTCTGCAGGGAAGCATGTTTTTGTAGAAAAACCTCTGACTTTAACTTGCTCTGATGCAAAAGAGGCAATCAAAGTAACTGAGAGTGCTGGAGTTGTTCTTCAGGTTGGTCATCACCGGAGGAGATGTTCAGCGAATCGTAAGATAAGAAGTTTTATTGACTCTGGCGAATTGGGTGTTCTCCATCAACTGCAGGCCAATTTATCTTTAGCAGGGGGTCTTGAGCCAAGACCAGGGTGGAGGAATGACCCTGACGAAAGTCCAGCAGGGTCTCTGTGTGGGTTGGGAGTTCATATGATTGACAATCTTCAGTATCTAGCCGGTCCAGCGAAGCGTGTCTCTGCATTTAGTAAAAAACTTTTATCAAAGACTAATCTTGACGATGTTACAAGTTTTATTGTCGAGTACGAGAGTGGACCTTTAGGGTATATTGGTACGGCTTTTGTGGTACCTAAAATTTGTGAAACTTCTGCTTTTGGAACTGGCATGAATGCGTATAGTGATGTTGAGGGAACGAAGCTTTATATTACTAAGGCTGGAGATGATAAAAAAGAAGAAGTCACTCTAGACCCTATTGACCCTCTTTCTGATCAGTTAAGTGATTTTGCATCTTGTATAAAGGGAGAAAAATCTGTTGAAACTGGCGGTGTCGAAGGTTTAGAGGTAGTTGCTGTACTTGAATCAGTTATAGAGAGTGTAAGAACAGGTAATGCAGTAGATGTCTCTACATTTAGGGATTGATTAGTATTTGACTCTTTAGAAGATTCATAGTCTTTTAATTATGGAGAACTAAATGCCACAATTAGATTATATTGGTACTTCCCCAACTAAAAGCGATGCTCTCGTTAAGGCCGTTGGTGATACAATTTATGGTGATGATTTTCACCTCCCTGGCGAACTTTATGGAAAGGTTGTTCGTGCTACAGTTACTCCTGCTCGTATAAAAAAAATCGACAAAAAAAAAGCACTTTCTATACCTGGAGTTCATTGCGTTGTTACAGCAGAGGATATCCCTGGTGTGAATGCAGGCAGATATGCTGATTTCCCATTGTTAGTAGAAAATCTAGTTGTGGACATAGGGGATCCTATCGTCCTTATTGCAGCTGAAAGCCAAGACATTGCAGAGGAGGCTGCTAAAGCAGTTAAAATAAAATATGAAATATTACCTGGTTCCTACGATTTTAGAGATTTAAAAAATGGAAAAGTTGTCTGTGATTGGAAAACGCTAAAAACCCCCGATAATTCGAAAAATGTAAACATAGATAAAATTATCCAAAGTGCTGATGTTGTTGTCAGGAACACCTACACTTCGTCATGTGTTGATCCTTCTTTTATTGAACCTGAAGGCGGCCTGGCTTGGGTGGACGAAAGTGGTTTAGTTAATATTCGAGTTCCTACACAAGAAATAGAGAACTACAGAAGAGTGGCAAGTGCACTAGGGCTTCCAGCGAGCAAGGTTCGTTATGATTGTCCAATGCTTGGTGGTGCTTTTGGCGGAAAAGAACACCCTCAATTAGGATTTTTTCTGGCTCTTTTGGCCTTGAAAACTGGGCGTCCAGTGAGGATGGCCTATTCACGTGAAGAAAATATTAATTCTGCCAGTAAAAAACACCCATTTGAAATGCATTATACAACTGCCGCAAATAGAAATGGTACACTCGTTGCGATTGATGTTGATATTTTGGGAGATGCGGGTGCATACATCTCAAATAGTAAGGGTCTCTTGTTAGGAGCGTTGTGCGTTAGTGGTGGTCCATATCATTTCCCATATGGGAGAGGTCGAGCTAGAGCAATACAGACAAACAATCCCTTTACCGAGTCTATGCGTGGAGTTGGCGCGAATCAAGTATGTTTTGCTTACGAATCTCAAATGGATGAGTTGGCAGTAAAATTGAATATGGATCCAGTAGAATTTCGCATGAAAAATATAATTAAAAAGGGACAGACCTTGATGCAGAATCAACCTGTTCCAAGTCGCGTAATGCTTCCTGAGCTGTTCGAATCTGTTACCGAAAAGATTGATAAAAAGAAAAAATCAAGAACACGCGTTGTTGTTTCTGCTCCGTGGGTTAGGGGTTTTGGAATTGTTTCAAATATAGCTGGTTACGGAAGACCTCTTAATGCTGGAGATGCGTTTCTTTCTATAGATGACGACGGCAGCGTTCAACTCCGTGCGGGGGCTTGCGATGTTGGTGCTGGACAAACTCAAACGCTTTGCCAAATTGCTTCTGAGGCTCTAGGTATTCCACTGTCTAAAATTTCCCCTATTTTGGCAGATACCCATGTTACCCCTCTAGCGGGTGTTACAGCAGGTAGTAGGCAAACTATGGTTTCTGGAGGTGCTATTTTTGAAGCAGGTGTTCAACTACGGAAAAGACTTTTAAATGCCGCGTCAGATTTACTTGAAGTTTCAGCTGAAGATTTGGAAATTCGCGATGATTCTATTTTTGTCATGGGGATTCCCGAAAAAAAAGTAGAGATTGTAGATGCGGTTAAAAAATGTAACGGGATGAATATCCCATTGCATGCAACTGGGAATGTGAAGTTTGGTCACCATAAGTATAAAGGAAACGAGATTTATGGTGCTGCAGGTGGTTGGTTGGATTACGTTTTTGGAGTGCACGCTGCAGAGGTAAAAGTGAATACCGATACAGGAGAAGTACAAGTTTTAAATTATTGGTCAGGTCACGATGTTGGACAGGCAATAAACGTTCAACACGTTGAAGGGCAGTTTGAAGGTGGTACAATGATGGGCATTGGTCATGGGCTTATGGAAGAGATTTTACTAGAAAATGGAAAGCTTCTAACTGATCATTTCGAAAGTTATCTAATTCCCACTGCTTCAGAAACTCCAGAGTGGGAGAATATTATTTTGGAATCTAAGGAAGGACTCGGTCCTTATGGAGCAAAAGGGATAGGTGAACCTCCTTGCACAGCCGGCGCAGCTGCTATTGCTTGTGCTGTAAGTGATGCGATAGGAAAGCGTGTTAAAAAAATTCCTGTTACACCGGTTCATGTACTTGAAGTTCTAGGAAAAATAAAATAGTTTTTTAAAACTTTTTATATTTCTTCAAATTCTGCAGTATGCTCCACTTCTATACCTCTCTGAACGCTTTGGCTGGCAGGGCAACCACGGTCATGAACTTGAAGGGCTCTTTCTGCCTCTTCTTTTGTTCCTTTTGGAATTTTTACAGTATAGTGAATTTTAATTTTTGTTATCAGAGCCATTCCCTCAACATTTTCTATATATCCTTCAACGTGCCCAACTAAATTATCTGGAGAAGTTGAAATTCCGCGCGCTTCCAGCGCACTGCTCATATTTCCTGTTAGTCAACCAGCAACAGATGCAACAAGATGGTCTAGAGTTGCTGGTCTTTCTTCCACTGGGTCTACTTTATAAAAATTTTTTATACCTCCATGTACCCCGTAAGGAATAGGAGTATCAGGGAAAGCTTCAAAAAAACCAGTTTTCATAGCCTTGCCAGGTTCTTTAACAATTTTGGCTCTCGAGGTGTGTATAATATTACCTTCTTTTTTAGACATTTAAAGTCTCCCTTAGAGTTTTCTGGAAAATCTTAATGTTAATACAAACGAGAAATATATCTGCAAGGAATCAGAAAGGAAATTTCTACTTCTCTTTAGAATTAATGCACAAAACTGCTTTCCAATAATTGAAAACATTCACACGTTCTTGCGCGACTGAAGTTAAATTATTAGATTTTAAAAGAGGTTCTAAATCGAGAGTTGTTTCCCATCCAATCTTTTTGCAAGCTCCGTTAATTAGTTCTTCAAATTTAGCTAGAAGAAAATTCTGGCTCTTGAAGTGGTTTATAAAGACAATTCTTCCATCTGGTTTGCAAACTCGACATATTTCTGAAACTATTTTTTGTGGGTCTGGTGCGGCACTAACAACGTAGCAAGCGGTAACACAATCAAAAGTATTATCTGGAAAATCCATTTCTTCTGCGTTCATTACTGAGAGTTGAATATTATCCATATCAAGTTTTTTTATTTTTTCTCTAGCTTTTTCTAACATCTTTGAGGAAATATCAATACCTACAATTTCAGAAGAATTAGGGTATAAGGGCAAAGAAAGGCCTGTTCCAACTCCTACTTCAAGTAGGCGTTCGTCGGATTCGAGTTGTAAAAGTTCCACTCCAACACTTCTCCCCTCATTAAATATTTTTTTGAAGACTATGTCGTAAAATTTCCCCCATCGGTCATAAATCTTCTCTGTTGTGTATTGACTATCCAAAGCCTAATTCCTTGAGATTAAAATTCACTAAAACATCCGTAAAAATTATCTTATACTCGGATAAATTTCAAGCAAAATTTATTTTGTATTTCTAATTGTTCTACTAAGTTTTGATTCGTATTAAATTGTTATAAAATGTTTTTGCTGTTTTGTTTTTAATAGTAGTTTTATAGAATGACGAATTTGCCCGCCTTATATATTTCTCGAATTTTACAGGAATCTATCATTGCATCATCTTTTTGTTCTAAAATTCTGTGTTGGTCTTTTCCTGATTACAAAGGGTGCTGGTTGGTTCACAGATGCATCTGTGTCTATTGCAAATAAAATGAAAGTTCCAAAGGTAGTAATCGGGGCAACATTAGTGAGTATTTTTACAACTCTTCCTGAATTTTCTGTTTCTTTTCTTGCTTCTGTAAGGGGGCAACCTGACACCTCTCTTGGTAATGCGGTAGGTTCAGTAATTTGTAATCTGGGTTTAGTTTTATCTGTTGCGGCAATTATAAGTCCTGTTTCTATCACGAGAGAAATTAAGGGTAAAAGTGTTCTTATGTTCGTAATAGGTATTTTTTTGTTTTCGGTTTCTTACTTTTTTGGTTATGGTTTTATAAATAGGACTTTTGGTATCGTTCTTTTATTGATTGCGATTTTGTATCTAATTTTTTCTTCTTTAGGGGAAAATTCAGAGGAGTGTTCTAACGAATATGAACAAGGTTTGTCTAAAACTATTTTATTTTTTGCCCTCGGTGGTTCGTTTGTTTTAATCGGAAGTTCCCTCGTTGTTAGTAATGTAATTCCGATTGCAAGATATATAGGTGTCCCTGAGATAATTGTCGCTTTGACATTGGTTGCAATCGGCACATCTTTGCCAGAATTGGTCATGGCTGTTGTGTCTTCGATAAAAGGACATAGTGGGATTGCTCTTGGTAACGTAGTTGGCGCAAATATTTTGAATTTAACGTGGGTTATTGGATCAGCGGCTCTTTATAGCGCTTTGAAGATAGATACACAAACCTTTCTTTTTGATTTTCCAATTATGATTTTGTTCATGGGTTTGTTTTTGCTTTTTATTTTATTACAAAAAAACATAAAAGTTTATTCAGGTTTGTTTCTGTTGGCGTTTTATATCTTTTATGTGGTCGTTTCCTTTTTTTGTTAGGTGTAGTTTAATAATTTTCAGTGTAGAAGTTTTGTCCTTAGTGCATTAAAATAATTTCATGTTTGTCATTTGATTTGTCTTTTTTTTTGAAATTCAGAGATTTATTGAGGAAACGAATGAATAATTCTTTATGTTTTAAAATTACTCTATTTTTTTTAGTTGCTTCTCTATTGTTTCCAATTTTAGTTGTAAGTGCGAAAGACAAAAAAGATGCCGATAGGTCAAAGATAGTTGTTGCTACTGTAAACGGATTCAAAATCACATTAGCTGACATAGATTTTCGACTCCAGTTACTGTCTTCTGCAGTGCGGCTTCGTGTAAAAAAGAATAAAAAAAAGTTTCTTGAATCAATAGTTCGTTCAGAATTACTTTTTCAGGAGGCTGAACGACAAGGATTAGCCTCGAAAGAATATGTTGTCAGGCTAATTTCATTGTCTAATCGAAGAATCCTTAAAGATTTTTTTCTAAAAGAAAAAGTCTACTCAGATGTAGGAGTTAGTGACGATGTGCTGAAAAAGTTTTTTTCTGTTAACAAAGAGAGATTTAAAAGAAAAGAGTCAGTTACTCTAAGTCATATAGTTTTGAGAACAAGAAAAGAGGCTGAGGATGTTCTGAAATTTTTAAAAAGTGGAGAGATTTTCTCGAAAATTGCACGTTCACGTTCAATTTTTACTCCTACTCGAAATTCAGGTGGAGTTCTAGGAACTGTGGAAAGAGGTAGTTTGTCTAAGAAGATCGAGAAAATAGTTTTTGAACTACCGGTTGGGCAGGTAACTAAACCTGTAAAAACAAAATTAGGATGGGAAATTTTAAGGGTTTCAGAACATATTACAGAGAAAGAAGCAAAATTCGAAGATGTTAAGCAAAATATAAGGATGTTTTTTGTACAATCTAAACATAGTGAAAGATATAGAACACTTCTAAAAAAATTAGAAAAGAAAAGTGATACAAAAATATTCTTGAAAAATTTTAAATAAGTTTTTTCTAAATTTGTTTATTAAAGAGGGGCGAGATGAGTATAAAATCGGATAAGTGGATTACTAGAATGTCTAAAGAAAAAGGGATGATAGAACCTTTCGAAGAGAAACAAGTAAGGGGAGACAAGATATCTTTTGGGGTTTCCTCTTATGGATATGATATAAGAATAGCCGACGAGTTTATGATTTTTACGAATGTAAATTCCACAATAGTTGATCCAAAAAACTTTGATGAAAGATCTCTTGTAAAAATGCAATCTGATACTTGCTTAATTCCGCCAAATTCTTTTGCACTTGCTCGAACTGTTGAATATTTTAGAATTCCAAGAAATGTATTAACCGTTTGTGTAGGAAAGAGCACCTATGCTAGGTGTGGAATTATAGTTAATGTTACTCCTTTCGAGCCAGAATGGGAGGGTTTTGTCACTTTGGAGGTTTCAAATACAACTCCGTTACCTGCAAAAATATACGCCAACGAAGGTATCGCTCAAGTCTTGTTTTTCGAGAGCGATGAAGAATGTGAAACTTCTTATGCAGATAAGAAAGGGAAGTATCAAAGTCAGAAAGGATTAACTTTAGCAAAAATCTGAACCAATCTTTTAATGAGGTAGTTTTGGAAGATCTAAGTCATGCTGATTCAAAGGGAAGAGCCTTAATGGTAGGAGTTGCACATAAGGATGAGAGTGTTCGAGAGGCGATTGCATCTTCCTCTTTGAAAATGAAAACTGATACTCTTAACTCTATTATTAATATGAATGTGCCGAAGGGTGATGTTCTAGGTTCGGCAAGAATCGCGTCGATTCTAGCTGCCAAAAAATGTTCCAGCTTAATTCCTATGTGTCATCCACTAAGGATTACTAGTGCTGAAGTTCTATTCAGGTCTGACATTTTAGAAGAAGAATTTTCTCATTTGCGTATTCTTTGTAGAGTTCAAGCTTTTGATAGAACGGGTGTTGAAATGGAAGCTCTTACTGGCGTTTCTGTGGCTGGTCTTACAGTTTATGATATGTGTAAGTCATTAGATAGAGAGATGATTTTGGGCGAAATTTGTTTGATTAAAAAAACAGGAGGAAAATCAGGCGACTACGTACGTTCAATTGAGGATATTTCTTCATATGACTTATAATCCTTCTTTTATCAATTCTAATCAAACCTTTTTTATCTAAATGAAACATTCAAAAAGAGAAAAAAAATAGATATAAAAAAAGAAAAATTAAAAAATTTTCCTGATCCTGAAACTGTTGGCGCTATTGTTCCTTCTGCAGGTTTGGGTGAGCGTTTCCTAGGAAGAGAAAGGAAACAATTTTGTAATCTTGCTGGAAAACCTGTCATTATCCACGTTCTAGAACGTCTGATTCAGTACAGGTTACTTAATTATATTTCTTTAGTACTCCCAAAAACAAAACCAAGTTCAGTAGTAATACCTACAAATTCGGATGTTATTATAAAAGTAGTCGAAGGCGGAATTGACAGGAATAGTTCTGTAGAGAACGGAATGAAAGCACTTCCAATTGGAGTAAAGTGGGTAGTAATTCATGATGGAGTTAGACCTTTATTGACAAAGAATTTGTTGGAGAGATGTTTGCTAGAAGCTGATGATACAGGTGCGAGTCTTGCTGCTTTTCCTGTCTCTGATACTTTAAAACGTAGTGATGAATCACTATGTACATTTGAGACAATTTCACGGGAAAATCTTTGGTCTGCTCAGACTCCTCAAGTTGTACGAAGAGATCTTTTAGAAAAGGCATTTAAAGAGGTTGAAAGACAAGAGCCCGAGATAACAGATGAATCTACTTTATTAGAAAAAATAGGAATTAGAACTCGTGTCGTTTTTTCTACTAAAACAAATCTTAAAATAACAAC
Organism: Nitrospinota bacterium; assembly: GCA_036231405.1. GTDB lineage: Bacteria > UBA8248 > UBA8248 > UBA8248 > UBA8248 > UBA3496. Next base: position 15,115 of record JAZAHK010000035.1, read on the forward strand.
AGAAGAAGATTTGATGTTTGCGGAGTTTTATCTTAGAGAAGAAAAAAACGTTGATTGACAACTCCCTAGAGAGGATTTATTAAGTGATAAGAGTTGGCATTGGATATGATGTTCATAGGTTAGTGTCTGATCGGCCGTTGATTTTGGGTGGAATTCAGATACCTTTTTATAAGGGTCTTGATGGCCATTCTGATGCAGATGTTGTAATTCATGCAATGTGTGACGCTCTCTTAGGTTCTGTGGCTTTAGGAGATATAGGATATTATTTTCCGGATACAGAGCCAAAAAATAAAAATTTAGATAGTTTTATAATTCTTAAGAGAGTGCTGCAAATCGTATCAGATGAGGGATATTTTCCTTCTAATTTCGATGTGGTGATACAGGCCCAGAAACCTAGAATTTCTCCTTTTGTGCAAGAAATGAGAAAAAAGCTTTCAGAAGGTCTTCTTATTGATATTACTTGTGTTTCTGTGAAAGCCACCACTACTGAGGGCTTAGGTTTTGTTGGAAAGGAAGAAGGCATAGCTGCACATGCTATTTGTTTAGTTGTAAAAAGATAAAGTTTTATCATTACTAATAACATGTAATATTTTGGAGATTTTCGAAATTGAGTATTCGTATATTTAATACATTATCTAAAAAGAAAGAACTCTTCGAGCCTCTAAAATCAAACCACGTAAGAATTTACGTTTGTGGGGTTACAGTATATGACGATTGTCATTTAGGTCACGCACGAGCAGCTGTAGTCTTTGACGTTGTGAGAAGATATTTTGATTTTTCTGGTTTTAAAGTAGATTTTATTTGTAATTTTACTGATGTGGATGACAAGATTATATCAAGAGCTGCAAGACTTGGAATCTCTATTTCTGATTTAACAACTAAATACATTGAACAGTTCTATGAAGATATGGATACCCTAGGTGTAAGAAGGGCTAATGTAAGTCCTAGAGCAACAGAGCATATCGATGAAATGATAGAGATGATATCTACTTTAATAGAAAAGGGTCTTGCCTATTCATCTGACGGAGATGTCTATTTCGATGTTTCTAGGTTCAAAGGCTATGGAAAACTTTCTAATAGAAAAATTGAGGAACTTGAGACCGGTCATAGGATTGAGCCAGGAAAGAACAAACGAAATCCTCTAGATTTTTCGCTTTGGAAATCATCAAAGGAAGGTGAACCTTTTTGGGAAAGTCCTTGGGGACCTGGTAGGCCTGGTTGGCATATAGAGTGTTCTGCTATGTCAAGTAAGTATTTGGGTGAGAGATTTGATATACATGGAGGAGGAGAGGATCTTGTGTTTCCCCATCATGAGAATGAAATAGCACAGAGTGAAGGATGTTTCGGTCATCATTGGGTCAACTTTTGGATGCACAATGGTTTTGTTCGGATAAATCATGAAAAAATGAGCAAATCAAAAGGAAATTTCTTCACTCTAAAAAAAATCTATGAAACTTTCCATCCAGAACTTGTTAGATTTTTTATCTTGAGTGCCCATTATAGGAATCCTATTGATTTTTCTTATCAGGTTATGAGTGATGCCTCTAAGGGGCTTGATCGACTCTATAATTTTTTATTGAAATTAAATACTACCTCTACAAAGAAGAATGAGACTGTTTTTTCTATAATTGAAAATTGCACAATGGAGTTTAGAGATGCATTTTCTCAAGCTATGGATGACGATTTCAATAGTGCACGCGCATTAGGCTATCTATTTGATTATTCAAAAAAAATTAATGGAATACTAAATAAAAACAAGTCAATTATTCCAGAAGATGCCGCTATGATTGTTAAGGAACAATTTAAGAACGTTGGTGGAGTGTTTGGTCTTTTTGCTTACTCTCCCGAGGATTGGTTTAAATTAAGGGGTAAAGGAAGTAAATTCGAAGAAGGAAATCAGACTTTCAGTCTTGATGAGATAGAAAGGTTAATTAAACTACGCGAAGGAGCAAGGGAGAAAAAGAATTATGAACTTGCTGATAAAATTCGTGATGAATTAGAGGATTTAGGGGTTTTGGTAGAAGATAGCAACAATGGAACTATATGGAAAATGATGAAATGAAAATAAAGAAAAATGTTCCAGTACAATTAGTGTGTGGTTTTCATTCAGTTTGTGCTGCACTTAAATCCGGAAGAGTTGAATCTCTTTATATTTCGGAAACTAAAAACAACAAACAACTCAAAATTGCAAAAAATCTAGCAGTAAAATTAAATGTAGATATTCAAGAGTGTTCAGTGGATAAATTGTCTGAAATGACATCAATAAAGGGACATCAAGGATTTGTTGCTAAAGTATTCCCACCCAAGGTTTTATCCTTGGAGAAATTTCTGGAAAATCAACCCGATACGAGGCCACCTCTTATTATGTTGGATAGAATACAAGATCCTCGTAATTTTGGTTCTATCATTAGAACTGCTTCTGCTTTAGGTGCTGGTGGTGTTTTGTACACAAAAAATGGTTCTTCGAAATTGACCGCATCGGTTTCTAAAGTTGCATCAGGAGGGTTAGAATCTTTACCAATTATGTCGGTAAATAACTTAGTTCGAACGGTTGAAAAATTAAAATCTAGAGGGTATTGGATCTTAGCGGGAGACCCAGAAGGTGATGTTATCCTTGGTAGTCAAGAATTTCCGAATCCTATTGTTTTAATAGTAGGAGGTGAGGGTACTGGAATACGTAGGTTAGTTTTAAATTCTTGTGATTTCAGGGTTCGTATTTCTTTACAACCTAGGAATGAGATTGCATCTTTGAATGCATCAGTTGCTACAGGTATACTTCTTCATGAAATAATCGTTAAAAGAAAAGATCGAGCGAAAGCAATGGATAATAAATTTCGTTGATGGTCTGAACCATGATAAGGGGTTGACAAATTTTTTAATGGGTCTTAAGTTAACCCGCTTTGCTGGCGTAGCTCAGTTGGTAGAGCAGCTGATTTGTAATCAGCAGGTCGGAGGTTCAAGTCCTCTCGCCAGCTCCATGGAAAAATTAGTTTTTATTAGGGGAGGTTCCCGAGTGGTCAAAGGGATCAGACTGTAAATCTGACGGCTAAGCCTTCGGAGGTTCAAATCCTCCCCTCCCCACCAAAATTTTAAGGTGCGGGAATAGCTCAATTGGTAGAGCATCAGCCTTCCAAGCTGAGGGTCGCGGGTTCGAATCCCGTTTCCCGCTCCAAATTTTGTTATGGAAGTTGTAAACTGGATTTTGATGAAATGTTGTTGAATGCCCACGTAGCTCAGCCGGCAGAGCGCTTCCATGGTAAGGAAGAGGTCATCGGTTCAATCCCGGTCGTGGGCTCCAATTGTTTTTTTTTGATTTATATATTTTTAAAATTACGAGGATGTGGTAGAAGAATCATTCCCTTTTAATTTTTAATTGGAGATTTAATAAATTATGGCTAAGGCGAAGTTTGAGCGTACGAAACCACATGTGAATGTAGGAACGATTGGTCACGTTGATCATGGGAAGACGACCTTGACGGCGGCTATTACCAAGCATTTGTCTGAT
>JAZAHK010000036.1:0-44555 GCA_036231405.1 Nitrospinota bacterium
GCCTTTTGTTATATTTTGAAAGAAATGGTTCTCCATTTTACGTTGGAGTCCAATAGGATGGATTTATTTTGAACGAGATATCTGCAGAAAGTATATCAAACTTGAATAAGGATATGATTTCCTCTGCACTGGAGATTTGCGAAAAAAATCAAGCCGACGCCATTTTTCTATATGCTGATGCAATCGATAATTTCGATTTTTTTGAAAAATTACCTTCCGGATTTAAAATATTTTTTACTACTTCTTCTTCGGATACATTCAATCTACTCGTTGAAAAAAAGTTCCATGTTTTTCGATTACCGAAACTCTCTCTCAACAGAGTAGATACTATCAAAATGGGTGTCGTAATTGCCCTAAGTGAAAGTGCAATCACTACAAAAGATACTATAGTTTGTCTTTCAGGACTATCTGCCGAAGAACAATTGGACACCATGATGATTTTTAATCTTGAAAAAGAAGAAGAAATGTTTCAAACATCCTCTTCGCAATCTTCTATAAAAACAGAGGACCCAAAAGTATTTGAAACAATTCTTTCTCTAACTCTTGAACTCTCCGCTGAAGGTAGAGAAGGAAAACCATGTGGTTCTCTTTTTGTGCTAGGAGACCATGAACTGGTCTTACAGTATTCAAGACAACTTATAATCAATCCATTTCACGGATATCCAGAAGAACAAAGAAATATAATGGACCCTAGTCTCAGAGAAACATTAAAAGAATTTAGTGCCATAGATGGAGCTTTTGTAATCAGAGGAGATGGGATTGTAGAAGCGGCGGGTAGACATCTTAGTGCAGCACCTGAAGAAAATCTTCCTACTGGACTTGGTTCGAGACATATGGCAGCGGCAGGAATAACCCAAGTTAGTTCTGCTACATCCTTTGCGATAAGTGAATCGACAGGAACAGTAAGCGTCTTTCGAGATGGAAAAATACTTATGCAAATTAGCAAATCTCAACCACAATCTAATTCTCTTTCAAAGAAAAAAAAGACTAAAGTTAATCAAAAGAAAAATGGGAGATAAAAATGATCTATCGGAACCTCTTTGCCTTACTAGCCCTTATTTTTTTATTTATCTTTGGGGCAAGTTCAGTCGTTTTAATTCTCGATCTAATAGGGATGTCGCCTTTTTAGATTTGAAATTAGAAAGGTCCATACTGTAATGAACGTTTTTGAACGTTTCACAAACAACCAATTTCTCTCACCTATTTCATCAAAAACATTAAAAAAGATTGGGCGCTATTGTGGGCTTAATGATAAAAGCGAAGTACTTGAGGTAGATTGTGGAAAAGGAGGGGTCTCGCTTGTCCTCGCTCACCTTTTTCATTCACAAATAACTGGAACTGAAAATAGGAGCATCTTCTTAGAAGATGCAAAACGCCATGCACTTTTTGAAGATCTTATTCATAAAGTAAATTTCATCGAATCTGATATTAAAAATTTACCATTTGATGAAAAATTTTTTGACCTTACACTTTATCTTTCTCCTCCCATTCCTTGTGAAATTAATAAATTTTTAGTAAATATTGCTCCTTTCACAGTTGATCATGGTTGGATTGCAATTTCTAAGATTATCCTTAAGGATAAAATTAACTTTAATAGAAAAGAAAATTTCAAAACATGGGTGGAAAGTTTTAAAGAAAATGACGAACTTAGAACTTTAGACGAGTCTATAAAGTTTTTTGAAGAATTAGGATTTTCGGTGAAAGAAAATTTCCTGGAAGACAATAAAAGTTGGGACGATTTTTATTCTTCTCAGGCACTTACTCTTTTAGAAAAGAAGAGTGAAAACAGTATTTCGATTCAGGAAAAAAAGTCCTTTGACAAATGGAAAAAGGAATTAGAAATGTATCACAGCGGTGGCGGAAAAGAATCCCTTGAATACGTTACTTTTTTAATGCAAAAACATTTAAAAACCTCGTACTGATCATAACTGGAACTTTCATGAAAGAACTTTTGTCATTTTCTATAGCAGAACTTAGCGTAAGACTTAAAGATCGTTCTTTATCCTCTGAAGAAGTAACAAAAACATATTTAGAAAGAATCAAAGAAACAGAAGATAGGGTACATGCTTATTTAACTGTTCTCGAAGATGATGCAATCAAATCCGCACGGATTGCTGATAAAAATTTCAAAAAAAACGACATTTCCTCTCCCCTTCAGGGTATTCCTATTGCAATTAAAGACCTACTATGCATGAAGGGAACAAAAACAACGGCAGGGTCAAAAATTTTAGAAAACTTTACTTCACCTTATGATGCTACTGCAGTTTCAAAACTTAAAGATGCAGGAGCTGTAATTTTAGGTAAATTAAACATGGACGAATTTGCGATGGGGTCTTCATGCGAACATAGCGCATTCGGACCTACGCATAATCCATGGAAACTTGATTCGGTTCCAGGAGGAAGTAGTGGCGGATCCGCTGCATCTGTAGCCGCACATTCTTGCATTGCATCCCTTGGTTCAGATACTGGAGGGTCTATCAGACAACCAGCTGCATGTTGTGGGGTTGTCGGCATGAAACCTACTTATGGCAGAGTTTCAAGATATGGTCTTATAGCATTTGCAAGTTCGTTAGACCAAATCGGACCTCTTACAAGGAACGTAGAAGATTGTGCAATCATTCTATCAATCATCTCTGGCCATGATTCGAAAGATTCCACTTCATCTAAAGAACAAGTCCCTAATTTTTTAGAAAAAATCGACCATGGAATTGAGGGAATGAAGATAGGCATTCCCGATGAGTACTTTATTGATGGAATGGATCCTGAGATTAAACAGGCAACCAATGATGCTATTAAAACTATGGAAAATCTTGGAGCAGAAATCATTAATATTTCTCTGCCACACACAAAATACGCACTACCCATTTACTACATTATCGCTCCTGCTGAAGCCAGTAGTAATTTATCTCGGTATGACGGGGTTAGATACGGTGTAAGAAAAGAAGGAGAATCAGAATATGGACCCTTATTCGGAATGTATTCCGCCAGCAGAGATGAAGGATTTGGAAAAGAAGTAAAAAGACGAATCATGTTAGGTACTTATGCGTTATCTTCAGGATATTATGATGCTTATTACACAAAAGCCCTTAAGGCAAGAACGCTTGTTTGCGAAGATTTTATAGAAGCATTTTCAAAAATCGACCTTATTTTATCTGCAACTACCCCAACTCCTGCATTTAAACTTGGTGAAAGATTGAACGACCCATTGAGTATGTATCTTTCAGATATTCTTACGATACCGTGCAATATCGCTGGATTGCCTGGAATTAGCATACAAAATGGAATCACGTCATCTGGTCTTCCCATGGGCCTTCAACTCCTGGGGAAACCTTTCGATGAAGAAGGAATTTTAAAGGCTGCATATGCTTTTGAAAAAGAAACGAAATTTTATTTGAAATCTAGTTCTCTTTAGGATGAAAGGAAAATCTTTGAAATTTGAAACTGTAATAGGGCTTGAGGTACATGCCCAACTTAAGACAAATAGTAAAATCTTTTGCGGATCTGACGCATCTTTTGGGGCAAATCCAAATGAGAATACATGCACAATAGACTTAGGATTACCTGGTGTGCTTCCTGTTCTAAATAAAAGAGTAGTTGAAAATTCAATAAAACTAGGTTTGGCAGTTGGAGCAAAAATTTCAGAACACTGCCGGTTCGCGAGAAAACATTATTTTTACCCTGATCTACCTAAAGGGTATCAAATAAGTCAATACGAAAATCCTATCTGCGAAGGAGGACAGGTCTCATTTCTAACAAAAAAAAATGAAAAAATTATTATTGGGCTCACTAGAATTCATATGGAAGAAGACGCAGGAAAATTAACACATGATGATGAATCGTTAAAAAGTATAGGTTCTCTAGTGGATTTTAATCGTGCTGGAGTTCCTTTGTTAGAAATCGTCTCAGAACCAGAACTAAGGAGTCCAGAAGATGCAGAACTGTATGCAAGAAAATTGAGAACATTAGTGAGATATCTAGATATCTGTGATGGAAATATGCAAGAGGGTAGTCTTAGATGTGATGCGAATATTTCTCTACGAAAACCAGGGGAAGAATCATTTGGATCAAAAGTTGAAATTAAAAACGTTAACTCTTTTAGAAGTCTCAGGAAGGCTTTAGAGTTTGAAGAGTTAAGACAAGCTGAACTTCTTGAAGAGGAGAAATCTATTTTACAAGAGACTAGACTTTGGGACGAATCTTCTGGTGTTACTAGAAGTATGAGAACAAAGGAATATGCTCATGATTACCGTTATTTCCCTGATCCCGATCTAGTTCCTTTAGAAATAGATAAAGAATGGATCTCAAAAATAGAAAAAACATTGCCAGAATTACCGGATACAAAAAGAGAAAGATTTGTAAGCAACTACAAACTACCTCTTTATGATTCGGAAGTCTTAACTTCCGAATCTGCAATCGCTGATTACTTCGAAAAAACAGTAAAATCATTCGATCCTGAAGACGCAAAAATAGTAAGTAATTGGGTCATGGGAGATATTTTTGGACTATTAAATGAAAAAAAGATTTCTATTGAAGACTGTCCAGTAACACCCGCGAATTTGGCGGAAATGATTTCTCTAATCATGGATGGAACAATCAACAGGAAAATAGCAAAGGAAGTTTTTGGTGAAATGGCACAATCAGGAACCAGTGCACAAAAAATTGTAGTTGAAAAGGGATTAAAACAAATCTCAGATGTAAATTCTTTGGAAGAAGTTGTGACTAAAATACTCAATGAGAACCCTGAAGAAGTGAAAGCATATAAAGGTGGAAAACGAAAACTGTTAGGTTTTTTCGTTGGTCAGATAATGAAAGAAACTCAAAGTAAAGCAAATCCAAAGTCATTGCAAAAAATTTTGAAAAAAAAATTATCAGAATAAGATAAACAAGTCAGTCCAGTTTTCGTAAGTGGATCCAACGTTTTTTATTAGACTCATATCCCCATTCCATTTGACCAGAATGGAAAACAACGGCGTCTTTGCTATTGATATAATTACAAGGCATGGACTGTAAATTATAGTAGATCATATACTGTGGGGAAAATCTTTTAGAAACACTTCTACTCCTATACGCTATAGGACAAAAAAATCTCCTTTCTAATAAGGATACTTCCATAATCAACCTACTCACTTCATTGTCTTTGAGCCATTTTGTAATGTTATTGTCATATTTTTTCGTGACTTGTTCTACATGTTCATCCACGTAGAAAGATTCAAGTACTAGGTCAACATCTTCTCTACCAATCATCACTGCATAGGACCTCAAAACCTTACTTAAACTATCAATATTCGCAAATTGACGATTTGTTAAATGGTTGGGAATACAAGAGACGAGTAAAAATAAAAAAAGTAGATAAATAAACTTTCTAAATTGATTCTTAAATATCAAAAAGATAAAGTTCATTGTCGTTTCCAAGACTTATATTTACAAAAAAGATGCTATAAATAATTATACAGGAGCAGGGATGCATTCGAAACCGAAACTTTTAATTGCTGACAGTGCATCAGGAAAATTCTTACAAAGAGTTTTGGATAGGGTTGACAAAAATTCTTTTGAAATTTCATATCCTGAAACTGAAAATGAAGATTCTTTAATCGAATTAGCTGAAAACGTAGATGCTATTTTATGTTATCAAGCAAACATTTCTCATAAAGTAATCTCAAATTCTAAATCTTTAAAATTCATACAAAAACATGGATTAAATTGCAAAAATATAGATTTGGATTCTGCTCGTAAAAAAAAAATAACAATTTCAACCCAAACACTTCTTAGAAACGTTACCGTAGCAGAACAAGCGTTTTCTCTTATCATTGCTTGCGCAAGAAAACTAATTCCAGGACATGAAAGCGTTAAAAATGCTGTATACCTTCAAAAAGGTATTGAACCAATTAAAACTAGCCAATGGAATATTCGACCAAACTGGCCTAATTTAGAAGGTATATCAGAAGTCTATGGATCAAGTGTAGGTATTATTGGCCTTGGAGATATAGGAATGGAAATAGCAGCAAGATGCAACGCCTTTGGGATGGATATTTATTACTACCAAAGAACAAGACATAATAGCGAAACTGAAACCATTTACTCTGCTACTTTTGCTACTTTTGATGATTTGATTCAAAAAGTTGATTATCTTGTCCTAGTAATTCCGCATACAAAAGAAACGGAAGGATTGATTGGAGAAAGAGAACTCTCACTTATGAAAAAAAGTGCTACCTTGATAAATGTTGGTCGAGGGGGATTGATAAAAGAAACTAATCTTATTGAAGCACTACAAAAAAAGGAGATTAAAATGGCTGGGCTTGATGTCTACGAAACAGAACCACTACCTCAATCGAGTCCTCTCATAGATCTAGACAATGTAGTATTACTTCCGCATACTGGCGCAGGCTCTAACAAACATTGGGACATCGACATCTCAGCATCTCTTGAAAAAATAAAATATTTCTTTAATAACTAAATCTATAAGATTTTAATCACTTTTTTTGTACTCAATTAATTCAATAGCAAGTCCACCAGTAGTTTTTTTATCGGTAAAAGTTATGAATCCTCCTCGAGAACCATATCTTGGAGGTTCAACTAAAAACTTCACTCCTTTCAACTTCCATTCAACCATAGTAGATTCAAGGTCTTTAACTTTAAAACAAAGATGGTGAAATCCCTCTCCATGGGTTTTAATATATTCATTGATGGCCGCATTAGGATTATCAACTTCTACGAGTTCAATTACTCCATTTTTCGTCTCGTAAAAGTCTAGCTTTGATATTCCTTCATCCCTTTCATAGACAATTCTTTCAAGAAAATTAAATCCTAGTAAATCGTTCATTAGAGTTTTTTTTTCATCTGCATTACTTACCGCATACCCCAGATGATCTATTTCAAACATAAGTTCCTCCAGATTAATAAAAAAGTAAGATGCAAATTCAATTCTGTTCTAAATTGTGAAAATATTCACCTTAGATATTCTTAAAAACTAAACTAATTCGAAGTTTGAGAAATGTGGAAATAAAAAAGTGAAAAATTTTTTGTACATTTTGAACGTAACCTTACCGGTTATTCTTCTATTAGTAATTGGTTTTTTATACGGTTACAGGAAAAAGATAAATCCTAAAACCCTCACTGATCTAGTTTTATTTCTTTTTGCGCCGGCTCTAATTTTCCATACTCTTTCTACACAAAATCTTGAAATAAGAGATATCTTTAAAATATGTATTTTTTCACTTTCAATTCTTATTATCCCCGGAGTTATTGCTGCATTAATAAAATTTTTCCTAAAAATAAAAATCATTGTTTTCGTCCCTTCAATTATGATTATGAATTCCGTTTCACTTCCATTTCCCCTTGCTTTTCTCGCTTTTGGGGAAGAAGGACTTTCACAAGTTGTTCTTTTATCTATCCCACAGATTTTTGTGACTTTCACGATTGGTATTATCATATACGGAGGAAGATCAAATCTTAAAGAACCTCTTAGAATGCCAGCCTTATACGCATCCATAGTTGGAGTCTTGATTGCTATTTTTAAATTTCCAGTCCCTGTCTTTATTGAGAAATTTGCCCAAATGACAGGGCGTGGTATGTTTCCACTCGAACTTTTTGCTTTAGGATACAGGCTTCGCGATATAAGAACTTCAGACTTTAAAATCAGTCTATTTGTTTCTTTGCTTCGTTTTTCAATAGGGTTCGCTACTGCATTATTACTAACAGAACTGTTTGTAACAAATAACATACTGAGAGCTTGTATTTTCTTGGTTTCATGCAGTCCACCTGCAGTTCTAAACTATGTTTTTGCTGAAAGATACACTGATGAAGGAAGAATCGCTGCATCGATTGTCTTTACTGGAACAATCTTGAGTTTAATTACAACTCCATTATTAATTCTATATTTAAGTCTCACTTAGCCTTTGTTTTTAGCCAACCCCTAATGGAATCAGAAAAAAAATAAATTGCAAAGATAAGAGCAATCGATAAAACTAACAACCATATAAAGACAGAATATTTTTCATCATAGAAACTAGCTCCTTGGAAACTTAACATAATAGTTCCTGGAATCCTTCCTAAGAAAGCCAAAAGAGTAAAAGTAATTGAGTTAATAGGACTTAAACCAAGCAAAAAACACATTATATCCTTTGGAAAACCTGGAATTAGAAATAGGATTAAAACTATAGTCGACCCTTTATTTGTAGTTAAAAATTCAAATTTTCGTAATAGATTTACTGAAAAAAACCTTTGAACGTACGAGCGACCAAGAACACGTCCTAGCATGAAAGCCAGCCAACTGCCAATAGTAAGTCCAATTGTGCTGTAAATAGAAGATAACCAAACTCCATAAAGATATCCACCTAATAATCCAGTCAACTCTCCAGGAACGGGTGAAAGTATGACCTGAGATATCTGAATGCCAATAAAAATTAACGGTCCCCAAAAACCAAAAGATGAAATCCATGTACGAATAATTTCTTTATGTTTTTGTAACTCCATAAAATATTCTATCAGTAAAAAAATTTCTCTTCGAAAAAAAAGAAGACCACTCACTAATAGAATTAGGATTGAGAGAACTAGAAATTTATTTTTCAATTTATTCAAATTTAAAACTCTTAATAGAAAAAAATTTAAATCAGATAAATCTCTTATTGACAGAATATACATCGCTATTCAATATCTTTGAAATAACTTTTTTTGATTCTTAACCATTTTTAGTAAAAAACAAGTTAAATTTTTCGACTTAAGGACCAAAATGACACAATTTTCTTCAAAATCATTACAGGAAGCATGTAGGATACTCTCAAAAAAGCACGGTTTCGAAGTATCTGGAATAGCTTCCATTTCTCTAAAAAAGGAGCATCTTCTTTACTTGTCCTGGATAGATAAAGGATACGCAGGTAAAATGGATTATTTGAAGAAAAATTCGGATTTACGCTCAAATTTAAAGAAACTCTGGCCAGACACAAAATCCGCCCTTGTTGTCGGAATGCAGTATAAATCTAATGAAAAAAAAGCAAATGATTTATCTAAAACCAAAGGTAAAATAGCAGAATACGCCCGGGGCGGAGATTATCATAAATTTATAAAAAAAAGACTATTAAGAGTCCTTAAAGATCTGAAAAAAATAGACCAAACAATAGAAGGAAGAAGTTTCGTTGATACTGCACCTATTCTTGAAAGAGATCTTGCCGTAAAAGCTGGTTTAGGCTGGAAAGGAAAAAATTCTTTACTATTAAATAGAGATCTAGGTAGTTACTTCTTTCTAGGAGTGCTTCTTTTAAATAAAGAAATTACAAACCCGAATATATTCGAAGAAAATCACTGCGGTACATGTAATGAATGTATGGAAGAATGCCCCACAAAAGCTATTGTTGCACCTGAAATTATTGATGCTAGAAGATGTATTTCATATCTAACAATAGAGCTTCGTGGTCCTATTCCAAGAGATTTAAGATCAATGATGGGGAATCATATTTTTGGTTGTGATATTTGTCAGACAGTATGTCCCTGGAACGAAAAAGCACCAGAAACACAACAAAACAGATTTTTACCAAGATCTGTAACTGAAAATACAAATTTAGAAGAACTTGTACAATTAGACGAAAAAAGCTTTCGAGAAAAATTTCAAGGAACTGCTATTCTCCGTGCACAATATGATGGTTTTTTACGAAATGTTTTAATCGCTATTGGCAATTCTCATAAAAAGGAATACTTAGACATATTAACAAAGACTTTAAGGCATCACCGTCCTATCATTAGAGGACATTCTGCGTGGGCTATTGCTGAAATCGTAAAGAAAGAAAATGAGGATTGGGCACGATTTTCACTAGAGGAAAGATTGTCTGTTGAAAAAGACGAATGGGTGATAGAAGAAATCGAATTGTCTCTTGGTGAAATTTCGAAAAAGAATAAAATGAGTTTTGAAGCGGAAAACATTTGAATTATAGACATCTTTCCTCCTCTACATTTCATCTTTTAGAAAATGTCGAACACATGGTCCCGATGGAATTACCCAAAGAAGTGTCTTTCATTTTAGATGAACTTTTGGAAAGAGTTGGAATGTGAATATATTAAATTATTTCCAAAATACTTCTTTTTGAAAACAAGCAAATTCTTCAGGATGAGAAGCAATTATTGGAGTTTTCATGACCTGACCATCGTGAAGCTCAGCAAAATCCAAATCCTTACCATCCAAATATTTAATACACCCTCCCACCTGTTCTAAAATAAGTGAGGCGGCTGCAATATCATAAGCTCTATTGGGTTCAATTATCGCTCCCTTAGCAGAACCACACGCGACAAAAGCAATATGCACAGAAGAAGCCGCAAGGGAAAGCCTCTTTCCAGGACAATTAATCTTTAGGTCATTGACAGGACTACAGGGAACAAATGAGAAATCGAATTCATCCCTTACTTTTTTCTTTAAAAAGGGAACAGAATCGCCGTTCAAAGTTGTTTCTCCGCCTTTTATAGATGAAAAAAACATTCCCAAAGTAGGGATATTCAAAGAAGAACAAAAAACCTCCGAACCGTACAACATCGCAACAGAAACCGACCAAAAAGGGAGATTAGATAAAAAAGGACCTGTTCCATCAATTGGATCAATAGCCCACCAACGTTGCGATTTATTATGACTAAAAACGCCATGCATTCCACTCTCTTCTGTTAAAATATAGTCTTCTGGAAATTTTTCGAGAATCTTTGATATTAGAAATTTTTCAACAGATCTGTCTGCTTCAGAAACAATGCTGTCTTCTTTCCTTTCCTTCGCAACGTTCCCGTAAAATTCCAATGCTAGAATTCCTGCTTGTTTTGTTATATTCTCAATAAAGGATTGAATATTCAATTCTTCCTCTTTCAATTTTCTTAACCTTATAAAAATTGGTATTATCTGTCACAAATTTATAAAAAATATTTAGATTGCAGGTACTTTTAGAATAAATATAAATTTTTATCTATCTGAAAATAAAAATCAAAGGGAGTTTTTCGTTATGTCTTTCAAAAAAATCAATCGTCTCACAAATCAGGGAGCAAAAAAAATGATGGCTGCAGCAATTCAAAAGGCTGAAGAGTTCAGAATACCTGCTGCGATTGCTATAGTAGATGAGGGTGGACACTTAATTTTATTTGAACGAATGGACGGAGGTCGTTTTCATACACAACATTCGTCAACAACAAAAGCTGTATGCGCAGCTTCAAATAAAAGACCCACGACAACGCAAGGTGCCCAAGGGCAACATATGGATACCTTACATGCCATTGGACTAGCACTTGCAGCTGGACCAGAACGATGGACTGCTATGGAAGGTGGTTTCCCCATTATATTTGAAGGGGAGTGCTCTGGTGGAATAGGTGTCAGTGGAGGTGATTGGGAACAAGATGAAATTATTGCAAAAGCCGCACTAGAATCAATCGGGGCAAAAGAAAAAATTGACTAATTTGTAAAACTTAGTAGAGTAAATAGCAAAATATTTTTTATTCCTAATGAAATGGAGGGGAAAATGATGAGAAAGTTCGTACTTTTGCCAATTTTGCTTGTTGTTTTGGTTTTGTTCACATTTACTCAAAATACATATGCAGAATATCCGAACAAACCAATTAAATTTATTATCCCATTTGGTGCAGGTGGTGGTGCAGACATTGAGGGAAGACTTCTTGCAAAAGGGATGTCTAAAGTCTTAGGTGTACCTGTAGTTCCGATTAACAAACCTGGCGCAGGTGGTGCAGTTACTTACACTTTTGTTAAAAATGCAAAACCAGATGGATACACTATTGCCTGGAATTCAACGTCAGTTTTAACCACAACTAACATTGGCAACGTATCTTTTAAGTATAATGCCTTAGATCATGTAGGTCGTGTAGAAATGCAGCCATTGCCTCTTGCTGTAAGGGCAGATGCTAAATGGAATTCTTTTAAAGAATTTGTAAAAGATTGTCAAAAAAATCCTGGTAAAATTAAGATAGCAAACGCCGGAACTGGAAGTAGTACACATCTTGGAGCTGTGGTTCTAACACACGCTACGAGTTGTAAAGTGATACACCTTCCGGTTGGCATTAAAAGAAGAAATGCTTCTGTTTTAAGTGGTGAAGCTCATGCTATGGTGGCTCCTCTAACTGGGGCTGTAAGATTGGCAAAAGCTGGAAAAATTCGTATCTTAGTTATTCCTGGTTCTAAAAGAAACAAAGTCATCCCGAATGTCCCAACCGCAAAAGAACTTGGATTTAAAGCAGAAATGGAATTTTTTAGAGGACTATCAGTACCAAAAGGTACTCCAGCAATCATAAAGGCAAAAATTGCGAACGCAATGATGCGTTCAGCAAGGTCTAAAGCATTTACCGCTCTTGGTAAAAAGAAAGGATTTACTATTGCTCCTATGGACTCATCCGCATTTGAAACTTACTTAAAATCTCAAAATACTCTTGTTTCTGAAGTCATGAAGCAAGCTGGAATTTATCAATCAAAGAGAAAGAAATAGTCATAAAAACAGAAATACCCGTTCTCTTCATCTAGAAGAGGACGGGTATCTATTTTTAAAATGCGTAAAAAAAATATAATTTCGTCTTTAGCATTTATTCTCATTGGAATCTGGTATTCTTATTTAACTTACTGGCTTCCAACTAGGACTATTCCTAACACCCCTGGACCTTCGTTTTTCCCATGGGTCATTGTTATTTGTTTTCTAACTCTTTCCATTTTACTTTTATGTAAGAATTTTTTTGACAAAAGCAAAAAAACAGACAAATCTAGCATTTCATACTCTACTTTAAAAAAAGTTTTCGTTAGTCGTATCTTTGGTCTGAAATCTTTTGAAGATATTGTCGAACTTGCGAAAGACTTTTTTGAAAAAAAAGTCTTTACTCTACTCCTAATGATGCTTACTTATATTGCTCTTCTTCCTTTCACAGGATTTTTATTAACTACTCCTTTTTTCTTTGCAGGCTTTATGTTTCTAACATCGGAAAAACGTTTTCTCTATATTATAGTTTTTTCAATCTCAATACCCTTTTCCATTTTTTATTTATTCCAAAATGTATTTTCTATTTTTTTACCTAATTGGTCTTTTTAAAGGTTTCTAAATGAATCCTGATGTATACGAAGGTTTTATAAAATCAGCTCAATTATTAAGTCTTTTTGCAACCTGTGTAGGATCATTTTTAGGTTTAATTGTTGGAATGATTCCAGGAATGACTATCAGTGCGGGAATCATTATTGTATTACCTCTTACATTTGTAATGCCTCCTTCTATTTCTATTTCTTTGATGCTGGGCCTATATGCTGGCGGAATGATGGGAGGAAGTTTTTCAGCAATCCTTCTAAAAATTCCTGGGACACCTTCAGCCTCTGCGACTGCTCTAGATGGATATCCAATGGCAAGAAGTGGAAAAGCAGATGTTGCTCTTAGTACTGCAATTATAGCTAGCTTTATAGGAGGCCTATTTAGTTTCATCTGCCTTTATTTTATTGCCCCTGAATTAGCAGAAGTTGCACTTTCGTTTAGAGCCCCAGATTTATTCAGTTTAATCTTTTTTGGATTATCCGCAATTTGTAGTTTTGCAACAAAGTCAATTATAAAAGGATTACTATCTGGAATGATTGGTTTGCTGTTTATATCAATAGGTCAAGATCCAATCATGGGGACAGAAAGGTTTACTTTCGGAAATGCAGATTTACTTTCTGGACTTCATTTTTTAACTGCATTAATTGGCCTTTTTGCAATTCCACAACTAGCAGACAATTTGAGTGATTCGGTCAAAAACATTAATCACGAGACGAATAATTCTAACTTAAGACACCTACTACCCTCTTTAAAAAATCTCAAGATTATGAGATTACCAATATGCATAGGATCTTTTTTAGGTACTTTTATCGGAATACTTCCAGGCGCAGGAGGCCCTATAGCTGCATTCATAAGTTATGATTATACGAAAAAAATAAACAAAAACCCAAAAAAATTTGGAGAAGGTTGTATCGAGGGAATTGCCGCACCTGAATCTGCAAATAATGCTGTCTGTGGGGGCGCATTGATCCCTATGATGACGTTAGGAATACCAGGAGATCCTGTTACAGCGATTTTAATAGGAGCACTTTTAGTACATGGTCTAGCACCTGGTCCCTTACTTTTTATGGAAAATGCTTCTTTTGCATATTCTGTAATTTTTTCGTTTTTTTGGGCCAATCTTTTCAATCTTTTAATAGCAATGTCAACTTTGCCTTTGTTAGTTAAGTTATTGAAAACACCTAAATCTTTACTTCTGCCGATTATTGCTGTTCTTTGTGTTATTGGAAGTTATGCCTTAAGAAATTCTTTTTTTGATGTATACATTATGTTCTCATTTGGTTTGTTAGGCCTTTTTATGAGGTGGCTAGACATGCCAGTAGTTCCACTTTTATTGGCATTGGTTCTAGGGAAGCAACTTGAAGAACACTTGCGTATAGCCTTAACTTCGTCTCAGGGGGATGTCTCTATTTTCTTTACATCTCCAATTAGTATTTTCTTTTTGTGTTTGTCAGCCATTTCTATATTATGGCCTATATTTTTTCGAAGAAAAGAAAAACAATCTATCTAGGAGCATTATTTATGAATTTTGAACCAGTTCGAGTCGCAAGTTTAGGAATGGGATGGTGGTCAGATGTTTTAGCAGACGCCATTCAAAAGACTAACAAATTAGAAATAATTAGTTGTTACAGTCGTTCCGAAGAAAAAAGAAATGCCTTTTCAAAAAAATATAATTGTAAATCGGTTTCAAGTTATGAAGACATTCTAAAAGATGATTCAATAGAGGCAATTATAAACACAACACCTAATCATGTTCATTTAGAAACAACTCAAAGTGCCGCGATCTCTAAAAAACATGTTTTTCTTGATAAACCCATAGCCCACACTATTGAAGATGGGAAAAAAATCGCTGAGATATGCGAAAAAGAAAATGTAATCCTATCTATTGGATATCAAAGAAGAAGAGAAAACCAATTTAGATGGATCAAAAAGGAAATTGAAGAAGGAAATTTTGGAAAGATGGTTCAGGCAGAATGTAATATCAGTAGGGACCGCGAAGGCCAATTTGAACTTGGACATTGGAGATATGAATCAGAAGGTATGCCGGGAGGTGTCATGCTCCAAATAGGCATTCATTACGTAGACGTTCTTGAATTCTTAATGGGACCAGTAAAATCTGTTGCTGCTAAAACTGCCCAATTAGTTTTACCAGGAGAAAATCCTGATATAGCTAACTTAATTCTAGAACATGAAAACGGAGCTCTTTCAAATCTAACAGCAAGTTACGCATCCGCATCTGAATATTATCTTATGAACATATATGGTAAAACTGCTACAGCATACTTCAACCATTTTGACGGATTACGTATTTTATCTAGAGGAGAAAAAAGTCCAAAACCAGTCGAATACTTTAAAAACGATACGATTGTGGAAGAACTTGAAGAATTTGCGAATTGCGTTAGAAGCAACTCGAAACCAGAAGTAGATGGATTTAGGGCAGTTGAGTCCCTTGCTGTAATAATGGCAGGTGTACTATCATCAAAAGAAAATAGAACTGTAAAAATTCAAGAAATATTAAACTCAGAAAATTAAAAGAATAAGGGTGAGAAAAAAATGACAAGAATTAAAGCCGGAGATCTTTTTTTAAATTACACCGACTCAGGCGAAGGTGATACTTTCATGTTCATCCCTGGACTTACTGGAATTTTAAACGCATGGGATTTTCAAATTCCACACTTTTCGAAAAAATATCGTTGTATTTCTTTTGACCATAGAGGTACGGGAGAAAGCGATAAACCCACGAACGCTTATTCAACAGATTTAATTGCAAAAGATGCTATTGCCCTGATGGACACATTAGGTATTGAAAAGGCTTATGTAGCAGGAACCTCAACAGGAGGGTGTATTTTACAAAACCTCGCTTTAGATTATCCAGAGAGGATAAAGGCATGTATTTTTTCAAATACCTGGACAAAAGCAGACGAATACATGACAAGACTGCAAACATCTAGAAAACAGATCGCGCAATCCTATGGGAAGGAAGAATATATTAAATTCAGTTCGCTATGGACTGCAGGATGGACACAGTTTAAAAACATGTACGAAAATTTACTTGAGTTAGAAGAAAAACAAAAAGAGACTATTGGTTCTATCGAAGTAATTACCTCAAGACTTGATATGACTTTGTCTCACGATCGTTCATCAGAACTTCATCTTATCAATAAACCATCTTTGATAATTGCTGCAAAAGATGATGCTCTTACTCCACCGTATTTTGCTCAAGATTTACAATCAAAAATAAATAATTCTAAGCTAGTTATTCTTGAAAAAGGAGGACACTATAGCTACAGAAGTAGTCAGCGTGAGTGGAATCAAGCCGTTGAACTGTTTTTAGAAGACAATTAAATTTTCTTACGTGTTACCTTTGCAACTAAATCTACCCATAAGGAAAAGATAATAGGGATTAAGATCAACGTGAATAATGCCGAAGTAGCCAAACCACCGAGCACCGCAGAGCCTAATCCTCTATAAAGTTCACTCCCTGCTCCGGTTGAGGTTACCAGAGGCAACATTCCAAAAACAGTAGTCGCAGTTGTCATAAAAATAGGACGCATTCTATCTCTACAACTCTCCATAATCGCGTCTTTCATTTGCATCCCAGAACGAAAATGATTCAAAGATTGATGAACCAATAGAATTGCATTATTTACTACGATACCAGTTAAAATTATAAACCCAAGCATCGTCAAGGTATCCATTTTCACAGAAGATTCAACAGAGTTAACAAATGAGACAAGTAGAATTCCTCCAGTAGTGGCAAATGGAACACTGAACATAATGATAAATGGGTAGCTCCAGGCTTCAAATAAGGCAGCCATCAAAAGGTAAGTGATAAATAGGGCAAGTAAAAAGGACCATTTAAGTGAATCCCAGGTTCGTTCTAAATCTTTCGCTCTACCTGCTACATTAACAGAATATCCAAGCGGGAGTTTCTTGCGAATAGGATTTATAACCTTTTTCTTCATACGCTCGATTGCTACCTGTAATGGCAAATTTTCTCCAATATTAACGGTGATGCTTAAAGAACGAACTCTGTCTATATGCTCAATTTTCGTAGGACCTAGAGCAGGACGGATTTCTGCAATATCCCTTAATTCAACAGTATTTCCGCTTTTTTCATTAATTTTAATTTTAGAAAGTTGTTGGGTCTTCGAAAAATTTGTCGTCTTATCACGAAGTATAATATTCAATTCTTCTCCTTCATCCAAAAACAAACCCGCCCTTGTACCGTTGACAAGTGTTTCGACAAGATCGCCCAATTCACTTACAGAAATACCTAAATCTGCAGCTTTTTCACGATCAACGTGGACTTGGAGTTCAGGGCTACCAAGATCAAAGCTACTATTTACAAAACGAACCCCTTTTAATCTTTTTGACCTTTCTCCGACATCACCAGAAATCCTTTGTATTTCCTGTAAACTGTTTCCAGTTATGTCTACATGAAGATTGATCCCACCTATAAAGCCGGAACCTCTCCGACGAAACAGTGAAACTTGGGTTACAAATGCCCGTACCCCCGGTATCCCCTGTACCATTCGAAAGAGCTTTCTATTTAGCTTTTTCATAGATTTTAGATTTGAATATTTTTCTTTTGCAACCAATCCAACAAGAGGTCTTTGAACTCTAATGACCGCAAAAAAACGATCAAGTTCTTCAAGATTTTTAAATTTTCTCTCTAATTTTTTTATTATCCCATCGACCTTATTCAAATTTAGTCCTGGAGGCATTCTAAGAAAAACAAAAAAAAGATTTCTATTTCCCTTTGGTAAATAATCTATCGGTGGAAAAAATTTCCAAGCAATTAGTACTGCTCCAATGGTAATAAGCAATACAATACAAATTCTTCCAAAAACTCCCCGCATAAACCAACGCAATAGAGAAATATAAAAATTTTGCACCAATCTTCCTATTGCGTAAAATTGCAAAAAAGAAAAAATTTTAACGAAAAAATTATCGACTCGAGAAGACTTTAAAAATCTTGAAGATAACATTGGAACAACTGTTACAGATACTACTAATGAGATTCCGACAGCAGCACTTATTGCAATTGCAATATCTTTAAAAAGTTGTCCTGACTCATCCTGTAAGAAAATAATAGGAATAAAAACAGCTAAGGTAGTAAGAGTGGAGGCTAAAACTGCACCCCAAACCTCTGTTGCTCCATCGATCGAAGCATTCCAACTAGATTTTCCCATTTCTTTATGGCGAAAAATATTTTCCAAAACAACAATAGAATTATCAACTACCATCCCAACCGCAAAAGCAAGTCCTGCAAGGGAAATAATATTCATAGACCTATCTAAGACAAAAATAAAAATAAAAGTAGCTATGACTGCAACAGGGATAGCTATTCCCACAACTAAAATCCCAGAAATGCTGCCTAGGAAAATCAACAAAATGGTGACTGCAAGAGTTCCGCCAATATAAATATTATTTGTAACTAAGCTTCGAGATTGATCAATGTACTTTGTTTCATCATAAACTTGTTTCAGCCGAATATTTCGACCACTGTACCTCAAATTTACTTCTTTAATTACCTTTTTAACTTTTTTCATTACTGCCACTGTATTCGCACCCGTTTTCCTTAAAATTCCAAATCCGAGGGCTGGCTTTCCATTCTGACGTATCCGTCTAGAGGGTTCTGCATAATCAAAATTTACCGCTGCTATATCTCTAAGATAAACCGGTCCAGAAGGAGTTTGAGAAATAATTACTTTTTTTAGCTGAGAAATTTTTGTAAAATTTCCAATCGTTCTTACAGCGTATCTCCTCTTTCCTTCATCTATTTTTCCACCTTTTGTATTTTGATTTTCCCTAATTAATGCTTCGCGTAACGAACGAACTGTTATTCCTCTTGCACTCATAGCTTCATAGTCCATTGTAACTCTAACCTCGCGCCTAGAGCCTCCATACAAACGTACAGAACCAACACCATCTATTCTTTCGAAGCTGGGCCGAATTTCATCATCCGCAATCATAAGAACATCATTTAGGGGAAGATCGGTTTTTAACATTATCCATGCAATAGGTCTTTGAGAATCAGAATTCACTGCTTTTACGATCGATTTATCAGAGTCATCAGGTAAATTTCTTACAAGACCAAGCTTCTCAGAAACATCTAATCTTGCAATATTTTTGTTTGTTCCCCAATCAAACTCTAAGATAACCCTCGAACGTCCCTCTTGGCTTGTCGATGTCATTCTCGATAAACCCTCGACTGAGGTGAGCCGCTTCTCTTTTGCTTTGGTTACTTCTTCTTCAACCTCTAGTGGTGCAGCGCCTTTGTAGCCCGTATCGACTGTTATCACGGGTCTGTCTATTGTTGGTTTCATCTGAACCGGAATACGAAAGAGGCTTATCAGACCAAATAAGACTGCAAGAATGACGAAAACCATTGTGGTGACAGGATTCTTCACACACGAACGCGGTAAATTCAAAACTTACTCCTATAACAAAACGGAAAAGCTTAGATAAAATATAAAATTAGATTAATTGTTCTATATAGCCCTCAAAATTATAGATACAGATTTCAAAAAGGTTTTTTCGAGAGACGATTTGAACGTTTTTTCTTCCAAGACTTCTTCTTACCTCTTATTCTAACCAACATACCATTTCTTAGATTTTCATTACCTTGAGTTATCACCTTTCTCCCAGGTGCCAAAATTCCTTTTGGCACTTCAATAAACGAATCTACGCTTCTAACCGGATTAAAGAAGATCTCTTTAACTCTTTGGTTATCTCCTAAAACAAAAACAGACATTCCACGCCTTCGAATTAAAACAGAATCTTTAGGTATGAGAATTGCATCTTTTTTAGAACCGTACTCAATAGTAATTCTTGAAAACATTCCAGCTTTAATATCAAAATCCTTAGTATTTTTTAAAATGAATTCAACTGGAAAAGTCCGACTCTTCAAATCCGCAAACGGGATTATGTTTCGAACTTTACCGTAAAAAATTCTGCCATTAAGAGCATCAAAAGAAATACGTACTTTGTCATTTTTTTGAATAGCGTGAATTTGTTTTTCGGAAACAGGAGAACGTACAATTATTTTTGACAGTTCTACAACTTCTACGAGTTTCCCTCCCTTTTGAACCCATTCCCCAACCTCTGACCATTTGTTCGTTACAAAACCAGTAAGTGGAGACCGTATCGTAGCTTTTGCTAGTTGATCTGAAATACGTTCAATTAATGCGCGAACTCTTTTTACTTCAAAAATTGACTTTTGATATTTAGTATCTATCCGATCAAAATTTACTCGATCTATAATCAAACGTTTCAATAGGTCTTGAGCCCTTTTTAGATCACGTTTATTACTTAGCAAATCTTGTTTCGCTTTTTCTAATTCCGCTTTTTTGACCCGCAAATCTATTTCAAGACTATTTTTTTCAAGAGTCGCAATTATTGATTTACCTGCTCGGACATAAGCACCTTGAAAAACTGGAAATGTTCGAACTCGACCTTCAATTTGAGAACTTACTACCGATTTACGGTATGGATTTGCAGTTCCTATAGAGTTGAGTCGTTCACTGACTTTTCGTTTTACTACTTTAACAACAGAAACCAAGGGAGGTGGACGTCTCCCTCTTCTTCCTGGTTTTTTCGCTTCTGTTTCATAAAACAAAGATGAGGAAAAGAAGAAAAATACAACATTAAAACAAATAAATACAATTTTCAAAAAAAACCTCTTTTAATAAAATCCCTAATTCTAAAATCTGAATGGAAACGTTAAAAGACTAATCAAGTATACAGAATAATACAACACAAATAAGGAACACATATAAATTGTAAAAAATGCTCCTTATCTATAATAAAACAAAAAAATTCTCTTGTGGTGATCATCAATAAAGTAGATAATGCGATCACATCGATTATAGGTTTTCGATTTTACTTTCCGCCTCTGAGTTTATCTTTGATAGTTTTTCAGTTTCAGAAATGAGTTTTATTTTTAACTTCCTTAAAACTATCAAAACCACAAGATTAATTTGGAGAAATTATGGAAGTTACACTTGTTGATCATATGGGCAGTGACTTAAGTGTCGTCAATGCAGCCCGTGTTTCATTTGCAAAATCACACGAAGAATTTAAAGAAAAAGCAGACACAAAACTTATTTATTATTTGGCGAAACACAATCATTGGAGCCCCTTTGGTCATGCATCAATGCAATTTCATATAAAAGCACCTATTTTTGTCGCAAGACAACTGGTGAAACATCAAGTTGGACTTGTTTGGAATGAAGTTTCAAGACGTTATGTTGACGATGAACCTGATTTTTACAATCCTATAAAATGGAGACTTTCAGCAGAGAATAAAAAACAAGGTTCCTCCGAAGAAGAGATAGAATTTGATGTTTCTTCTGTAGTAGAAACTTGCAAAAAAACTTATGAAGAGATGCTGGAAAAAGACATCGCTCCTGAAATGGCAAGGATGATTCTTCCTCAATCGATGATGACCGAGTGGTATTGGAGCGGAACGCTTTATGCTTTTGCTAGAGTATGTAACTTGCGCTGCAAACCAGATGCACAGAAAGAAACTCAAATAATTGCTGATAAAATTGATGAACAAAGTGCACAATTATTTCCAGTTAGTTGGAAAGCATTGAGGGAAGATAAAGTGTAAATTTTAAGAAATTACGTCTATTTAGAGATTAGAATTTTATGCATTTAAACGTTCTGGTAAGGGGAAAAAAACCTTTTCTTTTTGATCCCCTAAAACTTCCAATGACAAATCAAATTCAACCTCCAAAGTTTGAATTAATTCTTTAACCAATACTTCAGGGGCTGACGCACCTGCACTAATACCAATAGATTTCACATTTTTAAACCAGTCTAATTTTAAGGATTTTTTGTTCTCAACAAGATAACTAGGAACATCTATTGCTTCACCAATCTCACAAAGTCTATTAGAATTTGAACTATTCCTTGAGCCAACAACCAAGATTAAATCAACTTTTTCCGCAATTTCACGAATGGCAGTTTGTCTATTTTGAGTCGCATAACAGATATCTTTTAGATTTGGACCTTTTATATCGGGAAATCGAGATTTTAAGATTTCAACTATTTCACTAGTGTCATCAATACTAAGAGTGGTCTGAGTAATATACGAAATTTTTTTAGGATCGATCGGTTGAAAATTTAAAGCATCATCAATGCTGGAGATTAATTTTACATTCCCAGGGACCTGCCCCATTGTCCCAACCACTTCAGGATGATTCTTGTGACCAATTAAAACAACCTCCATGCCATTTTCGTAATACCTTCTCCCTTCTTCATGCACCTTTTCAACTAAAGGACAGGTAGCGTCAACTACATCTAACCCAAGTAGTTCAGCCTGACCAAATACTTTTTTTGCAACACCATGCGCACTAAAAATAGTAATAGCACCCTCAGGAACTTCATCTAATTCAGTTACGAATTTAGCCCCTTTTTTTCTCAAAGATTCAACCACATATTTGTTATGAACTATCTCATGACGAACATAGATAGGTGGTCCATACTTCTCTAGCGAACGATTTACCACATCAATAGCGCGAACCACACCCGCACAAAAACCGCGAGGATTAGCTAATAAAACCTTCAGTTTTTTTTTCATTTTTATCACCAATAACCACTAGTAAAAACTCACTTCTACTCATTAAAAAATACAAAACTAAAGTATTTGGTTGTAATGGATAAATTTTTATTTAGATTTTTTTTCTAAGTTTTTATTTTCGTTCAGAATCACACTTTTACGTCTTTGTGAATAAACACTTTTTATAAGAGAATAATAATCCAACGAATCTCTTTTTAAATCGGATAAAGTGTCCATGATACGAGAATGTCCGTCAATAATTTTTGTGCCCTTGAGGGCATAGTTGATTTCCTCCGCCTCACTAACATAAGTCATTGGATTTAGAAAAATATCTGTTACACGTCCGACTGTATGTCTCATGGAAGAGGGTCCAATTAATGGGAGAACTATATAAGGACCTTGACCAACACCTTGTACCGCCAAAGTTTGACCAAAATCTTCATGATGATATTTATAATCTAATTGATCTGCAACATCGAATAGGCCAAGCAAACCCGCAGTGGTATTAATCAAAAAACGCATTGAAGTATCTCTTGCTCTAAGGTGTTCCCCTTGTAAAATATCGTTTGTTAATGTAACTGGAGCCTCAAGGTTACGAAGGAAGTTACGAACTGAGTTGCGAATTACATCAGGAAAAATTGAAGAATATATACTGCTCACAGGAGTCAAAACAACCACTTCTACTACATTATTAAACTCAAATATAAAACGATTCAAGGGCTCAATAGGATCAGAAATTTCATTAGAAAAATTAGCCGTTTTATTACTAGAACCCACTTTAGAAGCGCAGCCAGAATTTACGAAGCTTATTAAAATAATAATAAAACTCAAAACAAAAATATTACAAAAACTTAACAATTTTTCTTTAATCAACGGAATTTCCTTAAGGGGCATAAGCTCGTAACAAAAAAAAAGTAAATCGGTTTATTATGCATTTTGCAAGCAAAAAAAGAAACAAAGAGTTACTTCTAAGTAAGAAAAACATTATAAACAAATAACCGCAAGTAACAAAATTGCAAATAAAAAAAATTAAGACTTTTAGGCAGTTCATTTCAAGACACATTAGATCTAATGATGAAAGGGCTTCCTACTAAACTATTTTCATCGCTCTCACCGAATTGTATTCTATCTTCTTTGTAATTTTATTATAATGTTCTACAACGTAAAAATTTTATAGGAGTAATTTATGTCTTTTCCATTAAGAAGGGTAGTAACTGGACACGACGAAAAAGGAAAAGCTGTCGTGTTGATAGACGAAATTATGAATGATCCCCGTTCAATGAGACCAAACCATCAAGGACATGGTATTTGGGCAACTGATGATTATCCAGCAAACCTAAATACCAATTCAGATGGGAAAAAATTAGAACCAGGTCCTCCTGGTGACTGTAGTTCAAAATTTAGGATCACTGAATATGGTCCAGGCGTAACAGCAAGAATGCATCGAACTCAGTCGATCGATTATGTGATCATCATGAAAGGTGAAATAGATATGGAACTAGACGACGGAGTTGTGGTTCATCTGAAAGAAGGAGATGTATGTGTTCAAAGAGGAACGATTCATAACTGGAAAAATAATGGAACCAACCCTTGCATGGTTGCATTCATTCTTCTACCCGCTCAACCAATAGAGACTCACGGAAAAAAACTTGAATCCACCGGTTAATAAATTTTATATTTTCTTGAAAAGGAATAGATTATGACAGTGGCTAAAGTACGTGGAATAAATCAACATTACGAAATTTTAGGGGACACGGGGCCTTGGGTTGCGTTATCTCCAGGTGGCAGGACACCCATGGAGCAAATTCGTGATATGGCAATACAATTATCAAAAAAAGGTTACCGTGTCCTGATATTTGATCGAAGAAATTGCGGTAAAACTGATATAGGAATAACGGGCGGAGACGCTGAATACACTGAGTGGGCAGATGATCTTTTCGAACTAACTAAACAACTTAATGCACAACCTTGTATAGTTGGTGGAGCATCTTCCGGATGTAGAACCTCCGTTTCTTTTGCAATACGATATCCAAAAGCAGTTACTGGCCTTCTGTTATGGAAAATGTCTGCAGGACCATATGCAACTTTAAACTTAGGAGTTCGATATTATTCTGAATATATTAAAATTGCAGGTTTACAAGGAATGGAAGGTATTTGCAAAACTGATTTTTTTGCGGAAAGAATTTCTGCAAATCCCAGAAATAAAGATATCTTAATGAGCATGGATACAAAGAAATTCGTCGAGATCATGACCCGTTGGATGGTAACATTTATCTCCTGTTCTAACCTACCACTCATAGGAGCAACTGAAGATCAACTAAAAGATATTAGTGTTCCTACACTTCTTTTTTGCGGAAATGATAGACACCACAGCAGAGAAGCTTCTATTAGCACACATAAATTGATTCCCGAAAGTGAACTAGTAGATCTTGGAATGCCCGTTTTAGATATAGATGCACTTTCTGCAGAGGAATACAGTAAATACACTCCCGAGATGGTTGAAAAATTTGATGAATTCATAAAAAGAAGAATTTAATGGTGCGCCAGGCATGATTCGAACACGCGACCTTCTGATCCGTAGTCAGACGCTCTATCCAGCTGAGCTACTGGCGCACTTAATTTCATAAATGTAATTTCCCACTACGCAATGAACATATCAAAAGAAATGAATAAAAAAAACCATATGAAGCAGAAATTGAAAAAGGAAATTAATTGTTAATTTTAAATTATGTTTTGACTCGCATTAAATCTTCTCCGGCAATTATTTTACCGTGATAATACTTGGAAATTTCTTCAATAGCCTCTTTATTTGATGTGATGGGTGGAATAAGGTGAGAAAAAACTAAGACACTTACTCCTGCTTCCTTAGCAACTACAGAAATTTCCTCCGCTGTAGCATGATGACCAATGACTAATTCTGTAAATGAGTTCCTAATTCCATATTTGTCATACATATTTGGAACACAAAAATGTGCAAGCAAAATATTAGCATCTTGAGATAAACGAGTAAGATCTTCTGTTGGGTGACCATCACTAGCAATAACTATTGAATGTTGCTTAGAATCAAATCGATATGAAAGAATTTCATCAACATTTCCGTGAATTGTCCCTTTTTCAACACTTACGGTCATGCTATCAATCTTAAATGTATCACCAGGAAGAAGAATTTTTACCTCTATCTCAGTTCCCGCCCTTGTATGCGTACCCTCTCGAACACGAAGATCAATATCATACTCATAGTAACCAAGCATTTTTGAAACAATATTCTTCACTGGGGGAGGACCCCATACTTGGAGGGGTTTTTTTGCGCCGGTAAGCCATCGAGATATAAAAAAATCTCCAAAACCTGAATAATGATCTGAATGAAAGTGTGTAAAAAAAAGCTGATCTATTTTCGCTAATTTAAAACCTGTTCTAACAATTTGTTGTGAAACATTCCTTGCAGCATCTACAAGATAAAGCTTTTCGTTAAGGAAAATACCATTTGCTGGACCGCTCTTATCTTTATGGGGAGGAGGTGCGCCAGTTCCAAAAAGAATGAGTTCCATTTTCTGTCCTTTAAAAAATTTTGCTAATCTAGATAATTATGAGTTTTCGGCAGAGGTACTTTGTTTGGATCATACCCATCCCTTACAATTCTTTCCTCATGCCAATTTTTATCGACTTCTCCATTTTTTCCAATTCTCATCATATCGCACATAATTTCAACAACATTTCCATCAGGATCTTCTATATAAATAGATCGATTCTCCCCTGGAGTACCATCCCCTTCTGGATGAGTTGCACTATGTAGTGTAGGACCTCGAATGATTTTGATTTCAGACAACGAATGAAGATATTTCACCCACTCATCAAATATGCCTTTATTTGCAACTTCAAAAGCGAAATGCATAAGACCATACTCATCATTGTCTTGACTATGACTTTTTGGAAGATCTACAGAATCATCTTTAGGACGAAATTCAAAAAGATTAATTGTATGGTGCTTATTAGTACAAGAGATATGGCGGTTAGACCTTCCGGTCCATGGTACAATTTTTCTTCCATCATTAATTTGGAATCCCAACAAATCAATATAAAAATGTAGGGACTTGTCTAAATCTCTAACTTTCATTGCGAGATGATCAAGACCTTTTAATTTGGGCGGCAAAAGATATCCCTCCATATTTAATAATTAACATCTTCTTAAAAGAAACATTAATATTAACAAATAATAGTTCTATTAAACTACTAGCAATTTTCAAAAAACAGTTCGTTAAACATAACCAAAAAATTAGAGTCCCCTTATAAAACAATTCACTGGATTTTATTCACCGTTTTTGCTTAAATGTAGTTGACATTATATACAGTCAAACTTATTCAACTTCTAACAAGGAGATTCGTTATGCGAAATATATGGAAACTCGTCCTTTCGTTAGCACTCGTGATTGTTTTTGCCGGGACCTCTGTCCCTGCTCACGGTGCAAAATTCTTGGTAATTGGCGGTGGTTCGACCACAGGAGTATATTATCAAGTTGCTTTAAACGTGTGTAAGATTGTAAACCAAAAGCTTAAAGGAGCAGGATACAACTGTATCGGCCGTCCAGCTTTAGGTTCTGTTTTTAACATCAATGCTATCAAGCGTGGGCTGCTGAATTTTGGTGTTGCTCAGTCAGATAGAAACTGGCAGGCATATAATGGCTCCGCAAACTGGAAAGGAAAAGCATATAAAGGACTTCGAAGTGTTTTTAGTGCACACCCTGAAACCATCATGCTCGTTGCGAGAGCAAGTTCTGGAATTAAAAAAGTTGCTGATCTTCGAGGTCGTCGTGTCAATATTGGGAACCCAGGTTCAGGACAGAGAGGAAATGCTAAAGATATCTTAAGAATTTACGGCATTGACCGAAACAAAGATATAAAAGCTCAGGGTCTACAGCAAAACGAAGCAAACAGAGCACTAGTAGACAAAAAAATTGATGCATTCTTTTACACAGTAGGAAATCCATGGGGTGGCGGTCTTGAAATTTCTAACAGTACAGGTATTAGAATTATCCCCGTGAATTCTGCCGGAATTCAAAAGTTAGTTGCTTCAAAACCATACTATGTAATGACAACAATTCCTGGTGGTATTTACAAAGGAGTATCCAAATCTGTCCCTACTTACGCAGTTAAGGCAACTTTTGTAACTGGAAATAAAGAGCCAAACGACGTTGTATACAATGTAGTAAAAACCATTTTTGATAACTTAAGTAGCTTTCGAGCAACACATGCTGCATTTAAATATCTAAAACCAAAAGATATGCTCGGAGGACTTTCTGCACCATTGCATCCTGGTGCACTTCGTTATTATAAAGAAAAGGGTTTGAAGTAGTATTTCTCTTTCATATTTTCTAATAGGGCGGGATGATTTTCTTATCATCCCGCCTAAATTTTTTACATTCAATTGGAGAGATGATTAAGATAATCTCCGTAGGGTTTTCTATGACAATTATCTCATTTCATCTGTAAACAAATTGAGCCAAAATGGAGAACAAACCGCCCTTAAAACAGACATGGGAACAAGACGGGTATGGTTTATTTCTTTACTCGCACTTTTCTGGTCCTTTTTTCAATTATATGTTGCTTATAGCCCTATAGATGCTATTAAAGCAAGAAATGTTCATCTTGCTTTCGCGATAGTAATGGTTTTCTTTTCCTTTCCTAAAAGTAAAAAATCGCCTTTTTCAGTACTGAAAGCAATTCCCTGGTATGACTACACCCTTGCTTTTTTAGGTTTTTGCGGAGCGCTATATGTTACCTGGGATTATCAAGGAGTTTTTGTAGAACGGGCAGGTCTTCCTAATAATTTGGATATGCTAGTAGGTTCGATATTTATCGTCATACTCTTAGAGGCTGCCAGAAGAGCCATAGGTCCTGCACTCCCTCTCTTGGCAATTATATTCATAGTTTATATTTTTAACGGAACATTTTTACCTAGATATCTTGCTCATGATGGAGCACTTGATCTGCGCTCTTTGGAACGTGCTGTTGGTCATATGTTTATGAGTTCAGACGGAGTCTGGGGTGTCCCGCTTTGGGTTTCTACTAGTTATGTTTTCCTTTTTGTACTCTTTGGTTCATTACTTGAAAAAGCTGGTGCTGCAAATTATTTTGTTCAGGTTGCCTTTGCCGCACTTGGCCGCTTTCGTGGAGGTCCTGCAAAAGCAGCAGTCGTAGCATCTGGTATGACGGGACTGGTGTCCGGGTCCTCGATTGCAAATGTTGCAACCACTGGAACTTTTACAATTCCTTTAATGAAAAAGGTTGGATTGCCTTCTTTTAAAGCAGGTGCAATAGAAGTTGCCGCAAGTACAAACGGTCAACTTATGCCTCCAGTAATGGGTGCAGCTGCATTTATAATGGCTGAATTTCTGGGATTAACCTATTTAGATATTGTTCGTGCTGCTATTCTTCCTGCTTTGTTATCCTACGTTGCTCTATTTTATGTGGTTCATTTAGAAGCGATAAAACTTAATATCAAACCTCTTAAAACCTCTGAGATTCCCCCTTTTTGGAAAACTTTCTTTTCCGGAATCCATTACCTTATTCCATTATTCATGTTGATCTATACTCTAGCGGTATTACGTATGTCGGCTGTAGAGTCTGCCTTTCGTGCAGTAATTCTGACAATAGTTATGATTATAGTCCAAGGACCTATTAAAAGCATTTTTCGTGAAGTGCATAAGATGAAAGGTGAGTCAAAAGTTGAAAAATTTTCTAAACTATCCCAAGACAATATTTCTCAAAACACAATTAATAGAATTAGCAAATCTGCAATTGCCGGTTTGGCAATTAGTTTAGAAGAAACTATCCAAGGTTTGATCGCAGGTGCTAAAAATATGATGGGAATTGGGGTCGCAACAGCTGCAGCGGGAATTATTGTAGGAACTGTTACTCTCACTGGGTTAAGTGGACGATTTATAGAATTAATTGAGATCATTTCATTAGGCAACGTTGTTCTTATGCTTCTACTCACTGCACTTTGTAGCCTTGTGCTAGGGATGGGTCTACCAACAACCGCAAACTATATAGTAATGGCTACTTTGACTGCTCCTGTTATTGTTGCATTAGGAGGAAAATCAGGCCTTGTCGTTCCAATGTTAGCAGCACATCTATTTGTTTTTTACTTTGGAATACTCGCCGACGATACTCCTCCGGTAGGACTCGCCGCTTTTGCAGCATCGGCTATTGCCAAATCCGATCCTATCCAGACCGGTATTCAAGGGTTTGTGTATGATTTAAGAACTGCGATTCTTCCTTTTGTCTTCATTTTCAATCTTGAGATACTTATGATCGGAGGGTTAACAGAAGATGGAAACATTATTTGGATCAATGACATATTCAAGATTGGGTGGATATGCTTTTCTGGTCTTATTGCTATGTTTGCATTTGCTTCTGCCCTACAAGGTTTTTTCGTAGACAAGTGTAATATTTTAGAGAGGGGTTTTCTTATTTTAATCTGTCTTGCATCATTTCGCCCTTCAATATTCACAGATCTTTCTGGCGTCCCTAGAATGTTTGTTCAGTTTGTCGCCATTTTCCTATTCACGGTCCTATATATGATACAAAAAAAAAGACGAGTTTCACAGAATGCTTACTGAATAAAGTCTCTCTCTTAAATCTTGGATTGCTGATTTTTATTTCCTATATTACAAAATAGAAAATGAAATTTTAAAAATAAATCATGATCAAGTGATTTTTTCGTGTGAAGGTTTAATTTTTTATAACATTCATGATATACATTATTCAGAAAAACAGACGAATTTCACAGTTTACTAAGAGGTTTTTAAAATGGAAAATGCTCAAACTGTCCATTATGAGATCAAAGATCACGTTGCGTGGATCACACTGAATAGACCAGGGAAAAAAAACGCCATCAACAGGGCGATGCGTAAAGAAATCCAAGATGCCTATACAGATGTAAAATTCAATGATGATGTATGGGCTGCAGTAATCACGGGAAAAGGCGATGTGTTTTGTGCGGGAAAAGACCTTGTAGAGAAACTGCCCGAAGATGATGGAAAAGTAATGTCCAACGACGAATTATATTTATTTCTGAGACATATATATAAACCAGTTATTTGTGCGATCAATGGTCCCTGCCTAGCGCAGGGTGGTGGATTCGCACTTAATTCCGATATCGTTATTATGAGTGAGAATGCTTGTTTAGGCTGGCCTCAAGTTAAAAGAGGAATATCTTCAGTGAGTGGGCCGACCTTACTTGCACAGGCAATCCCATGGACACAAGCAATGGGCTACTTAATGAGAGCAAAATTCATTCCAGCAAAAGATTGTCTTCGCATTGGAATTGCAAATGAAATTGTGCCTATTGAAGAACTCACTAATACTGCAGACCGTTGGGCTAAAGAAATTCTTTCGAATGCGCCTGCGGCTGTTTGTGCCGTAAAAGAAGCAGCCCGGAGAGGGGAACACCTTCCGTTTGTAGACAGAGTGTTCTTAGCCAGGGATGTTGCCAACAAGGTGCTTCAAACAGAAGATTCAAAAGAGGGGATAAGAGCTTTTATAGAAAAAAGAGAACCAAAATGGAAAGGCAAATAATTTCAGAAAATTCATCGAATCCTCCTCTGATCGGACTAAAAGTTTTTGATATGACCCAGGTTATTGCAGGCCCTTTCTGTACAACTATGTTAGCAGATCTTGGTGCTGAAATAGTCAAACTTGAACGACCCCCCAGCGGCGACGACACAAGAACAGTCGGACGATACAAAGGACGAGAAAATCACGAAGACTATTTCTTTGCCAACAACAGATCAAAAAAAAGCATAGTTCTTAACCTTAAAAAAGAAACGGACCGTCTTGCAGCTATAGCACTCGCAAATAAAGCTGATGT
Source organism: Nitrospinota bacterium (assembly GCA_036231405.1). Classification (GTDB taxonomy): domain Bacteria; phylum UBA8248; class UBA8248; order UBA8248; family UBA8248; genus UBA3496. The sequence continues at coordinate 31,475 of JAZAHK010000036.1, forward strand.
TTGTGTAGAAAATTTAGCTATTGGAACCGCAGAAAAATTCGGTCTTGGTTGGAACAATCTTCAGAAAGAAAATCCAAAACTTGTCTATTGTTCAATATCAGGATTTGGACAAACTGGTCCTTATAAAAATCGTGTTGCGTTAGATCCAATTCTTCAATCGATTTCAGGAATGATGAGTATAACAGGACAGCCAGAAGGTGAACCCATGCAAGTGGGAGCTCCCATTGCAGATTCAATTGCAGGGATGTTTGCCGCATATTCGATTTTAGGTGCTTTGCATGCTGCTGAAAAAGAAGGCAAGGGAAGGTATATTGATATTAGTATGCAAGACTCGACCCTCGCTGTTTTAGGTCCACGTATGGGAGAAATTTTACAAGCTGGAATTTCACCAGCTCGATATGGAAATGAAAATCCAATGCGCGTTCCAGCGAATACATATAAAACTAAAGATGGGAAAAATATAACCGTAATTGTTCAAAATGACAGGTATTGGAAACCCTTTTGTATTGCCCTTAAAAAAGAAGATTGGATAGATGACTCTCGTTTTTCTACAATGGAAGGCAGAAGAAAACATCGTGATAAAATTGATCAAGTGACCACTCAGTATTTTAGTTCAAATACGTCAGATTATTGGGCTAACAGACTTGAGAAGGAGCGTGTCCCATTCGCTTTTGTAAATGATTACAAAGCAGCCGTAGAAGATCCACAGGTTAAACATCGAGGTTTAATACAAACTATTTCACATCCTATATCGGGAGAAATTAGAGTCGTTGGTCCTCCTTGGAAAATGAGTGGTTCACAAGCAAAAATAACTCGTCCACCGTTATTAGGAGAACACACTTTAGAGGTCTTAAAAGAATGGCTAAACTGGAATGATGATCAAATACAAGAATTTCAAAAAAAGAGAGCTTAAATTACATAATTGGTAAAAAAAATTTGAAATTTTTAGTCCGATTATAGTTGATAGAACCAGTCACATCATATTAGAATCACATTTTTGGATGCAGAGTCGTATTTTTTTGCTTTTTTTCATTTAACAGTCGCCGGAGGGCATTTTTGATATGATGAGTTGGCTCCCTGAGAATATTTCATTAGAGGGGAAAGAAGTCGATTTTTTCTTTTATGTTTCTTACTACCTAACAAATATAACTTTTATCATCGTTGCAATAACTATGGCAGTTTTTCTGATAAGATACAGGCAAAAACCAGGGAAAAAAGCAAAATATACACACGGGAACAATACTCTTGAAATTGTATGGACCATAGTTCCTACAGTCATTTTACTTGTATTTGTTCTGATGACCCAAGCTTCTTGGGCAAGATTAAAATACACTCCTCCTACTAATCCAGACGTCAGGGTAGAAATTATTGGCAAACAGTTTAACTGGGTAATTGTTTACCCCGGTCCAGATAAAAAATTTGGAACTTCTGACGATTTAAAACTAGACAATCAGCTTAATGTCCCCGTTAATAAACAGGTACTTATTACACTAAAGGGAGAAGACGTTATTCACAGTTTATTTATTCCTGCCGCAAGATTAAAACAGGATATCCTTCCTGGGAGAAAAACCCCTTTTTGGTTTACTCCAATCAAGACAGGGAAATACGAAATGCCTTGTGCTGAGTTATGTGGTGTCGGACACTCAGGAATGAAGGGTGAGTTAGTTGTGCATACTGAAAAAAGCTACCAGGAATGGTTAAAAACCGCTTGGACCAAAAAAGAAGAAAAACCTTAAAATTCTAAAATTAAATTGAGGGCAACCCAAGCATGAGCGAATCAAATCATACGAGTTCAACACATGACGATCACCACTCACATGGTGGATTCTGGAGCACCTATATTTTTTCAACTGATCACAAGACCATCGGAAAACAATTTTTATGGCTTGGTCTAATAATGATGATTGTTGGCGGTCTTCTTGCCCTAATGTTTAGATGGCAATTAGCGTGGCCAGTTGAAAAATTTGATTCGGCTATATGGGGACTAGGTTGGCTTTCAGATGAAAACCCATTTCTTCCTGAAGGGAAGATGGGTCCTGATGTCTATAATATGTTTGTCACTATGCATGCAACAATAATGGTCTTTTTAGTTGTTATGCCCATCCTAGTTGGATGCTTCGGAAACTTCCTTATCCCCTTAATGATTGGTGCACGAGACATGGCGTTTCCATGGCTTAATTTACTTTCATTCTGGGCCGCAGTTTTGGGTGCGATTGTAATGTCATGCGGGTTTTTCGTTGAAGGAGGTCACGCTTCGGCAGGATGGACTGGTTATGCTCCTTTGTCTACTGTTTCAGACTATTCAGGGGTAGAATGGGGACAGAATTTATGGGCAATTAGTCTTTTCATCCTAAGCCTCTCTTCCTTGATGGGTTCGGTAAATTACATCACAACAATTATAAATATGCGTACAAAAGGGATGAATTGGTTTAGAATGCCTCTCTCCGTTTGGGCACTTTTCGTCACAGCCATTCTTGGGTTGCTGGCATTACCGATTCTGGGTTCCGCGTGTGCTCTTATGATTTTTGATAGAGTTTTTGACACAGCTTTTTTCAATCCTGCTAAAGGAGGAGAACCACTCTTATGGCAGCACCTTTTCTGGTATTTCGGACATCCAGAAGTTTATATTCTTATTCTTCCGGCAATGGGTATGGCTTCGGATATATTGAGTGTTTTCTCAAGGAAACCTATTTTCGGTTATAGGGCAATGGTCTATGCAATGTCTTCTATTGCATTCCTCTCGTGGATCGTTTGGGGTCATCATATGTTCCAATCTGGGATGAATCCAGCTTTAGGAACCGCATTTATGATGACTACACTAGTCATTGCGATTCCGTCCGCCATAAAAACATTCAACTGGCTAGGAACTCTTTGGGGAGGTTCTATTAGATTTACCCTTCCAATGCTGCATGGATTAGCTTTTGTTATTCTTTTTGTGGTAGGGGGTCTCAGTGGAATCTACATGGCTTCAAATGTCGTAGATATTTACATACATGACACCTACTTTATTGTTGCTCATTTTCATTATGTCATATTTGGTGGAACAATTTTTGCTATTTTCGGAGGCATTGCTTATTGGTTTCCAAAAATGTTTGGAACCTATTTTGACAGCGCATTAGGGAAGGTACATTTTTGGCTAACATTTATTTTCTTCAATTTAGCTTTTTTCCCGATGCACATTTTAGGAGTTGGTGGGCATATGAGAAGAATTTATGATCCTACCCAATATGAGTATTTAGCAGATCTACAGCCGATGAATGTTTTTATAACTTTAGCTGCTGCAGGTATGGGTCTGGGTCAAATTCCATTTGCTTTAAATTTCTTCGGTAGTGTGTTTAGTTTAAGTGGAAAAGTTTACAAATCCTTCACACAAATCCTCACAAGCTTAATTGTTGCATTCATTTCTTATAAGTCTGTCGCATTTCTTCTAGAAGGAATAACGAAACCTGTTATTACTAATACAAGCAGAACAGTTTCCGGTATTGTCTCAATTGTTTTGTTTATACTTGTTTATCGTTATCTGGTCAGTAATATGAAAACTCTTGGAGAGCCTGCTGTTCAAAATCCTTGGGATGCAAACACACTTGAATGGGTAGCTCCAACGCCAACGCCTCACGGCAACTTTGGTCCTGAGTTGCCTGTGGTATTCAGGAACCCTTACGAATATAGCGTTCCAGGAGAAAATGAAGATTGGGCTCCTCAAACTACCCCTTTAAAACCTCAGGCTGATGGGGCATCGCACTAGTTTTATAGAGGTTTTCAAAATGTTTCCTCTTGAAGTTCCATCCCGAACAAGAGATAGAATATCAAATACAGCAGTATGGGCACATCGCTTCTGTACACTTTCCTGTCTAGTAACTGTTGTTCTTATTTTATTTGGTGGTTTGGTGACTAGCATGGGCGCAGGACTTGCTGTGCCAGACTGGCCTACGAGTTTCGGATATAATATGTTTTTATTCCCATGGTCAAAAATGATTGGTGGTATCTTTTATGAACATATGCATAGACTTTTAGGATCCGTCGTAGGAGTACTAACTGTTTCCACTTCAATAATTATTTTTTTGGTTGATACAAGAAAATGGTTAAAATACTTGTCTTTGTTAGCATGTGCTCTCGTAATCTTACAGGGTATCCTTGGTGGACTTAGGGTAGTACTGATAGAATTGGATTTCGCTATAGTACACGCATGTGTTGCTCAACTTTTTTTTGCACTAATGGTTGCAATCACTCTGTTCACATCAAAAAGCTGGCTGCAAAATAAAAATTCAAATAGAATTGACCCAAAACTAAATCTTCTAAGTTTTTTGACTGTTTGCTCCATCTACGTTCAAACTATTTTAGGGGCAATTCTCCGACATACTGGGAAAATGCTAGAAGTTCATTTTATGTTTGCTTTTATTGTCGCATCACTAGTTATATGGGTCTGCGTACGTGTGAATAGAATTCATCACGACAATAAAGAAATTTTAAGAAATGCTAATTGGATAGGTATTATACTTTTTTTACAAATTGTCCTCGGGCTTTTTTCATTTATTCAAAAATACACTGTATTGGGCAAAAATTTTCCATACTCTGTTTTTTTAGTCTGCACTTCATTTCATGTTGTTTTTGGTGCACTTTTACTAGCATCAGGAATTACTCTTAGCCTTAGAATCTTACGTTTTCCTTTTCGGGATTCAAGAATTTTTAAATCAAACTCAATGGAAGTGAGCACATAAAATGAGTTTCTTTGCTCAAACTACAAACTTAGAAAAATTTTCAGGGTATAGAAAATGCATTTTGTTCCTTAACCTAGTAAAACCTCGTCTTGTTCCTATGGTTCTTATTGCTACTGCAGCAGGATTTTACTTAGGAACGCCTAAAAATGTGGAAATATTGACTCTTTTTCACGTTCTGCTAGGGACCGCTCTTTCTTCTGGCGGGACCTTGGCATTAAATCAAGTTTTAGAAAAAGATATTGATAAAAAAATGAAAAGAACAAAAGACAGACCCCTTCCGAGTGGTCACATCTTTATGCCTGAAGCTATTCTATTTTCGTTTTTCCTCTTGATTTCAGGCTTGGTTTATTTGCTCATTTTTGCAAATTTTATCTGTAGTTTTGTTACTTTTGTTTCCGCGGCTATTTATCTTCTTATTTATACTCCTTTAAAAACTAGATCCCCTCAGAATAGCATTATTGGTGCAATTCCTGGCGCAATTCCACCTTTAATTGGTTGGTCTGCTGCAAGTGGTTTTCTATCAATTGAATCATTTATCCTTTTTACGATCCTTTTTCTATGGCAAATCCCACATGCTTTAGCTATAGCAATTATGTACAGAGAAGAATTTATTGCTGCGGGTATAAAATTATTGCCAATAGATGATCCAAAAGGAAGAAATACCTGCAGGCATATCATTATTTATTGTATGACACTCATCCCAATTGGAATGATGCCGAAGTTTGTAGGAATGGCAGGAAACATCTATTTTTTCTCATCGATAATTTTGGGGGTTGGATACTTGAGTTTCGGAATAATTCTATATCGAAATTATAGTATTTCCTCTGCGAGAAAGCTTTTTTACGCATCTCTTTTTTATTTACCTTTATTGCTTTTAACTATGATTTTCAACCACGTCAATTAAAAGAGAATCCTTCTATGAAAAATGAAAAACAAAAAAGAGGCAGTATAAAAACTATCTTCTTCCTGCTCGCTATAATAACAACTCTAGTTATTTCTTCTGTAATTACTGTCTTATTGAAAAATTAATTTTTTATCTTAAAAGGCATATAAATTGAACAAGTCTTTTGACAAAAATCTTGTTTCAAATTCTCACATTGCAATGCTCGTGTTTATTGCTGCAGAACTAATGTTTTTTTCTGGTCTTATTAGTACTTTTCTAGTTTTTCGATTTAGCGGAGACCCTTGGCCACCACCATTTCAGCCTAGACTGCCAATTCCTTTGACAGCTTTAAATACAATTATTTTGGCCATCAGTAGTTTTACTATGTGGCAAACTCAAAAAAAGGTTCAAAAAGGTACTGATTTTTTGTCTTCTTTTTCTTTAACAATTTTGCTTGGTGTTACTTTTCTGATTATTCAAGGATTCGAATGGATCAAGATGCTAAATTTTGGTCTGTCTGCAAAATCAACCCCTTACGGTTCTACTTTTTACGTAATTATTGGAACTCATGGTGCACATGTTCTAGGAGCTGTTTTATGGCTTCTCTTACTATTCTTAAAAATATTGATCAAAAAGCCAAATAAAAAAACAAATCCAAACTTATCTATTTGCGCTATGTACTGGCACATGGTCGTAGGATTATGGCCTATATTATTCATTTTAGTTTATTTAATCTAGATAATTTCAAAAGCCAGATTGATTGACATGTCTAATTCTAGTGGGCATAATTTTGCAATGGAAAAGTTGTTTAGAACCATACATTTTATGTTTTTTATTATTTTTCTGGCATTCTTAATGAAGCCCCTTAATGCTTTTGCATGCTCAGTTTGCGGTCAGAATGATTCTTTTTTTTGGAGTTTTCTTTTTTTAATTGTAATTCCGTATCTTATAGTTTTTTCTATAGTAGGGTACTTTTTATTATATAAAAGACAAAAACATGCGAAGCGAGATTGGTAGAGGAGATGAATTTTGAGTGAAGCAGCTTCCGTAAGTCACGCAGTCGAACCAGCTGAAACTCCCTTGACTCCTGAAAGTTGGGGTAAGCTTGGAATGTGGGTTTTTCTAGCAGGTGATGCAATGTCATTTGGTACACTTCTTGCTGGTTATGCGCTTTTGAGAGGTTCCAGTGAAAATTGGCCTATACCAATAGATGTATTGGGAATAAACTTAACTGCTTTCATGACCTTCCTACTTATTGTTAGCAGTGTAACAATGGTGAAAGGGTTAGACGCAATTAAAAATGGGGACAGTAAAGGCTTAGTGAAATTTTTGTCATTTACGATTTTAGGAGGATTAATTTTTCTTGGTTTACAAGCTTACGAATGGACGCATCTTATACAATCTGGCCTTCTCGTTTCTGAAAATCCACACGGAGATGGTCTGTTTGGTGCAACATTCTATGCCATTACAGGCTTCCACGGTTTACACGTTACTGGTGGTGTTATTTATTTAAGTTTTATAGCTTTTCGCGCAAATGCAGGTAAATATTCTTCGACAAACTGGAATCAGGTGGAAATTGTTGGTTTGTACTGGCATTTTGTTGATCTTGTTTGGATCTTAGTTTTTACATTTATTTATTTATTATAAATTTGCTTGGAGAAATACAGATATGGCATCAGAAAATCACAGCCACGAAGAACACCATACAAACTATATGACTATTTTTTGGTGGTTGCTTGCTCTAACTATTTTAGAGGTTCTCGCAGGAATTCCAGCAGCAAGCCCTTCGTATCCACAGATTTTAAAAGCTACAGTTCTTGTAGGATTTGCGGTTGTGAAAGCTGCACTAGTTGCGCTTTATTTTATGCATCTGAAGTTCGAAAAAAGTGCTCTAGGGTATATTGCACTCATTCCTTTCGTGCTATGTGTTTTTGTAGTACTTATGGTGCTTCCTGACTTCTAAAGTCACCCTTAAGGCTCTTTTTTCAAGGACGTTTAGAGTTGTCTTTCCAAGACCTTCCCACTGTCAATGCACTCTTAAATGGACTAAGTGCTATTTTCCTAGTGAGTGGCTATTTTCAAATCCGTAGGGGAGAGCCTATTAAGCACAAATTTCTCATGATGAGTGCTTTTACCATCTCGATTATTTTTTTGATTTGCTACTTAATTTATCATTTTCAAGTTGGTTCAGTTGGTTTTAAAGGCCAGGGATTTATAAGACCTGTTTACTTTACTATTTTAATTTCTCATACGATTCTCGCTGCACTAGTTCCACCATTGGCTATCAGTGCGATTTACAGAGCTTTCAAGGGTCAACTTGTGAAACATAAAAAAATTGCCCGATGGACTTTTCCTATATGGTTATACGTTTCGATAACTGGCGTTATAATTTATCTAATGCTTTACGTTTTTTATCCAAGCGTATAATGACTTTTTACAATCACGTAAAAAATGCATTTTCACTTAAATGTCCTAGTTGTATGCAAGATCGTATTTTTGCTGGGATCCTAAAAATGCATACGAAATGCAGGAATTGTCTATATATATATGAACTGGAACAGGGGTATTTTATCGGAGCAATTTATATTAACTATGCAACAACGGTCTTTGCTTGTTTTATTTTATATACCATTATAAGTTTTATTTTTTTACTGAGATTAGAATATTTGATAATTATTTTATCTTTATTCTGTGTCATTTTCCCTATTTATTTTTTTCGTTTTTCAAGATCGTTATGGATAAATATAGACTTTTTTATAAATAAAAAAGTTATGACCCCTTCACAAAAGCAAGCGTTATAAAAATCATGGGCAAAGAATATGCCATTGCCATAGAAGGCTTAAGTTTCTGTTATGGCGAGCAAAATGCTCTTAAGAATTTTAGTTGTAATATAGAGAAAGGAGAAATCTTTGCGTTACTAGGTCCCAATGGAGGAGGGAAAACAACTTTATTTAAAATACTGTCTACCCTTCTTCCTATTCAAAAAGGGAACGTAAAAATACTTGATTTAGAATTAACTAAAAATCCAAAAGAGATTCGCAAATTCATTGGTGTAGTTTTTCAGAATCCAAGTATAGATTTAAAATTAACCGTAAAAGAAAACATGACTCATTATGGAAGACTTTTTAATATAAGAGGAAAAACACTACGCAAGAGAATTGAACAAAATTTAGAACACTTTGATCTTAAAGACCGTCAAAGAGAATTAGCTGAAAATTTGTCTGGAGGTTTAAGGAGAAGACTAGAACTATCTAAAACTCTCATTACAGAACCAAAAATCTTACTTCTGGACGAACCGAGCACAGGATTAGATCCAACTATACGTATTGATTTTAGTACGGAACTTAAAAGACTTCAAAAAGAAAATGGTACCACTATCGTATTTACAACACACCATATAGAAGAAGCGGAAAGATGTGACCGGGTCGGTATCATACATCAAGGACAATTAATTGCCGTGGGAAGACCAGAAGAATTGAAAAAAAATATTGCGCAGGATGTCGTTGTCAAAATCGAAACGAAAAATCCAAAAAAACTCAAAGAAGAGGTATTAAAAAAATTTCATTTGGATTCTACTGTAGCAACCGAATATTTAATTATACATACTTCAAAAAACGATGAATCGATCCACAAGTTCTATGAATCATTTTCCGATCAAATACAGTCGATTACCATCTCTCAACCATCACTAGAAGATGTTTTCGTCCAAAAAACAGGATATCAATTTAAGGATTTAGAAGAAGAATCTAAAGAATAGGAATGTAATAAAATGAATTTTTTTGTGTATAGCTTCACAATATGGCAAAGAGAAATAATTCGATTTTTAAGGCAACGTAGTCGTATTATTGGAACACTTGGACAACCATTTTTATTTTGGATTCTTCTTGGAAGTGGATTTGGTACCTCCTTTAGACTTAACGGTGTTGAATTAAGTGAAGGATACCTTGAATATTTTTTCCCCGGCATCCTTGTGATGATGATTTTATTTACTGCTATTTTCTCTACTTTCTCGATTATCGAAGATAGAAAAATGGGATTTCTTCAAGCAGTACTTGTAGCACCAGTTCCACGAGAGGCCATTATCCTTGGACACATCCTAGGAGGGGCCACTTTATCAATTTTACAAGGCGTACTATTCCTCTGTGCCGCGCCTATAGTCGGAATTTCTTTAACACTTGAAGTTATAGGATTATCATTTCTCTCCATGCTGGTTATGAGCTTTGCGTTAACAAGTTTGGGATTAATTTTTGCATGGAAAATTGAATCAACTCAGGGATTTCATTCTATTATGAACCTTTTTCTCATACCTCTATGGCTTATGTCTGGTGCTGTATTTCCAGAAAGTAGTGCTCATCCTATAGTTGGTTGGTTTATGAAAATAAACCCATTGACTTACGGAGTCACAATCCTAAGAAGATCCCTATACCCACTACAAAATAAGATGATTGAAGGACTCCCAGAAACAGTCACTTGCTGGATTGTTATAACTTGTTCCACATTAATTATCTTTGTAATTGCCTCGTTAACTGCGAAAAAATATCAAGGATAAAATTTTAAATTTCTAAACTTATTTAAGAAAAGAAACGAAATCTGAAAGAGATTCAAGTTCTTTACTACTTATATAAGGAAATGCTCTCATTTTTCCTTTTCCCTTAGAAACTACAGTCCTTATAAAGTTTTTAGTTAGATTACGACCCCGTAATTTTGGAGCAATTCCAGTCCCTCCTGCATTAATACCATGACAAGAGGCACAATTTTTTACAAAAACCTTCTTTCCTTTTATACTCTTTGAAACAACTGAATTTCCACAACAGGCAGAATTTTCAGGAATAATTTCAGAATTTCTAAGAAAAAAATAGTACCCAGTAATAAACAAACAAGTGACTATTACTACTCCAACCGTAATTCTCAAAAAACCCTCGTTTCCAAATTTGTTCTACAGAATTTTTTTATGTAAAAATTTTCTTGCATTCTTGCCTGAATATTCAGAAACACATTGTCCATTGCCAATTAGCTTGTATTTATAAGTAATAAGTCCCTCAATACCCATTGGGCCTCTAGCATGAATTTTATCAGTTGCAATTCCTACCTCTGCTCCAAATCCATAACGATATCCATCAGCAAACCGAGTAGACGCGTTTAACATAATACTTGCCGAATCAACGTTAGATGCAAATTTTTCCGAGGAGTTTTGATTATTAGTAACTATCGAATCGGTATGTCGAGAACCATATCTATTGATATGGGAAATAGCTTCTTCCATAGTTTCTACTATACGTACAGATATAATAAGATCTAAATATTCTGTCTTCCAGTCATTTTCTGTAGCTTCCTTAATTTTAGGGAAAATCGAGCAAGTTTTTCTGCAACCGCGAATTTCAACATTTTTATCTATCAATGCTTTAAAAATGGATGGCAGGAATTTTTCCGCTACGTCCTGGTGAACTAATAAAGTTTCAATTGCATTACAAACCCCTGGATATTGAGTTTTAGAATCAACGGTAAGATTTATTGCCATTTCTTGGTCAGCAAATGCATCGATATAAAGATGACAAATTCCATCAGTATGACCTAAAACAGGAATATTAGAATTTTCCTTAATATATCTCACAAAATCATTGCCACCGCGTGGAATTAATAGATCAATTGTATCGTCTCTAGAAAGCAAAGATTTCACATCTTCCCGTCCTTCTAGTAATTGCAATGTATTTTCTGGCAAACCAGCATCTATTAAAGCACTTGACAATAAATCAGTAAGCAACAGATTAGTGTGAAAAGCCTCACGACCACCTTTTAAAATAACAACATTACCAGACTTGATACACAATGAGGCAATTTGGACCAATGCATCGGGTCGAGATTCGAAAATAGCTGCGATAACACCAATCGGACAAGTCATTCGATCAAGTTGGAGTCCTTTGTCTAACAAAGTGGACATTTGAATTTGATTTAGAGGATCCTGAAGTTCTGAAACAGCCAGCACGCCATCAGAAATTTCTTTAATTTTAAGTTCATCAAGTTTCAGCCTATCTAGTAAAGGACCTGCAATTTCATCGTTTTTAACCATTAGTTTTGCCACTTCCACATCTTTCTGGTTTTCTTCCAAAATTTGATTAACATGTGATTCTAAAATTTCAGAAATCAAGTTAAGGCTTTCATTTCTAATCTCATGGTTTAACGGAGCAAGTTCAAGAAATGCTTTTTGAGCTAGCTCACAAACTAGACTTACGTCTGACATTCAATTCTCCCTAAAAATACCTGTCTAATTAAAAACAAATCTATCCATAATGTTAACTTGACTCAATATGTTCAATAATTCGAGTAGCAATATCATTTTTCTGAATTTCCTCAATTCCTTTAAAACCAGGAGCAGAATTGACTTCAAGAATTACAAAACCATTTTCAGTTTCAAGAAAATCTATTCCAGCAATTTCTAAACCGCACACAGAGGCTACACGAATTGAAAGGGCTTCAATTTCGTCATTCATTTTAAATTCCTTAAAAATTCCCCCGCGATTATGATTAGATCTAAATTCACCTTTAGGTACCATACGTCTCACTGAACCAATCACTTTATTGCCTACTACTAAAACTCTTATATCACTATTAGGTTCATTTGAAATAAATTCCTGTATGATTATATTTTGTTTTATATTCCACATAACATCAGCAATAGACTGTGATTCATTAATCTTAGATATCTTCATTACACCGTTACCTTGTGAACTTCTAGGCAATTTCATAATCACTGGAACACCACCTACGTTATCTAAAGCACTTTTTAAGAATTCTGGATTTGGAGATATGGAACTTTTTAGAATTGGGAAACCATTAAATGCAAGAAATTGTTGTGTAAAAATTTTATCTCTAGCAATTGAAATTGATTTAGTATTATTAACAACACGATAACCAGAAAATTCCAAATGTCTTAATAAATTAAAAGAATAGTCAGATTTACAAGCACCTAACCGGGGAAGAAAAATATCTGCACCATTGAAATATTCATTTGAATATTTCAATGATAACGAATCTTTATTTATATTAAGCAGAAATTGATAGGGATCTAATATTTCTGTTTTGTGACCCCTCTTATGTGCAGTATCAGAAAGTCTATTAACACTATAAAGTTTTTTATCACGACAAAGTATAACTATGTGCATTATATTTATTTCACTAATTAAAATAAAAATATTATATTCTAAAAATTAAGAAAAAGGGGGGTCCCCCTCTATAATTTTATCACCGGTTGGCTTTTAATATAGAGGGGGAGGAAAGTTAGCATGGCAATTGATTTGCCAAGGCAGGTTATTCACATACTTATATATGTGCAAATAACGTGCCAACTAATATAATTTATGGCTAAACTACTATTATAAAAGGTAATATAGTAATTTTAAAATTTATTTAATAATAAAAATCGAAGAATATTAAACGATATATTGGAATTATACTATATATCGTATGTTATTAATGTTTTTTA
>JAZAHK010000037.1:0-10220 GCA_036231405.1 Nitrospinota bacterium
AAAAAAAATTAGAATTGTATAATACGAAGTTCAAACCACTTGCTGATAAATATGGTGTTACTATAAATCCCCCAGACAAGAACTGCAGAACTACTAATGCCCATTTAGCAACTATTTATTCCCGGGAAAAGGGTAAATTAAAAGAGTATAGAAACAGGATTTATAAGGGACGATGGGTAGAAGACTTAGATATTGAAGATCCAAAGGTGCTAGTCAAACTTGGAGAAGAAGTTGGACTAGATAGTAAAGAAATTAAAAATGTAATTAATGAGAAACGATACTTATCTGTCTTACATAGCCAAAGAGCACAAGGAAAAAGTATAGGGATTTTTGGAATACCATCGTTCGTGATAAGAGGGAAAATATTTTGGGGAGTTGATGTAATTGAAGAACTAAAAGAAGAAATTGAGAAAGTAAAACAAAAGCTCATAGAAGAACAGGAAAAAGAAGATTGATTACATTTTTTTTCTTGGTATATGGGCAATCGCTTCAATTTCGACGATGTCCTCTTGATTCAATGCAGAAACTTCAAGGATAGTTCTCGTTGGAAAATTTTTTCCAAAAAACTCTTCATATAGTTCGTTAATAACAGGTCTGATTTTTTTCATATCTGTTACGTAAACGGTGGTGGAAACGATATCTTGCATACTTCCCCCATTACTCTCAACAATAGATTTCAAATTTAACATCGTCTGACGAGAACGTTTTTCAATATCATATTCGACAAGTTGGTTGTTTTCGGGATTTATACCTCTTTGCCCAGAAATAAACAAAAGTTCTCCAACCTGACGTACCTGAAGAAAAGGACCAGTGGGATTGGGAATAGAATCGTCGAAGAATTGATCATGTGCACTCAAATTAAGATACCTGTAAATCTCTTATTTTTTTTTTGCCTTTACTAGGCAGTTCTTCAGGAAAAGTATTCTTCAACCATTGCTGAGCAAGAATAAGACTTGCTGTTTCGTCTTTTCCAGGAACAAAAGCAATGGATTCTTCAATGCGAGAACCATCTTCATTCAACATAAAGACATCTACTCCAGAACCATAAAGATCATCATTACGGGATTCTAAAGAATATTTAACACCATTGTTTTCTAACTCTTGAATCATGCATTCTCTCCTTTCCTATTAATCCACATCCAGAATTCTAACAAGGACAAAGATTAACATCAATCAAAAAGAATTGATCTTTAATGCATAAGATGATCCAGGAACCAATCAGCAATATAATTACTCGCCAGACCAAGATTATCGACTAAACAGTGTTGACTTCCTCCATTTTCAGAAGAAAAAACTTTGAGTTGTTTATCTATAGAACCACATTCCTCAAAAAGTCTGTGCGCCATTTCAATTGGAGCTATAGTATCCTCAATCCCATTCAAAATTAAAATCGGCATCGTAATATTTGAAGCCACCTCAGCCAAATTGTATTTTTTACACTTTTCAATGGCACTATCAACATCATCACAACCCATAAGAAAAGGCAATTGCCACATATGCGCAGATGTTTCCGTACCTCCTGCTTCGAGAATCTTTCTTCTTTTCACAACCACTTCATGGATATCAAAGCTACATCCCCAGGCAACACAAGCCGCAAACCTTTTTTCAAAAGCAGCTGCGCGAGGGGCATAATATCCCCCCATACTCATACCCATAATACCAATTCGATCCGGATCTACGTTTTCAATAGTAGAAACAAAATTGTACGCAGCTGTTGCAGGTACTTCATAGTCGAATCGACTAGGGATTTTTCCAAGACGAAGGGTTTCTCCTTGACCAGGTCCATCAATACACAAACACCCAATCCCCCGAGAATGTAGATCCAGTCCTGCCCAAAGAGTCGTAATTTCTTTACACGCATCTGCACCGTCAAAAAAAACTACTGCAGGAATTTTTTCTTTCTCAGTCTTTGGGGGAATCCAAAATGCGTATAAAGGACCTTCTTCATATTCGATTTCCACCTTTTCAAATCCAGTTATACGTAGTTTCATTCCTTTGTAAAATCTTGAAGCAACTTTTTTATATGATTCAAACTTTCTTGGATCCTCAGGAGGAATTAATTGTTCGGCGGTATAAAGATAAACAGCACTCCTAATAAATGCTCCAGACGCTGTCACAGAGTGACCTGCTTTGAGTTCCCTTTCAGCACAATCTAGAACGAATTCAGACATCTCCTTCCATTCTTCGAACCAAACCTCAGAATCTCCAATATTATCTTTAAGTTTCTTTCCAATTTGATCAATTTCCCAGAGGGAACTACCACCAACACGGGCAAGATTCAAAATCCCACAAAGCCTATGTGACCAAAGATAATTGTCAGGGAAATACCGAAACCAATTAGCTCCCTGCATAAGTACTCCATAATTTAGGATTAAAACTAAAAATCAACAGAATTCTATAAATTTTTTATATATATAAGTTAAAAAACTTCTCAAAACAGTCAAAAACAAGTACAATCGAATTAGTTATAACCTACTGATGGTACAGAGAAAAAGGGTTCTTTGAAAGATGAATAAAATTACAATTTTAAGTACTTTAGTATGGGGTTTTTTTAGACATACACTTTGTTGATGGCCCTCTGTTCTAACAGCTCTTGGTCTAGGAGCGACAACAGCAGGAGTTTTAGGAAGTGTATTAACTACACTCCAAGTGTATAGTTGGGTATTTTTAGTGATAGCAATACTATCTTTTTGCTGGACTTTCTGGAAAACGAGACATAACACTCACAAACAAAGAATTTTTGTCTATCTATCTGGGGCATTTATTTTCTTAGTGTTCATCTATAAATTCATTTCGTAAATGTTGAAATACACTAATTTAGAAAGCACATCTTTTAATCTATCATTTGTTTCATTTTCGTAACCATTTCATTGGTTACGTTTCCACCAGTCACTGTAGCAACTGTAATCAAGTCAGTAGTTACTTTACCAGAAAGAAAAGCTGCAGAAGCAACTGCTCCTGCAGGTTCCGCCAAAATCTTACAGCGATACAAAATTTCAGAGAAGGCATTAGCAATCTCCACCTCACTAACCAAGACAATTTCATCAAGATATTTCTGTAGATGCCGGAATGGGAAAAGACCTGGACAAACTGCAGACAAACCATCTGCAATAGTATCCCAATAATCTATCAAGGTTGGTTCTCCTTTTTGAAGAGAAACAAAAGCAGCGTTTGCTTGTTCTGGCTGCACTCCAATCACCTTTATTTTAGGATTTGTCTGTTTTATTGCTGAAGAAATCCCTGCAGCAACACCACCACTACTTACGGGAACCAGAACTAGTTGCACTGCTTCCATATCCTCTAGAATCTCAAGTCCAATAGTTCCATGTCCAACAGTTGCCATTGGTTCCTCCCATGTATTTATTGCAGTCATACCCCTATCTTTCGCTATTTTCTCAACCATAGGTTGACGAGAAAGTGCATCCTCTCCACAAAAAACTACTTCGGCTCCATAGCCTCTTGTAGCTTCAATTTTATATGAACTTGCACGATTTAGCATTACGACCACTATTTTCACACCCATACAAGAACCTGCATAAGCAAAAGCTTGTGCAAAATTTCCTGAAGAAGTCAAAACTACACCCTTTGAAAGTTGAACGCTAGATAGCGAGTTTAAAATTGAAACTGCTGCTCTAATTTTATATGCACCCGTAACCTGGAGATTTTCCGCCTTCAAAAAGAGTTTTTCTTTCCCAACATCAGAAGAATCAGAAGAGAATGGGAGGATCGGAGTTCTTCTTATCCAACTAGGGAAATGAGATCTTACTTTTTGAATATCTTTCAATTGCACGTAATTCAATTTCTTCCCTTGAATAAAAATGTAGTATCTAATATTTTCTATTTTATTTTATGCGAAACATTCCATTTAAGAAACACCTTTAAGCTAAGTGGGAATATTCATGATTATACAATACGATAGTTCTCTACAAACTTATTCACTCAAGAGGATATTCTTTTTACTTTCCCTTTCTTTTCTTGTTATTTCTTGTTCGCACAATAACGCGATTGAAACAGGATATATAAAGAGACACGGGGAAATAAATCCACATGGAGTCAAACTTAAAATAGGTGCTAATGTTCCATCTATAGTTTCTGACTTTAACTCTCTCTATGATACTTTTGGGACTATTCGCTCTAGAGGAAGACATACAGGATTAGATTTTAAAGCACCTATTGGACATCCTGTCTTAGCTGCATCTGATGGAAGAGTAATCAGGGCACTTTATCTTTCTTGTGGAGGCAATGGTGTTTATTTAACTCACGGAAGAGATAAAAATGGTAACTACATCGGAACCGGGTATACGCATTTAGACAAAATCCTCATAAAAAAAGGACAATTAGTAAAAAGAGGAGAAAAAATAGGACTTGTTGGCATTACTGGTTCATGTGCTAGCGGGCTTGTTCCTCATCTACACTTTTTAGTTTTCAAAGCACGAAAGAAGTATCATCTCGGTTGTGCTTACATAAATAAAAATCCTGAAAAGGATTTACCTTGCAAGGGGAGAAGAATAAATCCTCATAGGTTTTGGTATGATGGAAAAGGGGTTATGTCCTGTTTCGATAAAAACAAAAATTATTTGGAGAAGGTTCGCACTAAATTAACCATTCCAGTTGAGTGTGTTAAAAATTCCAAAAAAGAAACATACATTAAATAAAATAGGAATTGAAAATGAATCAAATTAGCTCTGAAAAAATAAGGAATATTGCAATTATTGCACACGTCGATCACGGCAAGACGACTTTGGTTGACGCAATGCTATGGCAAACTGGAGTTTTCAGAGAAAATCAAAATGTTAGCGAACGCGTCCTTGACTCTATGGATTTGGAGAGAGAAAAGGGAATAACAATTATGTCAAAGACGTGTTCGGTTCAATATAAAGATACTCTTATCAATATTGTGGACACTCCGGGACATGCAGATTTTGGAGGAGAAGTAGAACGTGTAATGTCAATGGTCGATGGGGTAATTCTATTGGTAGATGCCTATGAAGGCCCTCTTCCTCAAACCAAATTTGTAGTAGAGAAAGCAATGCAAGTAAACCTACCATTTATAATTGTTATCAATAAAGTTGACCGTTCTGACCAAAGGGCTACTCAAGTGCTTGACGAAATATACGACTTATTTATCGATTTAGATGTCTCAGAAGAAAAACTGAATTTTCCAGTTTTATACGCTATAGCAAAAGAAGGAAAAATCGGCATGGAGTTAGATAAGATGATGGAAAACCTCGAACCATTATTCGAGACAATTATTTCAGAAGTGCCACCCCCACTTTCTGATTCTAGTAAACCTCTACAAATGTTAATTTCAAGACTCGAATATGACAATTATTTGGGCAAACTTATAATAGGCCGTATCAAGAATGGATCAATGAAGGTAAGACAAAAAGCATTAATTCTTGCGAAAAACAATACAAAAACTACGCAAGAAATCACTAAACTCTTTACTTATCAGGGAATAAAACTTACAGAACAGAAAGAAGCATCTTTTGGAGATATTGTTGCTATCGCAGGATTTGATGAAGCAGAAATTGGAGACACACTAACTGACCTAGAATATCCCTCTGCTCTTCCAAGAATAGAAATTGATGACCCAACTATTTCAATGACTTTTAGGATAAATGACACGCCGCTATCAGGAGAAGGAAAATTCTTAACTAGTCGTCAAATCAGAGATCGACTTCTACACGAGACAAAACATAATGTCGCTATACAAATTCACGAAACCGATTCTACAGATACCCTGCGTGTTTCAGGGAGAGGATGCCTTCAATTATCTGTTCTAATAGAGCAACTCCGTAGAGAAGGATACGAATTAACAGTGGGCAGACCAAAAGTGATTACCAAAGATAGCGAAAATGGAAAACTTGAACCCATCGAAAAACTAATTGTTGAAGTGAAAGAAGAATATATAGGAACAATCACACAAAAATTGGGACAAAGAAAAGGTAAAATGAACAACATGAAAAAAATAACAAGTGAGGATACTAGACTAGAATTCATAATACCAAGCAGAGGATTGATTGGTTATCATAGCGAATTCATAACGGATACAAGAGGGACAGGAATATTAACACATCTTTTCCAAGGTTGGGATAATTGGCAAGGAGATATTAAAAGTAGAAATACTGGCGCAATAATTGCGGATAGAGGAGGAAAATCTACAGCATATTCCATAGAAAATATTCAAGAAAGAGCGACTATGTTTATACACCCTCAAGAGATTATTTACGAAGGGATGATTGTTGGAGAAAACACTAGGGAACAAGACATGTATGTAAATATCACGAAAGGGAAAAAATTAACTAATATAAGAGCATCAAACTCAGATATCTCGACAAAAATCATACCTCCAAAAATTTTTAGTTTAGAACAGGCATTAGAATTCCTTAGAGATGGCGAATGCCTAGAAGTAACTCCAACCACATTCAGACTCAGAAAATCTGATCTTCGATCTCGAAAACATGCATAAAATTACAACAGAGAATATGGATCTATATCAACAATTAACCTTACATCCTTAGAAAATTTTTTTTGTTCAGAAAATGTGCGCCTAAATTTTAACACAAGCTGGTTTAATTTTTCGTGAGAAGACGACTTTATAAGAATATGATGCCTCCAATTTTTTCTTATCTTTGCAAAGACAGCGGGAGCGGGACCTAAAAATACTAGTTCGGAATCAATACTTCCTATCCTATCACGTTTGACACCCAAGTCAGCTAAATAATTAGAAGACCAACTTGAGGCTAAAGCCACAAGTTCTTCGTTTTCTGACTCGAATCTAAACCTTAAAAGTTTTTTAAAAGGAGGAAATCCCAATAATTTTCTAGAAACGCTCTCCCTCTCATAAAATGAATTGAAATCATGAGATTTTGCATAGTTAATAACATAATTATCAGGTCTAAATGTCTGAATTATAACGTCTCCAGAAATTTGATCCCTTCCTGCTCTTCCTGCAACTTGAGTTAAGAGTTGAAAGGTCCTTTCTCCCGCCCTGAAATCTGGAAGATTTAGCCCTACGTCAGCAACAAGAACTCCAACCAAAGTCAGATCTGGAAAGTCATGGCCTTTGCTGACCATTTGAGTTCCGATTAAGATATCAATCTCTTTTCTTCTCATTGCAGAAAGAATGGCATCATAATCTCCGGCCTTTCTAACTGAATCCCTATCAAACCTCTTTATTCTTGCCTTATGGAAACGTGCACGTAGTGACTCCTCAACACGTTCCGTTCCTATCCCTAAATATGCGATTTCTTTACTTCCACAAAAATGACAATTCTCAGGAAGTTTAATACGAAAATCACATAGATGACATCTAAGTTCATCTCCTCCATCACGATGGAATGTCAAAGACGTAGAACAATTCTCACATTGCACGCTTTCTCCACAATCTCTACAAAGAACTAAAGAAGAGAAGCCTCTTCTATTAAGAAACAGCAAAGTCTGTTCCCCACGTTCGAGTCTTTCGTAAATAGATTCCGATAATCTTCCACTTAAAAGTACTGGATTCCTTGGATCACCAACACTCTCTTTTCTTAAATCAACTATTTCTACTCTAGGTAATTTTTGTCCACTGGGTCGCGAACTTAATTCTTTCAGATCATAATTGCCAATTTTAGAATTATAAAAACTCTCAAAAGAAGGGGTCGCGGAACCTAGGACTATAGGAACACCCATCTTATTTGCGCGATAAACTGCGACATCTCTTGCATTATAACGAGGCAACTCTTCTTGTTTATAGGAAGAATCATGCTCCTCATCCATTACTATCAGACCCAAATCGGTCATAGGTGCGAAAACTGCAGACCTTGTCCCAATAACTACTTTTGCCTTCGAACTACGTATCTTCAACCACTCTTCAGCTCTCTTCTTTTCGGAAAAAGCACTATGGAGACAAGCTATAAGATTCCCAAATCGACTTCGAAATCTATCTAACAACTGTGGAGTCAACCCAATTTCTGGAACTAGGATAAGAGTAGATTTTTTTTCTTCTAATACACGCCTAACCAGATGTAGATATACTTCAGTCTTTCCACTACCCGTAATACCATGCAATAGTGTGACGGAATGTCTTTTGGCCTCAATATCATTAGAAATAGAGGAAACAACTTCAAACTGTTCTTCAGTTAATTCTAATTCTTTGGAAGAAAAAAAATTATTTTCAACATTTTCTTCTTGACGTTCAATGTCATGAAAGTACTCTATAATTTTTTTTTCATATAAACGAGCACAAACAGAACGAGCCCCTGGAAGTGAAGATTCCAACTTTGCTATTGAAACTTGATTTTCTTCAAAAATTTTATGCAGGACCTGAATTTGACGAAAAGCTCTTTTATCGAAAGAATTAATAATTTTTTTGTCCACTCCCTCTTTCAATCTTACAAATAAGATTTTCTTTTCAAGTGTTCCAGTAGATTGTTTTTTGAATTCTTCAATCAAGTTTGAGTTAGCGAGGCTTTTTAAGTGAGAAGCTATCTTATTCTGAAAATTTTCAGTTTTCTCTTTAGAAATACTTTCTTCTTTTTCTAAAACAGACGATAAAGAACTAAGAGTATAAGGTTTAGAGTGAAGTAATGAAGTAATTTTATCTTTGATAGATAAACTAGGAGATAATCCTGGTAAATTTCGAGTTTTACCGACTCCATGAAAAGATTCAACCCCTTGAGATGTAAGTCGAAAAAATCTTCTACTTTTTGATTCTTTCAATCCAGGGAGTGCAGCACGAATCATTTCACCCCACTCACAATGATAATAGAAGGAAGCCCAACGAGTAAGAGCCAACAACTCTTTTGTTAAAACTGCTTTTTCATCTAAAACATCTAAAACATTACGAATTTTTTCAGAAGTAATTACAGGAGAATGTTCCTCTTGAATTTTACTAACAACATATCCTGTAAGATCTCGTTTACCAAAAGGAACTTTTACTCTGTACCCAAGAGTTAATGAAGGGAATTTTATAATATCAACACGATATGTTAAAGGACCTGGATAAGATACATTTAGCGCAACCTCTACATACGCTGAATGTGTATCTTTTGAATGATTAACGTCGAATTTTGATGGTTTACTTTTTTCCAAAAATTACCCCATTGATTTATTAGTATTATATAAAATAGAAAAAATCTTATCTATGGAAATTTCGCTTTCCACTAGATATGTTTTACCGATCTTATAGACAAGATGACCTAGAAACTACGTTGACCTTAGACAACTCTTCAGATAGTTTATTACTTCTTTTGCATGTAAATTTAGAGGAACTCAACTATGGACAATATACTTTATTTTGTAGGAGATGGTATATGTTCGTTCTTAAATTCTGTCGGTGGAACAACAGTAAGCAATAAAATCAATTGTGGGGTAGATGATTACGATATTCGGCTTTTTACTTTAATAATTATGTTATCCTTACTATTTGCAAGTGGTTTCTTTTTCTTTAGCTGAGACAATGACTAATCTTTTATGATTTCATTAGAGATATAAAGGGGATAAATTAATGAAAAGTGCTTTAGAAATTGCAATGCAAAAAACTGCTTCTATTGGACAAAAAGCACGAGAAGAACTAGAAAAATTAAGTCCTGAGGATCGAGAAGTTATTGAAAAAATAAAGAAAAAATATGACGCAAAAATTGCGGAGAAAGATGTCTTTTTTCAACAGGAAACAAACAAAATCAACTCTTCTATTCCTATAGGGACACCACACGAACAGATTCCACCAGAAATTAGTCAGGCTTTGACAAAACTTAGGGAAAAATTCAACGAAGACCGTGCATCCTTAGAAGAAGAATGCGAAAAAGAAGTTGATACTATAAAGAAGAAAAATTCTTAAATATTAGAATGGCTCTGAGAACCATCAACATTCCAGCAAGCACCATGTACCAAACTTGCTTTAGGACTGACCATAAAAGCAGCAACATTAGCAATTTCTTCAGGTCTACCGAAACGCTTTAGAGGAAGATCGCTGTCTATAAAACCTTTCAAACCATCATCAGAAGATAAAACTCTTTTTTCCCAACCACCACCTTTAAAAATGATGCTACCAGGAGCAATACAATTCACTCTAATATTATCTTCTGCAGTTTCCAACGCCAGAGCCTTCGAGAATGAAATTAATGCTGCCTTTGACGCATTATAGGTCATTGAACCCTTGCTCTCTCTCCCATAAATAGAAGCAACATTCAGAATCGATCCACCATTCCCTCTTCTCATTTCAGAAACTGCAA
>JAZAHK010000038.1:0-37281 GCA_036231405.1 Nitrospinota bacterium
AATGGCAGCGTTTCTAGTCAGAGCTTTGAGTTTAGATTCCCAAAATCAACAGGATCGATTCATAGATGATGATAGTTCGATTTTTGAACCTCAAATCGAAACTCTGTATGATCACGGCGTTACTTCTGGTTGCACTGTCAACAAATTTTGCCCTGATGACCCTGTTACACGAGGTCAAATGGCAGCGTTTCTAGTCAGAGCTTTGAGCATTTTATAGATGATTACTTCTTTTTGTCGTGCCAATGTTTTAGCTTTTGAATCTGAAGGTTTGTATTTTTCTGGTGATATTAAAAAGTCCGAAGGAAAAATCGACCGGGTCATTGAATTTGATTCGCACGCTCCTGTCTATCATGAAATGCTTACGATCAGTCTTGAAAATACTGGAAGATATGACGATGCTTTTTTAGAGTTCGAAAAAAATGCTTAGCTGCAACCAGGCGTCTCAAAAGCATCTTTCAGGAGAGCTTAGTCGGCTTTCGGTTTAGGTAATTATGATGTTACAGAAGAGTGGTTTCTGAAAGTAGCGAATACAACTCATACAGTCCTAATGTAATGCTCGAAGTAGCAGGGTTTTACATTGATATGAGTAAAAAGGAAAAGGCTAGTTTATGAAAAGTAGAAAGAGAGATTCTGGAATAGGTTTTTCAGTATCACCTACTGAAGACAGAATTCTTTCTGTCGCTTTGACCTTGTTGATAGTCGTAACTCCAACAGTTTTTTACAGGTCGATTTATTACACCTTTTATTTGCCTCAACTAACAGTTTTTTGGGTTTTGGGTTTATTCATATTCCTAATTTTTCTTTACAAAGTTTTGGTGTCAAGAGATGTTTACAAATTACCTATTCCTGTTTTTACTGTTGTTCTGTTTTTTGTTTTAAGTCTGGTATTAGTCTCAATCTTTTCTGAGCAAACTTGGCAATCTTTAACAGGTTTAAATGCAAGGGGTGCAGGAACTTTCAGTTACTTATTGTGCATAAGTATTTTTCTCACGATTTTTCAACTTGGTCAAAAAAAGTCTCTAGTTTTTCTCTCCAATGCATTTATTTGCACTCATATTATTGTGTCTACTTACGCGGTGTTGCAGAAGTTTGAACTAGATCCAATTTCGTGGGGATTAGACGCGCAAGCAACAGGAAGTGAAATATTTTCTACTTTAGGTAATTCGAACTTTTCAGCAGGCTATCTTGTCTCTACGTTTCCTCTGTTAGTTTGGGCGACATTTTCTACTAATTTCTCAAAGATAATTAGGGTTTTTTTTGGTTTCAGCTTGGGTATCTCTTCTTTGGCATTGGTCTATTTAGACACAGCACAAGGTGATGTAGCCGCACTTTTAACTTTTATACCTGTTGCTAATTGGGTTTTTTCTCGTCATTCAAACAGATTGTTTGTAGCTATTTTGACAGTTTCACCAGTTGTCTTAACTTGTTGTTTTTTACCTTTATTGTCATCAAGCAGTGAACTCAGATTTCCATTCATTTATGTTCTCATCACAGCTACGTCAGCGTATTTCGGTGATTTTTTGGATAGGAACTATGAGAAAGCAGATTTTTCTGAAGTATTTAACAAAAAAGTTTTCTTTAATTTCTGTTTTGGGACCTTATTTTTGCTTGTTTCAGTAGCTATTTATTTTTTCTGGGAGCGTATAAATGATGGATTAAAAAGTGGTTTATACCAGAGACTTGAGTACTGGAAGTCTGCATTCGGAGTTTTTTCTGAGAATATTTTCTTTGGTACGGGTTTGGAAACATTTGGTTCCCATTTCGCCGCGTATAGATCCTTAGAGCATGCCGTTGAATGGCCAACTGTGCTTACAGATTCAACGCACAGTGTTCCTATAGGTTTTCTTAGCAATGGAGGGCTCGTCTTAACCTTTGCCTATGTTTCTATTCAATGTGTCGTTGCTTTTTTTGGTTTCAAAGCTGTAAAAAAATCTGAGTCTTCGAAAGGCTATTATTTGGGAATTTTAGTTGCCTGGTCTTGTTACCATTTACAGTCATCCGTTTCAATTGATACCACAGGTCTAATTTACATTCAGTGGATTCTCGGTGGAATTCTTTTGCATGGCGGTGTATCTAATTCTGTTCGCGTCACTAATCCAAAATTCTTTAGGTCTTCAGGAAGTAAAAAATATCTTCAACGTAAAGGTTTGGCTTTAGGGGCAGTTCTTCTGCTTGTTTTTGTATTTTCGATGGGACCGATAACAGCTCCTATACGAGCTAATGGTGCAGCTTTTAAAGGTGAATCTTTTTTTAACGAAGGGAACTATGAACAGGCAAAAACTTATACTTCAAAGGCTGTAAACCTTCAGTCAAGGGTTCCAATTTACGCTAAGACTTTGGCGGTTATTTACGAGTATACAGCGCAACCTGAAGCTGCTTTTTTAGAATTTGAACGCGCTGCTCAACTAGGCCCAGGGTTGACTTCGTACGCGATTGATGCTGCACACTCGGCCATTCGTCTTGGGAAAATCGATTTAGCACAACAATGGTATGAAAATGCTTTAGAGCATGACCCCTTCAATCCTAATGTTGTTCTTGAGGTTGTAGGTTTTTATGCATCAAATAATAGGAAGCAAGAGTCCTTAGAGCTATTGGCAACTTTTGAAGAATTAGATTCTCCTTGGGCTCATCATTGGTTATATGCCGAGAAAGTCTATGACTATTTTGGGGAGGAAATGAAAGCAAATTGAAGTATGGCTAATACCTCTTTCAGCTATGACGTTTCTCAAATGTGCAATTAAACATGCAATCAAATCGAATTGAAGGATTGTTGAAAAGACTTTACTTGAATCTCCATCTCTTACATAAAAGGTTTTGCTTGTTGTCTATGACTAGTAATGTCCAATAGTGGTTATTTTTGCGTATAACTTTTTACATAAGAAAACACAGGACTTTTTGTTCTTATGTAAATATTTCGATTATGAAATAGAAGCTGTTATTGCAGCCGATTGGAGAGATCTAGGTTTCCCTGAAAGAATTTTTCGTACTGGGTTAAGACCGTTAGGTTTGATTGAGCCAAAAGAAATTTGTAAGAAATTTGGCTACAAGTTTTATGAAATGGGACATAATTCTCAAGAAGCAGTCGAATTGTTGTCGCAACTAAAGCCAGAAGTTGGGATAATCTCGGGAGCGCGCATCCTTAAAGGGGATGTAATAAACAAATTCCAGAAGGGCATCATCAATTTTCATCCTGGTCTCATCCCTGAAGTAAGAGGTCTTGATTGTCTCGAGTGGGCGATATACGACGAAAAGCCTCTAGGTGTTACGAGTCACATAATTGATGAAAAAATTGATGCTGGTTTGATTATAAAAAGATTTGAAATCGATGAATACGAGGATGACACGGTTCTCGATATTGGTGAGAGATTGCATCATGGACAACTTGTAATTTTTAATGAATCAATTTCAATGCTTTGCAACAGTGATGATTTGAGCGAGTTCAGTCATGTCGATAGTGGTGCGAACTACTACAGAAGCTTTCCACCTGATTTTAAAAATGAATTTGTAAGGAAATTTCAATCGCGTTTTCCGTTAAGCCAACAATTTCAAAATTCTACTTTTTGATCTGAACCTTTTCGTTTCAGTTTCATTTTTTTTTGGAATTTTTCCAAACCTAAACCTGCAAAAAACATTAAACCCCATAATAATTCGCCCCTATGTCTAAATGCAGTTCCAAAGTTTCCTTCAATTAAACCCCACGATACTGCAAGACCTGTAATAGCAAGAGCTATATAGAGGACCTCTGTATTTCTTTTCAACAAGTAGCTGCTGCCATATAGAGCGAATACAAGGACTGGGTACCAGAGAATATTTTCAAGGAAAGGAGGTATTAGAGAGTTACTCTTGTGCAATTGATTAGGAAGGGGGTCTATTAGCATTACTCGAAGACCTTTTGGTAGGTACTTTATGTGAGCCGCAAAGCTATTGTCGTATGCTTCTGGTATGTCTTCTTGCTTTAGGCGGCAGGGTTCGATAGCTTTCAAATACTCGGGATCAAACTCTTGATTCACATATTCAACATTTTCAACTGGCATGCCAGAAAATATTAAATTAGTTGCATCGAAGCAAGCGCTGTCTAAATTTTTATCGTATTTGATAGCGGGTTCAACCAGAAAAGTGTCGGCTTGCGCGGCGCCGGCGGCTCTTTGAGTTGCAAAATCTCTGAGACCAAGAATGTTAGAACCAGCTATACCTACGTTAGAAATCAGAGGAATAAAAAGAAAACATAGAAGTGCTATTGAGATTCTTACAAAATGAAGCGCTATTGAGATGTTTGCAAAATGTTTTGTTCTAGAAGTTAGAGAAAGTGCTATTAAGAGTGCAATCATTGCTGTAACTAATGTGTGGCTACGTATATGCCCTAAATATAGAGATACCAGTACAAGAGCTGAGGCACCTAATAAAACCCCTTGAATATTTTTTGTTTTTGTCCAGTGAAGAATGATTAAAGCAATAGCTATAAGCCCCATCCAAGAGGCAGAGTCTCTTAGAACGAGAGAGGACCATAGAATTTGTGATGGCCAGAGGGCGCTTAGAAGACCAGAAAAGACAGCTATTTTAAGCGAGGTGTGATTTCTGAGTAGTGCTGTAATTGAAAGCGGGATTAGAGATCCCGCCACCACAGAGAGTAATTGAGGAATAAATGGTTGGAATCCAAAAATTTTAAATAGCAGAACTGAGGGATAGTAAAAAGCTATATGAATATTCCAGTAGCTGTTCATTTCTGAAGTCCATAGTTCCTCCGGACGGCCATCATTATTAATTTTTAGAACTGTTAGATAGCCGCAGTCATCGTCAAATAAGCAGTTGTCATAAAAAATTGCAACTATTAAAGCAGTTGCAAATCTGACTAAGAAAGCTAAAGAGAAAACATAAAGAAGTGGGTTTTCCAGAACTTTTTCAAAAATAGATGTTTTACAAATTTTCACTAGAGCTCATTTCTTGATTTATAACTCTGGAAGCCAATATGGAAAGGTTAGTCCTTTATGCTTTGTTGGTGGTTTCTCGTTTGATCGTAAAGTCATAAATAGAACACAGGTTGTCAACTATTTGTTCGATAGAAAAATTTTTCAAGAATTGCTTATGTCCGTTTTCTGCTATTTCTTTTGCGTATTCGGGATCTTCGAGTAATTTACAGATAGCTTCTGCGAGTCCTGTCGAGTCATTGATAGGCACTGTAAGGCCAGAGATTTTGTTAGTTATTGCAACTTCTAGGTCTTCGATTGCAAATCCAATTACTGGTTTAGACAGTGATTGTGCTTCGAGAACTGTTACGCCGACAAAACCTTCACTAACCCCAGGGCGGACGTAGATATCGGTGGCCGAAAGTATTTCTTTTATGTCTTGTCTTTCTCCCATTAGAGTAACATTTTCCACTAAATTTTTTTTATCAATTAATTCTTGCAGTTCACTTTTTAAAGGCCCACCTCCCACAATCAAAAAATGTGATTCAGGGTTATGTTTAAGAACTTGACTAGCAGCGTTTATGAAAAGATGGTGACTTTTTGATTCTGATAAACGCCCAATGGTAGTAATAAGATTTTTCTGGTTATTTATGCCAAATGATTTTTTTATTTCCGCTGATTCTTCTTTTGAACTAGCTTTATACACCTCGACGCCTACAACAGAAGCTTCAAAAAGTTCTTGGTTGTTACTCTTTACCTTATCTATTACTTTTCTTATGGCGGGAGAAGTGACAATGACCGTGTCAGCTCCAAAGAGTGTTAATTTTGCTCTCAAGTTTGTATTAAGACTTGTTTCATTTTCATATTTGTTGTGAAGCCCCATCAAACTTGCGACTATCTTCGGATTTGTTTTTTTACTACATAAGAGACTTGTTAACCAGCAGAGTAAACCAGCTTTAGCGGAAAAGATATGAACAATGTCTACCTTCGGCAGATAATTTCTTATCTTTATAATGTCTTTGATGATTGCTTTAGGTGATTTAATTGACATTTTCAGATTAACTATTTGCACACCAAGAGGCTCTATTTGATCGTTTAAAACCCCTGGTCTTGCGGCAACAGTAACCTCATGACCTTTATCAAGGAGTTCCTTTGAAAGTCGTTTAATATTTGTTTCAATGCCTCCAATATCAAGACTTTCAGTCATTAGTAAAATTTTCATTAGAATGTATTTATCATTTTTATTTGTAAAAATATTTCACGGCTTGTACGGGAAAAAGCTTATAGGTAAGACACAGCTAGATGGTTAATTAGACAAGGAACTGACCCAATTGACTGAAAATTTTATTCATGATTCAGCTGAAATCCATTCAGATTCTCGGCTAGGTAGCAACTGTTACATTTGGCATTTTGTTCATATACGTGAAGATGTCATTGTTGGATCAGATTGTGTTTTCGGTCGCGGTGTTTACATTGGACCAGGTGTCGAGGTCGGCAATGCTGTAAAAATTCAAAATTATGCGTTAATTTATCAGCCGGCAGTTATTGAAGACTTTGTTTTTGTCGGTCCAGGAGCAATCATTACAAATGATAGATTTCCTCGGTCAACTAATGAACATGGATCGCTTAAAGACGAAGATGATTGGAATATCGAAGGAGTTCGACTTCAGAAAGGTTCTTCAATAGGAGCCCAAGCAATTATATTAGCTGGAGTAGATGTTGGGGCATGGGCAATGGTTGGAGCTGGAGCGCTAGTGAGTAAGCCAGTTCCAGACTTTGCTCTAGTAGCAGGTAGCCCTGCTCGTCAGATTGGTTGGGTAGGTAAATCTGGTAAGAAATTGATTAGAGAAAAAGATTTCTGGATCTGTCCAAATAGCAAAGAAGTATATTTTGAAAAAGATGGCCAACTCTTTCTCTCTTCTGGAAAAATGAGTGAGTCTTAGTCACATGATTTCACTTGCAAACCCAATTATCGGCCAAGAAGAGAGAGACGCCATAGCAAAGGTGATAGATTCTGGACAGTTAGTTCAGGGTAAAGAAGTAGAAGCTTTCGAATCAGAATTTTCTGAAATTTTTGAAGGTCTTCATTGCGTGGCTTTAAATTCTGGCACTTCATCTTTGCATCTTGGTTTACTGGCTTCGGGCGTCGGGAAAGGAGATGAAGTAATAGTTCCTTCTTTTACCTTTGCAGCTACCGCTAATGCAGTTGCATTAACAGGAGCGGTACCAGTTTTTGCCGATATAGATCCAGATACTTTCTGTATAAGTACAAAATCAATTGAGTCATGTATCTCTAAACGAACTGCAGGAATCATGCCAGTTCATCTTTTCGGACACCCAGCCGATATGAGAGGTATCTGCAAATTAGCTGAAAAACATGGAATATCGGTGTTTGAAGATGCCGCCCAGGCTCATCTGTCTAGACTCGACGGCAAACTGGTAGGGACTTTTGGCGATTTTGCTGCTTTTAGTTTTTATCCAACAAAAAATATGACTACTGGTGAAGGAGGTATGTTAGTTACCAAAAACATTGAAACCGCTAGAAAAGTTAAACTTTTAAGAAATCAAGGAATGGAAGTCCCTTATCAAAATGAGATTATCGGATTTAACAATAGGATGACTGAGATAGCTGCAGCGATGGGTAGGGTGCAGTTGAAAAAACTTCCAGAATTTAATCGTTTAAGAATAGAAAATGCTGAGAGTTTTAATTCAAGATTGCTGGGGGTGGTCACACCTTTTGTAGCTGAAGGTGCAAATCATGTGTATCACCAATACACGGTTAGGGTGGAGAATCGCTCGAACTTAGAGGCAAGGTTATATAAAAGTGGAATTGGATTTGGTATTTATTACAAAACTCCAGTTCATCAGTTCCCGTCGTATGATGAAATTTTAGATTTACCCGAAACTGAAAAAGCAGCAGCAGAAGTTATTTCTTTACCGGTTCATCCAAGTTTAACTGAAGCTCAAATTGACGAGATTGTAGAGGTGGTATCTCATGCATGATCTTCGGGTTGGAATTCTTGGATTAGGACAGATGGGTAGGAACCATCTTCGAGTTTTCGAAATGCTAGAAGGAGTAAAGGTCGTTGCAGCAGGAGATTTAGCTGGAGATTCTGAAAAAGTGACCAAAGGTATTCCCTTGGTGAAAAATGCTGAAGAACTAATAGAACATAATCTCGATATGTGTGTAATAGCGATACCAACAGTTGATCATCTCGAAGCAGCTCTTGTTATGGCAGATGCAGGGGTACACACCTTAATTGAAAAACCGATTACAAGTAACACTGTTGAAGCTGACATCTTGATTGATGTTTTTCGAGAGTCTGGTCTTGTTTGTTGTGTCGGTCATGTAGAGAGATTTAACCCTGCAGTCAGCGAAATGAAGAAGCGTCTTTTAGAAGGGCAGTTAGGTGATGTATTTCAAATAGTTACCCGTCGACAAGGGCCCTTTGTTAACAGAGTCCGTGACGTAGGAGTGGTTAAAGATCTTGGAACACATGATATTGATCTTTCAATGTGGTTAATAGATGACAGAATTTCTGCCGTTTCAGCACGAACTGCACACAGAATGGGAAGAGAGCATGAAGATTTGGCGGTTATAACTTCCCAGTTCCATAACGGCGTGATTGGAAATCACCTAGTTAATTGGATTAGCCCATTTAAAGATCGACTTGTGCAAGTAACGGGTGAAAAAGGCTGCTTTATAGCAGACACTATTAATGCTGATCTAACTTTGTGGGAAAAGGGTTCGATTCAAAGCGATTGGGATACTTTGCTGCATGCACGAGGCATTTCAGAAGGGAATGTGACCCGATTTGCTATAGAAAAACATGAACCTATATTTCTTGAAGCGCAAGCTTTCCGTGATGCAGTTTTGGGCTTACGCGACGACTGTGTAACTCTCGAAGAAGCAAGATTGGTCCTTCAGGTAGCTGAGTTATGTTTGCAATCCTCAGCTAAAGGTGAGACTGAGATAATTATCAATCAACCGGATTTATGATGAGAATTTGTGTAGTAGGTCTTGGAAAAGTTGGTTTGCCGCTTGCTGTTCAGGCTGCGAGTTTCGGCCATGATGTTATTGGAGTGGACATTTCAGAGTCAGTCGTAGATCTCGTGAATAGAGGTAAGGAAACATTTTCAGGTGAGACTGATTTACAAGAAAAATTAGAAGATGTTATTCGTAAGAAATACTTAAAAGCTTCGACGGATACTGGCCAATCGGTAAGTAATAGTGAGGTAGTAATAGTTATAGTTCCGTTGTTGAGTAATGAATTTGGAATTCCGGATTTTTCAAATTTAGATGAAGCAACAAAGACGATTGGGAAAAATCTAACCCCCGGAACACTAGTATGTTTTGAAACTACAGTTCCAGTTCATACTACGCGACAGAGACTGGCTCCAATATTGGCAGAAGAGTCTGGTTTAGGTATTGGTAGCGAAATTTTCGTTGCTTTTTCTCCCGAAAGAGTTTCTTCGGGTAGTGTTTTTTTCGATTTTACGAGGTATCCGAAGTTAGTCGCTGGAATTGATGAAGCGAGTCTCAGGAAAGCGACTGCTTTTTATGAAAGCATTTTGCTTTTTGACGAGCGTCAAGATTTGGAAAAACCTAATGGAGTTTGGGCGCTTAGCTCATTAGAATCTGCAGAGTTTTCAAAACTTGTTGAAACTAATTACCGCGGTGTAAATATTGCTTTGGCTAATGAGTTTGCAAGATTTGCCGAAAATAATTCGATAGATATTTTTGAGGTTATAGAAGCTGCTAATAGTCAGCCTTTTAGTCATATCCATATGCCGGGAATATCAGTTGGAGGTCACTGTATACCCGTTTATCAGGATTTTTATAATTTCAGTGATCCTACTGCTTCAATTACTTTGTCTGCTGTTGAGGTCAATGAGTCTATTTCAGGATATGCACTTGAGAAGATAGGTGAAAGGTATGGAACTTTGGATGGCAGCAAAGTCGTAATTTTAGGAGCCGCTTATAGAGAGGGGGTCAAAGAGGTTTCCAGATCAGGAGTTTTCTCTCTTGTTGAAAAACTTGAACAACTCGGAGCTACTCCACTTGTCCATGACCCTTTATTTGAAGATGAAGAATTAGAGGAATTGGGCTTCAAGCCTTATTCTTTTGGTCAACCATGCGATATAGCAATCATCCATACTGGACATGATCTGTATAGAAGTTTAACTCCTTCTGATTTACCAGAACTGAAGCTTTTTTACGACGGACGTTGTATCACTACTGGTGATGTTTGGCGTGATATTACTTATATTAAATTTGGGATTTCTGATGGTTTATTATAGTAATACAAATTTTCGGTAAAGCCAATCGAAGGTTCTACTCAGGTCTAGAGTTAGAAAGAAGCCCCAAGGGAAATCTTATGGAATTAAAAGATAAAAAAGTTGTCCTATTAGGAGGAGCAGGACTTATAGGCTCACACACCCTTGATTGTCTTCTTGATACCGATGTAGGGGAAATAGTAGTTTTTGACAATTTTGCAAGAGGTAGTAAAAAAAATATAGAAAATTCCTTGAAGGATAACCGCGTTAATTTGTTTGAAGCAGGTGGAGACATTTTACAAAAAGATGTCCTTATGGATGTCTTGGACGGGGCAGATGGAGTTTTCCATTTTGCAGCACTGTGGCTTTTACAATGCCATGAATATCCGCGTTCTGCTTTTGACGTCAATGTCAAAGGAACCTTTAATGTTATGGAGGCCTGCATTGAAAAAAAAGTACAGCGTCTTGTTTTTTCCTCATCTGCTTCCGTTTATGGAGATGCCATCTCTGAACCCATGAAAGAAGACCACCCTTTCAACAATAAGAATTTTTATGGAGCAACTAAAATTGCAGGAGAGGCGATGTTGCACGCATTCCATCATCGTTATGGTTTGGACTTCGTCGGTTTGCGTTACATGAATGTTTATGGGCCTCGTCAGGACTACAAAGGTGCTTACATAATAGTGATTATGAAAATGTTAGATGCTATAGACCGAGGTGAATCGCCAGTTATTTTTGGTGATGGCAGTGAGGCTTTTGATTTTATTTATGTAAGAGATTGTGGTGAAGCCAATGTTTGTGCAATGACTTCAACTGCCACTGATAATTTTTATAATGTAGGCACTGGAAAGCAAACGACTTTGAAAGAGTTAGCCGAAACTTTACTCAAATTGACTGGTTCTGAGATCCCTATTGTTTTTAAAC
Source organism: Nitrospinota bacterium (assembly GCA_036231405.1). GTDB lineage: Bacteria > UBA8248 > UBA8248 > UBA8248 > UBA8248 > UBA3496. Next base: position 11,106 of record JAZAHK010000038.1, read on the forward strand.
CAAGAGAAGATCCTACTTTTGTAACCAGCCGTGTCGGTTGCTGTGAATTAGCAAAAAAAGACATTGCCTTTTCCTCCACTACGTCTCTTGAAGAAGGTTTGTCTGCGTTGATTTCATGGCGTAAAGATCAACTATTTCTGACTGAAGAATAAGCTTCGCGAAACTGGTAAATATGTGTGGAATTACCGGACTAATAAAGCTAGATGGATCTAATGTAGATCCCGTTGTATTACAGAATATGACGAACTCTCTTACCCACCGGGGGCCAGATGGTGAAGGGCAGTGGATTAAAGGAAATGTTGCTTTCGGCCATCGCAGATTAGCGATTATGGATCTTTCAGAAGCTGCTGAACAACCGATGTGTAGTTTTGACAATAATTATGTATTGACCTACAACGGCGAGATCTACAACTTTGTCGAATTAAGAAAGGAATTAGAAATACTCGGTTACAGATTCAAGTCTAATGGTGATACAGAAGTGCTCTTGAATTCTTTAATCGAATGGGGTCCTTCGGCAGTCAAGAGATTTAACGGAATGTTTGCTTTTGCTTTTTGGAATGAGAAAGAAAAAGAACTTTTATTGGGCCGAGATCGTTATGGCATCAAACCTCTATATATTTCGAATGTCGCTTCGTCTCTTGTCTTTGGATCGGAACAAAGATCGATTCATTCTTCCGGAATAATCCAAAAGAATTTGAATATGGGTGCCGTATATGAATACTTTACTTTTCAGAATATTTTCTCCACTGAGACTTTTGTTGAGGGAATAGAAATTTTTCCAGCTGGACACGTAGCGTTACTTGATTTAAAAAAGGTTTCCCCTACTTTACACTATGAGAAATATTGGGATTTTAATTTTCAGGACTCTGAGACGGAAGTTGATTATCCTGAGTACACCGAGGAGTTAAATCGATTATTTAGATTAGCAGTAGAACGACAGCTGGTTTCAGATGTAGAGGTGGGAAGTTATCTGAGCGGAGGTATAGATTCTGGTTCAATTGTTAGTGTAGCTTCGCGTGAAATTCCTGGTTTAAAAACTTTTACTTGTGGTTTTGATTTGAATTCTGTATCTGGAATTGAACTAGCTTTTGATGAACGAGAGAAAGCTAGAAAGTTATCTGAGGAATTTAATACTGTTCATTTTGAAAGAATTTTACAGGCTGGAGATATGGAAAAAGTGATGCCTCAGCTGATTAAACACCTTGAAGAGTTAAGGGTGGGTCAGAGTTTTCCTAATTATTATGCTGCGGGTTTAGCTAGAGAACAGGTAAAAGTTGTTTTAGGAGGCACGGGAGGTGATGAGTTATTCGGAGGTTATCCATGGAGGTATTATAGTTCTCCAGAGCAAAAGAGTTTTGACTCATTTGCTAATTCTTATTTTGAGCGTTGGCAAAGACTGGCTGATCCAGAAGAAATATCCGACCTGTTTTCACCTAGTATGAACGATTTATGTGATGTATCCATGCAACGAGTTTTTAACAATGTTTTATTAGGGGTAGATAATTCTTTTTCGAGAAGTGAGGATTATGTGAATGCTTGTTTTTATTTCGAGTCTAAAACATTTTTGCATGGTTTATTAATGGTCGAAGACAAAGTGTCTATGGCGCATAGTCTAGAATCTCGTGTGCCTTTTCTGGATAATGATCTAGTAGATTTCGCTATGCAATGCCCTGCCAAGTTGAAAATTGGAAACTTAGATGAATCTTTTTCTGTAGACGAAAATATTATTTTTGGTAAGAATAATAGAGCTTTTCAAAAGACAAGTGCAGGAAAAAAAATTCTACGTAATGCAATGGAGGAAATTTTACCGAAAGGTTTTGCAGATGCTCATAAACAAGGATTTTCAGCTCCTGATGCAAGTTGGTTCAGAGGCGAGAGTGTCGAATATCTAAGCAGCGTTTTGTTAGATGAGAAAGCAGCAATCTATGACCTGTTAGATTATAAAACTGCGAAAAGATTTATTGATCAGCATGTTATGGGAAAGAAAAATAGGAGACTTTTAATTTGGTCTCTTTTAAGCTTTGAACAATGGTTGCAAAATGAGATGCTTTAAAAAGTTTTGTTGATGAAAGTCTTAAGTTGAAGAAATTATTAGTGATAGGCGGGACAGGGTTTCTTGGCTCAGAATTGGTTGGTTCTGTTTGTACAGAATTTGAAACCCATATTGTTTCAAGAAAAACTAAGAACTTTACGGAGGGTTCAATTGTTCATCATCCAACAGATCTTGGAAAGTTTTGGAGTATTAGTTCCTTGCCTGAAAGAATCGACACCGTTGTTTATCTAGCCCAAGCCGATACGACTTTAAAATTTCCTGAAGATAGTCAGGAAATTTTTTCTATTAATACATTCTCTGTACTTTCTGCACTCGAATACGCTAGAAAAGCAGGAGCAAAGACATTTGTTTTTGCCTCAACTGGTGGTCTCTACGCCCCATCATCGGAACCCCACTTAGAGACTGATCCTTTGTTAGTTAATGGACAGAAAGATTATTACTTATCGACAAAACTTTGCGCCGAGTTAACGGCAGAGTCCTATTCAGATTATTTGAATGTAGTAATTTTGAGGCTGTTTTTCCCGTACGGTAATAACCAGCAGACAAACAGGCTTATTCCAAGATTAGTTCAAAAAATAAAAAGTAGAAAAGAGATCTTCTTAAATAGTAAAGAAGGTATAAGAATAAACCCGATCCATTTCTCTGATGCGATTAGAGCTCTGCGAAACTCTTTTGAATTGGAAGGGTTTGAAAAACTAAATATTGCAGGTCCAGAGATACTTTCTTTAAGAGAAATCTCAAATGTGATTTCAAATCAATTAGGAATTGAACCTATTTATAAAATTGAAGAAACCGATGACAAATATAATTTGATAGGTGACATTTCAAAGATGACTGAATTAATACACAAACCTGAATATAAATTCTCTTTGGGTGTAAGAGATTTTATATGATTAATAAAAAAGATGGTAATTATCTTTTAGTTTTCGATTCTGCTTACAATTCTGTTTTGCTGAGAGATAGGAATCTTGAAGTATTCGTCACTTCGAAAGACCTGGATGGTTATTTTGATCATGTTTGGACAGTAAATCCTTTTGCTGATGTACAACTTGATAAATCAGATAAGACTCGATTTGGAAAGAACAGATACGTAAAATTGAGCGAACGACACACGATGCTCGAATGCCGCATGGGGCTCCACAAACTATTTAGATTTTTACCACCATTGAATTTTCTTCTTGCTCAGATGAACTTACTTTTATCTGTTTATAGATTAATGCGACGTTATGACATCAAGTTTGTTCGTGCCGAAGACCCTCTCATAAATGGTTTTTATGCAGCTTTATTTTCGAAGTTGTTTAGATTGCCATTATTGATTGGAGTGTGGGGGAACCCTGCTGAAATTAGAAAACAGACAAAAAAACCTTTGATGCCAAGGGTGTTCCCTTTTTGTTGGACTGAAGAGATTTGGGAGAGGATAATACTGAAATTTGCGAAAGTAGTTATGGTTCAGAATTACGATAATCAGAAATTTGTTTCGCAAAAGGGCATCCCTGAAAACCGCATAGTTCAATTTACTCTAGACAATGCAGTCCACGAGAATCATTTTATAGAGCCCTTAGAGCGGCCTTCTGCTAAAACAGATCTTGAGGAGTGTGGTATTACTTCTGAAAAAATTGTTCTATGTTTAAGTCGATTAGTTGCCTCTAAAAGAGTTGATCAAGCTGTTCTGACTATTTCAGAAGAGTCTCTCAGGGATTTTGATTTAAGACTTTTGCTGGTGGGAGATGGAAGCGATAAGGAAGAACTAAAAGATTTAGCTATTAGTTTAGGAGTCGAAAAAAAAGTAATTTTTGCAGGAAACAAAAACCAGAAATGGATAGCACGAGTTATCCCAGAAGTGGATGCAGTTTTGGCTCCATTAACAGGTCGAGCATTATTAGAAGTAGCTTTAGGGGCTGCTCCGGTAGTTGCGTATGACGTTGACTGGCACAGTGATTTAATTGAAACAGGAGAAAGTGGAGAGCTAGTTGAAGATCTGGATCATGTAGCGATGGCGCATTCTTTGAAATTGATATTAGAAAATAAAGAGTATAGTCAAAAAATAGGTAGAGAACTTCGAAATAGAGCGTTATCTTTTGCGAATCTAAAGACGACTCAAGAGAATCAGATAGATGTGTATGAGTCGTTGTTCAAGAGTATTTGAATTAGAATTTATTGTTTCAAGTTGGCCCCAGTGGGTGATTTCATCTTGTACCATGCTCTGGTGAATAACTTTCCCTTCATTGAGCCAGATTCTAAAATTGAGATTAATTCAAGTACAGGAGATGTTGTTTTTGGAGGCTCAACATTCAGAACTTTAAGACTTTCGAAGAACAACTATGATCAGGGTTGGCTTGAAAGGCAAGAGTTAAGTCTTAAAGATTATGAAATGACTCAAGTCGAATCGGATCTAGACGAGCTCACTGACTCTACCTACACTTTATTTGCTAATTTTCTTGTAATTACAATTTTTTTAAACGACTGTGACACAGTTAATTTGTTAGACGTCGGCTGCGGCATTAGGGAGGGTTTGCCTCCGTATGTTGATGATGTGTCTAAAATGATAAATTATTTCGGACTTGATCCGCTGGAGATAAATTTTGAAAGAGATTATCCATTTTTTTGTGGAGATCTAGCAAATCTGGCGGAAATCAAATCCCTTCATAACTCTTTTGACGTGATAGTTTTTGCTACTTCTTTGGACCACATAAATGACTTAGATGAAGCGGTAAAAGCCGTAAATCTCCTTGCAGCACCAGGTGGATTATTGGTTTCTTGGTCAGGCATCCATAATCCAGAAATTACATCGGAACACAATGGAGTGTTAGTTTTTAACGAGTTAATGAAATCAGATCCTGTATCTGCAATTTTAAAGTGGTTTGGTTATTTTATTCTCAGGTTCCCAAGATTGATTTTCAGGTCTTTCATGACACGCAGGAAAATAAAAAGAGGAATACCTTTAGATCCGGCTCATGAGCATTATTTTACTGAAGAGAGCTTACGAGAGACGATGGGTTTTTTTGGTGAAGTTGTTTCTTCGGTCCGTGTGCCGGGTTCTAATTCCGTTTTTGACAGAGTTTTAATAGGGAAAAAAGTAAGTAGAAATTAGTAAAGTAATTCAATGACGCTTGCAAATCCCCTCGTGAGTATAGGAGTGCCAGTTTTCAATTCGATTGACAATATCGAAAGGGTTTTGAGTTGCATAGAAAATCAGACTTATTCGAATTTGGAAATTGTTATTTCTGACAATGCGTCTATAGATGGCACTTCTGAAATCTGTCAGAGATTCTCTAAGACTGATGATAGGTGTACTTATTTTCGATTTGATAAAAATGTAGGTGCACCGAAGAATTTTAATGCCACTTATTTAAATTCTAAAGGAAAGTTTTTTTTGTGGTTAGCTTCGGACGATGAAATAAATGCTTCATTTATAGAGTCTGGAGTGAGATATTTAACTGATAACCCAGAAGTTATTCTTGCTGCTCCTGAAACTGAAATGGTTTTGAGGTCATCTGAAACTTTGGTTTGTTCGTACGCAGGCAGTTCTCTCGGTAGCGACTCAAAAGGGCTCCGCAGGTTTTCAGAATCGTATAAGAATCTTCCTATGATTTGGATGTATGGATTATTCAGGTCAGAATTATTATCAAAAACTTCATTATTGAAACCCATCATTGGTTCTGACGTCGCATTCATGCAGGAAGTGGCTTTACTCGGATCGGTCGAGACCAATTCTGGACAGCAACTTAAGTATTATATGCGCGATGCTTGGAACTCACCTGAAGAAGATCGAAGAGCTTTCGGGGGAGATGATCGTATCAAGTGGGCCCGTTTTCCTGGAATGGGTTTACTATTTGAAAGAATCCGCAGGATTACCAATTTGAAGATTAATCCATTCAGAAAATTTTTATTTTTCCTCTTGTTATTATCGCTTGAGGGTAGGAGAGTTACTTTTAAATTTTTTATATATACAGGCAAGTTTTTTTTGAAAACTCCTCAAAAGAGAAGATTAGCTATATGGGGTTATTGGAAAAGCTATGACCCCGCAGGGGTAGTAGTTCATAATGAAAAAATTTTCCGTGAAAGAGTTATATTTCCGAAGTTTGATTTATAAAAATTTTTAGCTATTAAACGAAAGTATTTATTTTTACATCTTATTTAATTTGTAGAGTTAATGTATTAATAGATAAGGCATTGTGAGTTTATGAAAGTAGTAATTCTTGCTGGCGGTTTAGGTACCAGAATTTCTGAAGAAACTGATCGTCTGCCAAAACCCATGGTTGAAATTGGGGGTAGACCAATTCTCTGGCACATAATGAAAACTTATGCCCATTATGGGTTTAGGGAATTTATAATCTGTTGTGGCTACAAGGGCTATCTAATAAAGGAATATTTCAATAACTATTATCTTCATAACTCTGATGTGACTTTTGAGGTGTCTTCTAATGAGGTGAAGATTAATAAAGATTCATCTGAAGATAATTGGAACGTCACTCTTGTAGATACAGGTGAAAATACCATGACGGGTGGACGTATAAAGAGAGTCTCTGAATATTTAGATAAAGATCAAGCTTTTTGTTTTACATATGGTGATGGTTTAGCAGATATTGATATAGGGGCAGAGGTAAAATTTCATAAAAAGCATGGTCGTCAGGCAACGGTAGCCGCAGTTCGACCTCCAGCAAGATTTGGCGCTTTAGAGATAGATGGAGATCAAGTAAAGGGATTTGTAGAGAAACCAATTGGCGATAGAGGGTTTGTTAATGGAGGTTTTTTTATAATTGAACCTCAGTGTTTAGATTATATAGAAGGAGATTTTATTTCATGGGAGGAAGAACCGGTTAGAAAATTGGTTGAGCTGGACGAATTAACGGGATACAGGCACGAAGGTTTCTGGCAACCCATGGATACTATTAGAGACAGGAATTATTTACAAAATTTGTGGGATTCAGGTGCACCTCCCTGGCGAGTTTGGTAGAGAAGTGGACTCGTTAAGAGGTCAATCAGTTTTGGTAACTGGGCATACTGGTTTCAAGGGTGGTTGGCTTTCGCTTTTCCTGAAACTCTTAGGGGCAGAAGTTCATGGTTATTCTCTAGATCCAGAAAAGGAAACAAATTTTTTTGATTTCGCAGGAGTAGCAAAAGTAATTGAAAGTGACACTAGGTCTGACATCAGAGACTTGGTTCAGCTTATTGCTACGATCAAAAAGTTTAAGCCGACGGTTATTTTTCATTTGGCCGCTCAACCTTTGGTTCTTGAAGGTTATATCAGACCGCGAGAAACTTGGGAAACTAATGTCATGGGAGCTGTAAATTTATTAGAGGCAGCCCGTTTTAGTGAATCGGTTAAGTCTGTTGTAGTGGTCACTACTGACAAGGTTTATGAACCTAGGGAAATGACACGAGAATTTGTTGAATCTGATCGTTTGGGTGGGCACGATCCTTATAGTGCCAGTAAGTCTTCGGTTGAAAATGTTGTAGAAAGTTATAGAAGAAGTTTTCCCTTTAATAAGTCTGATCAAGAATTAAGAATTGCCTCGGCTCGATCAGGTAATGTTATTGGTGGTGGTGACTGGTCTGAAAACAGATTGATTCCAGATTGCATTAAGTCAATAGTGGAAAATCTTCCGTTACTTTTAAGGAATCCTCAATCTGTTAGACCCTGGCAGCACGTTTTGGAACCTATTTTTGGATATTTGAATTTAGCTAATCATTTAAATAAAGATTTAGGTAAAGAATTTGCAAAAAGTTGGAATTTTGGTCCACCTAGCATTGAGCAATTTTCAGCTTTTGATGTTGCGAATTTATTTTTTGAAGAATGGGGAAGTGAAAAAAATATACAAGTATTAGATAACAAGGATTTACCAGAAGAAGTCAATTATATAACGTTAGACAGCTCACGATCAGAAACAGAACTAGGATGGGAAAGAGTTTGGGACTTACGAAGCTCTTTGAGAGCAGTTGTAGATTGGCACAAATTTTTTCAAATTAATAAAGAAATGCACTCATTTTCTTTACAGCAAATTTCTGATTATTTGGATGGGAGTTCAAATGGAATTTCCATTTGATTGCGATGCCACTCCACTTGAAGGGGTTTATCTTTTACACAGGGAGATCAATGTCGACAAACGCGGATCGTTTACTCGTCTTTTTGAAACAGATTGGTTTGATAAATTTGGTTTAGATGGTCAAGTGGCTCAAATTAATTATTCTTCTACAAAATTGAAGGGCGCTGTACGCGGTATGCATTACCAATTGCCACCTAATGCAGACGCAAAAATTGTTACCTGTATTAGTGGAAAGGTTCATGATGTAGTCGTTGATGTAAGAAAAGGATCAAATACTTTTCTCAAATCGTTTGAAGTGGAATTGAGTGAGACTAGTAATCTTTCTCTTATTATTTCTGCAGGATTCGCACATGGTTTTCAGGCGCTCACCAATAAATGTGAACTTGTATATATTCATAATCGTCAATATGACAGTTTTTCAGAGAGAGGTCTTCATCCAGAAGATCCAATTTTAGATATTGAGTGGCCAGAAAAGATAACTCTTCTTTCGGAACGTGACAATTCTCATGATTTGCTTTCAAGCGGATGGGAAGGGTGCAAGTTTTGAAATGTCGATCTTGTCATGCAGATGTGAAACATTGTTTTTTAGACCTAGGAATAGCCCCACCTTCTAATGCTTTGATAAATAGTGACGATGTTTCACTTCATGAGAAGAAATTTCCACTAAGAGTTTTCGTATGTGACTACTGTTGGCTCGCGCAAACCGAAGATTTTGTTAGGCCGGATGAACTGTTTAACGCTGACTATTCTTACTTCAGTGGTTTTTCCAGTACTTGGTTGTACCACTGTCGGAGTTTGGTTGAAAAAATAGTTGAAGATTTTTCTATTACTTCGACTGACAAGATCTTTGAAGTGGCATCAAATGACGGAACTTTATTAGAAATTTTTGAGTCTTTTGGATTTCAGTGTTTAGGTATTGAACCAACCCGTACTGCTGCTCAAGTTTCTAGAAAAAAAGGACTACTGGTTATTGAAGAATTTATTGGTTTGGATTCTGCAAAGAATATTTCTAAAATACACGGGAAAGCACAAGTGGTAATTGCGAACAATGTATTAGCCCACGTCCCAGATATCAATGATTTTATAAGAGGCTGTTTAGAGCTGTTAGATGATGCAGGGATTGCGATTTTTGAGTTTCAAAGCCTTTTCAAATTAATGGAAAAAGGACTCTTCGATACGATTTATCATGAGCATTTTTCGTACCTTTCGTTTACCGCTGCGTTCAATATATTTTCTTCTTTGGGATTAACGATTATTGATGTTGAGGAAGTTGATACGCACGGAGGGAGTCTGAGAGTTTTTGCACAACATTCCGATTCTGGAGTCAATAAAACCAAAGAAAGTGTTAGCAGGATGCTTAATTTCGAAGAAAAAAATGGTGTAAAAAGCTTTCATTTCTATAAAGGTCTACAAGAAAAGGCCAACGAGTGCAGAAAAAACTTTCTTGATTTTCTCCAGGATAAAAAAAATGAGGAATCAGTTGTGATCGCGTATGGTGCGGCTGCAAAAGGAAATACTTTGTTAAATTTTTCATCTGTAGATGAAAAATTGATTAAATATGTCGTGGATCGCAATATTGAAAAACAAGGTAAGTATCTACCAGGCAGTAAACTCTTGGTTGTTTCTGAAAATCGAATAACTGAAGATAAGCCCGACTATGTAGTTGTATTGCCGTGGAATATCTCCTCCGAAATCAGTGAGCAGCTTACTTATGTTGAAGAATGGGGAGGAAAGTTGGTAACTGCTGTACCCCGACTAAAAATTTTGTGAAGAAAAAAATTCCTTACACACGACCTTCGATTACTGATCTAGAAATCGAACATGCAGTCGAAGCGGCACGTAATGGGTGGGGTGAGAATTGTTATAGATATATAGATCTTTTCGAACAAGCTCTTAGGGAAAAATTTGGAACAACTTTTGCAATCGCAACCTCGAGTTGCACGGGTGCACTTCATCTTGGTTTAGCAGCAATTGGTGTTGGGCAAGGTGATGAGGTTGTATTGGCTGATACTAATTGGATAGCTACTGTTGCACCTGTAGTTCATTTGGGAGCTACGCCTGTTTTTGTTGATATTGATCCAGTTACTTGGTGCATAGATCCAAGTAGTGCAAAATCTGCAATAACAAAAAAGACAAAAGCGATAATTGCTACTCACCTTTATGGGAATCTTTGCGATATGAACGAGTTAACTTCTTTAGCATCAAAAAACAATATTTTATTGATAGAAGATGCGGCGGAAGCGTGGGGTTCAACTTACTTTGGATCACCAGCGGGAAGTATCTCAGAGTTTGGCGTTTTTTCATTCCACGGGTCGAAAACGCTTACGACAGGAGAGGGGGGTGCTTTGATAACAAATAATAAAGATTTTTTTGATCAAGTGACAACACTGTCAAATCATGGTCGAGAGTCTGATGCCTTACAAGAGTTTAGGCCAGCATATGTCGGTTATAAGTTTAAGATGTCGAATATACAGGCTTCTTTGGGATTTGCTCAGATGCTAAGGAGTGATGAGTTAGTCACGAGACGGCGTGAGATTTTAGATCTTTATCGCGACAAATTTTCTGGAATTGATGGTATTTCTTTGAATCCAATACAAGAGGGTTGTGAAAGTGGTGCATGGATGCCAACTTTGTCATTTTCTAATCTTCCGGAAGATAAACGTATTGACTCAGTAGTCTCGTCTATGCGAAAAAAAGGAATTGATGCACGACCGGTTTTCCCGCCACTTTCAGAATTAGATCCATTTGACTTTGAACCCTGTAAAAACGCAAAGCGCTTTTCAGAGGTCTCCTTGAATCTTCCTTCTTTTCATGATATTTCAGAAGAGGAAATGGATTTCGTCGTAGATGTAGTAAAGAATGAACATAATAATTTAAAGTAACAATTTTTTGGGAGAAAAATTTGTCTGACATACCTAAAGGAAAATTTCATGGACTGACAGAAATGGATTCAGATTCGCTGATATGGAGTAAAAAGGCTATTTCTGATGGTTATATGCATAGATTTTCTTGGTTTGGACGACCTGTCATTCAGTTTCCTCAAGATTTGATTGCGATACAGGAGATAATTTTTGCAACTAAACCTGATTTTGTCATAGAGACTGGCATAGCTCATGGTGGTTCATTAGCTTTTACCGCTTCACTTCTTGAATTAAATAGTTTTTTTGGAGGCCCAAAAGATGCTTCGGTACTGGGAATAGATATAGATATTAGAACCCATAACCTTAAAGCTCTTAATGAACACCCATTGCGTGAACGAATCAATTTAATTGAAGGGGACAGCACTGATGCAGAGGTCATCAACAGAGTTACGAAAGAAACTTTAAGTAAAAAAACTGTAATGGTCATTCTGGACAGCGATCATACTGAAGATCATGTTTTAAGTGAATTGCTTGCATATGCCGATCTTGTTTCAGTTGGTTCTTATTGCATAGTTCTTGACACGATTATTGAATTTTTGCCTGAAGATTTTTTCCCAGATCGACCTTGGTCTCGTGGGAATAATCCTTATACAGCTTTACAGAAGTTCTTGTCTATGAATAAAGATTTTTTGCCACAAAATAGTATTAACCAGAAGATTGGAATTTCTGCAGCTCCAGGGGGCTATTTACTCCGTGCGAAGTAGACGTTACATTACATTTTCAGTCTAATCAGTGTTAATCATTTTTTCTTTTAAGATCTCTTCATGTATGAAGAAGATTTTGTCACAGATGTTCAATACCTCTTGGTTGTGAGAGGCGATTATGATCGTGACATCTTTGCGCAGTTTTTCAATCGCTTCACAAATTTTACTAGTCGCCTTATCATCAAGCGAAGATGTGGGTTCATCTAGCAGAAGCAATTTTGGTTTTGTTGCAAGTGCTCTAGCTAGGCTTAGTCTTTGTCTTTGACCTCCGGACAACATACTTCCAGATTCACCTATATCTTTGTCTAAAGATTGAATGGTTTCGTGTGTTGCATAATATGAGCGCAGAGCCGCTTCGTGTATTTCTATATCGGTCAGCGAATATCTAAAAAATTCGATGTTATTTTTCGCTGTGCCTTTCATCAATGCTGATTCTTGACTTGTTAATGCATATATTTTTTTCCAAGATATAGGTGAGACAGCTTCAAGAGGGTTTTTGTCAATAAGAATTTGACCTGAATTAGGTTTGATTAGACCCGCAATTAACTCCAGGAGTGTTGATTTTCCACTTCCGGAAATCCCAGACAGTCCGATTATCTCTCCGGAAGATATCTCTAGAGAAATTTCCTTGAATACTTCGTGACCATCAGGATAGGAGAAATTTAGGCCAACAATTTTTATTTCAGAAAAATCATTTATATCTACCCCTATTGTTTCTTCTTTTTCAGAGATAAGCGTGGTCATTGCAGCGTTTAGATTTTCGAAGACCCCGGTTAGCGATCGTTTCATAGCAAAGAAAAAATAGACTGTTTGTCCATAAGTTAACGATCGGAGCATTAAAAGTGTTACAGCTCCAAACTTGTCAAGATTTTCTAAAGAACCTTTTGAAACTATCCATAGCCCGAAAGTAAGGAATCCATAGGCACCACTTATGTATACAGGGCTGATTGTCTGCAAAAAGAATTCCATTTTTCTTCTTGCTCGAGTTTCTTTCTTGATTTCCTTATCTATTTTGGTTCCAACTACTTTTGTAACATCAGAAGAGTGTATTTCTAGAGCTAGTGAGTTTATTTCTGAAATCGAAGTAGCTAGTTCCATCTGTTTGTTAGCGGTAATGCTGGATTTTTCGGCAATTGCTTTCCGGATTGGAAACAGGGCCGTGCCAACGATTAGGAGAACTGCTAATGAAAAGATTGTTACGATTGGATCTACTATTAAGGCGATAATCATAAGTGCAAAAAGACTTATAGCTGAAAATAGTGCCTGATTGAATGAGTTTAAGAGGGCACTCAGTTCTTGAGCGAATCCAACAATTAGTTGTTGTAGCCGTCCGCCAGCAAACTGCTTTTTTATGCTCCACGTAGATGATAGGTATTGTTCGAGTACTTCGACTCTGAGGTCAGTCATAACTTTTTCAGTTAAACCTGTTTGCAGCCATAATGATATTTCACTAAAAATTAGACGGATTAGAACTAAGACTCCTCCAAGCGCAAGAGTGGAATCACCTTCTAGGTCAAATACACCTAGAGTTTTCATAGTTCCTTCTATGCCCGTCAACGAGATCGCAGCTGATGTTATAACAACCAGAAAGAGTGCCTCGGCAAACCCTACGATTCCATTTGAAATTGCATTAATTGCAATTCTTAAGGAGTTTGGCATCATAAGTTTTTTAAAAGTAATTTCATCCGGTTCGGTTTGATTCAATGACGCCTTTTCTCTTTTTAGTCGTTTTTTCATAATCAAATTTTCTTTTATGGAAGAGCTATTACCACTATTTTATTGTGTGTGTTCTTTTTAATTGCATCAAGAATTTCATCTTTGTATACAGGATTGCTAATTACTAAAACATCATTATCGCCTAGCAATGCGAGTCCTTCTTTGGGGGACAGGATTTCAACTCCAGAAGTGTGAATAAATTTGCCTTGCCTGCCAGGGTCAGAGTCAATGATTCCTATCGGTGGTGCTATCCCGTATTGTTCGGTACAGAAAAAACTAAATGTCACTCCTTTGCTTGACCCTCCCCAAATAATGTATTTATTGTCTTTTATAACTTCTTTTAGTTGTTTGATCTGTTTGCCTAGTGATTTTTTTAATTCTATTATCAATTTGTAATTGCTATGTGTAGGAAGAAGTTGTGTTGTCAACTGGGTGTCGAAATCTACGCATATAAGCATGTTTTGATTTTCTATCGTGTAATCAAGTCTTTTAATACTCGATCCAAAAATTTTCCTCATGGAAGATTCGGTGAAATAATTTATCCGTTCATTGGAAAGATCCCATACTCTTTTCATAGAGGTCACTTGATCGAAAGACATGAGTTCCATAAAAAGTAGAAAAGGTTTTGAATTTATTTTCAATATGTGATTTAGGAATGATACGGGATTTGGCACATCGTCTAGAACATGACGAAGAATGATTGCATCTGCATTTAAGGGAAAATCAGAGTCATCCAGATAACGATTAGTGACAAGATCTTTATTTTTTTTGCAAGCGGCGTCATAACCATGAAGGTTAGTAAAACCATTTTCCCGAAGTTGTTCAAGAAAAATCCCATCACCACATCCGATTTCTCGAATACATTTTTCTTTTGGGGTGTATTGACCTATGAGATTTATTAAATTTCCAGTATTTTTTTCATAAATTTTTGAAAAATTTTGAGAAGCTCGGTATCCGTCATTAAATGAAATCAACTTGTTTGTGGTATTCACATGGATTTTTGAATTCGGACAAATTTTTAGTCTAAATAGAGTTTTGTCTGCTTCTAGGGCTTTGGATTTTGAATTATAGAGGCGATTAGCGGAATCGGGAACATAAATTTTTCTGCCTTTAAGTTTCATTAGTTTCCTTATGCGACATCTGTTAATGACTTTAATCCGAACTGATTCCCAATAGTGTGTGATAATGGAAATTGTTCGGTTTGGATCTTTCATGTATTGATTTTCCTGTCGGGGTGGCAATGCATGCAAAGGGTAGGCGGTGTTTTTAGGGAATGGGTTTTTCAGGTGAAGGTGAAGTAGAAAATTCTATTCGAGAGTTTGAAGTTGTAGTGGTTGGAGGAAGCCCGCTGATGGTGTTTGAAGCGGTTCGCCTTTCCCAAGAGGGAAAGAAAGTAGCAATTATTGACAGAAAGACCTCGCTAGGAGGAGCATGGTATATAGCTGATTTGGATGATTTTGAGAAAGTTGAAATGGGGTGCCACTATATAGAAAGAAGTAAAGTTGCGTATGATTTTTTTGAGGGTTTGATTGGAGAGCCTTTGGAAATAATGAATCCAAGGCCTTATTTTCACTGGTGGGTTTTTAGACTCGATAGAGCATCAACATTTGCATATCGACTGTATAGAGTAAAAAAAATTCTTTTAGAGCGCGACTATCGTGAGTTTTTTGAGGCGTCTATACGTGTTATGTCGAGATTTTTTTCTCGAAAGCTAAAAGCACTTAATTTGCAGCGAGTTTCAAATCCAAATGATGTTAACTTAGGGGGCCCTTTCGGACCAACTCATGCAACAAGGCCATTTAAAAGTTTGGCAAAATCAGATAGAAAACTTCCTTATCGTTATCCACGAGAAGGTTGCAAACAGATAGTTGAAGCCCTGGAGAGGATTTGCTCTGAAAATAATGTGGAAGTTATTTTCGATGCTTCTCTTTTGGCAGTTGACTGTGAATCGAATAACCCAGTTAATTGCCTTACGACAAAGGGAATTTTGCAATGTGATGAGTTGATTCTTAGTTCTTGCTCACAACTAAATGCATTAAATATTGATGGAGACGACTATTCAATTTCATCATTCAATGGAACCCAGTGCTCAGTGGTACTTCATGTAAAAGGGGAGATTGTCAGACCTTTTACTTATTTTGAAATTGTTGGACATGATTGTTTTGCTCGTGTGAGCAATGTTGGTATTTATTCAAAGTCATTTCTTGATCAGTCTAATGCTTCTGAACATCTAATTGCAGTTCAGGTTTCTACAGCTTTCTGGGAGAACCATAAAGATTCTTTGTTACGAGCCGAAAAAGTGTTAGAAAATCTTATTAGCTTAGGAACTGTAAGCAAAGATGCAGTTTTGTGCGGAGAGTGGTCTGAGACATTTGAAAATTTTGTTTTAAGTGAAAGTGAAATAGAAAAAGTTGTTTCTTCTTCAAATAGCAAAATTCGTTTTCTTTATACTTTTAATATGAGTTGGTCTATAGAGCGATACGCCTCATGATACAAAAAACTATTTTTTTTCAGTTGTTAGCAAATTGTTATTTTTGGCAGGATAAAAGATTTGTAGTCGGTTCTTAGATGACTGACACAGCAGAGATTTTTGATACCAAAAGAATATTTTACGCAAAGATAAACTACGCCACTGAGATTTATTCATTGTTAGTTTCCAAATTACGACGTGAAGAGTTTGAACGATGATGCCAGATGAGAAAGTAAGAGTTTTAATAATCATTGCTCGTATGAATGTAGGCGGTCCTGCTTGGTTGGCGAGTGCTTTGGCAGACGGATTACCACCTGGCGGCTTTGAAACATTACTGGTGTGTGGACATGTAGGAGATGACGAGGCTGATTACTTAGAAATGTCTGGGGAGAAAATTAGCATGCACCGTATAGACGCGCTGGGAAGGTCAATAGGGCCATTAGGTGATTTAAAAAGTCTTTTTGAGATTCGCAAGGTAATCAAAAAATTCAATCCACATATAGTTCATACACACACCGCTAAGGCGGGCTTTCTGGGTCGTTTAGCTGCCTTTTCAATGAGAGTTCCTGTTGTCGTACATACTTTTCATGGCCATTTACTTTATGGATATTTTTCGAATTTGACTGTTAAAGGGATTTGTTTGATCGAGAAGGTGTTGGCAAAGTTCTCAAATTCCTTAGTGGCTGTTGGCGAAAAGGTACGGGACGACCTTTTGTCTGTTGGTATTGGTGACTGTGACAAATTTGAGGTCATTGTGCCTGGAGTGGAAGCTGTTTGCAAGATGGAAAAAGTTTCCATACGAAAAAAGCTTGGCCTGCACGAGGATCAGATTATTTTACTTTTTGTAGGAAGACTTACAAAGATTAAACGCCTCGACAGACTTCTAGAAGCAGTGGGATTACTTAAAGATGATTTTCCAAATTTGTTACTTTTGGTCGCTGGTGGAGGTGATTTGGAGGATTCGGTTCGCGAAATGGCTTCAGATTTAGGTTCTTCAGTCAAATTTCTTGGATGGCAAGAAGATGTTTTTTCTCTTTATTTTGCAGCTGATGTAGTTGTATTGAGTTCAGATAATGAGGGTATGCCAGTGTCTCTTATAGAGGCAGCTATAGCGGGATTGCCTGCTGTAACGACAGATGCTGGAAGTGCACGAGAGGTAGTCGTTAACGATAAGACCGGATTGGTGGTAGAAAAATCATCGATGGCTCTATCTCAAGGCTTGAGATTATTGTTTGCAGATAAAAAATACAGAGAAGAAATGGGGCAAGAGGCTCAAAAACATGCAATTAAATCTTTCAGTAAGGAGCGTTTAATTACAGATCACTTGGAGTTGTATCGTAAACTAATTGCATCGAAGAATTAAACTGATCTGAATGGAGATTTCCTAATCAAAGCTCTTATTACTGGTGGTGCTGGATTTATTGGTTCACATCTACTTGATTCTTTAGTGAATAGAGGTAATGAGGTTGTGGTTCTGGATGACCTTTCTACTGGTCGTCTGAGTAATATTGAACATCAACAATCCAATGTCGAATTTGTGCTTGGTTCTATTTTAAATGCTGATGTTGTCGAAAGCATAGTGTCGAGTGTTGATTGCATTTATCACTTAGCAGCAGCAGTTGGAGTTGAACTTATAGTTGAGAAACCTCTTGAGAGTCTCATGACAAATATTCGCGGAACAGAGATTGTTTTCGAAAAAGCTCATAAATATAACAAAAGGGTGCTTGTTACTTCTACTTCTGAAATTTATGGGAAAAATACTTCTGACTCGCTTTCTGAAGAGGACGATCGAATTCTAGGATCGCCGTTGAAAAGCAGATGGAGTTATTCCGAAGCAAAAGCTATTGATGAAATTCTCGCTTATACGTACTGGAGAGAAAAAGGACTCGAAACAATCATAGTGCGCCTGTTTAATACTGTCGGACCTCGTCAAACCGGAAGCTATGGAATGGTGATACCAAGATTTGTAAGTCAAGCCTTACGAAATGAGCCGATCACAATTTTTGGAGATGGCACACAAACTAGATGTTTTTGTGCTGTAGATGACATAGTCAATGGAATTGTGGCGCTTAGTGAAACTCCTGAAGCTTTCGGAAAAGTTTTTAATTTAGGAGGAAGAGAAGAAATTTCTATAAAAGAACTAGCAGAAAAAGTAATAGGACTTACAGGCTCAACAAGTGACCTCAGGTTCATTCCGTATGACGTGGCCTATGAAGAAGGTTTTGAAGATATGGCAAGACGTATGCCAAATACAACAAGAGCACAAAAAATTATTGGTTTTAAACAAACTAGTAATTTGGACGAAATAATAAGATCTGTAATTGAAGATCAAAAAAGTCAATAGAGAGAATTAATGAACGGTTCCTTATTGAGCTATCTGATATTTTTTTTTGGATCTTTGTTTGGTTCTCTTTTTTTAACTCCTATGGCGCTTAATTTGGCATTACAGAAAGAAATTTTAGATATTCCCGGAGGTCATAAATCCCATAGTTCCCCCATTCCGTATTTGGGCGGCGTTGCTATAGTTACAGCTTTTTCTTTAGTTATTTTATGTGCAACTACTTTTGGTTCTTTGTCTGCAGGATCTGGTCAATTGAATATCATTGTTGGTTTAGCGCTCTTATTAGCTTTTACCGGTTTGATAGATGACTTAAAGACTATTAGTCCAGTCATTAAATTTTCCGTACAGATTTTTTGCGCATTATGTATATGTTTGGCCGATGATGGCGTTTCAATATTTGAAATTGAGTTTATTGATTGGCCTATAACATTTTTGTGGGTTGTGGGGATAACTAACTCATTTAATTTGCTTGATAACATGGATGGATTAGCAGCTGGACTTGCTGGGATCGTGAGTTTTACATTTTTTTGTATTGCTGCAACAAATGGTCAATTTTTAGTGGCCAGTCTTGCTGTCGCCCTGAGTGGATGCTCATTTGGTTTTTTAAAAAAGAATTCTTTTCCTGCAGCTATATATATGGGTGATGGTGGTTCATTGTTTTTAGGTTTTTTAATTTCATACCTAGGGCTAAAACTGAGATTTGATAGTCCTATATCAAGAAGCTTTTTAGTGCCGATTACCGCATGCTCTATTCCAATATTAGATACAACGGTTGTCTTTTTTTCACGTCTTTGGCACCGTAGAAGCCCTTTCTTGGGTGGCAAAGATCATATAAGTCACCGACTAGTAAGCCGCGGGCATTCGATTTTAGGTGCTGTTAGGAAAATTTATGTTTTTGCATTTATGGTCGGCTTTGTTTCATTCTTCATAACGAAGGTAAGTTCCTTGCTTGCAGGGATTATTGTTGCCACTGTTTGGGTTTTTATAACTTCTGTAGCGGTGTTTGCGTGGAAGACTCCAACTTTTTATGACTAGTACCATTTTTCATTGTTTAGGTATTTTTGTTATTGCTTAAGGTTTAATAAAGCCAGAAGCCTTTGAAGCATTCGTTAGTTTCTTTAAGTCGCTAATAAGGTGAGGGTTCTATGCGGTGTTTTTTTGTAGCTAATTTACTGTTTTTAGTTAGATTTTTGAAAAAATCAATAATTACTTCCACTCCGATTCCAGACCATATGGTCCATAAAACAAGAAACCACCATCCGAATCTTCCTTCCCAAATCGCCCAAGTTATTCCTATAAGAAGCATAAATGGAATGGTTATTCCTAAAATTGTCAAGGTCAGTACTGATTTTCTACTCCTCCACAAGCCCACCAAAGCTGTTCCATAAAAAAGTGTCATCATCACAAAAGTTGATAGATTAAGTTGTTTTGAATACCACGGTCTTACTTGTTTGAGCTCCCAACCGATTCTGAGCAATGCTAGATGGGTCATTTCTTTAGGATTATCAATGATATATCTGACATATGCGCTATTTGATGGGTCTTCGTTAACAGGTTTGGGCATTTCAATTCTTTCTTCAGGAACGTTCCAAACGACATCGCCAATCCAGGCATGAGGTCCGAAATGGTTTGTTTCCTCTCCGCTGTTGAAAGAATCAGATGAAGTCGTTACTAAAAATAGAATTAAAATCAAACTGACAAAACAGATTATTTTTGATTTGAGATCCCAAGATCTCGAAAAAATCACTATTGAAATTACTGAGATCAGAAGAATTATTCCATTAGGTCGTAAAGAAGAGACTATAAAAATGACAATCCAAAGTTGTACCCAGTTTTGTCGATTTTCTTTTAAAGCTCTAACCGTTAACCATGTAACAATAATTACACCAGAATAAAACAATGATTCTGTAAGAACGTATCTCGTCCATTGATTTACTAGCGGACATAGTAGATATATGGAAGAAGCTACCCAGCCAGCACGGTTACCCTTAAACATCCTTCCAAGTGAAAGCAACGCAGCAGATCCGGCTATCACAGCGATCATTTGGATGATGCAGGCAAACCACGTTGTGGAACCTACTAAACTGCCGATTTTAAGGACGAATAAGTAACCCGAGTAGCCCCTATAATCGGTTGGAATATTGGGGAGGTTATTCGCTATCTTAATAAACCCTGAAGAATCTCCTCCTAATGCTGGGGCATAAGGGAGCGAGAACAATAAAGATACTGAGACCTGACCAATAATCGAGATAGCGACGAGTTTTAGTAAGTCAGAACGAGTATTTTTAAGTCCATTTTTCAAATTAGCTGCGAATCTTGAGTTATTGTCCAGAAAGACGATTCTAAGTCTATAACCTCACGGAGGCCATTTTTGCAGAAAACAACTTTACGACCAGAACCAAGCCAGTCTTGCTTGTCTGTAGTTATTCCAGTATTTAATGAAGGAAAATTGATTTCACGTTGTGTAGAGAGAGTTTTAGATGAGCCCTTAGTCCGCGATGTTGTAATTGTGGATGATGGATCAAATGACGACACCGCAAATCAGGTTGCTTTTTATAAAGGTCACCCTAAGGTAAAAATTTCTACTCATTCAATTAATAAGGGGAAGGGAGCTGCTTTAAGAACGGGCTTCGGATTAGCAGAATCTGCTTTTGTTATAACTCAAGATGCAGATCTAGAGCAGGATCCTTCTGATTATAAAAGTATAATCGAGCCTCTGTTTAGGGGTGAAGCGGATGTTGTTTATGGAACCAGATTTTCAAACCTTAAGCGTTATCCTGATCAGCGGTTCGTGCATTATTTTGCAAATAGGTTATTGACATTCATCTCTAATCTAAAAACTGGATTAAATCTCACAGATATGGAGACTGGGTATAAAGCTTTTCGTCATGGGGTGTTAGACAGTTTTGTTATTGAAGAGGATCGTTTTGGTGTGGAACCGGAATTGACCGCAAAGATAGCAAATGAAGGGTGGAGGATTGTTGAAGTGCCGATTTCTTATGTTCCGAGAAATGCGTCAGACGGGAAAAAGATTGGTTGGAAAGATGGACTCAGGACTCTGTATTGTATTTTTAAATATTCTTAATTCAATCGTTTTCGTTGGAAAGAGGATTTTGAACTATCCTTGGGTCTAGCTTGTTAAAATTTTTCGTTGGAAAGCGTTTATATGACTGAAACAGTTGTTGTCATAGGCCTTGGGTATATAGGTCTTCCAGTGGCCTTGGAGTCATGTATGAGTGGTTTTGAAGTAATCGGGTTTGATATTTCAAAAGATCTTATTAACGATCTTAATAGGCGTGTATCGCATATAGATGATATAGAAGACTCTGAAATAGAAAAAATGTTTGATCATGGATTCACGGTAACTGATAATCCTAAATCGGTCGAAAATGCTGACTACATAGTTATTTGTGTTCCAACTCCTTTGTCTGACGATGGAGTACCTGATATGAAAGCGGTTATAGAGGCTTGTGAAACGATTGCTCCATTTATTAAAAAAGGTTCTGTAGTTTCGCTTGAATCTACTACTTATCCAGGAACCACTGATGGGCTGGTTAGGAAAAAACTTGAAAAGAACAGTGGTTTGACTGCAGGGGAAGATTTTGCTTTGGTCTACTCACCGGAGCGTATAGACCCTGGGAATGAAAGATTTGGTTTTCGAAATACACCAAAACTAGTCGCAGGATTAACAGAAAAATGCTTGATCCTCGGTTCGGATTTTTATTCACAGATAGTAGAGGTTGTAGTTCCAACTACTGGCTTACGGGAAGCTGAATTGGCGAAGTTAATTGAAAATACTTATCGCCATGTAAACATAGCTTTAATGAATGAGTTGGCAGTTTTTTGTCATGAACTTGGAGTAAACATATGGGATTCAATTGAAGCCGCCAAGACCAAGCCTTTTGGTTTTGAGGCTTTTTATCCAGGACCAGGAGTTGGTGGCCACTGCATACCTATAGATCCAAATTATTTGTCATGGGTTGTGCGTTCTATCGGTCAAAGGTTTCGTTTGGTCGAATTGGCACAGGAAGTTTCTGAGCGTATGCCAGCTTACATTGCGAAAAGAGTTCAAGATTCTCTCAATTTTGCAAGTAAGACAGTTAAAGGTTCAAAGATTCTTTTGTTGGGAGTTGCTTATAAGCCAAATGTAAGTGATAAGAGGCAAACACCTGCTATCCCGTTAACTGATCATTTGCTGGATATGGGTGCAAAGGTGAGTTTTTATGATCCATATGTTGAAAATTTTTTTGTTGAAGAAGTTGAGATAGAGAGAGAAGAATCCTTAAAAAATGGTTTGACCAATTGTGATTTGGCGATTTTATTAACTGCTCACAATGATATTATTGAAGCAGAAGAGCTAAGAATAGCTAGCATAATTTTTGATACACGTGGAGTCTTGTCAGGAGAGAATGTTGAAAATTTATAGTAGAAATTTTCAACATTCTTAAATTTTAGTTTGTAAAAATCAAAAGTTTAGATTTAGTGGATTTTCGGAAAGTTCGAAACTTCCACCGTCAAAACTCAAGTTAGGGCTGTATGCGGGGTCAACGTTTAAAATCTCACTCCATCTACCCCGTATAATTTCTAACTCTTTTCGTAAACGTTCGTTTATTAAAGGGTTGTCATCGACTCCACGTGAAACAGATTCATGATGAATAACTTTTGCATAAGGTGTGAAAATTACACGTAATCCTTTTTTTCTGGCCTTAAAGCAAAGATCGATGTCATTATACGCGACAGGTAGATTTTCTTCATCTAAACCACCAAGTTCAAACCAAGTAGACTTCTCTATTGCCATACAAGCTCCCGTAACAGCAGCTACCGCATGAACTGCCTTCAAACGACCGAAATAGCCTGAATTGTCGCCTAATAAATGTTTATGACCATGACCCATCAATCCTCCCAAACCAGGATGAACACCCGCATGTTGGATAGTCCCATCAGTGAAGAGAAGCAGAGCTCCTACAATGCCTACTTCAGGTCTTGAAACCTGGGAAACAAGCTCAGCTAACCATTCAGAATCTATTATTTCCATATCGTTGTTCAGCAAAACCAGAACGTCACCTTTAGCAGCACTCCCAGCAAGGTTCATCATCGCTGAGAAGTTGAAAGAACCAGAAAAGTTGATGATTTCAAAGTTTGTCTTTTTTTCGAATTTTTGGATCACTTTTAAAGCTTTAGATTCGGTGGTTTCGTGGTTGACAAGAACAACTTCGAAATTTGAGTAAGACGTTTCCTCAAAAAGACTTTCAAGGCATTTTTCTAATATTCGGCCGTTGTCACGTGTAGGAATTAGTATTGAAACCAACGGTTCAGGTTCTGGTAAGGGATGTGCGATTCTTTTACAGGAGGGTTCAAGGTGTGTTCCATCACCAGCAACCGGAATACTTGCAAGTACATTGGAGATGTGAAAAATCCCATCGTGGGGAACATTCTTAGTCACTTTAAGCAAAAATTCGTGCTTGTCAGATCCGTCATCCCTGTGGGTTTCCCAAAGTTCTCTTTTGTAGGCTACAAATGGCTCGAAGTAGTTCATCGCAGCGAACAAATCAGGGTTCCAGTCAGGTTTCATGTAGGGGTCACAAAATTTACCGGCCGGATCGATATGGTCATGGTCACTATACATAACATCAATTACAGGGTTATTGATTGCTGAAAAAGCATTGGAAAAAAGAGCTGTTTCGTGAAGTTTTGTGCCCGGCGTCAGTTCAATTACCCAGTCGCCAAGTTCTGATGTATAAGAATCCACTATTTTTATACGCTTATCTTGCAATTCAAGTATTTTTTCTTGTAGTTCTGTATCCATGGAGTCATAGTTCATGATCCACAACAACCAATTTGGGTAAAGCTGCACCATTAGGGATTTAATTGTCTCGAAAACATAAGTTGAGTCGTGACCCTGGGTATCTAAAATTAGAGTAAAAGAAAGGTGGTTGGGAAAGCTGTCGATGCGGTCTTTGATCTTTTGTCTTTCCTCTTCGTTTAGCTCAACCCACTTTTGACGCCATTCTGAGTATGTGATTTTGTCTTTCTTATCACTAAGAGATAATAAAAACCGGAAAGTTCGTGATAGAAGTTCTTTTACTTTGCCAGATCTAAATAACCGCCAAGCGGTCATCCACCTTCGATTAAGCACGTTTTATTCGATTACAGCGAGAACGTCTCCTGCTCCCACTGAATCTCCTTTGGAAACGAGCACTTCTTTAACAACGCCTGATTTTTCAGCCATGACATTATTTTCCATCTTCATTGCCTCTAACACACATATAGGGGCACCTGCTTCAATTTCAGAGCCTTCGTTTACCAGAACGTTCACAATTGTTCCCTGCATGGGAGCTACAACTTGCCCACTTCCAGAAGCAGAAGAGGATAAACCTGAAGTTGAACGTCTAGGTGGTTTTGTTTTTGAATCAAGAAGCAGAACATTTACTTCGAACCGGCGACCATCAACCTCAACTGTCGTTTGCTGGCGCTCAAATGCAGTACCTTCTTCTGAAATTTGATCGGCTGGTTCTTCAGGAAATTCAAGCTGTTCTTCAACCCAACGAGTTGAATGAGCAACATTCTGAAAGTCAGGATGTCCAATTATTATCGAAGCTGCCGAAGCAGTTGTAGCTACACCTGAGACTTCCAGTTCTCCTAGAGCACGTAGGCCACGTCCTATGGCAATGTCTCGATTCGATCCCCAAACCACAAGTTTTCCTATCAGGTTGTCGTAGAACTGGCTTACATCATCACCTGCTTCATACCCACTATCGAAACGGACTCCGAAACCATTAGGAACTTTTAGTGTGTCGATATGTCCTGGTACCGGTAAGAATCTTCCCCCTGCAGGATCCTCGGCGTTAATGCGAAACTCAATGGCATGACCTGAAATAACTATGTCATCCTGGGAGAAACTAAGAGGCTCAGCAGATGCAATACGTAACTGTTGTTCAACCAGGTCAATTCCGGTGACCATTTCAGTTACAGGATGTTCAACCTGAAGACGGGTATTCATTTCAAGATAGAAAAATTCACCATCTTGAAATAAAAACTCAACTGTCCCAGCACTCGTGTAGTTACAACCTTTAGCCACGGCAACAGCCGCTTTGCCCATAGCCATCCTGACTTCATGGGGTATTTCAGGAGCTGGCGCTTCTTCGACAAGTTTCTGATGTCGACGCTGAGTCGAGCAATCACGGTCCCCAAGATAAACGACATTCCCATGAGAATCAGCTAAAACTTGCACTTCAACATGCCTTGGAGAAGTCAAGTAGCGTTCTAAATACAGTTCGTCGCGACCAAAAGAAGCCATTGATTCTCTTCTAGCTGAGTCAACAGCCGATTCGACTTCTTCTTCGCTTTCAACGACCTTCATGCCGCGGCCGCCGCCACCATAAGCAGCCTTTACCGCTACAGGCCAACCGTGTTCAGAAGCAAACTTTTTAACCTCTTCAGGATCTGTTATTAGATCTGAAGTACCTGGCACACCAGAAACACCGACTTTTTCAGCTGCTTCTCTGGCGGAAAGTTTGTCCCCCATAGTTTCGATGGCCTCTGGTGGGGGACCTATGAATGCAACACCTTTTTCTTTAACGGCTCTAGCGAAATCAGCGTTTTCGGAAAGAAAACCGTAACCAGGATGGACGCTGTCAGCACCGCATTTGTCAACAATCTCCAAAACTTTGTCGACATCAAGGTAACTTTCTGTTGCGCTTTGCCCACCTAGTCTCCAAGCTTCGTCAGCGAGACGAACATGAAGAGCATTTGTGTCTAAATCTGAATAAACCGCGACCGATTTAATCCCTAATTCACGGCAGGCTCTTATAACTCTTACCGCTATTTCTCCACGGTTTGCAACTAAAACTTTTGAAAGCATCCTTTATGGTTACTCAAATAGGCGACAAAACCAATGCAATGAGACAAAATAACTTAATGGAAG
>JAZAHK010000039.1:0-9456 GCA_036231405.1 Nitrospinota bacterium
AAGAACCTAAGGGTGCGGTGGCATCTAATCCCATTTTTGAGGTTATGCCATTGTTTGCCGATGGATCCAGTTTGCTTCCTAGAACTCCTTCGACGACAAAAAGATCTTTGTGGGCTTGAAACCTAGTAGCAATAGCCCAATCTACTTGCTGTAAATCATGAATGTTAATGTCATGGTCTACAATAGTCACATGTTTAATGTCGTAATGAGATGATAAGGCAGCCATAAGTACATTCTTTGTCTCTCCTTCATTTTGCTTTTCGATTTGCACGTTGCAGTGGAAGCGACCTGATGAGGATAGTGGCAATGAAACATCTAAAACTGAAGGATTTGTTTTCTTTAAGTCATTTAACAAAGACACTTCACGAGGGATAGAACCCATGAGAAGGTGGTCAAACCCTGCCGGTAGAACTGAGTAGTAAATTGCATCTTCTCTCATAGATATAGAATGTACATTGAGAACCTCTCTTTTGCTCGACGGACTGTAATATTTTGGAAACTCTCCAAATGGACCTTCTTCATGTTTTTCATTAGGGAGAATTTCACCTTCAATAACTATTTCTGAATCAGTGGGTACGGGGATTCCTGACCAAGGTGCAGGTGTAAGAGATATAGGGTCTCCTTTTATAGCACCCGCAACTTTAATTTCATCTTCATCTGGGGAGAGTACTAACTGACTAGCGAGAAGTAAAATTGGGTCTAATCCAACTGTGACTGCTACTTTTAAAGGGATTTTTGATTTTTCGCTTCGATTTAAAATAGATTTCAAGTGTCTTGGAAGGATAAGGAGACCAAATTTATTTTTATCTATTACCTGCATGCGATGGATAGATACATTTCTTGTTCCGGTTTCAGGATCGTGTGCAAAGAAAACTCCTGCCGTAATGTAAGGACCTGCGTCATATTCATGGTAAGTTGGAACAGGAAGAATATCTGTAATTTTAATTTCTTCAATTGTTTTTTCTAAGAATGGCGCATTAGATTCTAATTTTGGGTCGATCCTTTTTCCGTGTCTTACTAACAATTCTTTTAAAAGATCTCTAGAATTTACACCTAATTTTTCAGAGTACCAGTCTCTGTTGCAGACTATATTAGAAATGATAGGAACTTTAGGTCCATTGGTACTTTCGAAAAGAACTGCTCTTTCCCCGTCAAACTTCTTTGAAATTGCGGCAACTTCCCACTGAAGTTTTACTTTATTTCTTACGTTTTTTAATCTTCCTTTGCTTTCTAAGAATTTTATCCAATTTCTTAAACCAAAATCAGACATAAACCAATCTCCTATTGTATAATAGAACTTTATTATATTTACTTTAGATTAAATAGTCTTTTGTTTTTTTAAATGTGAGTTGCATTTTCTATTTCTATAAATACTTCTAAGGAGCTGGATGGTGAAACTGATAAGATTTAATTTCAAAGAAAACGAAAATTGGGGAGTATTAGAAGGGGATTCTGTTTTTTCTGTAGTTGGGAGTGTGTATGAAAGTTTTAGGAAAGGCGAAGAAATATGTGCATTAAGCGAGGTTAAATTATTGGCTCCTGCAGAACCTAAAATTATGGTTTGTGTTGGTGTTAATTTCAAAAATGCGACAAATGCAGATGGAGATACTGTTACAATTGAAAGAAGTTGTCCCAAGTGTTTCTTTAAGCCAGCAAGTACATTATCTAATCCATTTTCTGGCGTTGAATATCCAGTAAATGCAAAAGATCCTCATTTAGAAGTAGAACTCTGTGTTGTAATGAAAAAGAAAGCAAAAAATTTGTCAATAGATGAAGTTTCAGATTACGTGCTTGGTTATACATGCGGGAACGAACTAGGAGCTATGGATTACATTCGAGAAGATAAGAACGTGACGCGTGGAAGAGGATTTGACACTTCAGGTCCTCTTGGACCGCATTTGGAAACAGAACTTGACACTTCTCATTTAGCTCTTACGAGTAAAGTTAATGGAGAAGTGGTACAAGAGGGAAATACAAATATGATGATCTTTAATCCACTCGAAGTTGTAAAGCACGTAACTTCATTTATTACACTACAATCAGGTGACGTAGTGTGGACTGGAACACCACAAGGAAGATCTCCCGTGAAAATAGGAGATAAGATGGAAGTAGAAGTAGAAGGTATCGGAATTTTGGAAAATGAAGTTTTACCGTACTAAAAATATGAATTTGTCTAATAGGTAAAAAGTGACCTTTTATCTTTTTAGGAGGGAAAGATGGCTCGTTTAGAAGAGATCAGTACAGAAACCATGACTGAAGAACAAAGAGAGGTTTACGCAAAAACTAGACCTGGTCAAACAGGAACTGTTCATGGCCCTGCTGGACCATGGCAACGGAGTCCTCAGATGTACGAGCGTCTTGGATGGATGATTCCATTCATGCGAGATCAAAGTGAAATCCCTAGCAAAACAAGAGAATTTGCTATTCTGCTTACAGTGATTTTATGGGGTTCAATGTATCCTTTTAGAAGACATCATGGTGCTGCTATTAAGAATGGAGTCGAACAAGAGGTCATAGATTCATTAGAGAAGGGTGAGAGGCCAGAGTTTACGGATGCAAATGATGAAATTATTTATGATTTTTGTATTGAGTTACGAGAAAAAAAATTCGTTTCTAATGAAACATATAAAAAAGCATTAGATTTTTTGGGAGAAAAAGGGCTCGTGGAATTTGTTGGTCTAGTTGGATTGTATACGTCTATTGCCTTTACTGTGAATGTGTTTGAAGTCCCAGTGATTGATTAGAATTTTTTTTAGGGAAGAAATCTATTTTGCAAATGACTAAATTTGATTTTAGCGCCAAAAAAATTATTGTGACCGGGGGGACGCGTGGTATTGGGGAAGGAATTGTCAGGGCTTTCTTGAATGCAGGTGCAGAAGTATTTTTTTTAGGTAGTAATGCCTCAGGAGGAGAATCCCTTGAAACTGTTCTTCGTTCTGATAATCATAAAGTTTCTTTTTTCCAATGTGACGTCACGAATGAAGATCAGGTTCGAAAAGTTTTTCAAGATATTCTTGATGCAACAGAATGTATAGATATTTTAGTGAATAATGCTGGTGGATGGGAAAATCAGCAATCTGTTTTAAATACATCTTCTGAAGAGTGGGAAAAAATTATCTCCAGGAACTTAAAAAGTGTTTTTTTATGTTCAAAGCAAATTATCCCTGTTTTTCAATCACAAAGAAGTGGAAGGATTGTCAATATAAGTTCAATAGGGAGCCTTACGATTGTGAAATCTGCCTCTTCTCCCCCATACATAGCAGCAAAGGCAGGGGTAAATGCCCTCGGACGTGTTCTGGCCGCAGAATTAGCAGAATTTAATGTTACTGTGAATACTTTAGCACCATCGACGACAGAAACCGAACGATTACTTAAAGTTAGAAGTGATGAACAAAGGAAACAAATGGCTGCTAGAACCTTGTTTGGTCGTCTATCGCAGGTTGAAGAAATAGCGAATTGGGTTTTATTTCTCTCTGCTCCTGAATCCTCTTATTTGACAGGTCAAACTATCAGTGTGAACGGTGGCAGATTAATGATTTGATTTTTGTTTGTTACGATAAAGCCCCTTTCTTTAGAGTTAGAAAGGGGCTTTATGATTTTTTGATTTATTTGAGTCCTAAAATCTTTGCAGGATTTTTCTTGATCATGGTATCTATATCCTTTTTAGAAATCCCGCAGAAATTCATCATATTAGCAAAGACTTCCATGCCGATTGCAGGAGGTGGACTAGTGTGATTCCCTCCATCTGTAATTAACGTGCAGTGTTGTGCTCCGACTGCTTTTATCATATCCGCTGCTTCCCTTGGATGCTTTCCTGCAAAAAGTGGGTTACATGCGTTATATGAAATATTGTGAAGTGCTCCCTGTGCAGCAATTTTCTTTACCCACGAATGAGTGAAAGCAGCATTTCCATTTGGGTGTTCGACCATCAATTTAGCTTTCTTGCTCTTTCTTTTTGCCGCTTTAAAGAGATTAAAGGTTTCTTCTGGTGAAAGATGTCCATTTGAAAGAATGAGATCATATTTTATCGCGGCTTCTATAATTTTATGGAGGTCATCTGTCAATTGTTTATTGCCAGGGTTATAAATACTAATCGGTTCAACCTTTTGCCCAAACTTAAAATGAGTAAATAGATGTCCTTGTTTAGGTTTGCTGTGCTGGTGGAGGGAATCCATAGTAGGCATCTGTATTACTTTTACTCCTTCTCCAATTGACATCATCACGCAACGATAACTAATTCCTCCCTGAGGTTGATTACAAGCATGCAAACTAAAACAGTCAATATCAGGGACTGCTCTCTGCGTTAGAATTGCTTTATGCGTTGTTGGCCTAAAATGGTCCTTGAAGACAATCGCTCGCATTCCCATTTCAACTGCCACCCTTGCTATATCGATGGTATCTCCCCAACGTTCTACACAATCTGGACCAGAGTGAATATGAAGATCACAAGAACCAGTAATATCCACATTCTTTTTTTCAAGATATATATTCGTCCATTTTTTTTCCATGTTCCTCCTCCGTTTTTATGACATTTTAAAAAAAACTCTGCAAAGCTGAAATGCAAACATAATTTCTTGAACTTCTTATGTCCGGCCCATTTCACTTTTTTTGATTTGAATGTATTATTTGTATGACCTAACGCATTATACAATAAAACAAACGATTTACAACCCGACTGGAACCTTATGTTTGGGAGTCCATAAGGGTGTGGTTGGGTTTTCTGTTTCTGTACTTGCTTTTGGAGTTTATATTGGATTTAGAGAGGAAAGTCGCATTTATTTCAGGTGCCGCACAAGGGATTGGTTCAATATCTGCGCACAAGTTTGTATCAGAGGGTGCGAAGGTGATTGCCGTTGACCAACAGAAGGAAAAATTGGATTTATTATCTTCTGAGGGAAATGGTTCTATTCTTGGAATTGAAGCAGATCTCGGGAACGAGAAAGAAATAGAAAGTGCATTTAAGTCTGGATGTGAACATTTTGGTGGTCTAGATATCTTGTTGAACTGTGCTGTACTTCGTTCCAATATGCCTCTTGCAGATCTAGATGGAAAATCAATTTCTCCTGCCTTAGATGTGGGAATAAAAGGGAATATTTTGTGCAGTAAATTTGCAAGTGAATATATGAAAAAAAGTGGTGGTGGCGTAATTGTGAATATGTCGAGTTTCTATGCCAGAACTCCTGCGAAGGAAAGGATAGTTTACGTTGCTGTGAAGAGTGCAACCGAGGGATTAACAAGAGCGTTCGCAGTAGAACTTGCAGAATATAATATTCGTGTGAATGCAATCGCTCCGGGACCTATTCTTACAGATAGAAGGATGGAACTTGGGCATGGGAAAGATGGAAATATGGACAAGAGATATGAAAATTTATTGATGAAACGTTTTGGTAGAGTGGAGGAAATTATTGAGACCATTCTATTCCTAGTTACAGACAAATCTTCCTATATTACTGGCCAGACTATAGTTGTTGATGGCGGTATTACCATAGCATAGTTCCTTTTTTATGGAGGTTATATTGAGTTTGTCTAATAGGGTGTCGTTAGTGACAGGAGGTAATCGTGGAATAGGGAAATTTATATCCCTTTCTCTTGCAGAGGAAGGTTCGTCAGTTGCTGTTCATTATAATAAAGACAAAGAAGGTGCTGAATCAGTGGTGCAAGAGATAAAAAACAATGGAGGCAAAGCTGAAATTTTTCAAGCAGATGTTAGCATTCGAGAAAGCGTTGAAAAAATGGAAAGAGATTGCCAGAATTCTCTGGGAGAAATTGATGTACTTGTTAACAATGCCAGGCAGTTGGTGAAAGGAAGAGAGTTTATAGAATTGGAGTGGGATAAAGATTATCAACCACATATTGATGTTATGCTAAAAGGTACTTTCAATTGTTGCCAGGTTGTTCTTCCTTCTATGATTAAGAGAAAGAATGGACGTATAATCAATATGCTAAGTACCGTCATTGCTGAATCAAGACCGAGAACTAACTCCTATGGCAGCATTAAATCTGCACTATATTTTTTTTCAAAAAATCTTGCAACAGAGATGGGACAACATGGAATTACAGTGAATATGGTCTCTCCAGGTTTAATTTCTACGGAGAGAGAAATTCTGCATTCTTCTGGTTACCAAGATGATTATATCAATGAGACTCCTATGGGACGATTAGGAATTCCATCTGATATTACCGGAACGATTAATTTTCTCGCTAGTGAAAATTCTTCTTTCGTAACTGGTGCGAATATCCCAGTTTCGGGTGGAAAGACGATTTTTTAGATAATTTATAATTTTTGTTTTATTGGAGGAGTAAAAGTGAATTTTACTGAAGAAGAAGGTGTTAGAAGGCACCTAAAGTTAAAAGAAAACATGGCAGAACAAAACATAGATGTTTTAGTAGTTTATGGAAATAATGGAAGGATGGGAATTTATTCGGGGAATCTTGCGTATGTAAGTAATTTCATTTCTTTTTCTGGTCAACAAGCTTTAGTTTTCCCATTAGAGGGTGATCCCGTACTATTTGTTGGGGTAGAGAACCAGCGGATTGAAGCGATTAGAAAAAGTTGGATTAAAGATACACGTTGTGAGGCGATGACTTCCGTAACTATGCAAGTTTGTAATTATCTTAATGAGATTGGGGTAGAAGGAAAAAGAGTTGGAGTTTCTTCTTTCGCTATTTTGCCTGTTTCTTGGTACGAACAATTCCAGAAGAATCTTTCGCCAAAAGAATGGGTAGATGCAAGTGAGATGGTATGGAAAGAACGTCTGATTCAAAGTGATGAAGAAATAGCTATGTCAAAGCATTCCGCTAAGCTTGGTGATGCTGCATGGAACCGTATTAGGGAATGTGCACAAGAAGGAATATCGGAACTAGAGATTCGTGCAGAAATGGACGCAGTCATGTTACCTGGTGCAGGCACAGAAAATTTCAATATGATGGGTCTTGGGAGTATGGCAAATGGAGGAGAGGCTCCTTGGGGTTACGTTATTCCACAAACTGACAGGAAAATGGAAAGGGGAGATGCTTTACTTTTGGAAATTTCTCCTAGAGTGAACGGTTATTGGAATCAATTGGTAAGGGTTCTATGTCTTGGTCAACCTGAGAGTTGGTTGATAGAAGCTTACGATCTTGTCCGTCGTGCAAGAGATGCAACTTTGGAAGTACTAGGACCCGATAAACCGATGATTGGGTTGGTGGATGCTATGAATAAAGTATTTGCTGACAGTGGTCGTGAAGTGTGGCCTTATGGTCTAGTCCATTTGACTGGACTCGATTTGACTGATTATATGATTACACCCGAATCAACAGGAACTTTAAAGCCGAATCAGATAGTGACGGTTCATCCTATGTATCAATTAAGTCCAAATAGGCAAATTTTCTGGGGTGAAAGTTATGTAATAACAGAAAATGGTTTTGAACCTATAAATATTAGTTCAGACAAACTTGAAGTAAAGTAATTTTATAGTTAGCTACTTTTTTTAATATCAGGGAGCAATGCAATGATTTATGATATGAGAACTTACACATTAAAGCCGGGGATGGTTCCGGAATTCCTTAGTAGGTATGAGAAGGTTTTGCCAGACAGATTGAAAATATCTAAACTAACTGCTTTTTTTTATACGGAGTCGGGAGCAGGTGCACTTAATCAGATTATACATATTTGGGAATACGAGGATGCAGACCAGCGAATGGAAATTCGTGAGTCGTTAAAAAATTCTCCTAATTGGCCACCTCCTGTAAGAGATCTTATAGTCAAACAGGAGAGTAGATTGATGTCCCCTGCGCCATTTCCAGAGAAACCACTAGAAGGAAAACTTGGAAATATTTATGAGATACGTACATACACATTCCAACCTGGAAAGATACCTCTTGTGATAGAAAGATGGGATAAAATTATACATGAAAGAATGAAAATCTCTCCTCTAGCTGCTTGTTGGTTTACCGAATTTGGTCCTTTAAACACATGGACTCATGTGTGGCCGTATAAAAGTTTCCAGGAACGTATTGAAGCAAGAAAAGCGCAAGCACAACTTGACGGATGGCCACCTGATACCCGAGAATTCATGTTGAGTCAAGAGAATCGTTTGGTAATTCCAGCATCGTTTTCTCCTATGCATTAATTTTTTTTTGATTTTTGTTGTTCTTTTTTTCGATTGATGAGTGAGGCCAAAAGATGAAAATACAGAGATTTGCACAATCTACTTTTGTAATGGAAAATGACGATGGGAAACGTTTGCTGATTGATCCGGGGACTTCAGGTTATGCTGGATGTAAAAATATGACGGATTATGGAAAAGTCGATTTAGTCGTAATTACTCATAGTCATCAGGATCATTTTGATATAGGTGGAACGAAGGAGTTGGTTTCTGCACATAATCCTAAAATATTTACTAACCCTGAAATTCATACAATACTTCAGGGAGAAACAGTAGGTTCGAGAGTTGTACATATCGGCGATTGCATAGAAGAAGAGGGTTTTACGCTCACATTGACGAAGACTGACCATAATCCTGGTGGAAACTGGATTGTCAATTTTGGAATTGTTGTTGAGTCTGATGGGAAAAGTATATATCACCCAAGTGACACACGTTTTTTACAGGTACAATTATTGCCAAAAGAAAAAGTTACACAAACTGATGTTCTTTTAGTTCCAATAAGCAACCGTGGTCTGGTTATGGGAATCGATGACGCTTTATTTTTTACGAATATGTTGGCCCCCAAAATCGTAATCCCAATACACTACGAGAGTGCACACGATATTGGAAGAGTTCTTCCCGAACATTTTGTTGATCGTTTGAATGTTCTAAAAGAGCATTTAACTGCTCTTAATGACGTTGATGTGAAGATTATGGATTATGCAGAAGAATTAGTTTTTTAATTTTTAATTTTTTCTAAATAGGAGGAAATTGTGATGAAACGTATTTGTCTTTTTTCGGCAATATTAGTGTTTTCTTTGATTTACTCAACTAGCGTTATGTCGGCTCCAAAAGGTAAAGCTGTCTTCGGTTTTGCTGGAAGTGTGAAGACGTTTGATCCTCACAGAATCACGGGTTTCTCTAATAGTAGCCATTATCCTATGGTTTTTGATAATTTAGTTTTTAGAACTAAAGATGGAAAGCTTGTTCCAAAGCTTGCAAAATCTTATCGTCAAATCAACTCAACATTATGGGAATTCAAACTTCAAAAGGGAATTAAATTCTCTAATGGTGAGGATATGGATGCGCATGCGGTAAAATTCAGTTTAGAGCGTATCGTGAATCCTAAATTGAAAAGCAGACAAATAAGTTATTTTAGAAATATTAAAAAAGTAGAAGTAGTAGATAAATATACTGCTAGAGTGCATCTTAAAAAAAGAGATATGTTTTTCCTTCCACCGTTAAGTCAGTATGGACAGATTGTTCCGCCAAAATATTACTCTAGTAAAAGCAAAAAACATCTTGCAAGAAATCCAGTGGGAAGTGGTCC
>JAZAHK010000040.1:0-21053 GCA_036231405.1 Nitrospinota bacterium
TGCTCATAGGATAGGTTAAGGTCGCTTTTACTTTTTTGTCTGGCCCTATCAAAAATACTGATCGTGCCGTTGCATTGTCCGCGGCTGTTCTACCCTCAGAAGAATTTCCATCCTCTGAAGGCAACATATCGAAAGCCTTGACTACTTCCAGTCCTGGGTCGCCTATTAGCGGATAACTAACAGGGTGCCCCTGAGAATTTTCAATATCTTTGGACCATTTTTCGTGGTCAGAAACGCCATCAACACTGATTCCAAGTATTTTGCAATTCCTTTTTTCAAACTCATTTTTCAGTCCGGCCATAAAGCCCAGTTCTGTTGTACATACGGGGGTGAAATCTTTTGGATGAGAGAATAGAATTACCCATCCATCCCCAATCCATTCATGGAAATTGATTGTTCCTTGTGTAGTTTCTGCAGTGAAATTTGGGGCTTCATCGTTAATTCTTAAAGTCATTATTTTCCCTCCTAAAAAATTGGATTTCAAATTATTTTCAACTAACAGTAATTTTTTATTATTAGTTTTTTTTTAGGAATAATTCCATTAGACTGGTTTTATGTCAATTGAACCCAAATCATATATTCATTCGGCGGCTAATATTCTTGTTCATGTTCCTGAACTTGTGCGTTACGGGTCTAAGTGTCACAGTGAAATCGAAGAATTCGGCGAAGATTTTGTAGTTCAATT
The DNA here is from genome assembly GCA_036231405.1 of Nitrospinota bacterium. Lineage (GTDB taxonomy): Bacteria > UBA8248 > UBA8248 > UBA8248 > UBA8248 > UBA3496. The sequence goes on from JAZAHK010000040.1 coordinate 686, forward strand.
GAATCAACGCCTTCGTAATTTTGATGAAGTTGTCTCCTATGCCCCGAATCAGACATTTATAGGTAATTTAAAACCAGAAGAACTTGATAAAAAATCGCAGCCTTGGTTCGAAAATCCTATTCATGGATCTTCTAAGGAAGGTTCCTTTGGCCAAATTCTAGATCAGTCATCTTTTTACATGCTTTTAAAATCTGCTGATGATTTTGATCTCTTTATGTTGGACTCTAATTTCATCGCTTCAAATTATAGTTGTGATGATACTACAAAAAAAATCTTCAATTCTAAGTTTTTAGAAAAAGGATCCGACATTGATGAAATTGGAAAGCAAACAAAATTGGAAAAAACTTTGGCTATTGAAAACAAGGGGAAACTTGTGGGATGTTTTCGTTCTGATCATGAAAAAGATGAGTCTTTAGATGCTAGAATTTTATTGGAAAATTTATCGGCTAAGGCTAGTGGTGCTTTTGCGTTGAATCGTCTTTTATCTCAGGAATCAATCGATCCATTATCAGTAGAATATATAATAAGTTGTTCAGAAGAGGCTATAGGGGACCGTTACAATCGTGGAGGAGGAAACCTCGCCAAAGCGATTGGAGAGATGGTTGGTTGTAGTAATGCTGCTGCGATGGATGTAAAAGCATTTTGTGCTGCTCCTGTATATGCGCTCATTCATGCTGCTTCATTGATACAGTCAAAAGTTGTCAAAAATGTTGCTGTGGTTGGAGGTGGTTCTCTTGCAAAATTAGGGATGAAAGCACATTTTCATATAGAAAAACAAATGCCCATACTTGAAGATTTACTTGGTGGAGTTGCATTCTTCCTATCCTCTGATGGCACAGAAGGTACTCCCTATGTAAATTTAGAGATTGTCGGGCATCATCGTATAGGCAGTGCTTCTTCTCCACAAGAGATGATTGAATCACTGGTTTACAAACCTTTACACAAAGTAAATTTGACTGTTTTTGATATTGATAAATTCTGCGTGGAACTTCATAATCCTGAAATCACTGTTCCTGCTGGTGCTGGGAATGTTCCCTTGGTTAACTATAAAACTATAGCTGCTCTTGCAGTGATGAAAAACGAGTTGACAAAGGAATGCATTCAGGATTTCATTGTTGAAAAAGGCATGCCAGGATTTTCTCCTACTCAGGGGCATATTCCAGCGGGTGTTCCTTATCTAGGATACGCGCTCAACGCTTTAAGAGAAGGGTCTTTCAAGAGAACTATGGTTGTAGCGAAAGGCAGTTTGTTTCTTGGTCGAATGACGAGGAGTGCAGATGGAGTATCCGTGGTAGTGCAGGTATAGATTGTAAACTTAAAATTAAAGAGGAGTGCTTGTTATGGATGATCGGAAAGTCATTATCCTTGGAGAAAGAGATGGTATCCCAGGACCGACTATTGCCGAGTGTCTCGAGGCTGCAGGACGGGAAATTATTTTTCAGAAAACGGAATGTTTTGTTTGAACCTCTGCAGGTGCAATGGACCTGGACAACCAAGCGACCATCAAAAAGCTTTCTGAGGAATATGGTTCAGAAAATTTGATGGTAGTCTTAGGTATGCCAACTGATGGATTGATGATAGCAGTAGAGACCTTAACAAAAGGGGATCCAAGTTGGGCAGGACCATTAGCGGGGGTCTCGTTGGGACTTCCTGTCTACCATGTACTTGAAGAGGAAATCAGGGATTTGATTCCTATTGAAATGTATGAAGAAAAGCTAAAGATGATGGAAATAGTTCTAGATCTGGAAGAAATTGAGTCTAGTTTGTCACAGATGCGATCGGGCACTTCATAAAAAAATTTTGGAGAGTGAGATAATGCGTTTAGAAATGGGTTTGTTCCCTGTCGATAATATTGTAGAAGGAAACGATTCTACTTTTTCTAATGGATTATTGACTCTTAATTTCGAACAACTTCGTGGAATGGTAATGGAAGAGGGGAAATTTGAGGATGTTAGTTTTCATATTGCTCTTCCCGGTGATTCTGTCAGAATCACCAATGTGTTAGATGCAGTTGAACCAATTCATAAGATAAATGGAAATTCGTGCGAATTTCCTGGTTTCCTAGGGCCTGCAAGAACGGCGGGAGATGGAAAAACTCATAAACTCTCAGGGATGTGTGTATTAAGTTCGACGTATTTTTTGGGTCCTCAGACAGGTATAATGACGTGCCGTGAAGGCATCATTGATATGTCTGGCCCAGGGACCAAATTTTGTACAAATTCGGATACTTTCAACCTTGTCATTAGATATATTCCACTTCCAAGCACGACCAATGTTGAACACGATGATGCCGTAAGACTTTCAACACTTCGTATTTCTTCATGGCTTGGGAGTTTGACAAAAGAAATGACTCCAAAAGAAACAAAAATCTATGAACTTCTTGATGTAGATCCTTCTCTTCCAAAAGTGGTTTATGTTGATCAGGTAATGCATCAAGCCCCTATGGTGCAGACCTTTATGTACGGAAAAGATTTGGGAGATTCTCTTCCCACACTCATACACCCGAACGAAATGCTTGATGGTGCTGTTGTTGGCGCAAATTATAAAACATCACAAAAAGTACCGACTTATCTCCATTGTAATAAACCGCTAATCCTCGAACTGTATAGGCGTCATGGGATAGATTTAAATTTTGCGGGCATGATTCTTACTAGAGGACACAGAGATAATCAAGCTCTGAAAGAACGTTCTGCTCAATACGTTGCGAAACTTGCAAAAATTCTCCATGCGGATGGTGCTGTTTTGTCCTTTGAAGGAGGTGGGAATTCATCCGTTGATTACTGGCTAACTGTTCAAGCTCTTGAACAAATGGAGATAACTGCGGTTCCGATTGTTTATGAAGTTGGACGGCCAGGAACAAGCGAATTCCCTCTTGTTTATCATGTTCCTGAGGCGAACTCTATTATCAGTAAAGGCGCTAATGGGGATAAGGTAGATGCTCCTGCAATGGAAAGAGTGATTGGGTCCAAAAAAATCTTTTTATATGGAGGACAAGAATTTAACGCCAGTGGAAATTTGCAACTTACGAATTCTGATTACTATGCGACAGAATGGGCTTTAGATTTAAACGGTTTTGTTGGGAAGGATTATTAATCCAAGTACAATTTCGATAATGGAGGTTAGTAGACTATGAATGAGATTAAGATAGTTCATTTCCTTAATCAGTTTTTTGCAGGTTCTGGCGGAGAGAAAATGGCCGAAGAGCCTCTTAATTTCCATGATCAGGAAATTGGCCCAGGAGTTTTGTTAAATAAAATACTGGGAGCAAACGGAAAAGTTGTCGGAACTATCTCTTGTGGTGACAATTATTTTTTTAAGAATGAAAGCTCTGTATACGAGAAGATAAGCGAATATATTAAAAAAACTGCTCCAGATCTTTTGATTGCTGGACCTGCGTTCAATGCAGGTCGCTATGGTCTTGCCTGCGCGAACTTGTGTAAGGAAGTTTCCAAGCGGGGTTATTGTAAGGTAATTACCGGAATGTTTGAAGAGAATCCCGGTGTTGATGCTGGAAAGGGAAGTGTACTTATCATCCAAACTGGCCCATCTGTTGGAGATATGGAAAGTGCATTAGATAATATTTTGAGAATTGGATTAAAACTTGTTTCTGGTGAAAAAATTAATTCTGCCCAAGATGAAGGCTATTTTCCCACAGGTGTTAGAAATAACGTCCAACTTGACACTCCTGCTTCACCAAGAGCGGTTGACTTACTTCTAAAAAAAATAAAAGGCGATTCTTATGTGTCTGAACTTATTGTCCCAGTTTTGGACAAGGTGGATCCTCCTGAACCCATTTCTGATTTAAAAACTGCGGTGATTGCTATTGCATCAGAAGGTGGAATGGTGCCTCCTGATAATCCTCATAAAATACCAGGTTCTAGGACTAATAAATGGGGGGTGTATTCCTTTTTAGGGAGAAATGAGCTTGAGAAAGATTCTTTTATTTCCATTCACGGTGGTTTTAATACAGTTTTTGTGAACGAGGATCCGGATCGTATTATTCCTCTGGATGCACTGCGTGTTTTCGAAGGACGTGGAGAAATTGGGAAAGTGTATGAGGATTTCCTAAGTACATGTGGGAATGGAGGTGCGTTTGGTCACATGCAAGAAATTGGTCAAGCTTGGGCTAAAGAACTGAAAAAAGGGGGAGTCACTGGAGTAATACTACCTGCAACCTGAGGAACAGGTACACGCAGCGGTGCTGCGTTAGCGAAAGAACTCGAAAGAGAAAAAATTCCTACTGCTCTTATTACTTGTCTTCCAGATGTTGCTAAAGATATAGGTGCGAACCGTATAGTAAATAATAAAGCTGGACACTTCCATCATCCCTTTGGTGAGCCAAGTATGCCAAGAAAGGCAGAAGAAGCGTGGCGTTTGGGTGCGGTGAAAAGTGCTCTTGAAGCTTTACAAACTTCTGTCGAGGTTCCTACTGTTTTTGAATACTAGTGATTTTCCATTTAATATTGATGTATAGTAATTTTTATATAAAACATTCAGAGTTTGTTTTTGGGAGACTTTAATGGTTCTAGATTATTTAGAATTAAGAAGAAGAACTCAGGATAGGGATAAGTCACTTCGGGAGAAAGTGATGAACTTAGAAGAGGCGGCGAATCTTGTGTCTGACGGTGATCATATTGCACTGGGAGGTTCGACAGCATCTCGAACATCTTTTGCGCTTCTTTGGTCTCTGATAAGGGCCAAGAAAAAATTTTTAACCTTTTCCAGAAGTATAGTTTCTACCGAAGGAGACTTGATCTTTGCCTCTGGAATTGGAAAAGAAATCCAAACTAGTTGGTTTAGCCAAGGGATTGTCTGGGGTGTATCAAGAGTAATGCGACATTTTACTGAAAATAATTTGGCGACTTACAAAGAATGGAGTCATATGTCTATGGGTCTGCGATATAGAGCAGGAGCTATGGGCGTGCCATTCATGCCAATGAGATCTATGATGGGTTCTGATGTCGCGGGTAGATTGGAAAATTTAAAAGAAATGATTTGCCCTTTTACGGGAGAGAAAATTTTATTAGTTCCTGCATTAAATCCGGATGTTGCTCTTATCCATGTGCAACGTTGTGATTCATTTGGAAATGCACAATTAGACGGATTGACTTTTATGGATATAGATATGGCAATGGCTGCAAACAGGGTGATTTTAACTACTGAAAGGATTATTTCTAATGATCAGATAAGAAGATCTCCCGATTTGACAAAAATACCTTTTTTTACAGTAGATGGTGTTGTAGAGGTTCCATACGGGTGTGTTCCCCATGAGTGTTACGGAGTCTATGAACCTTTTTTCCCCCATATGGATTATTATGCTGAACTTACGAGGAAAGATCCTATGAAAGGAGTAAAAGAATATTTAGACCGGTTTTATTATTCTCCAAAAAACTGGAACGAGTATCTTGCTTTAATCGGAATAGACGAAATTTTCGGTGCAACTCAAAGAGGGAGAAGTATTTATGACGATTAAAGCTGATTCTTTTACCTCTTCAGAACTGCTCTGTATAATGAGTGCACGTGCATTAAAAGATGGACAAGTAGTTTTTGCGGGTGTGGGGATTCCTCTATTAGCAGCTACTCTTGCACAAAGGCTACACGCACCTGGACTAACTATTCTTTTTGAAGGAGGAACTATTGGTCCACATATAGTTCCCGGAGAATTACCACCGACGACGAATGAGCAACGTTGTACTAGAAAAGCTAATATGTTGGTAAGTATTACTGAAGTTCTTCTTTTGCTACAACGAGGTTATGTTGATATTGGTTTTATGGGTGGTGCTCAAATAGATAAATTTGGGAATTTGAATAGTTCATTTATTGGAAATGTTGAAAACCCTTCAGTAAGATTGCCGGGAACAGGTGGCGGAAATGATATTGCTAGCCTCTCCAAAATGATAGTTGCTATGCCACAAGAGAAACGCCGTTTTGTTGATAAAGTAGATTTTATAACAAGCCCAGGATACCTTAACGGTGGCAGTACCCGAAAAGATTCTGGTTTAATTTCTGGAGGAATGTACAGAATTGTGACTGATCTAGCCATTTTAGGTTTTGATGAAAATGGAAGGATGCAAGTGGAAGCTCTTCATCCTGGAATAACTACAGACCAGGTGAAAGAAAATACAGGTTTTGAACTCAAAATTGACGAAAACATATCAAGAACGGATCCTCCCACAGAAGGGGAATTAAGTGCACTTCGAATTTTAGATCCTGACAAAGTTTATATTGCTTAAAAATGGGAATTACATTGGGAAAAAAAGAAAAAGATTTTCTTTTAAAAGAAATAGATAGTCGTTCGGACGAAATTGTGAATTTACTTTCTAATTTGGTGAGGATTCCCAGTGTTACTGGCGAAGAGGGCGAAATCCAAAGATATATAGCGAAGTTTCTAAATGAAATAGGGCTTGAGGTAGACGTTTGGGAATCAGACTGGGAAGAATTAAAAAAACATCCTGAGTATGTTTCTGTCACCAGGGGCTATGAAGGAAGGCCAAATGTTGTCGCAGTTTTAAAAGGTACGGGTGGGGGAAAGTCTCTGCTTCTTAATGGTCATACAGATACTGTTCCTAATGGTCCTTTAGATTCATGGCAATTTGCTCCACTTTCTGCAGAGATTTCTAATGGTCGCCTTTATGGACGAGGTTCTTCTGATATGAAGAGCGGAGTTGCAGCAATTATTATGGCAGTTAAAAGTATTGTGGAATCTGGAAGTAAATTGAAAGGCGATGTCATTTTGGACTTTGTAGTTGATGAAGAATTAAGTGGTCATGGGACATTAGATACGATTCTGAGAGGTTATACAGCTGATGCTGGAATTTGTTGTGAGACTAGTGGAAATGCAATCCAACCTGCATGTATCGGTAGAATTTGGTTTGAGATTTTAGTTCGAGGCAAATCTGCTGGAATTCAAAGAAGATACGAAGGGGTAAATGCTATTGACTTAGGTTATAAAATAGTCAATGCAGTTTCAGAACTTGAACAAAAGAGATTGAAGACGGTTGAACACCCACTTTACCCAAAAATAATTGATGCTATTCCATGTATGATTGGTTCTATGGAAGCTGGAAGTTTCCCAAGTGCATTCCCGGATACTTGCATTCTAAAAGGAAGCTTAGCTACAGTTCCAGGAGAGGATCACGATGCCGCAAAACAAAGTCTGCTTGACGAAGTTCGATTTGCCGCGCTTGAAGATCCATGGATGAAAGAAAATCCTCCAGAGGTAAAATTTACAGGATATTATGCAGAATCCGCAGAGGTTGATGTTGAACATCCGATAGTAAAAACAGTTGCTAATTGTTATCAAGAAGTTTCTGGTAGAGTTCCAGAAATTTCAGGACGGCAAGGAGCTGCGGATACTAGGTTTCTCAATGGTTTTGCAAATATTCCAACAGTAATCTTTGGTCCAGGTCCTACTACACAAATGCATGCGAATAACGAATGGGTTGCTGTGGATGATGTAGTAGATGCAACTAAAACTCTTGCTCTTTCGATGCTTGATTGGTGTGAGTTGTCCACATGATTTGGAGAAATTTATGACGAAGAAAAACGTAAAATTTGGTGTGGCTATGCGAAATTTTACTGCTTATCCGGAACTTCCTGATCCAAAAAAATTATTAGATTACGCTGTCAGAATGGAAGAGTTAGATTTTGAATCTTTATGGGTATGGGATCATATTCTATTAGGCGTAGAACCTCATTTTCCAATCATAGATTCTTTAACCATGTTGACTGCAGTTGCTGCGAGAACATCAAAAATTAAACTGGGAACAGGAGTTTTGGTTTTACCTCTTCGGAATCCACTTGTATTAGCAAAGCAGTTGTCAAGTATTGATCAAATTTCTGAAGGTCGTTTAATCGTTGGAATGGCTTCTGGTTGGTATAAGCGTGAATTTGATGCTGTAGGAGTTCCTTTTGAAAAAAGAGGAAATATAATGGATGAGAGTATTGAGATAATTACTCGCCTTTGGACTGAGGATATGGTTCTAGGAGAATATAGTGACTATAATTTAAGAAATTCTGTGATGTTTCCAAAACCAGTTCAAACTCCCAGGCCACAAATTCTAATTGGAGGTTATGTAGATAGAGTCCTAAAACGTGCAGGAGAAAAAGGAGATGGTTGGCTCACTTATTTTTATACTCCAGAAAGTTTTTCGAAATCTTGGGAAAAAGTTTGCGAGTATGCCGAGTATGTAGGCAGAGATCCTGCTATTTTAGAAAGTACAAATCAACTTCCTATAGCGGTTGGAGATTTAAGGTCAGAAATTGAAGGACCAATGCAAGAATGGTTGAGAACTGAGTGGGACTATGCGGATTGGAGTGATTCTACAGCTGAAAGTGCAATTATTGGGAATGTAGATGAATGTGTCGAACAACTTCAAGAGCATATTCAAACGGGGTTAGATCGTATTATTTTTGTCCCATACAAATATGACATAAAACAAATTGAAGTAATTTCTAAAGAAATTATTCCTCGTTTGAGATAAATATAATATTTAGTTTATTTTCTGATTGGAGTATGAATTGGCTATAAGAAAAAGTTCGTGGGATAGGTTTAAATTTTATTCGCAAAATATGTTTGAAGCTATCGGAGGAACTCCTTTAGTTAAACTCAACAGTGTAGGTTCTGAACTTTCTTCTAACATCTTTGTTAAAGTTGAATGGTACTCACCAACAGGAAGCCTAAAAGATCGTATCTATTACAATATGATTAGTAAGGCTGAGGAGAGGGGAGAACTAAAAAAAGGAATGACTGTTTTGGAATGTTCTACGGGAAATGCTGGAATCGCTTGTTCCTTTGTTTCAACAGTAAAGGGTTATCCTTGTACAGTCGTCATGCCAGAAGGAATGAGTGTTGAGAGGAAAAAAATAATGCTTGCGTATGGCAGTGAACTTGTTTTTACCCCTGGTGGAGAGAGCGATGTAGATCTGGCACTTGAGAAACTCGAAGAAATTCGTTCTCAAGACCCAGGAAAGTATTGGGTTCCTGCTCAATTTGATAATTTAGATAATAATGAAGCACACTATTTAACTACTGGGCCTGAGATATGGGAACAACTAGACGAGAAAGTTGACGCAGTTATTGGTTCGCAGGGAACGGGAGGATGGATTAGCGGAATTGGCAGGTTTCTAATGGGAAAAAATGAAAATATTGAAATATTTGCAGTTGAGCCTTCAGAATGTCCCCTGTTAAGCAAGAGAGAATGGGGTTCCCATGGTATTGAAGGTATTGGGGATGGATTTGTGCCTAGGGCTTTAGATTTATCAATTTTAAAAGGTATCGTGACCACTTCAACTAAAGAATCATTGGAAATGGCTAAAAGACTTGCTAGAGAAGAAGGAATTTTCTGTGGAATTTCTTCAGGATGTAATGTCATTGCCGCAATTAAACTTGCTCGTTCAAGGCCTCATCTTAAAAATATTGTTACTAATATATGTGATACCGGACAAAGATACTTTACAACAGAACTTTGTGGGGAAGAAAAAAACATTGAAATTCCTGATAGGGCACACAGTATAGACGAATATAGTAAGTCCGAACTCGATAAATTTTCTTCGCATTGGGAAATAATAAATTAAGATTTCCTTTTTAGGATTTGTTGTTGGAATTAAGTCTAAAATTTCAAGAGAATTTTTTTCTTTTCGACATTCTTTGTGTCTTCTTGATGAGTTGCCGTATTAGTTGAAAATAAAATGAACAGTGAAAACGGGGACAAAAATGAACTCAAAGATAATAGGGAAACCAGTTCCTATCATTGATGCGGTTGAGAAGGTGTGTGGTGATACTTCATACATAGATGATTTTAGGTTGAAAAATTTGTTGATTGGTTCAGCTTTGAGGAGTCCTCATCCTCATGCTAGAATCTTAAAAATTGACACTTCAGATGCGGAGAAATTGTATGGAGTAGTTGCTGTCCTCTCCAAAAATAATACCACTAATAAAAAATTCGGAATTAATCTAAAGGATGAAACGGCGTTCTGTTGCGACAAATCTAGGTATATAGGAGATGAAATAGCTGCGGTTGCAGCCGTTGATAAAGAAACTGCACAAGAAGCGATTTCTCTAATAAAAGTCGATTATGAGATTCTTCCGGCCGTTTTTGATCCATTTTCTGCATTGGAAAAGAATTCACCTCGTTTACATAAATCTAATTCTCGAAACCTAGCAAATGCATTTCATATAAAAAGAGGTAATGTAGATGATGCTTTTTCAAACGCAGATGAAATTTTCCATGGAGATTTCCATACTCATTTAGCACATCAGGCTTATATAGAACCAACAGGTTGTGTGGCCGATTTTCATTCTAACGGAAAAATATCGATATGGGGATGTTTGCAATCTGCATTTTTGATTAGAACCTTTATGCTTTCACCTGTTATGAAAATGAGTGCAGATAATTTTCGTGTTATACAAACTAAACCAGGAGGTGCTTTTGGTGGGAAACTAGACGTAAAAGCGGCATTAATGGCTGCAATGCTTTCTAGGGAATCGGGTAAGCCTGTTAAATTTCTTCTGAGTTTAGAAGAAGATTTAACTTGTATGCGACCAAGAATGCCCGTTCATATTTCCTTAGAATCTGCTTGGAAAAAAGATGGCACTCTTTTAGGAAAGCGTGTAAAAATTATTGCAGATAATGGTGCATATAGTTCACTTTCTCCTGCAATTATGAGTTCAATAGCATTAAGAACTGATAATTTGTACAAAACGCCCGCGTCGGAGATTGAAGGAAAACTCGTTTATACAAACCTTATTCCATCTGGCCAAATGAGAGGTTTTGGTAATGTTCAAGCAACGTACGCATGGGAGAGTCATCTTGACGACGTTGCGAATAGTTTAAATATTGATCCTGCTGATTTGCGAATCAAAAATTACACAGAAAAAGGGGATGTCTCTCTCCATGGTTGGAAAATAGCAAGTTGTGCAGTAGAAGATGCTACGAAATATGTTGTTGATAAAATTAATTGGAAATCAAAGCGATTGAAAGCAGGGGAAGGAAGAGGCGTTGGGCTTGCTAGTTGTATTCATGTTTCAGGAAATAAGGGTTTTTCTGTAGAACTTGGTCCAGATGATACAGATCCTTCAAGTTGTGAAATTAGAATAGATAAAGATGGAAAAGTAACGATCTGGTCAGGAGAATCCGACTTAGGGCAAGGTGCTACCAGTGTTATGGCTTTTATCGCTTCTGAGGTGTTGAATATCCCTGTTGAAAATTTCAATGTTCCTCCTACAGACACAGGTTATATGCCTTTTGGTATGGGTGCATTTGCCAGTAGGACAACTTTAATTGGAGGAAACGCAGTCAAGATTGCCGCGGAGGATATTAAAAAAAACCTATTGGACGCTGCTTCAGAAATTTTAGAAGTCCCTGCGGGTCAACTTCAGATTTCCGGTGACGAAATTCAAGTTGCCTCGCTCCCTAATCGTAAAATATCTCTTGGCGAGTTAGTGAAGGAGAAAGGTGACATTATACAAGGTCACGGAACGTGGCTGGCTGGCGGGGAAGTTCTCGATAAGGACAAGTATGGGAATCCATCTACCACATATTCCTTTAGTACCCATGGGGCGGAAGTCTTTGTCGATATGGAAACTGGAGAAGTCAAAGTTTTGAATATTTGTTGCGGTCACGATCCAGGTAGGGTTATTAATCGTCTCGGTGCAGAGGGCCAGGTAGAAGGTGGAACAGTTCAAGGGATGAGTTACGCAATAATGGAAAATTTAAACCAAATAGAAGGTTCTATTCAGGGAAACAATTTCCATAATTATCTGATCGCAACCTCGATGGATATTCCTGATATTCAACATGATTTCTTTGAATCTATGGATCCCTATGGCCCATACGGTGCGAAGGGACTAGCTGAAGTAGCTATCAATCCCATTACAGCTGCTATTTGTAATGCTATATATAATGCAACTGGAGGTGCTAGGATAAGAAAATTGCCAATAACACCGGAGCATGTACTTGAGGCTATAGAAGGTATTGAAAGCTAAATATTTTACGTTTTGTAATTCTTTAATCATGAAGGGTTAGATTATGCTGAATTTTCATTTTGGATATCTACTTCCTACTAGGGGCGTAGTCGTATCTGCTAAAGGAGAACCTCCTGATACCACTCCTATTATTACTCTTGCACAGAAAGCCGAAAATCTTGATTTTGACTCTGTATGGATAGGAGATAGTGTTCTAGCAAAGCCCAGGATGGAAAGTTTTACAACATGGTCTTCAGTTCTTGCATCTACAAAAAAAGTCCAAGTTGGTACAGCTGTTCTGCTTGCTGCCTTGAGGCATCCTATTATGTTAACCCAGTCATTGACTACTCTTGACTGTATGTTCCCTGGGAGAGTACTCCCTGGGTTAGGAGTTGGGAGAGAGGAATTAAAGGAAGAATTTGAAACTCTAGGGGTAAAAATATCTGAGAGGGCAAAACGTTTCACGGAAACTATTGAGATTTTGAAATTATTAATGAGCGAAAGAAATTGTAGTTTCTCTGGGAAATACTTTTCTTTTGAAGACATAGATTTAGAGCCTCGACCTTTTAGCAAAGGAGGACCTCCGATATGGATTGCTAGCAACTATGTCCAATCTGGATTACGACGCGTTGCGCGTTTGGCTGACGGATGGATAACTAATTCGATCACTCCTGAACTTTATCGGAAATGTTGGGATACTATTCTTGCTTATGGAGAAGATTGCGGGAGAAAGAGTCTAGAAAAGATTCCTCAATGTCTTTATGTAACGATGAATATTAATCCAAATGGAGAAAAGGCAAAAAAAGAGGCTGGGGATTTCCTTTCGAAATATTACCATAAAACTTTTGAAGATATTCAAAAACAACTTCTTGTTATTGTCGGGGATGGTGATCAAGTTGAAGAAAAAATTCGTTCTTATAGTGATATTGGGGCATCTACCTTTATTATTCGTTTTGCTGGAGGTAGTCAAGTAGAACAGATGGAGAATCTTGTCTCAGAACTCATGCCTCGCTTTAGATAAGGATAAGAGGAAAAATTATGGTCATTGAAATTGGAACGGGTGTTTCAAAGGAAGAAGTAAATTCTAGATTGCAAAAGACTCGAATTTTAATGGAGAAAGAAAAAATAGAGTTTTTGATTGTCATTGGCCGTTCCTTTTACGACAGAATGGGAAGTCTTGCGTATCTCACAAATCACTTTCCCCCGTTCCCTCCTGGTGCTTTTAGTCCAACAGTACGCGGTATGGGGCATGGTGTCTTATTGTTACCCTTAGATTCTGATCCTTTACTTTTAGTTGATCATAGAAATTTTCGAGAAGATATGGTTCACATTGATAACGTTCGAGTAGAGACAAATTTCTCTAAAATGATTATTGATTATTTAGATAAAAGTCTTCAAAAAAAAACTGGAAGAGTTGGGATTGCAGGTGAAGATATAATGCCTGCAACCATGTATATTGATCTAAAGGAAAATTTAGATAACGTTAATTTTGTTAACGGAAATAACATTGTAGAACAATTGAGATCCGAAAAGAGTCCAGTGGAAATAAAGTATCTTAGAAAAGCCGCAAAAATAACCGAATTTGCGTATGAAAGTATTCTTGCCGCAATCAAACCTGGAGTTAGGGAATGTGATCTTTGTGCGGAGGGACATGCTGCAGGAATGAAAGCCGGTGCAGATTTTGTCCGTTATGTAAGAGTTCACAGTGGTCCTTGGTCAAGTTGGGGTTCTCGCTGGCCACAAGCAACACAGAGAAAAATAGAGCCTGGTGATTTAATACGTTTTGATTATGTTGGCGCCATCGAAGGATATGGATTTGACGTTAATAGGACTTTTGTTGTGCCGGGAAAGAAGATTGATGCGAAAATTTTGAGAATGCTTGAATTAACCGTTGAAGTTACACGAAGTGCAGTTTCTGCAGTTAAACCAGGAGTTGCAGTTTCCGATATACATAAGAAAGCTAGTGAAAAACTTGATGAAGAGATTCCCGAAGGTAGCAAATATCTCTTCCCAATGGCTGGTCATGGTATAGGGTTGGAGACAGTAGAAAATCCTATAATTCGTCCGGATAATGAAGAGAAATTAAAGAAAAACATGGTGCTTTGTATAGAACCTCAATTTGTAATTCCTGAAATCGGTGGAACGAATATAGAACAGATGCTACTAATAACAGATACTGGCAGTGAAATCCTTACGAAAACCCCTGAAAGAACTTGGGAATAATTATGAAATTCAAAGTAAAAAAAAGTTTATGAGGTTCTTATGAAGAGATTTTTGAATCCAGTTTCTGTTATTGCAATTTTATGGTCATTTGCCCAACTCTACTGGGCTTTTTTTGGTATGTTACACGTATTTATTTCGCGCCCCATTCATCTAAGTTTAGCGATGTCAATTGTTTTTTTGACGAAGCCTTTCAAAAAAAGTGGGTCAATACATTTTTTTGATTATATTTTGGTTGTTTTAAGTATTGTTATTTCTATGATGTATTTTAACGACTGGAGTTTTTTGAATGATCGAATAAGAGATGTAGATCCAGTACCTATTCGTTATATTTGGGCGGGATGTATCTATATATTATTAATTGTTGAAACCTCACGTCGGTTGCTAGGTTGGGGAGTTACCTCAGTTTCTGTTGTCGCCTTATTTTATAATTTTGGTGGACATCTGATACCAGGAGATCTCGGTCACAGATTCATTGAATTGCCTACATTTATCGAGTTTCAGATTTTAAGTGTTGAAGGTTTACTTGGTGTTCCACTTGGCGTAAGTGCTGAGATAGTTTTTTATTTCATTCTATTTTCTGCTGCTTTGGATGTATCAGGTGGCGGGAAATTGTTTATTGATCTTGCGATTCGACTTACAGGACGATTTAGAGGAGGACCAGCAAAAGCTGCTGTAGTGAGTAGCAGTTTGATGGGAACAATAAGTGGTAGCGCAACTGCAAACGTAGTAGGAACTGGTATTTTTACAATACCTCTAATGAAACGTCTCGGATTTACTCCACATTATTCGGGTGCTGTAGAGGCAGTTGCTTCTACAGGAGGGCAACTTATGCCACCAATAATGGGTGCAGGTGCTTTCATTCTTGCTGATATGACTGGGACACCATATTTACAAGTTGCGGCGGCGGCTGCACTTCCTGCGGTTATCTATTATGTTTCTCTTTTCTTGATGGTTGACTTAGAATCCAAAAAACTCGGATTGAGCGGTCTTTCAGAAGATGAAATGCCTGTATTAAGAGAGTTGCTTATTGAGCGTGGTTTATTACTTCTCCCTGTTGTATTAATTGTGGGATATATGATTGCCGGATTCACTTTGATGTGGTCGGCTACTTCTGCTGCTATTGGTGTTGTTGTACTCAGTTGGATTAGGAAATCTACTAGACTTGGGTTCATAGGAATTTTCGAAACACTAGAAAAAGCAGGAAAAATGACAATTGCTGTTGCGATTCCCTGTGCAATTGCGGGTGTGATTGTTGGAGTAGTTGATGATACGGGAATCGGTTTAAAATTTTCTGGATTAATTGTTAATGTATCTAAGGGGATGCTTTTCCCAGCATTATGTATGACGATGGTTGCCTGCATAATAATGGGAATGGGAATGCCAACTGCGGCAGCTTATATAATGTCAGGCACTTTATTAGGGCCTGCTCTATCGAAGTTAGGACTTCCCATTCTTGCATCTCATATGTTTATCTATTATTTTGCTATTTTGTCAATGTTAACCCCCCCTGTTGCACTTTCTGCGTATGTTGCTTCCGGTGTGGCAAATTCCGACTTAACTAAGACTGGGTGGAAAGCTTTTCAACTTTCTCTAGCCGGATTCTTGGTTCCTTTTGCTTTCGTATACAACCCATCTATGCTCTTTATTGGAAGTTTGTGGGAGACGATTTGGGTTGCAATCACTTGTATTTTGGGTGTTTCTTCCCTCGCAGTATCTCTATCTGGAGTCTTGTTTAAAACATTAAGATACTGGGAGAGAGTTTTATTTTTCGTTTGTGCAATTTTACTTGTAGTATCAGAGACTTTAACTGATTTTCTAGGCATAGGACTTTTGATCAGTTTATTTCTAATTTTATTTATTAGAAATAAGAATGAAAAAGTAGCATGATTTTTTTTCAAAGTTGAAAATCATATCTTCTTATTTTATGATTGTTATATCGAAATAATTAACTAGTTCTTATTTTCCTTATAAGTTTCTTTAATTCTACTTTTGGGAGGGGTGTAATGTTTCAGAACTTGAAGAGAATGTTTGCATTTGTAGTAGTATTTTTATTCATTGCCTGTTCACATGTAAGTGCCGCTGACAGACTTAAGATGGGAAGTTGGAAAAAAGGAAGTGGATGGCATGTATATACAGCAACTATGGCTAATATTGTGAATAACGCAAAAACAGGGGTTTCGATAGATCCACTTTCTAAAGGTGGTGGAGTAGGGAATCCTATCAACGTGGGAACAGGGAAATTTGATTTAGCTCTTACTTTTAGTGTTGCTGCTAGTTGGGCTGTTCAAGGAAAAGTTGCATACAAGAAAGCCTTTACTAATTTGAGAGGTTTAGTTGGTGGTCTTGATCAATACTATCTTGGAATCGTTACAACCAACAAAAAAGTATCTAGTATCAACGATCTGAAAACAGTGCCTGTGAATTACATAACTGTTCCACGTGGAGGTTTAGGACAGTGGGCTACTCGTGCAATGCTAGGAGCACATGGAATAACATACGGGCATATAAAGAAGAATGGAGGGTCTGTTACTCATACTGGTTTTGGTGCAATTAAGAGTAGAATGGCAGATGGTCAGGCAAATATGTTAAGTCACACTGTAAATGCGGGACATCCTGCACTAACATCAATAGCGATTAAAAAGAAACTTAAATTCTTAGGGGTTGAAGATAAGTATAGAAATAAGTTGCTGGGTATTGGGTTTTTGAAAGCTGACTTGCCAGCGAATACTTTTCCTGGTCAAACTTCATCCAAGAAGACGTTTGGGTTTACTACTTGTGTTATTGCATCAACTAAAATGTCAAATGATGTAGCATACAAAATCGTTAAATCATTAATCAGTAATATCAAAGATCTTCGAGCTGGACATAAAGGTCTGCGTAATTTCAAACCAGAGAAAACTGGATGGAAAGTTTCGCAAATGGGTGCTCCTGTCCATGCAGGTGCCGCAAGATATTATAAAGAGAGAGGTTGGTTGAAATAAGGTTTATATTTTGGCATCGTCCTGATTTTTAGGGACGGTGCCAAAAAAATAAAGTTTCATAGTTCTTTGGTTTCTTAATCAAAGGCTTATTCTGTAATTTATTTCAATCAGGAGTTTCCAATATGATTGGACAAAGTCTTCGAGATTTTCTGAAGATGGTAGAGGAAGAATTTCCTGAAGAGTTTGTCCGAATCACAGTGCCAGTAAGTCGTGAAGACATTACTGCAACTGTTTTTGAACTCGAAAGTGTAGGAAAAAGTCCAGTTGTTTTTTTCGAAAATGTTAAAGGATTTGACCAGCCTGTTGTTACTAATATAGCGGGGAACAGAAAACTTCTAGCTGCAAGTCTTCAAGTGGATCTATCTGATCTGCCGACTACATTCAAAGATCGATGTCAGGATTACAAGCCTGTAAAAGTTGAAAATGATCCTCCTTGGAAAGAAGTTGTTTTTGAAGGAGAGGATGTCGATCTGAATAATTTGCCGATCCCTTTCCATTTCGAAGTTGATGCAGCTCCGTATATAACTGCCGGACAAATTACTGCACGTGATCCTGAGACAGGGGTCGACACAACTGGATTCCATCGACTAATGTTAAATGGGAAAAATAAACTTGGTGTGTCTCTTCATTCTAGACGAAGAATGTATCATTTCCATAAAAAAGCTGAATCTCGAGGAGAATCCTTACCAGCGGCTATTGCAATTGGTATTCACCCTATTCATTATATGGGTTCTATGGCTTACCATTTTCCTCCTAATATTCGTAAATATGAAGTAATAGGAGGTCTTTTTGGTGAATCTTATCGAGTTTCTACTTGTTCTACTAATAATTTAGAAGTTCCTTATGGGGCAGAAATTATTCTAGAAGGTGAAATTTTAGCTGATGTTAAAGAACCCGAGGGACCATTCGGCGAATTTACTGGATATGCCTCTTATAGGAGCACTCAAAACGTTTTTATTGTTAAAAAAGTGCAAATGAGAAAAGATCCGATTTTTCATAGCATAGCCTCAGGGATGTCAGCCGATCATATTTTAATATCGTGCGTAAGCAGAGAAGCTGAGATCTTAAATTCTTTGCGTCGTAATCTACCGAATGTGAAAAATGTACACGTACCATCTGTGACTGCAGGAGCACTTCTGGCAATAGTTTCTATGGACAAAACGGCCGAAGGTCAGCCACAACAAGCAGTTATGGCGGCACTTGGAACGGAATTTTACTGTAAATGTGTAGTAGTGGTTGACGATGATGTTGATATTTTTAATTTATCTGATGTTGCATGGGCAATTATGACGCGAACACGTGCCGACAAGGATATGTTTTTTATTCCAGGCGCAATGGGTGCAATTCTAGATCCTACTTCTGATCCTGATACTCATACCCTTACCAAAATTGGTATTGATGCTACAAAACCTGAGGGAAAAGATTTTGCAGAGCGCTTGTTTATCTCTCAAGAACAAAAAGAACGGGTCCGTGAAATGTTGAAAGCTACAGGGTTGCCACTTTCATAGCAGTGAAAATAAAATTGTATAAAATATAGATTCTTGATTTCTGTAAATACGAAATCATTGGGTTTTAATTTTTTAAATAGATTACTCAAAATTGATTTCATAGATAGGAGATAATACATATGCGAACGAAAATAGAAGCTTCATGGATAGTTGCCTATGAAGAAGATGACCATAAATTAATTAAAGATGGTGTTGTTGTATACGAGGATAATAAGATTCTTTATGTTGGACAATCCTTTGACGGAGAAGTGGATAATACTATTGTTGCCAATGGGAGTCTTGTTTGTCCTGGATTTATTGATACTCACGTACACTCTGGCCACAGAGCTTCGCACAGATTAATTACTGATACTGGACGTCCTATGTATTATGGGCAACCTTTTTTGGAGATATCAGTACCTAAAGAAGGGAAGGTGGTAAGTGGCGATCCAAGATATCTGAAGCATGGAGATAGTGAGAGTGAATCTGCTTTTCTTTTAAATGCAATTTTTACTGTTGCTGAACTTTTGAGAAATGGAATTACTACCTTCATAGAATACGGGAGTCAATTACGTGTGCAAGAAGCTCTGCTAGATGAAGTGCAAAGGTTAGGTACTCGTGCATATTTAGGCCCTGGGTATGATTGTGGACGCTGGGTAGGAGATAAGTCTGGTAGGTTGAAAAGAGTGCGAAATGATCAACTTGGACTGGATGGGTTCGATACAGCACTGGATTGGATAAAGAAGAATGATGGAACTGCCGAAGATAGAGTTCGAGGAATTCTAGTTCCTCGTGAAGTTGAAACCTGCTCTCTGGAAGTTTTGAAACGAACTAGAGATGCTTCTAATGAATTTGGTTTCCCCATGGCAACTCACGCCGCATACAGCGTAATTGAGTTTTATGAAGTAGTGAAAGAGCATATGAAGACTCCCATCGAGTTACTAGATGATTTAGAGATGCTAAGGCCAACTTTGAATATAGGGCATGGAAATTTTGTGTCTGACAATTCAAACCTAAATTATTCTTCTCATAATGACTTGAAACTTATGGGTGCGTCTGGAGCATCGATATCCCATTGTCCTATTAATATAATGAGGCGTGGTAGGAAGCTTGATAATTGGAAGAAATATGAAATGGCTGGTGTAAATATGTCGATAGGAACAGACACGTACCCACGTGACATGATTATGAATATGAGAAATGCTTCATATCATGGAAAAGTGATGGGGAATTCTTATTTTTATGCAAGTGCAGGTGATGTTTTCCGTGCAGCTACTTTAGGTGGGGCGATTTCAGTCGGACGAGAGGATTTAGGAAGATTGAAACCAGGTGCCATAGCAGATATCCTTATAATTGACTTAACAGGAAGAGGAACGTTAAGGTTCGGGCCAGTTAGAGATCCAATTAAAAGCCTAATTGAGTGTGGAATTGGAGATGACGTGCAAACTGTTATTGTAGATGGAAAAATAGTAATGGAAAATGGTGTTATTCCCGGGGTAGATTTATCAAAGATCGCGGAAGAAGCGCAGACTGCTGGCGAGCAGGTTTGGAATACTCATCAGGATTGGGACCCACTTGAACGAACACATATAGAAGCATGTCCATGGTGTTACTCGATGGATGAGATCTATGAAGAAAGTTAGTCTTGTTCTTGAGAAGAAATGTATCCGGGGATTTTGATTGTGCGGAATTCTTTATCTAAAGAACCTAAG
>JAZAHK010000041.1:0-7163 GCA_036231405.1 Nitrospinota bacterium
TTGGCATTAATTTCCTTTTTGCTAGCAGGTTGCACTATTGATTACAAAGATACAACCCCATGTGCTTGGGTACATCAAAAGAATCATGACAAGGACATCTTTGCCCTTGGAATGCGTAGGATATACATGAGTATTTTTTCTTCTTTTACACCTTATGGACTTGAATACCCACAAAGGCTGAGGAAGATCCAATGTGAAACGCTTAATGAAATTAAAAATGTTTTGGAAGATAGTACTGATTATTGGCAGCATTTAAATTATGTAACAGTTCAAGATTCGGCACCATCTACAGATGTTGGAATTGCGCGTATACTTGGACCAGATGGAGTAATGAAGGAACTAGATGCTTGTAATGATGGTTTGGATAAAGATTTTCTTGACTCTTGGGACAGTGAAAATTTGGATGAAGATTACCTAAAAAAAGACATAAAACATTTCACGGAGATCGAAAGAGTATGCCTTAAGACTTGGATTGAAATTGAAAAAATCATTGAATCAAGTACTACGCTCGACTCCCCAAGATGTTACCAAACCCTAAGAAAATGGAGCAGCAATTTCCTCCTGCACTACGGTATGTTACTTGAGATGAAAACTTCTTGGGCCGATGAATTAGAAGTTTTCATAAAAATTCTAGATACTGTTGGGACAAAAAAAGAAGAGCGGACACAAGACCAGAAGAAATTAATTAGGGATACTAATCAGGACCTTGTGAGTTTATTGGCGATTAATGCAGATGGTATCCAAAGTGAAAGCATAGAACTTTCTGAAAATGTTAAATTGAAAGGTGACTACATAAATAAACTTAAGCCTCAAATTAATGATGAAGTAGCTTCTAAGGGGCCTTACATTAATATAAAATTTTTCAATACTGATTCGACTCTAAGTACCCGTGCATTCATTATGCAGAAGAGACACAAAGATTTAAATCTAGATCCAGCTTGTTTCCCCAAGGAAGTTTTCATAGGCATGATTGACGCGAGAAAATTAGCCTCATCATCTAATAATGCTTATGCTTATGCTTTACAAGAAAATGGTGTGGAACTACATATTAAGGACTTAGATGGTAATTATGTAAAATTGGGACGTAGTGATTGGGAGGTTTTTATAAATGACTGAACCATTCCCAAATGCAAAAAATAAAAATGAAATCCCCTTTCATCCGCTGATTCATAAAAGCTTTGTTTTTTTGCGAACTCTCGGAATGCGTAGTGCCCCAGAAATTCTGATATTGGAAATGTTCCGTGAATTTTTTTACGAAAAAACTCGAGAAAGAAAATATAAAGGAATCGATCCAGATGAAAAAGAGAATGATGAATACAGGTATCCAGAAATAGTGCGAGCCGTACTATATTCAGTTAGGGGCCGCCAGAGACAAGGCGGTAAAAAATCACAAAAAGGTCACTATTTCTTACCCGCATACCCATCTTTAGCTGAAAACTCTTGGTTTCGAAAAGAAGAAGCTCCAATAATCGCTACTTTTTTACTTGAGGGACCAATAGCTAATTATATTTGGTTACACGGTAAAAATGATGAGGAAAAGAAAAAAGATCGAGCAAAATTTGTAAAAAAATTTTATCAAGCACTTATCGGGAATAACTCAACAACTGCCAATGATCCTAGTATAGAAAAAAAGGACATCCTTTCAGTTGCATTGTTAGAATTTTTGCCCGAAAACATTCTTCCTGAAAATAAAGTTAAAGAAAAAATTGAGGAAAGGACGAGCGAAAATAATTACTTACTGGACCATGTAGAAAAAGACGAATTATCTGAGACAATTTTTTATGACTTGATGGAATTAATTGATTTAGAGAAAGAAATTCCACGCATGCAATGGTTAGAACTATTCATGACTTTTCTCCGTTTTTCCATGCCAATGTGGGCCTTGGCGCAAATGAGGATATCTAACCTGCTTCAAGGTTGGCTTATCGAAGCAATAGAAAATGGAGAGATCGTAAAACAGGAAGAAATTGAAACACAAATACGTGAACGGAATCGTGGGATACTACATCCTTCCAAAACCCCAACAAGAGAAATTTATGAATTAATAGAATCTTACATCAGAGATCGTATAAAAATTAACTACATTCTTTGGGATTTAGAGAATATTGTCGGAGATAAGATAAAGAATAAACGCCTCAAAATTAATCCGAAGCCTCCAACGGGAGGCCTATGTATCTACAATTTATTGAAACTGGCTCATGAAGCTTCTTCGCAACTGAAAAGCACAAAGCATTATATGGATGCAAAAGTTGACAATTACGAAAGTTTCCTAACAAGAAAGTCAGAAAATTTCTCATTATGGTTGAAACCACGTAGAGTTGGAGTTGGAGGTAACATCCAAGAATTTTTCAATGTTTTATACCATGATTCTAATGCAGATCAATTAGGGGGACACCTCTTGGAAAGTCATCGTATTGGAAGGAGTATCGTTGGGTTCCAGGTATTTCCAGGGCAGTTATTACTCAAAACAATTACTGTTTTAGCAGGACGTAAAAAACATAACCTGCCGGGAGGGGGTGGCCTTCTTGTTCTTGGAGATATTGAAAGACATTTTGAAAAATACGGTGTTGATTTTGGAAAAGCGAATGAAGCAAGGCCTGCTCTGGCGGGTAGGCTAAAATCAATGGGGCTTCTTTCGGGAAGTCCTGATGCAGGCGCGAGTGTAGCAGTCATATGCCCATATTTGAAATAAATGATTAATTATGGCAACAATTGCATCAATATTGGTAGATCTGATAATTAAATACCATGAAAATGCTCTCTTGAATGAAAGAGGCAGTAGATTGGTTTTGCCTGGAATTACAACAAACATTGCCAATAATATTCACAAAGATTTGTTGGATTATGGGAATGAAAAGTTTAATTCTTATCTTGTTGTAGAAGACGATTTGGCAAATGAAGATGATTACTGGATCAGTCCAAATGGATTGATAAGTTTAAGATCAGATTCTTTCATTGCCATAACATGTCCTAACCAGCTGTCAAAAATACCTGACTCAATAAAGGGTTCGGGAGGAGCTACTCGATCTGATCAATACACTGAAGACTGGCCGTGGATTGATAACAAGAGTGATTCTTTTAAGTTCAATGGAGTAGTTCTCAATAAATTGCTCTCGAACTGGACTGAAGATGAGAAAGAACAAGAATGGCTTAGGGAATTCGTCTTGGAATGCTTGCTCAAGAACACCGGCATGTTGCCTGTAGAAGATCGTAAAATTATTTTACTCGAAGATATTCTCGGAGGTTTTTCAAAGGATATGTACCCTGAGATAAAAGATATTAGGAAGAAGATGCTATTTCACGTAGGAGTACCATGTCCAAACGGCAACTTGGACCAAAAAGTTAAAATTATCATTAAAAATGCTGAAAGTTGCTGTAAGCGAATAGTAGAAAAGGTTGAAAAAGGAGGAGCGAGAGAAAGCACCATGGAAATGATAAAAGAAATCATCGATCCTTTAGAGCACGATCAAGTTAAAAATACCATGGATTATTTCTTGGACAAACTGGGGCCAAGTAAATACAAGTCTGTTGGGGCATTGGCATTTTATGATAGCTGGGATAGACAAAAGCCCCATGAATGGGAGACGCTTTACGAAGAAAGACTTCAACGTATTTTTGTAACAGAGATACCAGATCTAGCTGTTATAAACGACCTAAACTTATCTTGTGATCGTTCTCTGAAACCTATTAATCAAGACATTATTGCGACTTTTCAGGGTGAAGAAATAAATGTATCTGTATCTTTCCAAATCCCCCCAGAGGAACCTAAAAGTGACTGGAAGATTCGTTTAAACAGGGTTAATAGAGTAATTGGAGAATTCGAAATTCCAGATACCAATAGCAATAGCTTAGATTTTTCATTTCTCATAAACGAGGAATTAGGCAATCTTAACAAAGATATTACACTGACGATTAACTTGCATTCATCCAATCGAGAAGAAAGGCGGGCTTATAGGACCTTTAAACTTCTTGTATGCGGGGAGAACAGGCCTGCATTTTCGGTATTAGAAGAACCCACTTTCAAGGTTGTGGACGGGACCGAACCTGAAACAGAGAAAGAAGAATCCGAATTAATAGAGACAGATATACCAGTTAAAATGCACCTTTTTACCTATGATGGGAATGTACCATCTTTACATGATCAAGATAATAATGAATATGCACTAACACCATGTTGTGACGGAATTTTTCGTTCAGAAAAGGGGATTGATCCAACAAGTGAAGGATTTAGTGAACATTTAAAAATGGTTTCTAGTTTCGGTGAATTAGAAACAGTAATCGGTATAAAATCAATATTCTCCGAGCACGGAGAATTTACCTTGGAAGATGAACTTAGAGTAAATATTAGCAAAAATAATAAGGATAAAATTACAAAAATTCTTCCTATTTTCATGGGTACGTCTGATGAACCGTACCCAAGACTTGGAAATATTGATGAAAAATCCCTCTTAAAATCAGCATTTGCTAAGCAAATGACTGAAGAAAAAGGTTGGCGTCCCATAATAGCCGATATAGGTAATATTTCAGGTAAATTTATAACAAAAAATCATGTAGTTTTATTTGGTGGTGTACAAAATGAAGAATTTAATAGGTTAGAGTTTTCTGAAAACGAAAATAGATTGCTTGAAGAATATCAATTAATTAGACACGAACTATTAGATTCCATTATTAATTCTTTAGACGCTATCACTGAGAGTAATCAACATCCAGTTTATGCCACCCATCCAGTATATATTGA
This sequence comes from Nitrospinota bacterium, assembly GCA_036231405.1. Lineage (GTDB taxonomy): Bacteria > UBA8248 > UBA8248 > UBA8248 > UBA8248 > UBA3496. The sequence goes on from JAZAHK010000041.1 coordinate 4,739, forward strand.
AAAACACGAACAGAAAATTGAAGAATCTCTAGTTAAATACCTCGAAGCATATAAAAACATTCTCACCTATGTAGAGGAAAATAAATCGAGGCTAAATGGTAACAAACTGTTTGTAATGCTTTACTTGGACTGTTTAGTTTTTTGGAATGCTGAATTTCAGGACCTAAATTATGGCATAGTTCTTATTGGACCTTGGCATCCGGCCCTCCTGACAAAGAGATACATGGTCCAGAAAGAGCTTTGTGAGAGTGCAAATCGAAAAGAGAGTGAAAAATTATTTGCAAATCTAACTGTTTTGCTAAAAGGAATCAAGGGAATTTCATGGATTACTGGAGTTCATGTGAATGGTAATGAATTAGATCCACATTATGTTTTTGCAACTTCTGACCCTGGCTGGAATGTTACTGTTAAAGAGGATATTGGGAATAAGATTTACGATGTGTTAAAAATCATTGACAAAAATTTAGGCTTAGAGATAAACGTTAATGATTGTAGTAAAAGTGAGCTTACAGAATCTTCAATCAATAGTTTTGTTCGTAGTTTCCCTTCAAGACGTTCGATTGGGATAAATTTTTCTAAGGGATATTCAAAACCGATAGCCATTTCTACCATGGAAAGAATTCTTCATGATGGGAATGAAGTTAGTGAGCTCGGGGAAAAAATACCTGGTGGAATACGTTTATCTTTTGATGAAGTTACAGAAAATGAAAAAGTGGAGATAGACCAAGTATCTTCTAATCTGATGCTTTATGACTCAAAAGATGATGGGGAAAATATAAATAATATTTTCCCAGACATAAAATTCTTGGAACCAAGAGAAAAGCTAGAGTTCCAGGACATATCAGAAAAAATACCTTTGCCTCGTGGTTTGGGGAAAAAATCTGTTTTTAGTGAGCCTGTTTTAAAGCTGTCTTCAGGGGCAGAAGGGAAGCTAGGTAGTACCTCCATAGAATTTGATCATTTTGTAGAGAATGATCCAGATAAACTTGGTAGCGCTTATGTTAATGCATTAGCAAAAGCATTTGAGGTTGCAAATAAAAGTTTTGGATTGGTTAGCCACAAGAAATTACCTAAAAAATTATTGCCTTATCAATGGATTGTTTCTCCGGGTGGAGGAATGGATCCTGCGATTTTTGTTGAATGGGTTCGCAAGGGAGCGGATGTTCAAGAAGATCGGGCTTTATGGGACTACAATATTGACATTGGTGAATCGAAAAACACTAAATATATACTTTCTAGTATTGTTAAAGAGTTTTCTGTTAGTGTTGATGGTTTTTTTGGTGAGGCCGATGTTGCTAGTGGATTTATTACAGATCTAGGTAAACTCGGTCTTGCAATAGGTGGTGAGGCACTTAAAACAGGTCGAAATGCACTAGGTGCAATAGGTATTGTAAACACGATTCGACTTCTTAATGGATATGAAGAAAAGGACATTAAGGGTGTTTTTCGAAAAAGTAAAGATTCAGCCGGTTTCCTTGTACCTGTTGATTCATTTTCCTCTTTTTTCGGAATACAAGGCAGAAGAACTGACCTCCTAGCAATCCAACTGGAACTCAAAGGTAATGATGAGCCCCATCTTGATATATATGCATGTGGAGTGGAGTCCAAATATGTTTCTTCTACATTCAATGAAGGACAAGCAAAACAAGCACAACTACAAGCAAAGAAATCAATAAATTTATTCCAGAAATTGTTAGATATTAGCCTAAAAGTTGGTGGAATGTCTGAGCGCCTAGGTTTGCTCAATATCTTAAAATTCGGGCTTCGTATATCAAGCCCCAGCGATCAAGAAGATATTGTAGAATGGATAAAGATTGAACAGCGAGTTTACCAGTCAGTACTTCGTGGTAATTATAAATATAAAAAAAATAATTTTGATACTGTCGTTGTATCTACTGAAAAAGGATTGTCCGGTGCTGCTGAATATAATGAACTACCTGAAGGAATGTGGTTCCGTTTAAACAAGGAAAATTCACCTGGAATATCAGAAAGTAAAAGTAACAAAATAAAAGAGATGAGGGGAGAACTATCTAAAATTTTCAGCATTCAAGAAAATCAAGATGAAGAACAAGGCTCTACGGAAGTAACTCCAACCTCACCTCAAATGCCCGTACAGGAAGGAGAACAACCAATTGTACAAGATGAAGAACAAGGCTCTACGGAAGTAACTCCAACCTCACCTCAAATGCCCGTACAGGAAGTAAATCCTTCAGAGGAATTAATTCAACCTATTCAGCAGGAAGTCCCATCTGGTGACGCAAAACTTAAAGAAATATGGCTCGGAACAGATGATTCCCGAAGTGACATTGTTCTTCAACACGAGAACTTGGATAATTTAAATATTATGATAACTGGCTCCTCAGGTTCGGGAAAAACCCAGCTTTTGAAATACATTATCTGTAAAATTCGTGAGCAACAAAAGAAT
>JAZAHK010000042.1:0-23924 GCA_036231405.1 Nitrospinota bacterium
TAATTTTTTCTTAAACATTTTTTTTGATGAAATAGATTTAATATATTTAAATGAATATGGAATTTTTAATTTCTTTTTTCTTAGAATCGTTCTATTTATAACTAAAACAAATTTTCTTTTAGATTTAAAATGCAGGTATCTGAATTCAGGGATTTTCCTATGAAAGAAGAAAGATATTTTTTCTGATTTACCGAATTTATAAAATTTGACATTTTTAACTAAATGTAAAGGTTCTGCAAAAGAGAATGAAGAAAATAAATAGATGGAAGTAAAAAAAATTATTAAATATAAAAAAAGTATTTTCTTCATAATAGGAAAGGAAAAAGAGGAATAAAACTTTAAGTGCCTTGATTCCAACTATTCAGATAAGTTTCCTGTTCTTCTGTAAGAGAATCTATTTCAACATTCATGCTTTTAAGTTTTAGAGTAGCTATTTGGTCATCAAGGTCTTTAGGCATAGAGTATACTTGTTCGGATAATTTTTCTCCATTCTTAACTAAATATTCAACTGCTAGTGCTTGATTCGCAAAACTCATATCCATCACGCTACTTGGATGACCTTCTGCAGTTGCAAGGTTGACTAATCTTCCTCCACCAATTACAACAATCTTTTTCCCATTAGACAGCGTATATTCTTCAACTAATTCACGGATTTCCCTTTTATTATTTGCAATTTTTTCTAACGAAATCATGTCAATCTCTACATCAAAATGACCAGAATTAGCTATTATTGCACCATCTTTCATGGTTTGAATATGCTCCAAAGTAATAACATTTTTATCACCGGTAACCGTGCAGAAGAAATCTCCAATTTTAGAAGCTTCCGACATTTTCATTACTCTGAAACCGTCCATTAGTGCCTCTAGCGCATTAAGTGGTTTCACTTCAGTAATTACCACATTTGCGCCCATACCTCTTGCTCTACTAGCAAGGCCTTTGCCGCACCAGCCATATCCAGAAACTACAAAAACTGAGCCTGCAAGCAGCCTATTGGTCGCTCTTATAATCCCATCAATTGTACTTTGCCCAGTTCCATAACGGTTATCAAAATAATGCTTAGTATTTGCATCATTAACAGCAATAACTGGAAATTTAAGCACTTTATCTTTAGACATCGCGCGTAATCTAATTACTCCAGTAGTAGTCTCTTCTGTGCTCCCTATGATGTTAGGAATTAAATCTTTCCTGTTAGTAAGAATTTCTGTAACTAAATCAGCACCATCGTCCATTGTTATCTGTGGAGAAGATTCTAAAACTGAATGCATATGCTCATAATAAGTGTCCCTATCTTCACCTTTTATAGCGAAAACTGGTATTTTCTCATTAACAACTAAAGAAGCAGCTAGATCGTCTTGAGTAGATAGAGGGTTTGAAGCACACAAAAAAACTTCTGCCCCACCCGCCGACAAGGTCTTCAATAAGTACCCAGTCTCTGTGGTAACATGTAAGCAAGCACCGATATTAATGCCTTCTAATGGTTTTTCTATCGAAAATCTGTCTAGGATTTGGTTTAATACGGGCATACTATTAGAAGCCCACTCCATTCTCAAAGAACCTTTTTCAGCAAGTCCAACATCTTTAACATCGTATTTCATATTCACTCACTCTCTAATATTATTTACATCTTAAATTTTTAATGCGGTTCTTAAATCTTTAACCCTATCTGTTTTTTCCCACGAAAAATCATTTTCAGATCTGCCAAAATGACCATATGCAGCTGTTTTTTTGTATATTGGTCGTCTTAAATTTAAAGTTTCAATTATTTCTTTAGGTTTAAGACTAAAAACTTTTTTCACAGCGTTAGTGATTTCATCCTCTCCTATTTCACTTGTACCAAATACGTCCACAAGAACGGAAACTGGTTCAGCTACTCCTATTGCATATGCAATTTGCACTTCTGCTTTAGATGCAATATCTGCAGCAACTATGTTTTTGGCAATATATCTCGCCATATATGCAGCTGATCGGTCTACTTTTGATGGATCTTTTCCAGAGAAAGCTCCTCCACCATGTCTACTATACCCGCCATAAGTATCAACGATAATTTTTCTACCGGTTAAACCTGTATCCCCCATAGGACCACCAATAATAAATGTGCCTGTTGGATTAACTAAAATTTCGGTAGATTCTGTAACCATTTCGTCAGGTAAAATTGGGTTAATTATGTGAGATATTACATCTTCTTTAATTTGTTCATGTGGAACATTTTCAGAATGTTGAGCAGAGATAACAACGTTTTCTATTTGGGTAGGCATTCCATCAATATATTTTATAGAAACCTGACTTTTGCTGTCAGGTCGAAGATAGGATAGAGTTCCATCTTTTCTCTTTAAAGATGTCTCTTGAACAAGTTTATGAGCAAGTATAATTGGAAGAGGCATTAATTCTGGAGACTCCTTACAGGCATATCCAAACATCATTCCTTGATCACCAGCACCTTGTTCTTTATGGAGACCTTCACCTTCTGAAACCCCTTGTGAAATATTAGGTGACTGGTTGTCAATAGCAGTGATTATAGAACAAGTATTACAATCAAAACCATAGGTCGCATTATCGTATCCAATTTCTCTAATAGTTTCTCTAGCAATTTCTTTTGGATTATATTGAGCAGTTGTAGAAATTTCTCCAGCAATAAAAACTAACCCAGTAGTAATCATTGTTTCACAAGCAACTCTTCCATTTGGATCATTCTCATATATGGCATCCAATATCGCATCACTGATTTGATCTGCAATTTTATCCGGATGACCTTCTGAAACGGATTCAGAAGTAAAAATGTAATTATTTTTGTTTGACGACAAATCAATCTCCTTATTAAACATTTTTAATCTATTCAATTTTTGCACGAAAAATTGAAAAACGTTAAATTATAACTTGAAATTATCACCTAAGTAAGCCGCTCTTGCTTTTTTGCTATCTATTAATTCATTTGGTTTCCCTGATTCTATTATTTGCCCCTCATGTAAAATATAAGCCCTATCTGCGACATTCAAGGCTTCTCTTACATTATGGTCTGTTATCAAAACTCCAATGCCAAATCTAGTTAAGCCACGAACCATAGTTTGTATTTCAGCTACTACTATAGGGTCTATCCCAGAAAATGGCTCATCCATAAGAAGAAAAGATGGAGACATTGCTAGAGATCTTGCAATCTCAACTCTCCTCCTCTCACCACCAGAAAGAGAAAACCCTTTGGAACTGCTTATCGCGGAAATCTTAAGTTCTCCAAGTAAGTTCTTTAAACGTTTCTCCCGTTCTTCTCTTGTATAGGGCATTAATTCGAGTACTGACATTACATTTTGAGCAACTGTCATTCTCCGGAAAATTGAAGACTCTTGAGGAAGATAACCTAATCCGAAACGAGCTCTTTCATATACAGGCATCTGAGTTATTCTTCTATTATTTAATAAAACCTCTCCATAGTCCGCTTGGATTAAACCCGATATCATAGAAAAGACAGTAGTTTTCCCAGCACCATTTGGTCCCAAAAGGCCAACAATCTCTCCAGACTTAATTTCAATCGATACATCGTTAACAACTGTCCTATTAGAATAAGTTTTGTATAAATTCGTAGTTAATAAAATATTTTGTTCTATATCCTTAGAATTCAAAATGCACCTTAACTATTTTTGTTGTTTAGGATGAAGTGTTACATGCACTCTTTTATGTTTGGATCCATGTACTATAGTTTTATCTTCATTTAGAAACATGACTATTTTATCACCAATAACCTGATTTTTTCCTTCCCAGGCTTTAGCATTGCCAGTCAGTATTGCTATTCTTCTTTTGTCATCAAAATCTAGCTTATCGCCAGAGGCATATTTTATTCTGTCTTGATTCAAGAGCACATTTCCAGTAGCAATAATTTTTTGCATTTTCCCAGTTCCAAGAAGATTTGACTTTCCTAGTGTTTCAGAACCTTTTATATTTTTCTTGTCAGGATGCAAGACTAATTTGTCTGCTCTGATTTCAATTCTTCCTTTAGTTGCAAAAACATTTCCAGTAAAGATAATTATATTTTTTTTGTTATCTACTTCCATTTTCTCAGAAGTGATACGTGTTGGAACGTTTTCATCGTTCGCGTAAATTGTAGAGTTATAGCAATTAAGGGATACAAGAGAAAAAAACAAAATAATTGCCATTTTTGAAGTTATCAAAAATATTTTTTTAAATTTAATTTTCAGATTTGTCATTTTTATTTTTATTCGTTGTGTTTTTAAAAAGCGCGGAAACCTTATCCTTTATTATAAAATTTCCCTTTTTTATGTTTCCTATTAGGCCATAACCATTTACTTTAAAATCAGTTCCTTCAATCGAAACTTTAGATTTTGCAAGTAAAGTGTTTGAAGAAGGCTTAAAACTAAGCGATTCTGTTTTCAGTATAAAGCCATTGTTGGACTCTATTACAACATTTCCTGACATAAAAATATCTCTACTAGAGATGATCAAAGAACCTTTATTAGCATATAATTTCCAATAAGTTTTGTCTTTATAAATTTTCATTTGTATCTTGTCAAAGAGTGTAATATCTTTTTCTCGGTAAGTCTTAGCTGTTTTTGCCCAAAGCTCCCATTCTTTATAACCTTTTGAATTTTCAATCACATGAATATCATCTAATTTTATATCAGCATCTGTATTTATTATTGATACATTACCAACTTTAATTTTCGGTAAATTTCTCAATTTGTAATAATAAAATGAAACGAAAAAGAGGATTGGTACAATAGAAAAGATTGCAATCCTTATATACTTCTTATTGAAAAAAATTCTTTTGTGATATTGTTTATTTCGCATGGCTAATTTGAATTTCCTTTAGTCAAAAAATCATCACACATCATGTTTCTGAATAATTATCTCACGTATGTTCCTATCTTTCATTTTTATTTCAACTATATAATTTGGGATTATTGAATTATCTGAAATATGTTGTGGCCATTCTATAAATAAAACATGTTTATTTTTTATCCATTCTTCCAAACCCAAATCTAATAAATTTGTTTTTTTCTTCATGCGATAAAGATCTAAATGTACTACCACTGGAATTGTTGGATATTCAAATAGGTACAAGAATGTAGGACTTCTAACTGTTAACTTTCCACCACCTGGCAAAGATTGTATGACACCTCTTGCAAATACACTTTTCCCTACTCCTAAATCACCGTATAAAAAAACAATTGTACCATTTTTTAGACAATTCGAAAAAATTGCACCTATTTTCTCCGTCTCTTCTACAGAATTGGATATTTTAATATCTTTAAGAATGTTAGATTTTTTGTTTTTGTTAGCATTGTTCAACTGATGTTACTCCTTGCATCAGGAATATGTTTCACAAGATCCGATGGAATAATGCCTATATTTCCTATTGATTCTGAGGCAAGGTCCCCTGCAATCCCATGCAAAAAGACCGATGCCATACAAGATTCCAAACAACTATATTTTTGTGCCCTAAAAGTTCCTATCATGCCTGCGAGGACGTCTCCCATTCCAGCAACGGACATGCCAGGATTGCCTGTATTATTGATCCATGATTTTCCAGTACTATTTGAAATGATGGTACCCCATCCTTTCAAGACAAGAGTTAAATTATTATCAGTAGCAAAAAGTGATGAAACGCCAACTCTGTCATTTTGAATTTCTTTGATTGTAGAACCTGTCAATCTAGCCATTTCGCCAGGGTGCGGTGTCATTATCAAACTTTTTTTGTGACCTTCTAATATTGTCAAATCTTGAGCGATACAATTAATTGCATCAGCGTCAATTATCATTGGAACATCAATATATCTCAATAAAAGTTGAATTAGCTCATAAGTTCTAGGATTAGTTGATATTCCTGGACCTAAAACAACTACGTCTACTTCCTCGGAAAATCTTAAAATCAAGTCTAAAGATTGAACGTCAAAAAAACCTGTTTCAGATGTTTTAACCATTCTACAAATAATCTCTGGAGGAAGAGTATGTGGAAATATATCTTGTTCAGGCATGCAGATTGAAACCTTCCCTGCCCCTGTTCTATAAGCACCCATCGCTGAAAAAATCGGAGCCCCAATCATGCCAGAAGAACCACCAATTATGAGAATATTTCCGTTTGCTCCTTTGTGAGATTCCAAAGGTCTTTCATTCAAAATATTTGTAATATCTTCTGTATCAATTAAGCTAAGTTCTATATCTTGATCATTTATACATTCCTGAGGAATTCCAATATCTATATTTATTATTTCATTAGAGAGTCTTGACGCAGGCAATAACACATGAGCTCTTTTTAGCACGCCAAAAGAAATTGTTAGGGAGGATACAAAATGAGAGTCGTCAGCTTCACCCGTAGTTGAATCTACTCCTGAAGGAACATCTAACGAAACTATATTTTTTTTATACCTAGATAAAATGGATGTAACTCCATTTTCTATACTATCCTTACGTTTCTTTGATCCGCTACCTAATATTGCATCAACTACAAGGTCGCTCTTATTTATTTTTTCTTCTAACGTATCCAAAGAATCAAAATTTACCTCTTCAATGTTAATATCCATAGATAAAATGATATTTAAAAATTTCAAAGAATCCACAGACATGTTTTTTGAAGATGCTATTCTTAGGACACTAACTTCGGCACCATAATCATACAACGATTTAGCAACAACGTATCCATCGCCACCGTTATTTCCTTTTCCACATATTATAGTTACTGGCAATGAATTTTTGCCGTATCTTTTCCATATTTCGTTTGCAGCACTCTTCCCTGCTGTTTCCATCAAAACATCAGAAGGAATAGCATATTCATTTATAGCTCTTGCATCTATTTTTGACATTTCAGATGCACTTGCTAAAGGAGTTGTCATATATAGGAATACCCCTAGGAATGAAGTAAATTGACCATATCTCTTACAGCAATTTCGAAGCCAGTGAAAACGGATTTTGACACGATACTGTGTCCTATATTCAACTCTTCTAATCCAGGAATTTCACAAATAGGTTTAACGTTCTTATAAGTCAAGCCGTGACCAGCATGGACCCTAAGACCAACAGACAAAGCATAATTTGCCGATTCAGTTAAATCTTTTAAACACTCAGAACGTGATTTTTCGTTATCACATTCACTGTAGGCAGCCGTGTTCAACTCTATATGTGACACGCCTATTTGTTTTGCTATTTCAATTTGTGATTTTGAAGGGTCTATAAAAATACTTACAAGGATGTCTGTATCGAGTTTATTTAAATTAGTCGTTAATGTATTAAGATCGAAATTAACTAAATCCAATCCCCCTTCTGTAGTTATTTCCTGTCTCTTCTCAGGAACTAATGTAATTTGATCTGGTCTTACTGTAGTAACAAATTTAAACATTTCATTAACTGGAGCCATTTCTAGATTTAGTTTTCCAACAACAACTTTCTTTAGGTTTACCAAATCTCTGTCCTGTATATGTCTTCGATCTTCCCTAAGGTGAATAGTTATTCCTATTGCCCCTGCTTTCTCCGCAATAATCGCTGCCTCAACAGGATCCGGTTCTATAGTTTTTCTTGCTTCTCTTATCGTTGCCACGTGATCTACATTAACACATAATTTAGGCATTTTTTCTCCGAATAAACTAAACCTATTATAACTCTAAATCTTTTTATGACTAATTATATGAAAACAAGTCAAAGGGAATTTTAATTTTATGTCGAAAATGTTATTTTTTTAAAATAATAATAACAATAAAAACAATCCATGAGTTTAATTAGGAGAAATACAGATGGGAATAAAATTTAGCTTACACTTAGTACCTGATGACATTCCACTTCTAGCAAAACGTACTAAATTTGCTGAAGATCACGGATTTGAGCAGGTTTGGATTGCGGAAAGTCACTTGACTTGCAGGGATCATAACGTAGCTCTTGCAGTTGCTATACAAAATACTGACAATATAAAAATTGGCCCAGGTGTAACAAATCCTGTTCTTCATGATGATTCAGTAAGTGCTAGCGCAATTGCTACCTTAGATGAACTTTCCGGTGGACGTGTTTTATTTGGGATAGGTTCTGGAGATACCCCAGTATATGCACTTGGGAAAAAAATGGCTCGTCTTGCAACAATGCGAACCTCTATTAATAGAATTAGATCTTTCACTAGAGGTGAAGAAGTAGAGTATGAGCCTGGAGTGAATGTTAAAATATGGAGTGAAAGAAATATTCCAATTTACACATCAGCCGAAGGCCCAAAAACACTTTCAATGTCTGCAGAGATTGCCGACGGAATTATAGTTGGTTCTGGTGTCTATAAAGAAACTATCGATTGGGTAAACAAATATATAGATGAAGGAAGAAAAATAAGACCTTCAGATCTTGGAGAAATAGACGTTATTTTTGGCGCTGTGATCTCTATAGATGGAGATTCAAATGCCGCTCGGGAAAGAGTGAGAGCTAGAGTTGCTAATAGAGCTCATCATAATTTTAGGATGACATTAGATTCAGTTCCTGATCAATACCAACCTGAAATACAAAACTTGCTAGATAATTTTGATGTCAGTAATTGGCGGAGTCCTAAACATGTTCCGTTGATTACTGACTATATTCTCGATCGTTTTACCATTACAGGAACTGTAGACGAAGTAGTCGAGAGGATAAAAGAAATAGAAGGATATGGAGTCAAAAATCTTATGATTGACCCACCAATGCCAGGCTTTGATGAATCTTTAGAGGCTTTTGCTAAAGAAGTTATGCCTAATTTCGACTAAACTTGTCCTGGAGCTAAATCTGTTGGAGATGATGGTTTTCTATTATCCAACGTTGAACTGGTGTCCTTATCTGGAGAAATCTCTTTACCACTTTTAGAATCTTTATTATTTCTAGGGGGTACTTTTCCGTCTTTCATCAAAATCTCTATATCATTCAGATCTAAGGTTTCGTGCTCCAATAGAGCATTAGCTAGCAGTTCAAGTTTATCTTGATTTTTTTCTAAAACTTTATATGCTTTTTTATATCCAGACGAAACCATGTCGTGAACTTCATTGTCAATTTCAAGGGCAATACTATCGCTATAATCTCTAGATTGACTTAGTTCTTTGCCTAGAAAAACCTGATCATGTTTTTTTCCATAAGAAAGTGGCCCTAGCTTTTCACTCATACCCCACTCACAGACCATACTTCTTGCCAAATCTGTTGCCATTTGAATATCTGCTTTTGCACCGGTAGTAAGTTCACTAAATTTCAACATTTCAGCAGCTCTTCCACCCATTAATCCGACTATTTGATTTAATAGGAATTCCTTGTTGTTGCTGTACCTATCTTCAGGTGGAGATGACCATGTACTTCCAAGCGAAAAACCTCTAGGGATGATAGTAACTTTTTCTACCGGGTCAGCCCCGGGTGTTAAAAGGGCAATAAGTGCATGACCCGCCTCATGATATGCAGTATTAGATTTTTCTTTTTCACTTAAAACTAAACTTCTCCTTTCTTTGCCCATTAAAACTTTATCTTTTGCTTCCATTAAATCTGACATTTCTACACTATCTTTACTTTTTCCTGCTGCAAGCAATGCAGCTTCATTAAGTAAATTAGCTAAATCTGCACCTGCGAATCTTGGAGTACCTCTAGCAATTAATTCTAAATTAACGGAATCATGCAGTGGAACTTTGACTGAATGGACTTTTAAAATGGCAAGTCTTCCCCTAATATCAGGTAAAGGAACAACAATTTGCCTATCAAATCTTCCTGGTCTAAGTAGTGCAGGATCTAAAACATCAGGCCTATTGGTTGCGGCAATAAGGATAACTCCATCATTAGATTCAAAACCGTCCATTTCAACTAACAATTGATTTAAAGTTTGCTCCCTTTCATCATGTCCACCACCAAGGCCAGCTCCTCTATGGCGTCCAACGGCATCAAGTTCATCAATAAAAATTAAACAAGGAGCATTAGACTTTCCTTGTTCAAAAAGATCTCTAACCCTAGATGCACCGACCCCAACAAACATTTCCACAAAACCTGAGCCACTTATTGAAAAAAATGGGACATCTGCTTCACCAGCAATTGCTCTTGCTAGTAAAGTTTTTCCAGTCCCTGGAGGTCCAACTAATAAGATTCCTTTCGGAATTCTAGCCCCTAATCTAGTAAATTTCTGTGGGTCACTTAAAAATTCTACAATCTCTTCCAACTCTTCTGTAGCTTCTTCAATCCCTGCAACATCATTAAATGTCACTTTCTTCTTATTGTCTTCTGCCATCATTTTGGCTTTGCTTTTCCCAAAAGACATCGCCTTCACACCACCCATATGCATTTGTCGCATAAAGAAAATCCATACGCCTACTAGGATGATCATGGGCAACCAACTTAAAAGAAGGTTTGTATACCAAGAATTTTTTTCAGGAGGATTAACTTTTATTCTTATTTTCTTCTCTCTCAAATTATTAATTAAATTGCTATCCTTTGGTGCAATTGTTTAAAAAAAACCACCAGACAAAAAACGACCTTTTATAAAATCTCCCTGAATAGTAACTTCAGTAATTCGGCCTTCAGATACTTCCCTAAGGAAATCACTGTATACTATTTCATTTGACTTTTTGTTGGTTGGGTTAAATGTTTGAAAAAGACCTACCATAACCAAACCAATAATCATCCATAAGGCTATATTCTTGTAGAATTGACTCAAATTTTACTTCCTTTACTCATTAAATAGAAAACTATCAAAACAATTTATGTAAGTTAACAATGTTTGAATGTCATTGTCCATTGTTTTTTTGAAGTTAAATAAAAAATATTTAGTGTATCCATTTGTTTTTGAATAGATAATGTTGATGAATTTATACTTTATTCAATGTGATTTTAAGACATTTCTCTGTATTTTCCGTTACTTTATACATATCTGAATATTCATAACCGATCACCCAAAGAATATCCGATCCGATTGCTAACAAAGGGATTTCATCCCTTTTAATTAATGGCACCTTCAAATCTATAAAATATTTTTTTAGTTTCTTTCCCCCAGAAGAATTTCTTGGATGAAATCTATCACCTTCTTTTCTACTTCTAATAACTAGTTGTTTTTCTATTGAATTCATATCTAGTAAAATTGTACTATCAATTTTCTGAGATTTTATTTTAGATTTGAAATTATCAAGCAAATTTGTCTCTGCATACATTTTAAATTCATCTAACTTGGTTACACCGCCTACTTCGATGGGTATTATTTTTTCAATTTTATTCCTTTCTTTGCCTTCTTCTATCACTATTTTGTCATATTCGCGTCTTACATCGACTCCTTTTCCTAAATTAACTCGAGTCGAAGGTTTTTTTGATAAGATAAGTGAGTCTATTGCATGAATATATTTTTTTAAGGGCAATCTTACTTTTTTTAGTTTTGGTGTGATTTCTTTAATTTTCTCAACCGCAGATTTGATAATCCCTGTTCGTATTGCAATAGGGAATTTTAACAATTTCGAAACAGGGGAAATGGTCAAAATGGAACCTGTTATCGAGATATGATTCTTTAAGTATCCAGAAAGTATTTCATCATGAATAATGCGCGCATGGTTAACATTTAAAGAACTGTCGACAATATTATCCAGGACAGAATCCCCAAAAGAATCTTTAAGTAATGGCAAAATCGTGTGACGGATATTATTTCTAAGTCTTGTTTTGTCATTATTTGTTTTGTCTTCAATAAAATTAAGTTTATTCGATTTACAAAATTCTAAAATTTCTTCTCTTTTAATACTCAACATAGGTCTGCAAATACGAAATGTAGGATGGGATTCTTTAGTTAAATTTGATTTCGAAAAGAATTGCTCTGAATTTTGTTGAATACCGGATAATCCCTTAAGACCACTTCCTTCAAAAAATCTCATTAAGATGGTTTCAACATTATCATTGAAATGATGACCTAAAATCAAAACTTGGGAATTATATTTTTTTAAGTATTTCTTAAATACATCCATCCTTAAATTTCTTGCATCCGCTTCTAATCCTAAGGATGAATTCGATGGCAATTTAACAATCATTTCATGAAATTCAATATTGATAGAAATACAAAAAGATTGTGCGTGTTTAGCATCATTATCAGAGTCATTACCCCTTAATCCATGGTTAACATGAACTGCTACTATTTTTCTTTTCGAGGCAAATTCTAGATTAAGAGCATAAAGGAGTGCAGATGAATCAGCTCCGCCCGAGTAACCTACAATAATTGGACCTAAAGAATTATATAACCCGGAAATTAGACATCCTTTTTTAAATTCCCGTTTGAAATTTTGATTTTTATTTTTTAATTTATATTTGTCTGTCAAATTATGAAATCCACCTTCGATTGCTTTTGTAGATGACAAAGAGTCTTGTTATTTCGAGAAATTAACATTCAACTTGTTCACTTAAAATTGGGACATTAGCACCAAGAACTGCTTTTTTCAATATGAATTTTTAGATACTTGCTGCTCTTTTGAATTATGTTCTTTGTTCCATATATCAAATTAATAAGATTTGAATATATACATGGTGGGACAGATACTGACAATAAAAAAATAATCTTAACTAAAACGAACTACAGAGCCTTCCCTATTCGGTCAGAAGCAATGCATGTTCAGGAGAGAAGGTGAGATAAACCTTTCGTCCCCTATCGAGTTGTTCGAAATGATTCATCTGAACAGCAATTTCGTGAGACCCTATTCGGACTTGACAATCTAGAAGATTCCCTTGGTAAACAGTTTCAATAATTTCACCTGTCAAAACATTGACTGTCCCTTCTGGAGGAGTTTCCAAACAGAGCGTAATGTCTTCTGGTCTTAGAGATAAAATTACACGTTGATCTTTTGTTGCTGATTCAGCTCCAAGGGCTTTAAGATGAATTGACTCACCTTCACTAACAGAAGTGAATTCAACATCCGCTATTTGACCTGAACGAGACAGAAACCTACCTTCAATTAGATTTGCAACTCCTATAAAACTTGCTACAAACGAATTTGATGGATGCGTATATATTGTTTCTGGATTATCGATCTGTTGAATAATTCCCTCGTTCATAACTACTACGCGGTCACTCATAACTAATGCTTCTGTCTGATCGTGTGTAACATATATTGAAGTGATGCCAATTTCTTGCTGCAAGCGAACAAGCTCAATTCTCATTTGCTCACGGAGTTTTGCATCTAAATTACTGAGTGGTTCATCAAAAAGGATCACTTCAGGACTGTAGACAATTGCCCTTGCTAGAGCTACCCTCTGTCTCTGACCTCCTGATAGCTTGGTTGCATAACGTTCGGCTAGATCACCTAATCCAACTAGTTCTAGTGCCTTGTGAGTTTTTTCTTTTATTTCATTTCGATTTACTCGACGAATTTTCAATCCAAAGGCAACGTTTTCAAATACCGTCATATGTGGCCATACAGCATAACTCTGGAATACCATTCCTAAATTGCGATCTTCAGGATTTAGAAATATTCCTTTTTCTATCGAAGTAATTGGGACGCCCTCAATAGAAATTTCTCCTGTATCTGGATGTTCTAAACCTGCAATGCAACGGAGAGTAGTTGTTTTTCCGCAACCAGAAGGACCTAAAAGTGTAACAAATTCACCTTTATCTATATTCAAGCTAATTCCAGCTACAGCAACTTCATCACCAAATCGCTTAATTAATCCCTTAATCTCAACAGTGGACACGTACTCTCTCCTTTAGGGTAAAACAGCCATTGAGTGGTTAGAGTCTAAACGTATATAAACATGATCTCCTTTTTTTAGGCGTTCACGTGGATGCGCTTGCACTTTCCACTCAAATTTCCCCCACTGAACTCGGCAATCAATATAATTACCTAAAAATACTGTTTGAATTACTTCGCCTTCTATTGCAGTGCCTTCAGGTTTTTCTCTAAGGGCATACACATTTTCAGGTCTAATCGAGAGCACCGCGTTATCCCCTTCACGAAATTTCTTATCATCAAGAACACAAGGCATTAAGATATTTTTTCCATCTTGAGAAATATTTATCTCACTTAATCCTGTTTTAGACACACTTGAGATCTTTCCTTTTAATAGGTTGGCCACTCCAATAAAGTTACTTACATATCTATTTACTGGGCGTGCATAAATTGAGTGTGGTCCACCACTTTGCTCAATCTTACCTTTGCTCATCACAATAATGTCGTCACTCATAACAAGTGCTTCAGCCTGATCATGTGTAACGTAAACTGAAGTGATACCGACTTCATTTTGAATCCGCTTAAGTTCAAGACGCATTCTTTCACGAAGTTTAAGATCTAAATTGCTTAAGGGTTCGTCAAAAAGCAATAAGCTTGGATTACATACGATTGCTCGAGCTAATGCAGCTCGTTGCTGCTGACCTCCGGAGAGTTGCGTTGCATCCTTTCCTACCATGTCGTCTAGCCCTACTAATCGAGCAACTTCCATCACTCTATCTTCGATCTCGCTAGATTCAAAATTACGGATTTCTAGCGGGTAAGAAATATTTTTTTCAACGGTCATGTGAGGCCAAATCGCGTAACTCTGGAATACCATTCCAATGTCACGTTTTTCAGGTTCAAGGAAAATATTCTCATTTAATGAGGTGAAAGATTTTCCGCCAACTCTTATCTCACCTGAGTCTGGTTTATGAAGACCTGCAATACACATTAAAGTAGTTGTTTTTCCACAGCCTGACGGACCCAAGAGGGTTAAGAATTTTCCTTCAGAGATAGCAAATGAAATTCCATCCACTGCACGATCATCTCCAAAATATTTGACCAGATTTTCAATTATCAAATAATCACTATTTTTCTCTTCTTTCATAAGATGCTCCATTTTGTAGTACTATGCCGTAAGAGCCTCTTTTCCGGCTACTTTCCGGAAGAGAACAATACAACCTAAGAGGATGATTGTTTGTACGATCGCAAGAGCCGCAGTTAACGGGTCTCCTTCAAAATCTGCGAGATAAAGAACTCCCACCGACAATGTTTCAGTCCCTACTGAATAGAGAATGATCGAAATTGAAAGTTCTCGAAGAAAAATCACGAACAATAAAATCCATCCTGCAAAAATTCCTGGTTTGAGAAGAGGAATTGTTATACGACGTAAAGTAGTTAGCCAACTTGCTCCCGCCATTCTTGAGCTTTGATCAAGTTCCTCAGAAATGGCTAGCATAATAGAGGAAATATTCCTTTGACCGTATGGAAAAAACCGAGTGATATAACCAACAAGAAGAATACCTAGAGTAGCGTATATGGGTGTTTTGATATAAGTAACCAAAACTCCCATAGCGAGAACTATTCCTGGGAAGCCAATAGGGATCACACATAAAAAATCAAGCATTGTAGATCCAAAACCTTTTGTCCTATGAATCATATAACTAATAAGAATTGACAAAATCATAGCAATAGTAGCTCCAGAAAATGCAAGTATGAAACTATTTATAATACCTCTAGTTGCGATTCCTATACTTTCTGGAGACCAGAAGAATAGGATTTTTTTATAATTCCAAAGAGTTAAATCTGCAGGAATGATTCTACCTTCCCAAACAGGGTGAAAGCTCACGATAAGGAGGCAAATGAGAGGAAGAACTACAGCGACAAAAATATAAAACAAATTTACACCCAGAGCTACCCATTTCCATCTTCCTAAATCAATAGTGTTTGGACGAAATCCTTTTCCAGTGACTGTAGTATATTCTCTGGGCGCGATAATACGTCTTTGGATCCAAATTAAAACACCTGTGATGGCAGCAAGTGTCATGCTCATAGCAGCACCAAGATAGTGATTTGCATCATCACCTACGGCTTTAGAATAAATTTGAGTAGTAAGGGTATCCCAACCGTATGGGGCTCCAAGTTTAAATGGCACCCCAAATTCTCCTGCAGAAGTAACAAAGACAATAATTGCACCTGAGAGGATGGCTGGGGTGACTAATGGCAGAGTTACGCTCATTGTAGTACGAAATAAACTGGCTCCAGTTGTACGTGCACTATCTTCTAGGGACGGGTCCATTCGACGTAATGAACCAACCACGAAAAGATAGACTAGAGGAGTGAAGAAAATACCTGTTACCCAAATAACCCCAAAAATATTATCCACATTCATAATGTGGCTTTCAATCCCAAAAATCGCTCTAGCTATATTATTTAAGAATCCAACTTTTGGAGCCGCCAAGTTATGCCATGCAATTGCTCCAACAAATGGACTGAGAAAAAATGGAATAAGATTGAAAGGTTCAATTTTGTCGCGCCATGGACAATTTGTACGAGCATTAATCCAGGCAAGCAAAACTCCTAAGAATGTAGCTAACACAGTTGTTCCAGTACTTATCATGAGAGTATTGAAGAATGCCTTTCTTATTACACGTCCTTGAAAGACTTCATAATAATTTCCTAACCCCCATTCCGTATCAAAGCCCATATCATCTAGAACTTCGAAACTGCTTACAACGAGCCAAAATAAAGGCAATATAATAGCAACGAAAATAATGAGGCTAGTTAAAGAGGTAACAATATTTTCCGTTGTAATATAACCACGCCATCTTGATTGTGGCTCAATATTAGGCTGAATAGTCGTAGTTGTGTTCTTCATATTAGAACATTCGATTAGAATTGTCGGGACACTAAAATAGGGAAAAAGGGCTCGACTGAGCCGAGCCCCATTCCAAATATTTTTTTAATTGATGCTATTTAAATCGTTTAATCCATTCTCCACGTACTTTTTTAAATTTCTTCTGGGCTCCAACCCAATCCTTCAATCCAAGGAGTTTATGTTTACTTAGATCTAACAGGTAAGGTCTTGCAGCTGCTGGAGCAGTATACCCTTTACGGAAAGAGTAAATGGCCTCTCCTTCTACAAAAACATCAGCACCTTCCTTACTTAAAAGAAAATCTACAAGAAGTTTTCCAGCGTTTGGATGAGGTCCACCCTTCACTGCCGCAGCCTGGTTTCCAAGAAGGACTTGACCTTCTTTGTAATAACCAATTTTTAGTTTCTTTGCGAGACCTGGCTTCTTAAGAACGTTTTGGTACACTCGCCCAGATAAGTTATGCATGTCAAATGGACGTTCACAGGCAATTACCATCTGTATCTTAGGTTCAGTACGGAACTCCACTATTGGTTTCGTGGCTTTTAATTTGTCCCAAATAGCGTTCATGTTTACACCATTTTCAATCAAAGAGATAACAGTGTTTGTGTAGGTAAAACTTTTCGTGATGTCAGGTGATATAGTTTTGCCCGTTAGTGCAGGTTGAACCGTATCAGCATATGATGAGACATTAATGTTTTTCATGCCAGGACAAGAACTATTCCAAACTGGTTGGAAGGTATAAGCAAGAGGCGTTACAACGTATGGATAATTATGATATTGACCCGCCTTCTCTACTAATTCCACATTGTCTTTCCAATGTGCACTGTCAAGCTTAGCAAATGCTTTTTTCTTCTTTTGAGCAGCATGAAAAAAACCAGGTGCGCTTACTAAATGCACATCAATAGTAAATTTTCCAGCTTTAATTTCTTGACGTACTGTAGCTACAGTTGAACCAGTACCTTTTCTAATATTGTTCAGCCTGAAACTATTTCCGAGTCCATAACGCTTAATGAATACTCGCTGCATCCTTTTTGCTGTACGATCACTAAAGAGCGGATTAATTAAAGTTACCGCGCCTTCTTTCTTTGCTGCACGGACGAGTTTTTTCTCTTGTGGACTAACACCCGCAGATGCCAATGTCGCAAATCCAATACTTGAAACTGCGAATGCAACTGCGAAAAGCCAAATCGAGAATAAACGCAGACTTCTCTTCATAAAATTTCTCCTATAAATTGTTAACAGAATGTCATTGACAAAAAAACGTTACCATTTAACTATTCTTTTTTCAACAACAAAAATAAGAGTAAAATAAGCCAAAAACGAAAACAACGAAACAAGGACAACTGATATGGCCATAAATCTGTGCGAACCATTCAGAGCAATGTTTTACACGCCCTTCTACCTTCCCATCGCGCTTGGAACTTACGAAGCGGAAGGTGTCGACGTAACATTGAGCACAAGTCCCAGTCAGGACACGGTAGCGCAGCAACTGAGCGACGGTATCGCAGATGTGTATTGGGGTGGTCCCATGCGGATCATGGTCATGCGGGACAAGAATCGCGAACCAGAGATCTTGGGCTTCTCTGAAGCCATTACACGGGATCCGTTTTTCTTGATCGGAAAAGAACCAAATCTAAATTTTGATCTTAAAGACCTGTTGGATATTCGCTTTGCCAGCGTTTCCGAAGTCCCTACCCCTTGGATGTGCCTGCAAGAAGACCTGCGGCGCGCCAGAATTGACCCCGTTAACCTCAATCGGGTTGGTGATAGGACTATGCCTGAGAATGTGGCGGCTTTGGCGGCGGGCGATACAGATGTCGTGCAATTGTTCCAACCTTTCGTCGAACAGGTCTTAATCGAAAATGTCGGACATATTTGGTATGCCCAAGCAACCCGCGGATACTGTACATATACAACGCTTTACGCGACGAAGGCGATGATCGCAACGCGCGGTGACGATCTGCATCGGATGACCCGGGCGATGTATCGTTGCCAGAAATGGCTTCATAGCGTTCCAGCCTCCGAAATTGCTTCAGCTGTGGCACAATTTTTCCCTGACATTTATCCAGAAATACTCGCAGCGGCAGCACAGCGTTACATCGAACTCGGCGTTTGGGGCAAATATCCACATCTGCCGCGCGAAGGCTTCGAACGATTGCGAGATTCGCTGATCTCTGGTGGACTAATCAGTCACCGACCAGAATTCGAGGATTGCGTCGACAACACATTTGCCGATGCAGTTATTGCGGAAGACCCGCCGTCAGCGTAATTTTACAATTGCAAATCGATAAGGGAAAGTGGAGCGGGTTGTTTTGCAAGGTTTTCTCGTTTCGTGAATTAGAGGCACCAACAAGGGGATGATTAACTTGGAACAATCGATTTTAAGGAAAATTATAAAGAAACTAAAAAGAATAATATACGACAGTATTTATAAAATTACTGGTGGCAATGAATTAAATGAAATAATAGATCCAGAAATATTGGAAGATGAATTTTCTAATTCTATCTATAAATTTGCATCGAATGTAAATTTAAAAATTTTTCTAGAAATTGGTTCAAGTAGTGGAAATGGGAGTACTGACGCTTTCGTGAGAAGTTTAAGGTCTCGCAATGATAAAGGTGAAATAAATTTCCATTGTATC
This sequence comes from Nitrospinota bacterium, assembly GCA_036231405.1. Lineage (GTDB taxonomy): Bacteria > UBA8248 > UBA8248 > UBA8248 > UBA8248 > UBA3496. The sequence goes on from JAZAHK010000042.1 coordinate 19,156, forward strand.
GAACTGAGCACTCCGAGATATTTGCGTTTATTGAAAACTTATCATGGAGATTCGTTCGTAAAAGCCCACAACTTATCCTCAGTTAGCTCTCTAGAATTTCCCTCCATAGAGGAAGTGAAAACATTTTATACCCATAACAAGACTAAGCTAAATTCGACAGACTTAGATGAGGTATTAAAATGGCGTCAGAGAGATATTGACTATATCATCGATACTGGCAAAGACTTTAACGGAATTGAAGCGATCAAACAACAAAATGAAATAGAACATTTTGATATGGTACTAATCGATGGATCAGAATTTACTGGAGAGGTAGAACTGGATTTTGTTATCGGTGCTAATGTCATTGCCTTAGATGATACAGAAAGTTACAAATGTCGCGCAGCTTTTGTACGTCTAAAAAAAGATTCGAGATACGATTTAGTCACACATAACCCAAATTTACGTAACGGGTTTGCTATATTCGTAAAAAAAGACAGCAAACTTTCATAAATATTGAAATTCAAATACGTGAAATGGTGGCGATGGGAGGACTCGAACCTCCGACCCCACGGATATGAGCCGTGTGCTCTGACCAGCTGAGCTACATCGCCATAAATTTCTAGGGAGAAACTTTTGACCTGAAAATGGAAAAAACAAAAACAGCGGCGATAAGATAAAAGAAAAACTCGTAGCCGATATTATCCATCTTCAAGGCAATTAAATAGGACATATATCCCAAAATAGCTAAAATTAAAATCTCTATTTCTCTTCGCATAACTTTCTATTCCTTGTTGCAAAATTAAAAATCTAAATAAACTAGAATAATTAGTATCAAATTAATGAAAAATGAACAATTGTACTTAATTCATAATTACAAGGTTGTTTTAGCAGAAATTAGATCTTTAATATATTTAGCAAGTTTCTCTAATTCCACAAATTGAACTTCTCCAGTTTTCCTAGATTTAATTTCAACTTTTTTTTCAAGCAAACCTTTTTTACCTATAATAATATTGAAAGGAAAACCTATTAAATCTGAATCGAAAAATTTCACACCTGGTCTCTCGTTCCTGTCATCTAAAACGCAATCTATCTGCAATTCGTTTTTCAATTCTTCATATATCTTTTCAGAAGTTTCCACGCAATTGGAGTCATCCATATTCATTGGAATAATATCAATTACATATGGTGCCAATGGCAAAGGCCAAATAATTCCGTTTTCATCATGATTTTGTTCGATTGCAGCAGCAACGGTTCTACCGATTCCAATTCCATAACATCCCATGATAATAGGCTTTGTTTTTCCATTTTCATCCAAATAATTGGCATCAAAACTATCAGAATATTTTGTCCCAAGTTTGAAGACATGACCTACTTCAATTCCTCTTTGCAAAGAAAGGTTAGAATTACATGAAGGACACGTATCTCCATCTTCAACATAAAGTAAATCTTCAAAAGCATCGCAATGAAAGTCCTTATTTTCTTGAACATTTATGTGGTGATAGTCTGTCTCATTAGCACCTACAATTAAATTCTTTCTGCCTTTTATTGAATTGTCTGCAACTATCGATACATCTTTTAAACCTACTGGTCCAGCAAATCCAACTTTTGCATTTGTCAATTCTTCTACTAAAGTTGCAGAAGCAAGAGCCAATCCGGTTTCATTTGTTACATTTGCTAATTTTACTTCATTCAACCTTCTATTACCTGGAACAATGATTGCATAATTATTTTTTTGTCCTTTATAAATAAGTGTTTTCAAAACACTACTTTTTGAAACTTTCAACAAATTTACAATATCATCTACCGTATGAGCATCAGGAGTATGCACCTTATCTACAACACCATTGGATTCTTTATCGTTAAAATTTAAAGAAACTGGGGTTTTCTCAACATTTGAAGTATATCCACAGGAGTCGCATCTAGAGATCTCTTCCTCTCCAGAATTTGCCAAAACCACGAATTCATGAGAGAAACTTCCACCTATTGCGCCTGAATCTGCTTCTACGGCAGAAAAATTTAAACCACAACCCTGAAAAATTCGCTCATATGCAGAAACCATGTCTTCATAACTTTTTGATGCATTCTCATCGTTAACATCAAAGCTATAACCGTCCTTCATAACAAATTCACGGCCTCTCATAAGACCAAATCTAGGCCTTATTTCGTCCCTGAATTTTGTCTGTATCTGGTAAAGATTTAAAGGCAAATCTCTATAGCTTCTAACTTCATTTGCCACAAGATTTGTAATAACTTCTTCATGCGTAGGACCTAAACAAAAGTCTCTGTCATGTCTATCTTTAACACGAATAAGTTCTTTGCCATAGACATCCCATCTGCCTGTTTTTTTCCACAATTCTGATGGACTTAAAGTTGGCATAAGAACTTCCTGCGCATTTGATTTGTTTAATTCACGCCGGCATATTTCTTCCACTTTCTTATGTACTTTCACACCAAGTGGCAAAAGGGTATAAATTCCAGAAGAAACTCTTCTAATCAATCCAGCACGGACCATTAATTTATGACTTGCAATTTCTGCATCTGATGGTGCATCTCTGAGAGTTGGAAAAAAACCAAGAGTAAATCGCATTTTTTGAAGATTTTCCTATTTTAAATTTTCGGTATTGTATTTCTTTGCAAGTGCCTCAACTTTTTCCACTAGCACATTCTTAATATCAGAATATTCGACCAAACCGTCTTTCTCCCCTTTTGAAAAAATCAGAGCTCTCTTATGACCTCCTGCTACTCCTATATCTGCATCCCTAGCTTCTCCTGGACCATTAACTTCACATCCCATAACTGCAACTGTAATAGGCTCTTTAATATGTGCTAACTCCTTTTCTACTTCGGAGGTTAATTTATCAACATCTATTTGAACTCTACCGCATGATGGACATGCAATAACATTCACTCCCTTGCGTCTTAACCTTAGACTTTTTAAAATTTCGAATGCCACTCTTATCTCTTCTGTTGGATCAGCGGCCAGAGAAACTCTCACAGTATCTCCAATACCTTCTGAAAGTAACAAACCTAATCCTACTGATGACTTTACACTTCCAGTAGCAAGACTGCCGCTTTCTGTAATACCCAGATGAAATGGATAATCTACTTTAGTAGCCATTAATCTATATGCTTGTACTGTTTTCATAACATCAGAAGCTTTAAGAGATATTTTAGTATTATAGAAATCACGTTTTTCTAACATAGCAACATGTCTTAACCCACTCTCTACCATTGCCTCAGGAGTGGAACCACCATATTTATCCAATAGATGTTTTTCTAAAGAACCAGCATTTACTCCTATTCTGATAGAAAGACCGTGGTCTTTCGCTGCTGCAACTACTTCAGTAACCCTATCTTCGCCATTTATATTACCTGGGTTGATTCTCAAACAGTCTACTCCTGCTTCCGCAGCCATAATTGCGAGACGGTAATCAAAATGAATATCTGCTACCAATGGTGTTTTTGTCTCTTTTCTTATTTCTTTTAATCCCTCTACTGACTTTTCATCTGGAACAGCTACTCTTATTATTTCACAACCAGCATCCTCTAACGACTGAATCTGTTTGACGGTAGCCTTCACATCATATGTAAAAGTGTTGCACATTGATTGTACTGATATTGGAGAATTTCCACCAATAATTACGTTGCCAACATTTACTTCAATGGTTTTTCTTCTTTTTATAATTGGTTCGTCAATATTAATGCATTTATCAGGTGGATCCATAGGATTTTCTAATATATTTAAACTCAATTTTTCCGCACCGTTTCGATTCACTTTTTTTTGAGTCTGGAAAACATCATCTGTAAATGGCTCAAACATTTCCATTCCTAAAGGGATAAATGTTATTTATTTTTACGAATTTTTACTTGTTTATTTTCGCTACCAAAAAAATAATAAACACTATCTTTGTAAGTTGCGAATATCATTAATGAAATCAAAAGAAATAAACCAATTTGAGATAACATTTCTCTGGTTTTAATACTAACAGGTTTTCCTTTTAGTGATTCTAAAATGAGAAACACTATATGACCACCATCTAAAATAGGTATTGGGAGAAGATTTAAAATTGCAAGATTTACACTGAGCAATATTGTAAACCATATTAAATAACTTAATCCCCTGTTCGCTTGTTCTTTTGCCATTACTGATATACGAATTGGTCCACCAATATCTGCTGGGATAGAGCGAGTTAGCATCCCATAGAGTGAATACACAGTCATTTGAATAATAGTTATGTTCTGAGAAAAACTCTTTCCTAAAGACTCTATAAAACCATACCTCATCATTACAGAACCTGGACCACTTCTAATTCCAATCATTGGTCTTTGCAACTTGGATCCATCCGGAGAAACTAGCGTAGGTGTAACTTTAAGGGCTACTATTTTCTTGCCTCTTCTTACTTTAATATTTAATTCTTTTCCTGGATTTCTTATCACAGTTCTGACTAATTCAGACCATTTGCTGATTTTCTTTTGATTGATTCCTATGATCACATCATTCTTTTTTATTTTAGCTATTTCTGCGGGAGAACCTTTCATCACATTTCCAACATTAGTTCCCGCTACGGGAAAACCAAAGAAATGTAGTCCCCAGCTTAGTAAAATAGCAAAGATTATATTAAAAAATGGGCCTGCAAATACCACAAAAAATCTTTGATGTACTGGCCTAGAAAAAAACATTTTTTCAGAGTTATATTCCTTTTCATTTTCTTTTAATTCATCATTTGCAGGTAGACTTTCTCCCATCAATTTTACGTATCCGCCCAGAGGAATCATGGATATTCGAT
>JAZAHK010000043.1:0-27077 GCA_036231405.1 Nitrospinota bacterium
AATATCGTGAAAAAGACCCGCCCTTTTTGCCATGTAGGGGTTTAAACCTAATTCGTTTGCAAGTATCCCAGCTAAATGCGCTACCTCTTTAGAATGCTCAAGAGCATTTTGATTATAGCTTGTTCTATATTTCATACGACCAAGATGTTTAATCAAATCAGGATGAACATCTTCGATTGAAAGTTCTACCACAGCATCCTTTCCAGCTTGAAGAATTAGGTTCTCAATTTCTGTAGTGGTCTTTTTCACTACTTCTTCTATACGTCCAGGATGAATTCGACCATCTTCAACCAAAAATTCAAGAGACAATCTAGCAATTTCTCTTCTTACCTTATCAAAAGCTGAAACAATAACCGCCTCAGGAGTATCATCAACTATAATATCCACTCCAGTTGCCAACTCAAGAGCACGTATATTTCTTCCTTCACGACCAATTATCCTTCCTTTCATCTCTTCGTTTGGGATTACAACAACGCTCACTAAACTCTCTGCAACATAATCATTTGAGTATCGTTCTGCAGCAGTAGCAATTAGTTTTTGTGATTCAATTGTCAAATTTTGTTTTACCTTTTCTTCATATTTTTTAATTTCTTTATGGATATCCTTTTTAGCTTCTTCTTCATATTTATCCATTAATTCTTTTTTCGCATCTTGAGCAGTCAATCCCGAAATTCTCTCTAATTTTTTATTTTCCTCTTCAATCAGTTGGGAATAATGTTCCTCATTTTCTTCTATCTTTTTTTCTCGTTCTTGCATTTGTGACAGACGTTTCTCAATTGAAAAATCTTTAGAATCCAGATTTTGCCTTCTTTTATCCAATACATCTTCCCTTTGGGTCAAACGATCTTCAATTTTCTGCAATTCATTAAATCTATCTTTATTCTCATTGACTAGTTTCTCTCTAAGCTGGAATAACTGCCCCTTATGACTAATTTCTAAATCCTTGATTTTTTGACTCAATTTTTCCTCGGCATCTCGTTCCAATGACTTAATCTTAGCGTCAAATTCATTTTGAGTTTTTGAAAGATTTTTCTTAGAACTAGCAATCAAGAAAAGAATGATTGCAATACTTAAGACCATTAAAACACATAAAGCGATCAATAAATTTGTATCTGTTAACATCAGAGTCTCCCAAAATATTTAATAGGAACACCTAATCGACTCTTTATCGGTTATTATCCAATCTAGACGTTGATCCCATTTTTCAGATGGCAAATTGTGCTCCCAAAAAAGCTGAAATGAATACCCAATACCTAATCGTATGGTTCTTAAATTTAGAATATTAAAAAAATTATCATAAAATCCTCTACCATAACCTAATCTCGTTCCGTTCAAATCAAATGCTAAACCAGGGGTTAAAATAACATCAAAAATTGAAGAATCAACTTGAGTACTTTGATCAGAAGGTTCTAATATATTCGAATACCCAACTGAAAAGTCATCTTTAAAATTATCTACCAAGTAGAAATCTAAATTTTCTCCCTTCACCTTAGGAAAATAAAAAGCTCTATTAGAATTTTTATAACATTTCCAAATTGAAGAAATATCTATCTCCTTATTCGCATGAATTGGATAAAAAACCGCTATATGTCTCAACTGAAAAATTGTCAAGAAATATTCGACCCTATGACATAACTTGAAACTAGTAACTCTCCTTTTACAGTCAGGCAGTTCGTTCCGTATGTTCTTGATTTTTTCTCTTAAAACATCTTTTTCTGATTTCTTGAGAAATCCCAATTTTTAAAATCCTAAATAAAAAACTCAGATGACCCCATCATTGTGCCGTGTGAGTTAAGCTATGAACCCAGCCTTGGCTAGGTGGGCATCCAAAATGCGGCTTTAGGTTCAAATCCGTGTGGAAATGACTCACCACCTCATGGAAGGATTCCCTTTTCAAAAATTACTGGGTCAAATGCTTCCACTCATCACGTTCACGACAGGGTCTTTGACTAAAAACAAAGCAGGAAAAAACAATTTGGAAGAAGAAAAACTGAAGAGTAATTCAGATCTGAATTTAAACAGCTTCCTTAATTAACTCTATTAACTTATCGGCTTTTTCAGTTATAGCCTCATTATTATCAATTAAGTTTTTTTGTTCACTAAAAAATTCATTAGCAATATTCATGGATGCTAATAGTACAACTTTAAGCGGATCATTACTCTGTCTAGAAACTTTCATTATTTCTTTATCAACGAAATCTGCAAGTTTCTGTGCATAATCCGGATCAGCATCACTCTTTAAATTCAAAACTTGTCCGAAAATCTTTAATGTTAATTTCTTCTCACTCATTATTTATTCCAAAATACTAGTTTACACACAAGCTTGAAAGTACTTTCTCTACACGCTCCCTAGCTTTCTGTTGAGCAATATTAAGTTTATCATTCTCTGTTTCTACCTCTTCAAGCTTTTTCCTATTTAACAATATTTCTTCATTAGCTTTTTCTAGATCATCTTTTGTTTTTTCAACCAAGATACCCATTTCATCAATTGACCTTCGCAACAGAACTACTTCCTTCAAAACTCTTTTTATATCCGACTCAAGATTATCCATCTTATCTAAAACCATAAAAGTAAGCCTCACAAATACATAAAAAAGAACTAGGATTATTGTATTGATCGCATCCATATAATGTCAAGGATTATGATCTAAGGCGGGCACCAAACTTAGAACTCAAATCACACACAATAGAATCAAAAGCTTTATTAACTTCTTCATCTTTTAAAGTGCGTTTGGGATTATTAAAAACAAGTGTATAAGCAACGCTTTTTTGATTACTGTTCTCTAGATTGGTCCCATGGTAAACATCAAACAATTTTATGGAACTTAGGATATCACCCGCTGCCTCCAAAATTACTGCCTCTATTGAAGAATTTGGTATTTTTTTGTCCAAAACAATTGCTAGATCTCTATAACTTTCTGGAAAACGATTAAGTTCTTCCATCCTTTTTATAGAAAAATCTTCTTTAGAAATAAAATCTAAATTAATCTCAAACGAGGATAACTCTTGATCAATTCCAAAATAATCGAGACAAGATTTTTTTATGTGTCCTATCTCTCCTACCTGTCGATCATTTAAATTTATTTTTGCGTAAGACCCAAACTCATATGGACTGATAGAATCAGGTTTAGCATTCTCAAAATCTAGAGAAGGGAAATTAAGGAATTCTAATACTCGCTCTAACGAGCCCTTCAAAGTAAAAATATCTTTAGGTAGTGGGGAATCTCCTCCTGGAGAAGTGCCATCAGTCCATAGTAAAATGCTTTCAGAATCAACTAGAACCGCAGACATTTCAAGGAATTCTAGAGGTAGTTTTTCGTCCTTTTCAAAAGTTTTTCCTATCTCAAAAAGTTTAATTGAACGTTGCCCATGATTAAGATTCAAAGATACATTTTGAAGCAATCCTGACAAAAGAGTAGTTCTCATCGAAGACATTTCACTACTAAGAGGATTTTTCAAAGAAACTATTTTATCTAGATCTGCTCCTAAAATCTCAAGTGTAGAAGAGTTAACAAAACTATAATTAATTACCTCATCGAAACCAGAATGTATCATAGCATCTCTGCTACAGTTCTCTATACTTCTTCTTTTTGAACGAGACTTAGGAGGCTTTGAAGTTCTAGGCAATGAAGAAGGAAAAGTATTATACCCTTTCCTTCGTGCTATCTCTTCAATTAAATCTATTTCACGTGTAATATCTGGTCTAAATGTAGGAATCTCAAAAACTATCGAATCCTTTTTCTCTTTTAAGCAATTAATTGAGAGTGGTTCCAGCAAATTTTTTATTTCTTCTACAGTAAAATTAATTCCTAGCAAATTCGCAACTCTATCTAGACGAAGCGAAATAGTAACTGGTTTAATTGGAACTGGATAAACATCCAGAACAGTTGAAGAAATTTTTCCGTCAGTAAGTTGTCTAGTTAACTCGACTGCCATATTGATTGCTAAAATAGTTCCGTTCGGATCAACTCCTCTCTCAAATCTATATGAGGCCTCAGTATTGAGACCGATCTTTCGTCGAGTTTTACGAATACAAGATGGAGAAAAATGTGCACTTTCAAATAGAATATTCTTAGTGTCTTGATTAACCTCTGAATTGACTCCACCTATCACACCAGCCAGAGCAATCGGACCTCCAGAATCACAAATCATAAGATCATCTTCAGACAAATCGTATTTTTTACCATCCAAAGCTACAAACTCACTGTCCTCTTGCTTCCATCTTCGGACTATAATTTTTTCTCCTCTAAGCCTATCCAGATCAAAAGAATGAAGAGGTTGTCCTAAAGTAAACATTACATAATTAGTAATATCAACCACATTGTTGATTGGTCGCATACCTGATGACCTGAGTCGTGCTTTTAGCCAATCAGGAGAATCGCCAATTGTTGCATCAAAAATGGCTCTTGCAGTATATCTAGGACAATCATCAGGATTCAGAACTTCGATCTTTTTGTCAACTGAAATAGATTCATCTTTTACTACAACTTCTGGAATTTTTATTTTTTTTTCTAAAATAGCAGAACTTTCACGTGCCACTCCTAAAACAGACAAACAATCTGACCTATTTGGAGTAATTGAAATATCCAGGACAGGATCTTCTAAACCAAGAACTTCATCTGGAGATATCCCTATTTTACAGTCTTTTGAAAGGACCATAATTCCACTTTGATCTTCTCCAATACCAAGTTCTTTTTCAGAACAAATCATTCCGTTACTAGAAACACCACGAATCTTTGTGTTTTTAATTTTTTGCCCATTAGGAAAAATAAATCCTGGATTTGCAACAACGACTTTGTGCCCAGGGGAAACGTTTTTCGCTCCACATACAATCCGTCTTTCATTCACACCATCATTTACCACACATAATTTGAGCCGATCGGCGTCAGGATGATCTTCAACCGAAACAATTTCGGCAATGACTAGGTTGGCACTATCTAATTTATTTACTTCAACTACCTCTGTCTCTAAACCTGACAAAAGCAATTCTTCCGAAAGAACAACTGCAAACGCGTTATCTACTTTCTCTAGTTGCAGAAATTCTGACAACCATTTTAGAGTAATTAACATAGTATCAACCCTAGCAAAAAAATATTTAAAACTGCCTGATTGTTCTTAAATCGTTTTCAAAAAACAAGCGAATATCACTTATCCCATAGCGAAGCATCGTTATTCTTTCCACACCTAATCCCCATGCAAAACCGCTCCATTCTTCAGGATCATAACCGACGGCTTCAAAAACAGCAGGGTCAATCATGCCTGCACCTAAAACTTCCATCCAATTGCCATTTGCAAGATGGTCACAGGAGATATCTATCTCCGCACTCGGTTCAGTAAATGGAAAAAAACTAGGTCTTAATCGAACACGAAATTCTGGGCCAAATATTTCAGAAATAAAGGTTTCAATCGTACCTTTTAAATCTGAGAAAGTTACATTTTTATCCACATAAAGACCTTCTATTTGATGAAACATAGGAGAATGTGTTACATCTGCATCACAACGAAAAACTTTACCAGGGGCGATAACTTTAACTGGTGGTTCTTGAGATTTCATTACTCTAATTTGAACTGGGGAAGTGTGGGTTCTTAATAAAACTTCTTCAGAAATATAGAATGTATCCTGCATATCTCGAGCTGGATGGTCTTTAGGTATATTTAACGCTTCGAAGTTAAAATAATCAAGTTCTGCTTCAGGACCTTCTGCTACGCTATATCCAAGACGAGTTAGGATTTCGATCAATTCTTCCGTTGTTTGTACTAAAGGATGTTTGTGGCCAATAGGAATTTTTTTTCCAGGAATTGTCAAATCTATAAATTTTTTTGATTCATTTTCACTTCTAGAATCTGTTAAAGAGTCTACAGAAACTTCAAATTTTTCAAATAGAAGAGATTTCCCCTCTTCTAACTTCACGGCAGATAATAAAACTTCTATGGCTGAAATTCTTCCCCCTCTCTTGAATTCTTTGACAAACTCCTCGATCAATGAACGTAAGTTGTTAACAAGTGGTCCGATTAGACGCTTTTGGTCAATATCAAAAGTCTTTAAATTCTTGGCTAATTGTGTTATTACCCCGTCCTTACGACCGAGATATCTAAGGCGAACTTGATCTAAATTTTCAAGACTATCGGATTCAGATAAAGATTCGAATATTTCTTTTCCTATTTTTTCTACCTGGCCAATTTCCATTTAATGAATCCCATAAAAAAAAAGCTCCACCTATTTCGGAGGAGCTTAAAAAAAAAATAATTCATCATATTTCTGCCCGAGCTAGCTCTACTAATTTAGAGAATGAAGAAGGATCCGAAACAGCTAAATCGGCTAAAATTTTTCTATTTACATCGATTCCAGCCTTATTTAAACCACCAATAAATTTACTATAAGACAATCCAAATTCACGCGCTGCAGCATTTATCCTAACATTCCACAATCTTCTAAATTCTCTTTTTCTTGTCCTTCTATCTCTGGTTGCATAGGCCATTGATCTGAATAGAGTTTCTCGAGCTGATCTAAAACGTTTTGACCGCGCACCCCTAAAGCCTTTAGCTTGCTTTAAAACTCTTTTATGGCGTTCACGACCAGCTACATTCCCAGTTGAACGAGGCATCTGACACTCCAAAAAACTGAAAAACAAATGAAGGGAGCGAATATATCTACAAGTGAAAAATCATGCAACCCAAAAGGTATTAAATTATTTCAAAAAAAACAGATTAACTATAAGGCAACAATCGTTTAATCATCTTCTCATCTACAGGGTTAGCAATGGAACTATGCCTAAGTTCTCTCTTACGCTTTGTCGTTTTATTAGTAAGGATATGTCGGCGATGAGAATGATTAAATTTCACCTTCCCGCCACTGGTCACTTTAAATCTCTTTGCAGCTCCCCTGTTCGTCTTAAGTTTAGGCATTATTTCATTCCTCTTTCACTTTAAACTCTCAGAAATTTATGAACTTTTTTTTGACACTCTAGGGCCAATTACAGCCGTCATATTACGGCCTTCTAAATTTGGTTCTTGCTCAACAATACCAAATTCATCAAGATCTTCTATCATTCTATCTATCAATTTTCTGCCTAATTCCGAGTGAGTTACTTCTCGTCCACGAAACATTATGGTTACTTTTGCTTTATTCCCATCATTCAAAAATCTTTCAGCATGCTTCTTCTTGATTTGATAATCATGCTCTTCTATTTTTATCCTCAATTTGACTTCTTTAACCTCTATCACTTTCTGCTTCTTTTTTGCCTCTTGGGCTTTCTTTTGTTGGATATATTTGAATCTACCTAAATCCATAATTTTACATACAGGTGGATCGGAATTAGGAGATACCTCAACCAAATCCAAATCTCTTTCTTCCGCAACTGTCACTGCAGCTTCAATCGAAAAGTCTCCCAATTGACCACCATCCTCATCTATTACTCTGACCTTGGCTGCAGTAATATCCCTATTCGCTCTTGGACCAGAACGACTATTCTTCTCATTACCACGCGATCTCTGAACCATGCCTAATCAACCCTAGGGTTAGTTGTTCTAGATTTTATATCTAGTGAAATTTTGTCAATCAATTCATTGATTATAAAGGAACCTTTGTTCCCTTGTCCACGAACACGGACCGAAACATGAGAAGACTCTGCCTCACGTGCACCTACTACCAACATGTAAGGAACTTTATCCGATTCTGCTTCTCGTATCTTGTAACTTATTTTTTCATTTCTAAAATCTGTATCTGCCCGAATATCAGATTTTTTTAATTTGTTTAATACTTCTTCTCCGTAAGGTATTTGTTCATCTGTAATAGTCATAACGCGAGCCTGAAAAGGTGAGAGCCAAGTAGGAAATGAAGCAGAGTATTGCTCAATTAATCCACCAACGAATCTCTCCATAGAACCCAAAACTGTTCGGTGTATCATAACAACTTTTTTACGTTCCCCATCTTGACTCACATAATTCAAATTAAAACGGTTTGGTAAATTAAAATCAAACTGTATGGTCGGTCCTTGCCAGCCACGACCTAATGCATCAAGCATTTTTATATCAATCTTTGGACCATAAAACGCAGCTTCCCCCTCGATACGTTTATACTCAATTTTCCTCTTCTCTAATGCATTAATTAAAGCAGTTTCAGCAGTTTCCCAATCCTTTAGAACTCCCGCGTATTTTCCAAAATCTTCGCTATCATGAACAGAAAGTTCGGTAATAAAGTCTGTATAACCAAATGTTTCAAGCATGAAATGAGCCAAATCTATCACTCCTAATACTTCATCTTCTGCTTGTTGAGGAGTACAAAAAATATGGGCATCATCCTGAGTAAATCCACGAACACGGAGCATTCCGTGAAGAGTCCCACTCCTCTCATACCTATATACGGTACCCAACTCAGCATATCTAATAGGCAAATCTCTATAACTATGAATATTCTGTTGATAGATTAGAATATGTCCAGGACAATTCATAGGTTTTAGAACATATTCATTTTCATCTACATTTAGAACATACATATTATCGCGATAATACTCGTAATGACCAGAGGTATGAAACATTTGGTCTTTCACTATATGTGGGATACTAACTAAATCATAGCCTCTATGAACATGCTCATCCTCCCAGAATCTCTCTATTGTTTTTCGGATAATTGTCCCTTTAGGTTGCCAGTATATAAGACCACTTCCTGCGACCTCATCGGATAGAAATAGACCGTGTTGTTTGCCCAGAGTTCGATGATCTCTTTTTTTAGCCTCATCCAACATAGTAAGATGACCATCGAGTTCCTTCCTGCTTGGGAAAGATATTCCATAAATCCTTTGGAGCATTTTATTGTTTTCGTCACCTCTCCAATATGCCCCAGCAACGTTTAAGAGCTTAAAAAAATTCAAAAAATCAGTAGATGGGACATGTGGTCCTCGACATAAATCAATAAAATCTCCTTGAGTATAGATAGAAAGTTTTTCATTAGGAGGTAAGTCTTTAATCATTTCAACTTTATATTTTTGTCCCAAATCTTCAAAAAGTTTTATGGCATCATCCCTATTAATCTCTTGTCTAACAAACTGCAAATTTCTTTTTGAAATCTCTTTCATCTTATCTTCTATCGTATCAAGATCATCCAAGGTGAGTGATTCCTCTAAATCAATATCATAGTAAAAACCGTTGTCTACAGGAGGACCAATTGTAAAAAGGGCATCTGGAAAAACTTCAAGAATCGCCTGTGCCATAAGGTGTGCTGTACTGTGGCGAAGAATCTCGTTACCTTCCTCTGAGCCTAACGAAATAAATTCTATTTTTTCATTGTCAGGAGAGGCAAGATCTAAATCTATAGTTGTATTTCCTATTTTGGCAGCAATTATATTTTCAGGAGTATTCTCTTTATTGCTAGTCATTGTTTGAGTTAACTCTATCCTTTCAAAACCTAAAAAACTACCAGTGGTAGGCGCGGGCGGTTTTGAACCGCCGACCTCTTGCCTGTCAAGCAAGCGCTCTCCCCCTGAGCTACGCGCCTTCAAAAAATTTAAAAATTTGGAAAACTAACTTGCTCTTTTAAAAATTAAATTTGGTTTTTCTTCTAAATTCACCACTCTCTCATTAATCATGACCTCTTTAACATCAACCATATTTGGCAAATCAAACATTGTATCAAGCATCAAATTTTCTATAATTGACCTCAGACCACGCGCACCAGATTTCTGGGAGAGGGCTTGTGAAGCAATAGAATCAAGAGCTTCTTTAGTAAAAGTAAGAGTAACTCCTTCCAATTCGAAAAACTTTTGGTATTGCTTAATCAAAGCATTTTTTGGAGTTACAAGGATTTCAATTAAAGCATCTTTATTAAGTTCATTTAGAGATGCAACTACAGGCAAGCGACCAATAAATTCAGGAATTAATCCATATTTCAGCAAATCTTCTGGGCTCACATTCGAAAGCGTTTCGCTCAAAGAAACTTCTTTTTCATTACTCAAGTCAGCTCCAAAACCAATTCCTTGATTTCCTACCCTTTTCCGGATAATTTCTTCTAATCCTACAAAGGCTCCTGCGCAAATAAAAAGAATATTCGTTGTATCAACTTGAACAAACTCTTGATGAGGATGCTTTCTTCCCCCTTGGGGAGGAACACTCGCAATGGAACCTTCAATAATTTTAAGAAGTGCCTGCTGAACTCCCTCTCCAGAAACATCGCGGGTTATAGAAGGGTTCTCACTTTTTTTCGTAATTTTATCTATTTCATCTATATAAATGATTCCTCTTTCAGCTCTACCTGAATCAAAATCTGAAGATTGAAGTAGTTTAAGTATGATATTTTCCACATCCTCTCCAACATAACCTGCTTCCGTCAGAGTTGTAGCATCGACAATAGCAAAAGGGACATTTAAAAGACGTGCTAAGGTCCTAGCCATTAGAGTTTTTCCAGATCCTGTTGGGCCAACTAAAAGTATATTGCTTTTATCTAATTCAGCATCTTCTGTTCGTACTTCTGCATCAATACGCTTATAATGATTATAGACTGCAACAGAAAGTATCTTTTTTGCCCTTTCCTGACCAATTACATGTTGATCAAGAACTTCCTTGATTTCGCTTGGCTTAATTAGAGTTCCTTTTTCATCTCCTAGTGTTTCCTTAATGTCTTCAGATAAAATTTCATTACATAGTTCAACGCATTCATTGCAAATATATGCATCGGGACCTGCAATCATCTTCTTTATTTCATCCTGCCCTTTATTACAAAATGAACAATTAGGTAATGAGGAATCAGGCGTTAACTCTGACATTACAAGACCTTTTTGAAAATTAATTTAAAATTAAGATACATATTAACCTTCATCCTTTTCTTTCTTCCCAGACTTCGATTTTGGACTAGAAGAAGATCCATCACTCCTTGATTCTATGACTTCATCAACTATGCCGTAGGATTTTGCTTCCTCTGCTGTCATGAAATTATCTCTATCCGTATCCCTTTCTATTGCCTTCAATGTTTGACCAGTTTTCTGAGATAGTATTTTATTCAATTTATCACGCATCCTTAAGATCTCACGTGCTTGTATATCTATATCGGTTGCTTGACCTTGAACTCCACCTAAAGGTTGATGAATAAGGATACGAGCGTTTGGAAGTGCAAATCGTTTTCCTGCCGATCCCGCCGTTAGAAGAAGTGCTCCCATACTAGCAGCCTGTCCAACACAGATTGTTGAAATGGGAGAATTTATATACTGCATAGTATCATAAATTGCTAAACCAGCTGTTACAGAACCCCCTGGGGTATTGATATAAATATAAATTTCCCGATCGGGTTCCTCAGCCTCAAGATGCAACAATTGTGCAGTAACAAGATTAGCGATCTGGTCATCTATAGGAGTTCCCAGAAAAATAATCCGCTCTTTTAGCAAACGACTATAAATATCATACGCACGCTCACCTCTATTTGTTTGTTCTACTACCATAGGTATAAGAGCCACTTTTTTACCCTTCCTCTATTTGATCGTCCTTTTCGACTTTCTCATCATGAGAATGATCATGGACATTGTGAATTTCGACTTCAACTTTAGCCTCATCATATAGCCAATTGAGTGTTTTGTTAAATTTAAGATTAGAAAACAATGATTCCAAAGAACCAGTCATCGCCATACGCTTCTTTAATTTCTCCACCTCCATTCCATATCTTCTTGCAGTTTCTTCAATATGCAAATCGATCTCTTCAGGTCCAATACTTATCCCTTCAATCTCCCTGATACGATGAATGAGTATTAATTCATGTACTCTTTTCTCTGCCTCAGGTTTTAGCTTTAAACGTATTTCCTCTCTGTGAGTTTCCGTTATTTCTACTTCGGGATTCTCTGATTTATAACGTCTTTCTACATCTTTCATCCTCTCTTCTATTTCGTTCTTCACCAAGGTAGGTGGAACCTGGAGGGGATGGTTCTCCATAATTTGTTCAATTAATTTTCTTATCCCTTCCTGTCGATTTTGATTCTCTTCTGACATCTTTAAATCTTCCTCAACTTGCATACGAAGATCGACAACACTCTTCATCTCACTACCAAGAGAAATTACGAAATCATCATCTAGATTAGGCAGATTTGGCTTTTTAACACTTTTTAAATCTAATTTAAAGACAAATTTCTGTTCGTCGTACTCTTCGCTTGTGCTTCCAGGAGGCTGAAAATCTACTTCTTTTTTATCACCAGCCTTCATTCCAAGAACAGATTCATCCAGGAGTTTTTCATTCTGCGTTTCTCCCAAAATTAGAGATTGATTTTCTCCTTTAGTACCCGAAACAGGTTCTCCATTCTTGAATGCCTCTATATCAAAAACAACGTAATCTCCAGACTCTGCAGATCTATCAACGTCCTCAAATGTAGCAGATTGATACAATAAACGCTTGATATTCTCGTCAATCAGTTCATCAGTTATAGGATGGCTATGAATATTAACCTCCATACCCTTATAATCTTTCAAATCAATTGGAGGAATGACTTCTAAAGTAGCTTTATAAGTCAATTCTGTAGAATCATCATTCATTTTTATATCAGTAATATTAGGTTCTCCGACTGGCCTCATTCCTTTTTCATTTAAGATATTTGTGTATGAGTCTGAAATTAGATTAGTATATACTTCTGCCCTTAGTTCTTCTCCATAAAAACGTTCTAGAACTTTTCGTGGAATTTTTCCTTTTCTAAAACCCTTTATATTTGCTCTACCAGATAAATTTTGAAAAGCCATATCAATAGCACTTGAAACTTGTTCGCTTGGGATTCCTGCTTCAAGTGTCTTGGTGCAATCACTAACATCACTAATTGTGGTTTCTGACATCAACTTTCTCCAAAGAAGAAATAACCACTACAAGAGTTAATAAAATCATGCAAATTATTCTTAATTGGTACGAAGGGGGGGACTCGAACCCCCACGCCCGAAGGCACTGGATCCTAAATCCAGCGCGTCTACCAATTCCGCCACCCTCGCACAAATTCTTTACGTTTCAAAGCAATACTCTAACAAATACAAAATTCATCTTAAAAAACTAATTTTATCTTCTGCCCAATTCTAACGCAAAAAAACAACCGTTTCAAAAATAAAGACGGTACCCTAAATAAAAAAAAGCTTTTATTCAACACATTTATGAGTTTTTACAAGTTTTTTTGTCCTACCATGTAGGACCTGAAAATATAGTTCAAGTATAAACGCCTAAATGTATCGGTAGCAGAAGCGACAATGACATTGAAACAACAAATGAGAATTAAATGAGAGGTTGCGTGACTCCATCTAAATTCGCGAAATTGGATCTAATTGCACAAAAATATCTGAAAAACAACAATAAAAAGGGGCGAGAAATGATCTCGCCCCAAATATAATTTCATATTAAGAATGTGAAACTATTTCTTTTTCTTGTAACCCATTTTCTTAAAAAGTCTTCCGTAGAAATCTATTTCATTATCGTATGCTTTTTTGAGAGCTGGACCTGAAAGAGGAGAAAGACTCTCCCCAAATTTCTTAATGAGTTTTTTCAAAGTCTTGCTCTTAGCAGCTTTATGCAAGGCTGCCTTTAGAACTTCAATGCGATCATTAGGCATTCCTTTAGGAGCGATAAACACCCTCCAAGACTTGTAAATATAATCTACACCTAATTCTCTGAAAGTAGGATATTTCTTTCCAAATTCTTTCATACGTTCTTCGGATGCAGTTGCAAGTAGCGTTAACTGTCCCCTTTTAACCCTACTTAAGGTTCCTCCTGTAGTTACGTTAGCCCAGCCAGCATCAACATGGCCACCCCACATTGCTTGCCAAGCCTTCCCTCCACCTCTAAAAGGAACATGCTTAAATTTCACGTTTTTTGCTCTCATCATCTGCAAAATACCCAAATGACTGGAACCCCAAGCTCCGTTAGATGAAATGGATATCTTGCCTGGACGTTTCTTGGCATCATCAAGTAAATCTTGAAGATTTTTCCAAGGTTTTTCCTTCCGAACTACAAGAAGAAAAGGGGCATAATTTACCTGAAAAAAAGGAATAAAATCTGTTTTCGGATCAAAACCCATATTCCTTGCATGTGGCGCAATTGCAAAATGAGAACCTGAACCAAGAGCAATAGTGTATCCGTCAGGTTTTGAACGCTTGAGAGCTGTCATTCCAATTTTTCCACCACCACCACCACGTACTGTGCACAAAAAGGGTTGTCCCAAGTATTCATGAATCACGCTTGCTACAGCCCGGCAGTGCATATCATGAGAACCGCCCGCGCCAGTTGCCAAAATTACTTTGATAGGTCTATTCGGGTATTTGGCATTTGCTTGTCCAACTAGCATGAATAAAACTGCAACAACAATTAAACCCAAACAAACAACAACTTTGTTCTTAAACATATCTTCCTCCTTATGAAAAGTTAGCAAATTTAGCTTACTCAGTTTCAGCCCAAGGCTTTTTCCAAATAGCCATTCCTAACAAGAAAATACTAAGCAACATTAAAAATCCGGAAACAGGAAAACCTCCCGCTAGTTTAGTGAAAAAGACTAAATAATCACCATCAGAGAGTAATAAAGCTTGCTTCATAGACTCCTCTGCTGTTTCAGTAAGTATAAATGCTATGACAAGGGGTGCAAGAGGAAATCTTAACTTACGAAATCCATATCCGCAAATACCAAAAAATAAGGCAAGTTTCACATCTTCAATATTATTCTGATAAATAAAACCGCCCACTACACAAAGCAGAAGAATTATTGGAACTAAAACTGACTTCCGAATAGTAACTAAGCGTGCAAACAGTCCTGTTAGTAGTTTTCCTTGAAGGAACATAATAGGATTTCCAATTAAAAGTAGAGCAAAAATCCCATACATAGTTGAAGCTTGTTCTTCAAAAAGCTCAGGTCCAGGACGTAAACCCTGTGCCATAAACGCACCCATAAGAATAGCTGCAGATGCACTACCCGGAATACCAAAAGTCAAAGTGGGAATAAGATCTGCACCCGCAACCGCACTATTTGAGGCTTCTGCGGCAGCAACTCCTTCGTAACTACCTTTACCATACTCTTCAGGATGTTTAGATGAACGTTTCGCTAGAGCGTAACTAATAAAAGTAGCAATAGCAGCACCTGTTCCAGGGATCGCTCCTATAGCAGTTCCAATACAAGAAGAACGAAGTATTGTCCACTTTACTTGAAATAATTCAATCCATTTGAGTGATCTTCCACCCTTTAAGTGCGACGATTCGGGAGGATTTGAAAGTTCAACAATTTTTTTCTCTGACTGAATCAAAACTTCACTGATTGCAAAAAGTCCAATTAACATAGGTACTATCCCTATTCCATCTGAAACATTTGCAATGCCAAAAGTAAAACGTTCTGAACCAGAAATAATATCTTGACCAACAAGACCGATTAATATGCCCAACAGCATGGAAAGAAGACCCTTTAAAACAGAAGAACCCGTCACTGCTGAGATAATAGTAAGACCAAGAACCATTAGTGCAAAAAATTCTGTGGGACCAAATAGTAATGCAACTGCTGCAAGTGGGAATGCGGCTAATATCAAAACAATATCACTAAACGTGTCCCCTAGCGTTGAAGAATAAAGCGCCATTTGGATAGCGCTTCTTGCCTCCCCTTTCCGAGCCAAAGGATACCCATCAAGAGTAGTGGCAGCCGCTGCTGCTGTACCAGGTGTATTTATCAAGATTGCAGGGATTGAACCCCCAAAAAGTGCACCTTTATGAATTCCTAATAAGAATGGAATTCCGTTAATAGGGGTCATGAAAAATGAAAAAGGAACTAGTACTGCAATAGCCATAACACTTGTTAAACCAGGGATAGCACCTACTGTAATGCCCGCAAAAACTCCAAGAGTAACCATCCCTAGCGCTTTGAGAGTTAATACTTGCCATATCGCATCAAAAACTTGTTCCATTTAAAATTATCCTCTTATATAGCTCACTAATTGACTAACCAACTCCCCTTCAGGAAGCATTACCTTAAAGGAAAGCCAAAAAAAACGTTCTATTGAAATCGGAACCAATAATGATACTGGAACGACAATACGCCAGTTTCGAGTTCCATAAAAAATCATAAGAAACGCCAATAAAAAAGGAGAAATCAAGTGAAAACCTAACCATTCTAAGAGGTAAACGTAAACGGTAGCCGCTAAGAATACTATTATAGCTTGGTAAAAGGGACGTCCACTTGTTGAACTAGTTGTATCGATTTCAACTCTGTTTACTAGAGTGTCTCCTACCAGTAGCAAACTAACGAATCCAAAAATAGAGATCGTAAGCTGTGGAAAAGTTTCAGGTCGGAAAATACGCCCTGCAAATTCGCTTTCTGAAAAAGAGGAAATAATCTGTGTTGGAATAAAATAGAAAAAATAGATTAAACTGAAGATAAAAAACAGAACCCCAACTATAAAATCTTTTCTGTTCATTCGAAAAAGCCTTATTGGAAAAATTGCTAATGACATTCTGAGGCAAGAAATGAAACTTTTATACCTCAAAATTTGCAATTATGAATTTGTTAATTAAACAATAAAATATTAAGCAAATAACTTCAAGGAAAATAGAAAAAATTATTTTCCCTTAAAAGGAGGCCAAATTCTCTCGCCAAGTGTAGGAGAACCAGGGGAATGAATTAAACTTTTGACAGCATTTCGTGAACGTTCTATTGTTTCTGTAGTAAAATTTTTCATCAACGATTTTACGCTTGTCCACTCGTACATGATCCCATGTTTTGGCCAACCTGAAACCGAAACAAGCAATCGAGCACCCACACACCCTTTCATATTTTTAAGACGGGGCATTCGAACTTGTGCATACCATGAACTTAGTTCTTCTTCATTTTCAATAGAATTCACATTAAAAGTACCTATCTGAATAGCAGGACCAGGAGTTATTCCAGGACTCCTAGTAGAAGATTCCAACCCTTCGATTCTATCTTGCACCATAAATATACAAGACCTCTCTCCTATACGGCGACCCAGCATTTCCTTTTCCTCTAATGACCAAGTCCCTTTTATCTGAGAAAAGGAAGGATCAACAAACGTAATAGCCTTTGCTGCGCCAAAAAGCATTAGATAATCATTTCCAGATGGAATAGCTGGATCGTTTGTATGGATTAATTTTTTTTTCTTTTCTTTTTCCCGCTCCTCATCCCAGATATTCCTAACATGTGCAGCCCACAAACAACCATTTCGGTCCAATACTTTTGGAATGTAAACCTCTTGCAGCCAAGAAATATAGTCATCCTTTCCCTCTTCGGGAAGATCATACCAAGTTGCCCAAATTGCGTTGTCCATACACTATTTACTTTTAGAAAAGAGTTTAGGGTTGTAATTAAGGCTTGATGCAAGCCATTTTTCAACTTCTTCTTTATCCATGTTTTTTCTCTTTGCGTAATCTTCTACCTGATCGCGACTTATTTTACCAACACCAAAGTACTGAGAATGAGAGTTAGCAAAATAAAAACCTGCAACTGATGCAGCAGGATATATCGCGCAATTTTCAGTTAATTTCATTTGGGTATTTTTTTCTACATTTAAAAGTCTAAACAACATTCTCTTTTCAGAGTGATCAGGACATGCAGGATATCCTGGAGCAGGTCTTACTCCAACAAACGATTCTTTAATTAAAGAATCATTATCAAAATCTTCATTTGGGGAGTATCCCCAATATTCTTTTCTAACTCTTTCGTGAAGATGTTCAGCAAAAGCCTCCGCAAGTCTATCAGCGATTGCTTTGACTAAAATTGAATTATAGTCATCATGATTAGACTCAAATTTTTTGACTAAAGAATCTAAGCCATGCCCTGCAGTTACGGCAAATCCTCCAATATAATCAGGAAACTCTTGTTCCTTCATAGAAATGAAATCAGCTAGACAGAAATTAGGGGTGTTGTTGTTTTTGTCTAATTGCTGCCTTAAAAAATGTGCAACTTCCAATACTTCCCTTCTCCCTTCATCAACGTATATTTCGACATCATCACCAATAGAATTAGCAGGGAAAATGCCAAAAACTCCCGACATACGAATATCTTCATTTTCCAATAACGAGTGAAGAATTTTCTGTGCGTCCTCATAAAGACTTTTCGCCTGCACTCCTACAGAAGGGTCAGAAAGAACTCTAGGAAAAGTTCCGCGAATTTCCCATGCAGAGAAAAAAGGTGTCCAATCAATTCTTTCTAAAACATTTTTGATTGGATAATTTTCGAAAACTTTTACCCCAACAAATTTCGGTTTTAGAACGTTTTTCTTTGAAAATTTATAAATTGGTTTGTTCAAACGTGCACTATCTAAAGATAAAATTTTAGAAGAAGATTCTTTTTTTTCTCTTTGAAGACGAATCATCTCATATTCATTCAATACTTCCTCAAAAAATGTCTTCTTTAAATCTTGATTTGTTACCTTATTCATAACATTTACGCTTCTGGAAGCATCCTTAACGTAGACTGTGGCACCTGAATATTCAGGGGAAATTTTAATAGCAGTATGGACTCTTGAAGTCGTAGCTCCACCGATCAACAAGGGAATTTTCAGGCCTAGTCTTTCTATTTCCCTTGCAACAAATACCATTTCTTCTAAAGAAGGAGTAATTAATCCACTTAGTCCTATTGCTTGAACATTATGTTCTTTTGCTTGATTAATGATATCTGAAGATGGAACCATCACACCTAAATCTATAACTTCGTAGTTGTTACATTGAAGGACTACTCCCACGATTTTTTTTCCAATATCATGAACATCACCTTTCACCGTGGCCATGAGAATTTTTCCTTTTCCTCCAAGACCTGATTCTCCCTTTTCTTCTTCGATAAATGGAGTTAAGTGAGCTACTGCAGTTTTCATAACACGCGCACTTTTCACAACCTGGGGAAGAAACATTTTCCCAGAACCAAACAGGTCTCCGACTACATTCATTCCATCCATCAAAGGACCTTCTATGACTTTAATTGGTTCTTTTAACTTTAATCTAGCTTCTTCTGAATCCTCTACAATAAATTCAGACAAACCGTTTACCAGCGCATGCGAGATACGATCTTCAACAGGATTTTCTCTCCAAGATAGATCGTCTCCCTTTGATTTTTCCAATCCCTTTACTTGCGAAGCAATTTCGAGAAGTTGTTCTGTTGCATCTTTTTTTCTGTTAAGAAGAACGTCTTCCACCTTTTTCAAAATGTCTTTTGGTATATCGTCGTAGACCGCCAGTTGTCCTGCGTTTACAATACCCATATCCATTCCATTTTCGATGGCATGATATAAAAAAACCGAATGCATGAATTCACGTATGCCGTTGTTTCCCCTGAAAGAAAAGGAAACGTTACTCACCCCTCCACTAACAAGAGCACCAGGAAGTTGCTTCTTGATCAATCGAATAGATTCAAAATACGCCTTCGCATAGTCATTATGCTCCTCAATACCAGTAGCTACAGCAAAAATATTAGGGTCAAAAATAATATCTGTTGCTTCAAACCCAGCATTTTCCGTTAGAATCTTATATGCTCTTGTACAAACCTCTACTTTTTTTTCTACCGTTTCGGCTTGCCCTGTTTCATCAAATGCCATAACTAGAACAGAGGCTCCTTATTGTTTTACAAGTCTAGCCTGCTCTAGAAATGCCTCCTCTCCTTCTTTAAGGCTTATTGAGTTGACTATGGGTTTCCCTTGCACACACTTTAATCCGGATTCTATGACATCCCATTTTGATGAATCAATCATGAAAGGGACTCGACTAATTTCGGGTTCCGAAGCCAGTAATTTTAAAAAAGTGGTCATTGCTTCTTTGGAATCCAACATTCCCTCATCCATATTAATATCAATTATCTGGGCACCATTTTGAACCTGCTGAAGTGCTACCTGAACTGCTTTTTCATATTCCCCTTGCAAAATGAGTTTAGAAAATTTAGCTGAGCCCGCTACATTGGTTCTTTCTCCAATATTGACAAAACCAGTTTCTTCACCAATGTTAAGAGGCTCTAAACCGCTCAGCCGGCAACGCTTTGGAATATTTGGAATCTTACGTGGAGAAATTGAAGACAATGCATCCGCAATTGCCTGTATATGTTCAGGAGTAGTACCGCAGCAACCTCCAACCAAATTAACAAATCCTGAACTTGCAAATTCCAAAAGATGAGTTGCCATAAATTCAGGAGAATCATCATATCCCCCTAGTTCGTTGGGTAATCCTGCATTAGGCCATGTGCTTACCCTTGTACTCGCTACTCTCGATAATTCCTCTACATATTCGCGCAACTGTGTTACCCCTAGTGCGCAATTCAAGCCAACAGAAAACGGTTTATAGGATGCTATAGAATTCCAAAAAGATTCTGTGGTCTGTCCTGAGAGAGTTCGACCACTTGCATCAGCTATAGTTCCTGACACCATCACAGGAAGCCTTATCTGAAATTTTTGAAAATAATTTTCAACTGCGAAAAGAGCTGCTTTGCAATTGAGGGTATCGAAAACTGTCTCAACAAGTATTAAGTCCGCACCTCCTTTGATAAGTCCATTGATAGATACGGTATAGGCCTCTACGAGTTCATCAAAACTTATATTTCTAAACCCGGGATCATTTACATCAGGAGAAATAGAAGCAGTCCGATTCGTTGGACCAAGAACTCCTGCTACATACCGAAAACGATCTGAATCTGACGTCTCTTTTTCATCTGCAACCTCTCTCGCAATTTTAGCCGCATTGAAATTCAACTCGTAGGTTAAGTCTTCCATTCCGTAATCAGTCATCGAAATAGACGTGGAATTGAACGAGTTAGTCTCAATGATATCTGCACCCGCTTCTAGAAAGGATCGATGTATAGATTGAATAATATTTGGCTGTGTAAGAGAAAGAAGATCATTGTTTCCCTTCAGTTCTGAATCATGATCAGAGAATCTGTCGCCTCTAAAATCTTCCTCCGAAAGTTTATACGACTGAATCATAGTACCTATCGCTCCGTCCACAATCATGATTCTTTGACGAAGGGAATCTTCTAATTCATTTAATCTTTTTTTTCTTTTCTGGACCATTGACTCAAAAACCCTCAATTACAATTCAATAGCAAACTAAGTAAAATGTTACTGATGAAAGAGATAGCTTGGGAAAAGATAATAACTTCGAGGAAGTTAAGTTGAAGATGATTTTTCTTCTTCAATCATGGCGTATGCATTGTGTGCATGAATGGATTCAAAATTCTCAACTTCCACTCGAAACGAATCAATTCGAGAATCTTTTCGTAATCTTAGAGCAACTTCTCGAACAAGATCCTCAACAAAACGCGGATTATCAAACGCTTTTTCAGTGACAAATTTTTCATCTTCCCTCTTTAAAACAGGGAACAAGGAGCAACTTGCAGAATCTTCCGCCATTTCTATTAACTCTTCGATCCAAATACGATCATTAAAACGAACTTGCATCATGATTTCACCGCGTTGGTTATGTGCACCTCTAAGACTAATTTCTTTCGAACACGGACAAAGTGTGGTAACCGGAACTTTCAGTAAAATTGAAAAGTCATCGACTTCCCCTTTAGAAGCTTCAAAGGAACACTGAAATGCCATTGTCCCTGAAGAACCAGTTACCGGAGCTTCTCTATGAACAAAATACGGGAAAGAAAGATTCAAATAAGCAGTCTGAGCATCTAGCCTTTCTAGCATTTGGCTTAGAATTGTTGAAATATTATCTACACTAATTATCCCATCATGTTCATTCAGAATTTCCACAAAACGGCTCATATGAGTACCTTTAAACTGATGAGGAAGGTCTACGAACATACTGACCTTTGCAACAGTATTCTGTGAATCTTTATCACGATCCTGAACAAGGATAGGATAGTCAATATTTTTAATGCCAACTTTATCAATTCTTACATTTCTATCATCAGAAGATGATTGAACATCAGCTAAAGATGCAGTATCAAGTATTTTATCGGGCATAAATGTTTCTTTCCTTTTTTAAAATTAAGCTTCTGGTTCTACAATTCTTTTTTCATCAATTTTTTTCATCTTCTTACTCACAGCACTCGACAAATCTACCCCTTTTGAATTTGCATAATTCATAAGTGCTATCATTGCATCTGCCGTCTCATCCACAAAATCAGAATCCTTGATTTTCCTTCCTTTCCACTCTTTTTTTTCAAGATTTGCTAGTTCTCCCACCTCTCCAGCAAGTTCCAAGGCAAAAAAACGCGACTCCCTAGTTGGAAAAACCTTTGATTGGTATACATCAAATTCCTCCTGAAGTTTTTTTAACCCTTCATAAGAACACGGCAAAAACTTTGAATTATTGTCCATCATCCATCTCATCAAGAAGATTAAATACCATAAAAATCAAGTGTGATTCTCTTTAATCCCACTACTAAAATCAAGTGCGAAAGTGTCTCACCCCTTAAAGGTAAACGTCAACAGTGAAAAAACAAAATGGATATAAAAATTCGTTTGACGTTCGCAAGAACAAATCATACGCTCAAACTAACTTTATTTACAAACAACAGAATTTCTAATTTTAAAAATATTCAATTTACGATGTGTTAGACGGACATATGAAAGAAAGGAGGTCCCATTGTCGAACATAGATATGCATCACCACATTTATATACAAGAAGCAGAAGATTTAGCCAAGGTTGAGAGAGAGAGACGTCCCCAACACGCAGATAGCTTTGAGGGATTTTTCCCGGAAATTTCATCAAAACATAACGTAAAACTTACAAAAGAAAAATGGGGAGAACAACTTCTCAGTCTCGATAGAAAACTCAGTGACATGAAATCAGATAGACTCGATATGGCACTCGTGTCACCTCCACCTCCCACATTTTATTACTGGATAGGTGGAACAAACGGAAAAGAGATTATAGAAATACAAAATAATGGAGTTGTCGATTTTTGTAAAAAAAATTCAGCCCAGTTTAGAGGTCTTGCAAATCTTCCCTTACAAAACGGGGGTGGAGATGCAGCAAAAGAGTTAGAAAGAAGTATGTCTAATGGACTTCTAGGCTGTATTATTTCCGACAGAATTACAGGACAGGCTTTAGACGAACCTCAGTTTGATATTTTCTGGGAAGCAGCTGAAAAATTAGGGGCACTCGTTTTTATCCACCCTGACTTTGCCGATTACAAACCACTTTTCCCATTCTATATGGCAAACTGTGTTGGAAATCCCTTGTCAACCACAGTCGCTGCTACTAGATTGATTTTGTCTGGTCATTTTGAAAGGTATCCAAATCTGAAAGTAATTCTTGCTCATGCAGGAGGAAATCTTCCCTGGGCAATTGGAAGAATTGAGCATGCTTGGGAAGAACGACCAGAAACCAAGGTTCATATCCCGCATCCGCCTCGACATTATTTTAAAAATTTATATTTTGATGTGATTACTTTTAATTCATCTGGTCTAAAATGGCTTGTGCAGGAAGTAGGTTCAGATCATGTGATTTGTGGAACGGATTATCCTTACGATATGATGCAGGAAAATGTTGTAGACTTTGTAGAAAGTGCAGGACTTTCTTCTACAGAAGAAGATGATATTCTCCGAAAAGTTCCTGCAAAGCTTCTCGGACTTTGATAATAAAATGAACTATTACTGGAAATTAGAACCAAAGTTAAATATAATCTTCATCATTAGACATTAGACGAAAAGTAACTTTTTTTGAATACACGGAGGATGACTTCTATGAAAAAAGAAGAGATTTTTGATAGACCTCCTGGCCCATTATTTGGATTCTGGAGTTCGTTGTACATTGATAAGTGGAAATTCGTGAAACGTAACCTAATGGGAATGCGAAAAGAAAGAAAAGAAGCGTTCGTAAGCACCTTGAAAGCTGGCGACCCTATGCCGTCTGTAAAATTAAAAACCACCGAAGATCAAGAGTTTAACCTGGAAGATTTTAAAGGTAAAAAGAATATCGTCATAGAATTTGGCGCTATCACCTGACCTCCCTATCGCCGGCAGGTGCCTGGCATAGAAGATGCATACGAAAAGTATCGATCGAAGGATGTGGAGTTTTTCGTGGTTTACTCAAAGGAACCACACGCAGAAGAAGGAAAATACTTTAAAAACTTCAAACAACATACCTCTTACGAACAGAAAAAAGAGTATGCGTGTCAACTCGTGAAAGAACACGATATGAAGGTACCCGTACTAATTGACGACTTAGATGAAGCGGTAGTAATGGCATTTGGAAGAATGCCGAATATGACTTATGTAGTGGATAAAGAGGGTAAAATTGCCTATAAAGCCGACTGGGCAGAAGCAGATAGGCTTGAAGAAGTCCTTGACGAACTGTTAGCTGAACAAAACGGATAGCGTTAAGCATTTTTTTTAAAGAAACAACCAGAATTTATCGCTTTTTATACAAACATTTAAAAGAAAAGCGATAAATTCTTTTTTTGACCCTTTATTTGAAGAAGCTTTCAAACATCTATCACTCCGAGGATTGATATGAACTACGTATCATTTGACACAACAAAAACAGACCAT
This sequence comes from Nitrospinota bacterium, assembly GCA_036231405.1. GTDB lineage: Bacteria > UBA8248 > UBA8248 > UBA8248 > UBA8248 > UBA3496. The sequence goes on from JAZAHK010000043.1 coordinate 24,419, forward strand.
ATGCAAACATATCGGCTCTTAGCAGGTTCGATTGTTCCTAGACCTATAGCTTGGGTAAGTTCTATAAGTTCTGATGGAATTGCTAATCTTGCCCCTTTTAGTTTTTTTACCTGTGTTTGTCATGCTCCTCCCCTTGTATCGATTTCAGTCGGAGAAAGAGAGCACAGAATGAAAGATACAGCGAGTAATATTCTAGATACCAAGGGATACGTTATACACACAGTGGTAAACGAAACCGCAGTAGCTATGAACGAAAGTTCTGCCAATTTTGAACCTGAAGAAAACGAATTTACAGAACTTGGACTAGAAACAGAGCCCTCTCAAATTGTAAAAGCTCCCCGTATAAAAAACTCTCCTATCTCGATGGAGTGTGAACTAGAACACCTACACACCTACGGGGACAAATGGAAAACACATCTCGTTGTTGGAAGAATACTTATGTGGCATGTAAGAGAGGATCTTATGATCGATGGAAAATATATTAATCCAGAAAAATTAGAACCTCTGGGAAGACTTGGAGGTCCGAACTACTGCAGAACCCAGGATATTTTTCAAATGGAGCGTACCTATCCACCTCCAGATAAAGTACATCCCAATGAACAACCGAAATAGAAACAGGAAAACGATTTGATGAACTGGCGATCTGAAATTTTCAGAGTGTTCAAAGAACAAAACATTACATGTGTGTGTCATGTTCCAGACGCTGGGCACTTAGAACTCCTCCAAACGTGCGAACAAGATAAAGACATCAAGTTAGTGACCTTAACCACAGAAGAAGAAGGAGTGGGCCTTTTAAGCGGCGCATGGCTTGGCGGGAAAAAAGGCGCTCTTTTGATGCAAAGCAGCGGGGTTGGAAATACTATTAATGCCCTTGCTCTACCTATCACCTGTAAAATGCCTTTTGTAACGATTGTGTCTATGCGAGGAGAATGGGGGGAATTTATCCCCTGGCAAATCCCCATGGGGCAAGGAACTCCGACTGTGTTGGAAGCTATGGGGGTAACGAACTTTAGAGCGAACCATGCAGAAGAAGTCTATGAAACTGTCGATGCCGCCGTGAAATTTGCTTACAACAACAGGAAACCTGTTTCTGTCCTTCTCTCACAAAGATTGATCGGCGCAAAACAATTCAAGGAAGAATAAGATGTCTGCACTCTTAAGAAGAGAAGTTGTCTCTGAACTGGTAGATGGAAGAAACGAAGATCTCCTGGTTCTTTCTGGTCTTGGCTGTTCTAGCTGGGATCTGACTGCGGCAGGAGATAGCGATCAAAATTTTTATTTTATAGGCGCGATGGGAATGACCGTTCCTACTTCCCTTGGCCTTGCTCTTGCGCGAGAAGAAAACCGTGTCCTAGTTATTACAGGAGACGGCGATATGCTGATGAATCTTGGGATCCTGGCAACAGTAGGAATGCAAAAACCCACCAACCTTGCCATTGTCGTCCTAGATAACGGAATGTACGGGGAAACGGGAGGACAAGAAACCGCAACTTCAGGAGGAACCAATTTAGAGATGGTCGCCAAAGGTGCTGGCATTACAAATTCCACAACCGTGGCTACGAAAGAAGAACTTACAAAAGCAAAACAAGAAATTATAAACGGAACAGGTCCTGTTTTTGTGAATATCAAGGTGGCAAAAGAGAAACTTCCCCTGGTCTTACCTCCTATCGACGGAATCACGGTTACCCAACGCTTTCGAAAATCTTTAATTGGGAAAGTGTAGTTTCCCTTTTTAGTTCCTTTCTCTTGATTGAGACCCTATGTTAACCAAATACAATGAAAAACCTTTTTACTGGGATAAAGCGAAAAGATACCTTTCCAAAAAAGATCCTGTCTTAAAAAAGGTAATACAGAATGCAGGAGAAACACAGTTTCTCACAAGAAATTTCACCCCCTTTCAAACATTGGCTAAGTCTATTATTAGCCAGCAGATTTCAGTAGCTGCTGCGGCAAGCGTTCTTAAAAAACTCAAAACCAATATCGATAGATTTAGTCCAAAAGGGGTATATTCTGCCAAAGATTCTACCCTTCGAAACTCAGGCCTTTCTCGCCAAAAAGTAGAATACCTCCGTATTCTTTCCACAAAATTTGTAGAAGAACCTCGGTATTTTTCTGGGTTTCAGAATCTAGACGATAAAACCATTATCGAAAAATTAACGGTGCTCAAAGGAATAGGAGAATGGACTGCACAGATGTACCTTATTTTTCAGTTAAATAGGCCTGATATTCTTCCTCTCAAAGATCTTGGCTTTGTAAATAACTCGGTACGTTTGTATAAGCTTTCAGAACCTAAAATACCGAACGTTATAAAAATATCCAAAAAATGGGGAGATTATAAAACTGTCGCTGTTTGGTATATCTGGAAAAATATTGACCCAGAGGATGTTCAGTACTAGGAAATTACTTTTCTACCTGACTCAGAGAGAAATGTATCAATATCACTTTTTTTTATATAATATTGAGGACCATAGCATTTTGCCTGAACAGCCCATATTTCTTGATTTTTATGACGAAAAACAAGATCTATCCCACAATCACGACCCCATCTTCCAGGCCATTCATCCCAAAGCCAAATCTGTTCTACCTGCGTGGACCATATCGGTTCATGTGTGAGAAACCATTTTGTGAAATGTTCAAACTGTTTCCCTTTTACTTTCAA
>JAZAHK010000044.1:0-11336 GCA_036231405.1 Nitrospinota bacterium
GGAAATTAAAATAAAAAATATATCAATACTGTTTCATCATGAATCTAGTGGGTGGTCAGTCACACATATTTTCCCTATAACAAAAAAAAGAGACAATGTATCTAAATTCTGGAATACCTCTCTCATCCATAAAGGAAAATATAAAATCACTATAAAAATGAGTACCGACATGCATAGTAATGAAACAATAATATTTGATTTTGAAAACGACTACGACTCTTTAAAAAATGTGATGAAAGACCTTGAAAAAACAATCAAATTCATTAAAAAAACAACATCAAGCAAAAGTTTTCTTGAAAGTATAAAAACAAAAAGAATTCTCCAAAAAATAAAATTCATAAAAGAACTTGTGCCTTGGATTACTTTTCTTCGGGAGGGAGAAAAACAAGAAACTTTTGAAAAGAAAGCAGAAATTCTTAGAGAAAATATCTTAAAAGCAGAACAAGAAATGAAATCTCTTAGTTCAAAAGATTTCATACAACAACTAAAGAAAATTGAAGCCAGTTGCAAAAACTGTCATGATATTTTTAGGGAGGATGACAAAGAAGAGAAAAGAATTAATTAGAACACCCTGTAACAGTATCCCTACTCCTGAATCCAGTCTTGTATCTTAACCGGGAATCTAGACTCATTATATTGTCGTTTGAAAGGAAGGATTTCCGTCTTTGAAGAATCTCTTCTCGCAATCATATGTACCTTATTCCTACTTTTAGCGAAAACAATGGCATTAAGTTTCTTTTCACCTTTACCATACAAGGAAACAATCATACGGTAGTTTTTAAAGTCATACTCATCTTTGTTGATTGTTTTATCTTCATATTCAATATCTTTTAATCGATTTAAGAATCCATCGACTTCTCCAATATTTACCTTTTGTCCTTTTATGTCTACTTTTTTATCTTTTATTTTGATGAACTCACTATTAGCAATTTCCCAGGAGTAATTATCTGTCCCACTAAATAATCCTGCAATCGGCCTTCGTAATATCATTTTCTTTCCATCTGGATATGAAACCACCAGTTTTCTTATATCTTCTGATTTTTCAAAGACAACTAATCTTCTATCCCTGAAATATTCAGGAGTTCTAACTATTTTTTCATAATCTTTTTTATCCAATAAGAACACTCTGTTTTGATCTTCAAACTTCCCATACGCTCTCTTTCCATCTAATAAATTCCCTAAAATAAAAGATGAAATTTTTTCTTTCTCTTCTTTATTCTTCTTTGTATAGATTTGAAATTTCCTTACTCCTTTGGATTTAAATCCGTAAATGGAAAAATCCTTTTTAGGATTGTCAATATATCCCGCAGCATTAGACCATTTTATATCCCAAAGCAAATCGTCAATATGCTTATGCCTTCCTTTAAATTTAGTAGAATTCTCGTCAGAAGTTTTCTTCGTAGTAACGTCCCAATCTTTTTTCGATTTTCTAATCGTATCAAAAATATTCCCCGACCAAGAAAAACGAATACGAGTCACATGATCAACATCATACTCAATCAAACCCTTTTTCCTGATTTTGAACACAGTTTTAGGCAAAGACTTCATTGTATGTCCCTTAATAAGAAAAACAGGACCTCCGCTCAATCTTCTTGCGTAAAAAAAGGATTTATTCTTCTCTTTTCCCTTACTCTTTGAAACCTTAACTTGAGAAAAATTTATTTCTCTCTCTCCAATATATACGCCGTCATCAGGTTCTTTTGAACTTCTATTTTTAAAAATATGATAAATATACTTCGGGGTATCTAAACCATATTTAGAAAGATCTTTTGGATTTTCATCAACAAAACGAGCTACTTGGTCCCAGCGTAAAGTAGATACAACACCTTCTGTGTCAACTCCATCCGATTGCTCATTAATGGGATAAGTCAAATCCCATTTCTTGTTATTTTTCAAATTTCTAGACGCATCAAAAATTCTTTCCATCCCACTCGAGAACACACTAATTTTATTTGCATCATCGGGCATAGTAGTGATGATATACTTGTCTCTAATGTCAAAAATTTTTTTATCTATTTTTTTCAATACTGAAAGATCAACAGTAGCAACTTCCCCATTCCCAAGCAGAAGGTACTTGAATTTACCGGTAGGAGTTATATTCCCTAATTTAAGAACAATATCTTTAGAATTTTTGAACGTCATAGCCAGTTTTTCGGAAGTTTTTTTAAGTCCAAAATCTGATAAAGAACTTACCTTGCCTATTCTTCTTTCTTCCCTAATTTGGCTAATAACTTTTAATATTTTTTTAATTTCATCTTCATCTACTCTAGCGGAAACAGGGTTCGTTATAACAAAACCTTTATCATCACGTTTTAGGACATACGTATTTTTCTTCCCAGAAAATGACAGTTTTATGAGATTTGAAGTCTCTTTCGAACCAATAAATTTTAGATTAGTTTCTTTTTTCTTCTTAGTTTCTTTCGCCCACTTCACATCATACAAATAGTAGGCTGAGGAAAGGACTATCAGGATAAGCAATAGAAATAAATTTTTCTTCCCATTCACCTTAGACGCCTTCTAGCAACATATACGGCAGTACCAATCAAAATGATAAAAATTGGAATGACAAGAAATGTCAATATCCACACATAAGATCCTTCATTGCCTTCTATAAGCAATGGATCTCCAGTTCTTGTCTTAGGTCTTATAGAAATAAGATCTTTTTCCCCACCCAACCAATTCACAGAATTCAAGACCAAATTAGTATTCCCTTGCATTCCAATATATCCATCGGTAGCAAAATCTACATCCCCGTACACTACAATTCTTGCTTCTTTTTTATTTGTTTTAAACTGAACTGAAGCAGCAGCGCCAAGATTAACTGGTCCAGGGGTTTTACTTTTTTCATCATACGAAAGTTGTTTTTCCGATACCTCTACTTTGGATACCCAGAAACTACCTTTCCCTGTCTTGATCAACTCTTCTCCCTTTAATCCGATTTTAGGATTTCCTTTAAAAGAAACAATTCTCGCTGTTGGGAAAACGGTTGCGAAACCTTTCATACTCTTTGTTATTTCGTGGATGCCGTAACTAGCTACAAAAGGTGTTAAAGCATTACCACCCACCATCGCAAATCGAACGGCCTGAGGATCTATTACATATGACTTAGGTGTCTTGAAACCGTAATTTTTTAACAAAGAAAAAAGATTTTTTAATGTTATATCTCCCGAACCGAAATTTGGCTCTAGGAAAACCAATAGACGTCCCCCCTTGCTAATATAATCTTCCAAGAAAGATGTTTCTACAGAAGTAATATCCTTTCTTGGATCAGCAATTATCAGAATCTTCGCATCACTTGGAACAGATTTTTTTCTTACAAGAAACAATTGCTCTGTTCTATAGTTATCTACTCTTAAAAAATTTGCGAGAGCAGAGAGATTTCTACGACTTTTCCCTGCAGTAAAAAGCCTTTCCCCGTGTCCTATAAGGAAATACACTTTCTTCTGTTCAGTCTGAACAGTTTTCAAAATAGCGTTCACTATTGCGTTTTCAGACAAGGAATATATTTTCTCTGACCTAAAGTCTTTAGATAAGGGTAATTTTCGTCTGCCAACAATTGATTTTAATTTATTAGTAGAGTTTTTGCTTGAAAATCTATGGACTACAACAATAGTTCCATAATGCTTTACATCATAAAGTTTCGCTGCAGTAGGGTTTGCATCCAAATCAAAAAATTTAAAGCTGACTTGGCTAGAAGTTCTTGTATAACGTTCTAAAGCCTCTTTTATAGAAGGTTGTCTCAACTTTCTTATAAAAGCAATAAATTCAATTTTTATTTTTTCCCTGTCAAGTTTTTGTAAAATTTTAACGGTTTTATTAGAAAGACTATGGAACTGTCCGGGAGTAATATCCCAAATATAAAAATGCTTAAAAGAAAATAAGTTCAAGACAAAAATGAGTGCAACTACTACAAAACACATTATAGTTACTTGAATTCCTGATCTTGTAGATCTTTGACTAAAACCCTTCTTCAATTCTGAACGTGAAGTCCAAAATGCAATAATAAAAAGTATTACGCCCAGAAAACCTGTAACATATACCCAATAAGACACACCCTCAAAAAGGTCTCTGCCAGCCCATCCAGTAATAGTAAGCACTAAGAAAAAAGCTGAGGCAATAAAAATATAAAGAGATTGACTCGCCAAGGTTATCCCCTCCACCTATGTGATTCGAGTGATCGAAGGGAAAGAAATAAACAAATAAATATTAAACTTAAGAAAAATATAACGTCCCTCGTGTCAATGATTCCTGAAACAAAGCTTTTAAAGTGTAATCCTATAGACATTTGCCTTAGCACTGCAGAAACGATAGCAGGGGCAGATGCTGCAAGAAATTCAACTATAAAACTTAGTAATAAGATCATAAACGCTGACATTGCCGCAATAATTTGATTTGAAGTCCAAGAACTTGCTAACAAACCCACAGCAAGAAAAGAAGACCCCATTAAAAAGATTCCTAAAAAGGATGTTGCGATAACGGACCATTCAACCCTAACAAATGTACTTAATAAAATAGGATAAACCAATAAAATCAAAAGCATTAAAATATAAACGGAAACAACAGAAAGAAACTTCCCAAGCAGAATCTGTATATCCTTTATAGGATATGTAAGCAACATTTCCATAGTTCCTTGTTTTTTCTCTTCACTAAATAATTTCATTGTAAGAAGTGGGATTATAAACAACAAAGTAACACTAACACTTGCAAAAACCTGCTGAGAAAGGATCCACGAGGTTGGCGTTATATTATACTGGGCTGCTAACTGAGGATTTCTGGACAACTGCATTGAAATCATTCCATACTGCATAAAAGCACTTGAAAAAAAACCGCCCATAAACAAACTCCACACACCCAATATCACATAAGCTATTGGCGAAAAGAAGAAACTCGAAAGCTCTCTTTTGCAAACAACTAGCACACTATTCATCAACACTCTCCTCAGTATTGTTTATTTCTCCACTCACTATTTTCACAAAAATCTCTTCCAAGGTGATACTTTCTTTTTTGATTTCTATAAGTTTCCCAGATTTTTCATATATAGAAGAAGCTAAGAGAGCACGAAGATCTTTTACAGAATCCACTTCGTAGTGGATCTCTCCATTTTTAACACCTCTTAATCGAACAGTTTCAACTCCCTCTATATTTTTCAGAACATCAGAATAAATATCTTTGTCACCAACTACAGAGAGAAGTGTTCTATTTTTTTCATTCATACTATCTGCAAGCGCATCTAATTCACCTTCAGCAGCCAATTTCCCCTGATGTATAATCACTACCCTGTCACACACCATATTGACTTCCGGCAGAATGTGGGTACTTAAAACTATAGTTCTATTCCCCTTCAACTCTTTGATAAGATTCCTGATCTCTACAATTTGAGCTGGATCCAGTCCAGAAGTTGGTTCATCCAACAACATGACAGGAGGATCGTTCACTAGTGCTTGTGCTAAACCTACTCTCTGCCTATATCCTTTAGAAAGATGTCCGATCACTCTAGACTGGACATTTCCCAAACCGCATTTTTCTATAACCGAACCTATAGACTTACTTTTTTCATTATTAGACAAACCTTTAATTGAGGCTGAAAAATCCAGGTATTCTTTTACAGTCATCTCAGGATAAAGAGGATTGTTCTCTGGAAGATAGCCCAAATTCTTTTGAACATTTAATGGATCTTGAGAAACATCATATCCTGCAATATAAGCCGAACCAGAAGAAGCAGGCATATAACCTGTAAGAATTTTCATAGTTGTGGACTTGCCCGCGCCATTAGGACCGAGAAAACCTACTATTTCACCTTCTTCTACATCAAAAGAAATTCCACGAACTGCCTCTACGTTTCCATAAAACTTAGACACATTATCAACACTAATCAAAATTCTATCCTCTAACGACAATTATAATTAAAAAACAATATATTTAAAATCATTGAAAGCAGCATGATAAAATAGAAAAAATTGAGAGGAATTGCAAGATGAAAATTTAATCCAACAAAAAATCGCCTCTTTGCGCTGCATTTTTCATTATCTGATAAACATCTAAAACTCTAGGTCCATTATCTTCAAGAGTAATAGAAAAAGATTCTCCCTTGTTCAAAACAACTTCCCTTTCACCGTCAAAGGCAACAACAGAATCAGTCGTTGCCTTATATTCAAAAGACTCATTCATTTTAATTCTCCGGTGCGAATCAACATTTACTGGAACAACCATCCCCGGAGCAATTGGAGACATTATAATTTCCTTATTCTTAGTTTTTCTGCCAGTTAATTTTACAAATAATCCTTCCTCATCTTCCGGAGAAATCGAAACAAAGCTAGAACCGATAGCAGACAGACCAAGACTACCTGGGATACAACAAGTTAAAGCAAGAAATTCAATTTTCGAAATATCCCATACGGCCTTAGCTCCTGCGTATGTTTCTCGAACAAGTGCAATGTCTACAAGCGCTTTCTCTTTTTTCCTTGAAGCAAAACTCACAGAAAAACACTTGGTTTTTCTTACTTGTGGGAAATAAAATTCTGGATCTTTTGAATAGAAACCAGCAGCAAGTCCTGCAATTGTACCTTCTATATTTTGAGGAAAAACATTATTAGTTCCTGTAGATAAAGGGATTAATGGTATTTTACCACACCCCTTTGAAACCGCCCTGCTAGTTCCATCTCCCCCTAAAGCGATAATAGTATCTACTTTCAAATCCTTCAAAATGGTTGCAGCCATGATCGAATCTTCTGTAGTTCCATTGGCACTCATATCTAGAAGATGGAAATTTGTAGTATTTTTACCTTCAAGCAAAATCTCTTTTTCATCTATAATGGACAGACCTAACGAACCAGTATCTTTCAAGAGATAGACATTGTCTACTTTACTAGCAACTAATCCCTTAACCACCCTTTTCAAAATAAGAAGCTTTTCGTGATTACTAAAAGAACTTGCCAAAGAAATTATTCTTCTAACATCTTTTCCTGAATGAGGATTAGCAATAATCCCTACATTGCTATTCTTATTTAACATCTAAATTCATTCCTCGCAAAACATAAAGGAAATAGGTTTAAAGGAAACTAGTTTCAATGTACATTAATTAAAGACTAATATGAAAGAACAACCAGAAAAAGGAAATTTTCAATGTTACGTTTCAAAAGCTCTATCAAGAAAGATGCATCCTCAATTTTCTACTCCGGACTAAATGAATGCAAACCAATAGGAAGACTTTCAAAAATTATAAATCTTAAAAAAAATGGCAATAACAAAACAATTGAAATATCAAGAAAAAAATTTTTACTCCATCCTCAAGGAAGGGTTGTTGTCATAGGCGCTGGGAAAGCGTCTTCACAGATGGCTCAAACGTTAGAAAATAAAATTAAAGAAGTAATCGATTGTGGAATCGTGATCACTCCTTACAAGTATAAAACCAATTGTGAAAAAATCGAAGTGGTAGAAGCATCACATCCTCTGCCAGACAAAAATGGACTAAATCATACGAAAACAATAATGAATCTTATAGAAAAATGTTCAAAATATGACCTTGTTGTCTTTCTGCTCTCAGGAGGAGCTTCTTCCTTATTGATAAAACCTGCAGTAGGAATAGAACTAAAAGAAAAATCTTGGGTAATAGAACGATTACTGGAAGCTGGAGCAACCATCAATGAACTCAATTGTGTGAGAAAACATCTTTCAGCTATAAAGGGAGGTCAATTAGCTCTAAAGACGTTTCCTTCCAGATTGATTACTCTTTACATTTCAGATGTAATTGGAAACAAGCTTGAGGTCATTGGATCAGGCCCAACATACGGAGACTCGACAACTTTTCAAGATGCACAGAAAATACTCATTAAAAAAAATATATGGGATATATCTCCCAAGAGTATAAAACAACATATAGAAATGGGACTAGCAGGAAGAATTCATGACACGCCTTCCCCTCGAGAAGTTCAGAAAAAGAAAACATATTATTTCATGGTATCAGATCTAAATATAGCTCTATCGGCATCAATGAAAAAAGCGAAGACGCTCGCCTATAAAACAAGAATTCTCGCTAACAATTTACAAGGGGAAGCAAAAAAAGTTGGAGTATATTTAGCAAAAATAGCCAAAGATGAAAGAGAGAAAAAGACAGGACCATCTTGTATTATTTGTGGAGGAGAAACAACTGTCACTGTAAAAGGAAACGGCAAAGGAGGAAGATGTCAAGAGATTGCATTAGCGTTTGCAAGAGAAATCAGTGGAATTCCTAAAATCGTTTTACTTTCATCAGGAACAGATGGAAGAGATGGACCTACAAACTCTTCAGGAGCAATTGTTAATGGCAGAACTGTAAATTCCAAAACACACTTTATTGACTCAAAAGAAGCCTTACGTAACAATAATAGCAATATTTTTTTGGGATCTAGAAAATCTCTGTTCAAGACTGGTCCTACCGGGACAAACGTTATGGACATTATGGTTTTAATAATTAGATGACCAAAATTCAGGAAACTAAGGGTACAAATTGATTAACAAAACTCTCTTCATATCGAAGCTTTATTTATTTTTTCTCTTATTTTTTCTTTCTACAAGTACATCTAATGCCCAAGAGATAACTATTGCTGATTTTAACAATATTAAAATTAAAAAAAAATCAAATATCCCTTTCGGTTGGATTCAAAAAATATGGAAAGGCAAACCTGATTTCCAATTAATTAAAGGAAACGATCAAAAATTCTTACGTTTAAGAAGTAACAAGTCAGCAGTTTCAATCTATAAAGAAATCAAACTAGACTTGAAAGATACTCCAATTCTTGAATGGACATGGAAAACTACAAAAATTCCCGAAAAAGCGTCTGCAAACCATTACTCAAGAGATGATCAAGCCATTGGAATTTATGTCGCATTCCCAAGATTTCCTAGCATGCTTAACAGTAGACTGATTGCATACATTTGGGATTCCAATGTACCAAAGGGGAAAATTCTAAGAAGCCGAAAACAACTTATGGTCCACTATATTGTCGTTAGAAGTGGGAAGAAAGATTTAAAAAAATGGATAACTGAAAGAAGGAATGTTTTGGAAGATTACAAAAAGATTTTCTCTTCATCTCCTCCTAAAGTTGGAGGGATTTCGATAATGATCGATTCAGATGATACTAAAGATACTGCTGAGAGTTTTATTAAAAAAATTACTTTCAAGGGATTATCCATTAAAACTAGTAATATAAAACTGAACAATTTTTTTGTGAAAAAATGAGACATCTATGTTTATAGGGATAGATATTGGAGGAACAAATTTAAAATTTGCCACCTTCAATCTATCTGGAAAAATTATCACAAAAGGAATCCTCAAAACCAACACAAATAATATTGAGAAAAAAATTGAAGATTTTATCGATCATTCGAAAGAAAATTTTTTCAGGAACAAGGATGTAGAAGGAATAGGAATTTGTATTGCGGGATTATTGGACAAAAACAAGAATCTGCTCAATTCACCTAACCTTCAAAATTTTAGTTATTCCAGTTTCATTAAATTCATTAAAACAAAATTTAAAAATATCCCTATCAATATAATGAACGATGCCAATGCAGCCGCGATGGGCGAATATGTATTCGGATTTAAACTGAAGTATTCCAGTATTTTTTTGCTTACTCTAGGTACTGGAATAGGGGGAGCATTTATTCAGAACGGTTCATTATGGGAAGGAAGTTTTGGAACTGCTTCTGAGATAGGACATACGTGTATAGAGGCAGGTGGTCTTAAATGCAATTGTGGTTCTAACGGTTGTCTCGAATCTTACTTCTCTGGATGGGCAATCGAGAAAAAAGCGAAACAACAGGCAAAACTCTATCCAAATAGTAGAATTGGAAAATTAAATCAGTTTTCACCTCTAGATATATCTAAACTTTGTGATTCAGGAGACAAAAGAAGCAAACAAATATGGAAATATGCTGGAGCATACTTGGGAATTGCATTGAGCAACATTATCAACCTCCATAATCCTGAAACAATCATTCTTGCTGGAGGCCTAATAAAAGCCAAAAACCATTTCCTTCCCTATTCTCTTAAAGAATGCGAAAAATTATCATTAAACGATCTCTTCAAAAAGACAAACATTAAAATTGGGAAACTTGGCATTTGGTCTGGAACCTACGGGTCTATTCAAATATTTGCAAATTAAAATAAAATTTTAGTTGACATATTAATAATGTTAACCTAGATTAACTATTTTAATTAACCTTAACATATAAGAAAATATTAATGACAGAGAAGAAAATACTCACTCCTAGTTTAGAACATTACCTTCGAACAATTCATGAATTAGAAAAAGAAAAAGGTTATGCACGTGTCACCGACGTTGCGGACAAACTAAAAGTTGCAAAACCAGCCGTTTCTAATGCCTTGAAAAAATTGATTGCTAACAAACTCGTAGATCACAAAATATATGAAAGTATCTTCCTAACAAAAAAAGGAGAAGAACAGGCAATTAATGTTTCTGGCAAGTTTTCTATTCTTGTAAATTTTTTAATCGAAATTTTAGGAATTGATGAAGAAAAAGCATTCTTAGATGCATGCCTCATAGAACATTATATTAGCCCTACTTCCCTAAATCGTTTTCTGGATCTTTTACGCTTTTTCGAATCGAAAGAGAATAGTGAATTATTAGAACTGTTCAAAAAATATCAAAGAGACTGTGAAAGCGATGACAATTGCCCTACTTGCAGCTTTCACTGCGAAGTAAGCACAAACGAGGAGTATAGATTAACATGAACAATGACAACATAGTAACTGCTGTCTCTCTCGGTATAGGGTTCAATATAACAACGACATTCAAATAGAATCATCGGAACTCTTTGCTAACACGAATACAGATTCAGTAAAGATAAAACATTTGAATGAGAATTATGTTTTGGAGAAAACTAAAAACGGGAAACTTATTCTAAAGAAATAATTTCTACTTTCAATACACCATGCAAGATTCTCAATTCAGGTAATTATACGCAGCCAAATTTAAGAGGAAGGCTTTTATTAACCTCTTAAGAAGGAAACAAAGATGACCAGTTTTACAAAGAAAGTTGGATTAATTTTCATGTCAGTTTTAATTTCAGTATCGTCATTTGCAGCAAGTAAGGCGATGGCAAATAAAGAAGTAAATTTATATTCTTATCGTCAACCATTTCTTATCATGCCACTTCTCAATGAATTCAAAAAACAAACTGGCATAGTAACGAACGTTGTTTATGCAAAAAAAGGTATGCTTCAAAAAATAAAAGCAAAACCAGGTTCTGCTGACGCTGTACTAACGGTTGATATTAGTAGACTTAGCAAACTACAAAAAGCAGGTCTCTTACAACCTATCAAATCATCTACTCTG
>JAZAHK010000045.1:0-11807 GCA_036231405.1 Nitrospinota bacterium
GAACATAAGAAAGACGATCTGATAAAACATATCCACAAGAGGGAGACTCCCTACAATCTTGCGATTATAAAAGGTGGTGCTAGTTTGTCAGGTTTATGGGTTTATAAGAATGACGGAACGGATGTACGGTGCCTTGGAGCAGCATTGAAAGCGGAGCCTAATCTTTGCTCTTTTGCTTCTCTAGAACAGGCCATTAGAGATAATATTGGAGACGATGCTCACGTAGAAGCATCTAGGGAAGTCTTCGAAGATGTTCGAATGAATCTTATTAAACCTGGAGAAGGAAATCCAGAAGAGCCATTTACATTCCAGCTGCTGAAATGGACTGAAATGCGTGAAGGTATAGCGATAGACGCTGTTGGGGGACATAACGGTTTTGGAGATTCGGATGAAGGCTATGTTCCTGGAAGAAACGATAAATTTAAGAAATGGTCAACCAGAACGATGCGTCCAGTTGTTGCATTTGATAAATGTACGAAATGTACTCTCTGTTGGGTCGCTTGTCCTGATACTGTTTTTGATGTTACGCCTGACGGTTATTACGACGCGAATATGGAAGCTTGTTGTGGATGTGGTGTTTGTGAAGCAATCTGTCCCGTGCCAGAATGTATAACGATGGTAAATGAGGTGGTTTTTGAAGAACGAGATAGTCAATACGTGATGTGGAATAAAGATAAAGAAAATTATTCCAAATACGTAAGTGATAAAACCTCTTCAGGAAAAGTCGAAAATAGGCACCCAATTACAGGTCTGGCTGGTGCATTTTCTGGTGCCGGTCTTGATAATGGACATAATAATAACTCATCCCTAAGCAAAGGTCTTCGGGATTTTAAATAGGAGTATCCAATGTCTACCGCAATTGAAGAAAAAAGTTCTGAGAATCTCCTTCTCACAGGAAGTGAGGTTATGGCTCATGTTTGTAGACTCGCAGATGTAGATGTGATCACAGCGTACCCAATTAGACCATATGATACTGTTATGCAGTATGTATCTAATTTCATTGCGAATGGTGAATTTGATGCTGATTATATTCCTGCAGAAAGTGAACACGGACAATTTGAAATAGTAAAACATGCTTCTGCATGCGGAGCACGGGTTTTTACTGGTTCTAGTGGTGTTGGCTGGCTCTATGCCATGGAACCTCTTGCAGTTACAGCGGGACTTCGAATCCCAATGGTCGCTTTATGTGGTTGTAGAGCCTTAGACGATCCCGGTGCTTTTGGTACAGAACATAATGATGCAATGCTGGTTAGAGATTTAGGGTGGATGATTAATTTTCCTGACACTGTGCAAGAGGTAGTAGAATTGGGGTTAATGTCTTATCGGGTAGCAGAAGACCCTAGTGTTTTCCTTCCGTGCGCTATTGCTATGGATGGGGGTTTTCTCACTCATAGTCAGGCAGTTGTAAAAGTTCCAACAAAGGAACAAGTTACTGAGTTTCTACCTCCTTATGATCGCGGTGATTTAATGCTTCATCCGGATAATCCGATAACGATTGCTCCCCAAGCAAATGAAGATTGGCTCATGGAAGTAAGGAGACAGAGCAGTGAGGCCGCTAAGAGGTCCTACACTGTTTTGAAAGACGCTCATAAAGATTTCAATCGTATTTTTGGAGAAGATACTGATCCGTTTATAGAAGAGTATATGACTGACGATGCGGATGTAGTGCTTTGCGGTATGGGTACATTGAGCCTTCCTTCAAAAGTTGCAATTCGTGAAATGAGAAAAGATGGTAAAAAAGTAGGATTAGTGAGATTGAAGTGGTTCCGACCATTTCCAACTGAAGAATTGCGAAATTCTTTCTCTAGATTTAAAGCCGTCGGAGTTATTGATAGGGATTATTCTTTTGGTTCGCCTTATCATGGTGGCATTTTATTTAATGAAGTAAAAGCCGCAATGTATGGGGCAGATGAACAGCCTGCAATGAAGGGCTTTGTTTGTGGTCTTGGTGGACGAGAAGTAACCTTAAAAGATATTACTTATATTGCTGACCAAGTGATTGCTGTAGGAGAAAGTGGAAGTACTTCTACTGAAATTGATTGGGTCGGAGTGAGGGGATAATTCAATGAGCGATTCTTTATATCATATTGGAACACAAGAACTTCCCATGATGGGAAAAGTGAATGAGATACCAGAAAAAGCAGTAGAGGAATATTATACTAGTGGCCACAGAACTTGTCAGGGATGTGAAAGTGCTTTGATAATGCGTCTTATGGCTAAAGCAGCAGGGCCACGTACGATAATTCTTGGAAGCACAGGATGTATGTATGTTGCAAACACAACTTATTATAGTACCCCTTGGGTCGTGCCGTGGATGCATACCCAACTTGGTTCATCTGGTTCCGCAGCAACCGGAACAGCCGCCGCACTCCGCGCTCTTATGAGAAAAGGAAAAATGGACGAAGAACCCATAAATATTATTTCTTTTTGTGGTGATGGTGGTGGAGTTGACATGGGCGTTGCTTCCATTTCAGCAGCTTTGATGCATGCAGAGTACAATCATCTAATTATCTGCTACGATAACGAATCTTACGCTAATACAGACATACAAATTTCTGGAGCTTCTACTTGGGGTGCAAACACTACGTTTACTCCACCTGGAAAAAAATACCGTATAATGCATACTAGATGGAAAAAAAATATAGCAGCTTTATACGCAGTTGGTCATACGAAGTGCAATTATTTTGCTACTGGAGATGCTTCTTATCCTGCAGATCTCATAGACAAGGTGAGGAAAGGACTTGCTACCCCTGGTCCTGCTTTTATTCATACTCTCGATCCTTGCCCTAAGGGCTGGGATTACGATCCTTTCTATTCTCATAAGCTTGGTGAACTAGCTGTGCAAAGTGGTATTTTTCCTCTTTGGGAAGTAACTGATGGAGAACTTGTTTATACTGGAGTGTCTGCACGTCAGGTCTATGGCAAAAGGTCTAGGAAGCCAGTAAGAGAATATCTGGAAGCACAAGGAAGATTCCATCATTTTATTGATGAAGATTATGATTATATACAAACAGAGGTTGATAAAATGTGGGATGAATGGATGCTACCAGGAGTTATTCCATTTAAGCTTGGAGAAGAAAAAAGAGGGTAATTGTCTTAATTTTTTGGAATCCAGACGGGGTTTGTTACAAGCCCCGTCTTTCTTTTTGATAAAAACCTTTTTAAAAGGGCAACTTAGATGAAAGTAAAAAATAGTGCTGATGGGTCTCCGATGGTGCATATTCCCTCAGGTGCGTTTTTGATGGGATCAAATGAAGGGAATCATGATGAGAAACCTATGAGAGAAGTCCAACTTTCAGAGTTTTGGATAGATAAACATGCAGTTACGAATAGACAATATAGTAAATTTCTAGAAGAAACTAACGCGTTCAAACCGCCTCCATCTTTTGTCAAAGATGATTTCATTTCACCAGAACAACCAGTAGTTTCTGTCAGTTGGGAAGAAGCAAAAACTTACAGCGAATGGCATGGAAAACGTTTACCAACTGAAGCAGAATGGGAAAAAGCTGCAAGGGGAACAGATGGGAGAACGTATCCATGGGGAGAAAATTCTCCAACAAGAGAATTTGCTGTTTATGCATCAGAAGATGTGAACTGCCCAAGGAATGTTTCCGATCTTGAAGATTCAGTTTCACCTTATGGTTGCATACAAATGGCAGGCAATATTTTCGAATGGGTTTCTGACTGGTTTGATGGTTTTTATTATCAAAATGCTTCCAATGAAAATCCGAAAGGGCCGTCTTGTCCTACTTTTGAAATAGCAGTCTCAAAAATTTCAATTTTTGCAATTCCAGGAGGTGGAAATCTTGCAATTGGAGAAGCAAAAAGAGGGGAAAGATATGAAATTCTCGGGCGTGAAAAAGACGTTTTTAAGATAAAGTACGCTGATTTAGAAGGGTGGTTGCCAAGGAAAGCTGGCTATGCTTGGACGGCTAAAACTGTCAGGGGTTGTGGTTGGGATTATATTGAAGACAGTTTGCGTTGTTCATCGCGTGAAGGATTTGAGCCATGGTATAAAAATTTTAATTTGGGGTTCCGATGCGTTTTGGACAGTTAATGATAAATATGAATACATTCTATTGAAATTACAGGAAATTAATTTGAAAAAGACGCGATTTTATGTAATTCCTAATATGATTTATCATCTTCTAATTTTTAATTTTTAGTATGGCGAAAAAAATAAAGGAGAAAATTTTGATTTCCGTAGAGGAAGCGCAGGATATAATTTTTTCTTCCATAAATTCTTTTGGCAGTACAAGTGTGAATATAGAGAATGCTATGGGGAGAATTCTTGCGGATGATGTTTTTTCTGAAAGGGAGATTCCTCCTTGGGCAAACTCAGCTATGGATGGATATGCTGTGAGGGCAGAAGATTTAAAGGATGCAAGAAAAGATAACCCTGTAGTTTTGAAAGTGATTGAGAGAATTCAAGCAGGAGTTAAGGCTAAATCTGTACTGAATGAAGGGGAGGCGATTCGTATCATGACAGGTGCTCCTATTCCTGATGGTGCCGATGCAATTGTTTTGCAAGAAGAAACTGAAGAAAACGATTCTGGTGACGTCAAAATTTTCATAAGTGTCGAATCTGGAGAATCTGTAAGGGTGGCTGGAGAAGATGTGGAAATTGGTGATTTGGTTGTTTCAAGAGGAATTAAGTTGAGACCTCCCGCGATTGGGATGCTGGCTAATATAGGAACTGCTAAATGTAATGTTTCTAAAAAACCCAAAGTTGCTATTTTAGCTACAGGAGAAGAATTGGTTGATTTGAATGAAGTTCCTAAAGAAGGCCAAATATTTAATTCTAATTCATATGCACTTGCCGCGCAGGTAGAAGAGGCAGGAGGAGAACCAATCCTTTTGGGAATAGCAAAAGATAATTCAGATGATTTAATTAAAGGGATAAAACGTGGAATGTCTGCAGATATTTTGATTACTAGTGGAGGGGTGTCTGTAGGAGATTATGATTTAGTGAAAGATGCATTGAAAGAACTCGGTAACGAAATTAATTTTTGGAGAATTAGAATGAAACCTGGGAAGCCTATGGCTTTTGGTATGCTAGGAGGAAATCCATTCTTTGGTCTCCCAGGAAACCCAGTTTCTACAATGGTCACTTTTGAACTGTTTGTCCGACCTGTTTTGCTTAAAATGCAGGGGGCAAAAGATATTTTTCGCACAAAAGTGAATGCGATACTAAAAGGAGAATTGCTTAAATCCCCAGAGAGAAGACACTATGTAAGAGCAGTAACTGCTTTCATAGGAGATGTATGGGAAGCAAAACCTTTAGAAGTGCAAGGGTCGAACATACTTCATACAATGGTTAAATCAAATTCATTGGTTGTATTCCCTGAGTATGAAACTAAATTAGAAGACGGAAAGACGGTTGAGGTTATTTTGCTGGATGGCACAATGTCTTAGAATAATTATATTTAGTTTTCAGAATACATAATTAGGAAAAGTTATGTCGCCAATTTCAATTTCTGCTGCAATTTTAGCAGGAGGACAAAGTAAAAGATTGGGAGGAGACGATAAATCTCTATTTCGCACCAATGGGATAACTTTTCTTGAATCTGTTTATAAAGCTTTAGGCGAAAGCTTTCACGAAATTTTTGTTATATCAAATAAGAGTAAAAAAATAGAAGAAATGGGTTTTATGGCACACGCAGATGTCATTCCTGATAAAGGTCCGTTAGGAGGTCTTTATACTGCCCTATCTCTTTGTGCTACTCAAAAGCTCCTTCTGGTGGCATGTGATATGCCGTTTTTAGATTCAAATTTAGTGAAAAATTTTATACTTTCAGTTTCTAATGAAGATGTTTTTATTCCGATCAACCAATCTAGTCCAGAACCTCTCTTTGCAGTATACGATAGAAAGTGTCTTCCTGCTATAATAGACAAAATAGAAAGAGAAGAACTTCAAATGACTTCATTTTTTTCTGGGTTAAAAGTTCGTTACCTAGAAGAGGAAACTTGGCGAAAGTGGGATGTAGAAGGGGAATCTTTTAAAAATATCAACACTCCAGATGATATTGAGTATTCTGAAAAATTTATTGAAAGGAGTTTTTAGAATTGAGTATAGATGAAAGATTAGCAGAATTAGAAATTGATTTACCAGATGCCCCATCTCCAGTAGGATCTTATGTTCCTTACGTAGAGTCTAATTCGATGTTATATATTTCCGGTCAAATTCCTACAATAGATGGTAAATTGGCTTATGTAGGAAAAGTTCCAGGAAGAGTTTCTGTAAAGGATGCGAGAAATTGCGCAAAAATATGTTTTTTGAATGCTATTTCTCATGCAAAAAATGCGTTAGGTTCTCTTGATAAGATAGTTCGTATTGTAAGAATGACGGGTTACGTTGCATCATCGTCTGGTTTTACCGATCAAGCTACAGTTGTAAATGGCGCCTCTGATTTTTCCTATGAAATTTTTGGAGAGAGGGGAAAGCATGCAAGATTAGCTGTAGGAGTGTGTGAGTTGCCTTTAGGCGCACCTATAGAACTTGAAGTAATACTTCAAATATAATATGTAAACTATTGATACAATATGTGAATAAGATATGAATCCATTAATACTTTCACTTGGTCCTTTTACGTTAAGATGGTACGGACTGATGTATGTGCTTGCACTTCTTTTTGGTGCATGGCTTGTCAATAAAGAATGTAAAAGGAAAAATCTTCCTATCACAAATGATGAAGTGATGAATTTTGCACTTATCTGCATGTTCTCAGGAGTTTTCGTTGCGAGATTGTATTATGTGGCTTTTAATTGGCACTTTTATGGAAATTACTTGTGGGAAATTCCTAAGATATGGAATGGTGGATTAGCGATTCATGGTGGAATGATAGGAGGTTTGACTGGTGGATTGATTTTTTTATCAAGGCATCAAGTACCTACTTGGTCTTTCGCTGATGCAGTATCCCCATCTATAATGTTGGGTCAGGTTTTCGGTCGTTTTGGGAATTTCATGAATGGCGATGCTCACGGGGTGCCCACTGATATGCCATGGGGGATAATTTTTCCTCAAGAAAGTATTGCAGGTAACCAATTTCCAGATCAGCCTATACATCCTGTAATGTTATATGAATTGTTTCTGAATTTGGTTTGGTTTTCTATTCTAAGAAATCTTAGATATAAAGAATATAAACCTGGCTTTTTGTTTTGCCTTTATTTTATTTTATATTCAATTGGCAGGGTGGTTGTGAGCGGATATCGTGCTGACAGTTTATGGGTTGGCTCTATTCGAGCTGCTTACCTTGCTAGTTTCTTACTTATAGTTGTCTTCGGGAGCATTATCGCTTTTGGGAGACTTTGGCAGACTTCAAAGCCAGAATAGTTTTGAATTTCAATTATATTTTCTAGGAGGTAGTTGCAATGAATTTTAGATTAGTAGATTTAACACAAGAAATATATAATGGAATGCCAGTCTATCCAGGACATCAAAGAACCGGAATTTTCCCTTCGAAAACGCATGAAGAAACTTCTAAAGCGAATGCGTCTTCACCATCTGGACATACTTCAACTACCAATACGATCATAATGAGTGACCATGGGCCAACTCATGTGGATGCTTTTTTGCATATTGACAAAAACCCCGGTGCTGAGAGTATTGATGAACTAGGTTTTGAATGGTTCTTCAACGAAGGAATATGTTTAGACCTTTCTGAATTTTGTAATACTGATACATGGATTGAGTCTGATGATCTAGAGAGGGCCTGCGAAAAATCTGGACTTGAAATTCCAGAGAAAGGAACTGTTCTAATTTGGAGCGGTCATTATGAAACAAATTACAGAGATGATTTTTATGATTATATGTATAAATATCCAGGATTGAGTGAATCCGCTACGAACTGGTTGGCAGACAAAGGTTGCGTAAACATTGGGATAGACTCTCCTAGCATTGATTCTTCAGCTGCTATGAAAGACAAGGGATACTGGGCACATAAAGCTTGTAGAGAAAGAAAGGTTCTTAACGTAGAAAATTTGGCTAACTTAAAACAAGTGGTTGGAACAAAATTTATTTTTTCATGTTTGCCATTGAAAATCAGAAGAGGAACCGGTTCTCCTGTTAGAGCAGTTGCAATTTATTTTGATTAAGTCTTAGTTTTATGTTTTTAGGGTAATACTAGAGGAAAGGAACAAGTATGGATTTTAAGCTTACAGAAGAACAAAAAGCTTTAGTTGATTTAGCACGAGATTTTGCAGAGAAGGAAATTAGACCAGTAGCAAAAGAATTGGACAAGGAGCCTGATCCATTAAAACGGTTCCCTTGGGATGTCCTTGAGAAAGGAAGTAAGTTGGGATTAAGAACTCTGGCCCTTCCGACAGAATTAGGTGGAGCTGGTGCAGACGTTTTGACTTTATGTTTGGTGGGAGAAGAGTTGGCTTGGGGTGATTTAGGCACAGCAGTAACTTTTGATCAAACCTGGAAAATTACCCACCTGTTTGAGACTCTAACGAACGAGGAGCAAAAATCTAAATATTTGAGCCGATTTTTAGAAGATGATTTGTTTCATCTTGCAGTGGCTATGACTGAACCATCTGGGGGTTCTGATAATATCATTCCATTTGATAGCCCAGATGCTGGTGTAAAGACAACAGCAGTACCAGATGGGGATGATTGGATTGCGAACGGAAAGAAACAGTATATAAGTAACGGTGGAGTTGCGAAACTTTACATAGTGGCAATGCGGACTGATCCAAGTAAGGGAGTCTCAGAGGGAATGACTTACTTTTTACTTGACCCAAGCATGGAAGGTTTTGAGATAGGGAAGTTTCACGACAAATTAGGGCAGAGACTCTCACTGAATGCAGAATTGTTATTTAAGGATTGTAGAATCCCTGATAAGAATCGAATCACAGAAGTAAATAAAGCCATGGAAGCTAGGAAAACTTTTGTCTTAGGTTCAAATATTGAAGCTGCCGCTACAGTACTAGGCACTGCTCGAGCCTCTCATGAAGATGCTTTGGAATATGCTCGAAATCGTGTCCAAGGCGGCAAACCTATCATTGAACATCAAGCAGTGGGTTTTATGTTGTGTGATTCTTTCGCTGAGTACCAGGCATCTAGGCAAATGCTGCATTATGCTGCATGGACGATATCGGATAGAAATTCATATGATCCTAAAATAGGATTCTTGACTAAAAGTTTTGTTTCCGAAGCGTCGTTCCGTATTGCCACTCGGTCTATGGAAGTTTGGGGTGGTATGGGTTATATGACAGAAGCTCCTATGGAAAAGTATCTTAGGGATGTGACTAGCTTTCTGCATTCCGATGGCACAAATCAGACGATGCGAATTCGTTCTATGAAGCATTTATAGAAAGGAAAATAATGGAAAAATTGATAATTGAAGATTTGGAAGTTATCCCTTTACAGGTTCCTTTGAAGAAAATTTTTCAGAGCTCTTTGGGAGTGTATACACATCTTGATGTTGTGGTTGTGAAAATGGAGACGAAGTATGGTCCTCAAGGAATTGGTGTGACCACTGGCCTAGGAGGAGCTGCAGGAACAGCTATAGTACCATATATTAAAAATGAACTTTCCCCACTTGTTATAGGAGAAGATGCGTTATCTCCAGAATTGATATGGGCAAAAATGTGGGGGCCCAATAAAGCGAGGATGCGGGGTGGGATGGGTCTTCACGCTTTGTCTTGTGTAGATATTGCTTGTTGGGATGTGTTGGCTAAGGCTGCAGGTCAACCAATTAATCGACTCCTCGGTGGGTTCAAACAATCTATTCCTGTCTATGGAAGTGGAGGTTGGCATACTTTGAGTGACGAGGAACTTTTAGAAGAAGCTGAAGAGACAGTTTCTCTCGGTTGTACTGCGTATAAACTTAAAATTGGGACAAATCGTGATGAGGATAGGATTTCCTTTTTACGTGAAAAAATGGGAGAAGATTTCATCTTATTTGCTGATGCAAATCAAAAATACAATGTAAGAGAAGCAATTGAAGTGTCAAACATGTTGGCGGAATATGGAGTTGCTTGGTTTGAAGAGCCTGTGATTGCAGATTCAGTTGATGATTTAGCTGCCTTAGCAAAAGTGAGTATGGTTCCGCTTGCAGTAGGTGAAAATTCATATATGCGCTGGGGATTCCGAGAGTTGTGTGAAAAACGCGCAGTTGGATTCTTGCAGCCTGATGTTGGAAGGTGTGGTGGAATAACAGAGTTTAGGAAAATTGCTAATCTTGCTGATGCTTTTAATATATCATTGTCTTGTCATTTGGTTCATGAGATTTCAGTAAGCTTAATAGGTGCGAGTCCTAGTGGGTATATGGCCGAATATATGGACTTTTTTAAACCGGAAGATATAACACAAGATTTTTCAGTTAAGAATGGAAAAATTGCTGTTCCAGATGTTCCAGGACACGGTTTTGAATTCACTGATAATGCTCTTAAAAATTATAGAATCGATTAAAAAAATGGAGGACTCGCTTGAAAATTTTAACTTATAATTACAGGGGTTTAGAACGCGTTGGTTTGTATGTTGGAGATAAAATCTCACATTTGTCACGTCTTTCCGGTCATTTTGGTAGACCTGACTTAGCTATTCCATCAATTATGGAAATTATGGAGAATTGGAATAATATATCTTCAGGATTAGAGTCATTGTTGGAGGAAGCAGGAAAAAATATTAAAAAAATCAAGCCGATTCTTATGAATCCCGAAGACATTGAATTTCTTCCTCCTGTGACGAATCCATCAAAAAACATCATGTGTTTGGGACTTAACTACAGAGACCATGTAGCAGAAGGATTGAAAGCAAAAGACGAACGTACTGAAAAGGTTGAACTAGATGAGCCGATTTTTTTCACAAAATCACCTAGTACCTTAGTTGGTCACAATGTAGATTTTCCCATGATTGTTACGAGTGATAAGTTGGATTACGAAGGTGAATTGGCTTTTGTGATTGGTAAGCCTGGGAAAAATATCCCGAAAGATAAAGTATATGAACATATTTTTGGTTATTGTTGTTCGAATGATCTATGCGCGAGAGATATTCAGAGAAGGCATAAACAGTTGTTTAAAGGGAAAACACTAGATTTCACATGTCCAATTGGTCCTTTCCTAGTTCCTAAAGAATATTACCAAGATCCTATGAATGCTTCTATACAAACTTGGGTAAATGGGGAAATTAGACAGGCATCTAATACAAAGATGATGATTCACGATATTCCATCGATTGTTGCAATTCTTTCGGAAGATTTCACTTTAGAGACAGGTGATATCATAATGACTGGAACCCCCTCAGGAGTAGGGTACGCACGAGATGTTCCAACTTTTCTTAAGGTAGGGGATGTTGTCGAGGTAGAAGTGGAAAATTTAGGGAGATTAAGAACTGAGATAGTTAATAACTAATTTTCTGTTTTAAAATTTAGGAGGAATTTCCGTTGAATGAAGATTCATTGTTTGAGGCAGCGATTCGAAGAGGTGACACACAATACGGGGATGGATACACAGAACGTCTCTTTGATAGGATGAATAAGTTAGATCCTGATTTTTCAATGATGTTTCAAAAATTTGTGCATGGTGGACTGTACGATAGAGATGTTATTCCGCACAAAGTGAGAGAATTTTGTGCAATTTCTGCACTACTAGTAACAGGAAAATTTAATCAAATGAGAGGACATTTAACCGCTGCTCATAATTATGGAGCAGAAGATAAAGAGATACTTGAAGTAATTTTTCAAATGTTTACTTATGTTGGAGCGCCTGCAGTTTTGGAGGCCCTTGGTATTTATGAACAATGGGTAAAGGATGGATATTCTATGTCAGGTTTTGGTACTACTAAAGAATGATGGAAATGT
>JAZAHK010000046.1:0-253705 GCA_036231405.1 Nitrospinota bacterium
CTGTGTTTCCGCCTATGAATTTATCATTTTTTCACTCCTATATTAAATTTGATTTTTGGAGGATTTAAAGTGCAAGATAGTATTGAAGAGCAAATCAAAGAAGTTGTTGTTGAGCAATTAGAGGTAGATATGGAGAAAGTAGTACCAGAAGCAAAATTTATTGATGATCTAAACGCTGATTCTCTTGATACGGTTGAACTAATAATGGCCTTTGAAGAGAAATTCGATCTCGAAATTCCAGATGAAGATGCTGAGAAAATTTCAGATGTGCGGAGTGCTATAGATTACATAGTTTCTAAAAAAGGATAAGCGAATTTAAATTTTTAATGCAAGGATCCTGAATTGGAAGAAAATACTCCTAGAGTCGTTGTAACAGGCATCGGATTGGTAACTCCGCTAGGAGTCTCAATAGATGAGAATTGGGACGCTTTAATGGATGGTAAATCAGGTATTGGTCCTGTTACACGGTTTGATTCAAGCCGTCTTCCTACAAGAATTTCCGGAGAAGTAAAAGATTTTGATTCAGAGCAATATATAAGTAAAAAAGAAAGTCGGAAGATGGATACTTTTATCCAGTACGTTATTGCGGCCACTGCGATGGCATTTGAGGACTCACATCTTGATACTGACGAAAAAGAATCTGAGAGATGGGGAGCAATCATTGGTGTTGGCTTAGGTGGGCTTCCTTCAATTGAAGCAAACAAAGAATTAATTCAGAAAAAAGGGCCTGGACGCTTAAGTCCTTTTTTTATTCCGGCACTTTTGGCCAATCTTGCTGCTGGTCAAGTCTCGATTCGTTGGGGACTGAAAGGACCTAATAGTTGTACTGTAACAGCCTGTGCTTCTGGAAATCACGCTATAGGCGACGCTATGAAATGTATACAGAGAGGAATAGCTGATGTTATGGTTACTGGAGGTGGTGAGTCATGTATAACTGAACTTGCCATGGGTGGTTTTTGTGCTATGAAGGCTCTTAGTTGCAGAAATGATGAACCTGAATTAGCTAGCAGACCATTTGATTCAGAACGTGATGGATTTGTTATAGGAGAAGGATCTGGAATTCTCATTTTAGAGAGTTACGATCATGCTGTTTCAAGAGGTGCTAGGGTTTATGCTGAACTTGTAGGTTATGGATTAACATCTGATGCATATCATATTACATCACCCGATCCTGATGGTCACGGTGCATCAAGGTGTATGCAGATGGCTATTGATGATGCTGAATTGAGTCCGGAGGATGTGGATTATATAAATGCTCATGGTACTTCTACTCCTACTGGAGATCGACTTGAAACTACAGCGATTAAGAATACGTTTGGGGATCATGCAAGACAATTAGCTATAAGTTCTACTAAGTCGATGACAGGTCATTTATTAGGGGCTGCAGGTGGGGTTGAATCAGTTTATACCGTACTAGCCATTTCAAATGAATGCATCCCCCCGACTATTAACTATGAGAGCCCCGATGTTGAATGCGACCTTGACTATGTTGCAAACTCGCCCAGAAAGGCCAAAGTAAATATAGCACTCACAAATTCCTTTGGATTCGGTGGGACAAATGCAGCATTACTCTTTAAAAAAGCCGAGTAAGAAAAAGCAACCCATTAAAAGTCAAGATTTTTCAAATTTACAGGGAGATCTTCCCCTATCGTCCCCTGAGTTTGATTTTGGTTCAGCAGAGGACTGTATTGGGCATAGGTTTTCGAAAAGAGATCTCTTGCTTCAATCTCTAACTCATCGTTCTTTTTCTCAGGAGATTGCTCCTCCAGGTGATGATAACGAGAGATTAGAGTTTTTAGGCGATGCAGTACTGCAATTAGTAGTCACTGAATTTCTATGGAATACTTATCCCGAATATCAAGAAGGACAACTAACTAGGCAGCGTTCTCTTCTAGTTAATGGTCGTGCCCTTGCTAAAATGGCAAAGTTGAATAACTTTGCTCAGTTTATAAGGTTAGGAAAAGGGGAGAGAAAAACAGGTGGTCAAACAAAGAATTCTATTTTAGCGGATACTTTTGAAGCAATCGTGGGTGCAATTTTCATAGATGCTGGATTTGAAAAATGCGCAAATTGGATACATGATAAATTATTGAAGAATTTACCGCCTGTATCTATCGAGGACCTGAATGATAATAAAAGTAAATTACAAGAATTTTTCCAAAGGTCAGGTTTAAAGACACCAGAATATAAAATAATTAGTGAGTTTGGTCCGGAACACTCCAAAATTTTTACGGTTGAGGTTTTGCAAGGAGATCTTGTCTTAGGAAGAGGAAAAGGTCGATCGAAAAAGGCCGCAGAGCAAGAGGCAGCTAGAGCATGTTTGAAAAAGAAGAAAGAACTTTGACTCTACTTTTTAAAATTTTTTCGCCTTTGAGGAAATACATTGCGTTTAAAATCTATTGAAATGAAAGGGTTTAAATCTTTTGTAGATAAAACAACAATTGATTTAACTGGTCCGATGACTGCAGTTGTTGGTCCAAATGGTTGCGGAAAAAGCAATGTGTCGGATGCTATTAGATGGGTTCTTGGAGAGCAAGCTCCTAATAACATGCGTGCGAGGAAAATGGATGATTTGATTTTCAATGGTAACGCAGAAAGAAAATCTCATGGAATGGCAGAAGTCTCAATGACCCTCGCTGAACTGAATGGATCTATTACAGATCTTAAATATAAGGATTTCGAAGAAATAGTAGTTACGAGGCGTTTATATCGATCAGGGGAGAGTGAATATTTAATCAATAAGAATTTCTGTCGATTGAAAGATATTACTGATTTATTTCTTGATACTGGGGTTTCTTTGGATTCATTTTCAATAATCGAACAGGGAAAAATAGAAGAACTTGTCAATTCCAAACCAATGGATCGAAGGATTTTAATTGAAGAGGCAGCAGGAATCATGAAGTATAAGAATCGTAGGAATGAGGCACTAAGAAAATTGGAATTATCTTTAGGGAATCTCACTCGAATGGATGATGTTATGCGTGAAAAAAAATCAAGACTAAATTCCCTAGGTCGTCAGGCTAGTAAGGCCAAATATTATAAGGAATATCAAGAAGAGATTAAAAATCTAGACTTATGTGTTTCGGTTCTTGATTTTATTAAAATTAAAAATGATCTGAAACCTGCCGAGTTAGATTTAGAGAAACTAAGAGAAAGCGAGCAAGTTGTTCTTTCAAAAATATCTACACATGAATCCGATCGAGAAAGGTTAAGAATAGACTTACAGCAAAAATCCGAACTTATTTCTAATACTAAGCAACGTTTGGTTCAAGTTGATGGTGAACTTATTCGTCTTCAAGGGCAGAAGGAAATCTTTTCTAATAGAATTAAGGAATTGGTAGAAGAGAAATTAAAAAGAGAAGATGAAAGTAACGTCCTTAAGGAAGAAATAAGCAGTTTTGAAAATGAAAATAATTTATTGATTGAACAAGAAGAAAAATTCAAAGATCTTGTCGATAAGACAAGAGGTGAAGATTCACTTTTTAAAGAATTTATAAAGGATGTAAAGGAAAATAGTGATTTGTCCCAATATTTTGATGAAGAAGTTGAAGATAATTTGAAGGATTATTTTTCGCAGGTTAAAGAAGTCCTTCAGACCCAGAGCCAATTACAGGCAAAAGTTGATGCTGTTGAGGATAGATGTTCTAACTTGAAAAATCTACAAGCTGATAATGAAAATAAACTCTCAGAACTTAAGGAAAATCTATTGAGAAAAAGGACTCTACTACAGGCAACTCAAACGACAATCGATTCGTCTCTGGAGCAAAGAGCAGGGACAAACGATTTTCTTAAACTAGGAGTGCATGCGCGGAGTTTGTTCTCCGATTCCCTTATAGTTGAGAAGAAATTTGAAAAAGCAGTTGAGTCTATCTTGAAAGAACTTTTGTTTGGTGTAGTTGTTGAGTCTTCAGATGAAGCTTTTTCTGCGATTAAAACTCTTGTCAGTAAAGGTGATGTTCGTGCTATCGCAGTTCCTATTAATACCCAGAAAAGGTCCTATCCTGAAATTTTAAAATCTGAAAAAGTTTTTGGTTCTGCGTCATCTATAGTGACATGTCAGGATGAATTTAGAGACTGTATTAATCAGCTTTTAGGTGGAGTAGGAATCGTAGAAGATATCGACGTAGCGTATAGTTCCTGGTTGAGCGGACCATCGGACATTACATGGGTCACTTTAAATGGTGAAATAATTTACCCAAATGGCTCTTTTGAGTGTGGTTCATCGAAGCTCGATACCACTGGAATTTTGGAAAGGAAAAGAAAATGCGAAGTGTTGAAATCAGAGATTCAGGAAAACGAAAAGCGTTTTCTTGAATCTGAAACAGATTATGATCGTGTAAACATTGAAATTCTCTCAGCAGAAAATGAATTAACTGATGCGAAGGATAATAAAAGACAATTGGAGATTCAACTCGTTTCGATAGAAGAAAGAGTTCACTCTAAACTGCGTGTGTCCTTGACGGAATTTTCTGGGAGAGTTTTATCAATTCAAAGTGAATTGAGTCGACTCAAAGAATCTATTGAAAAAAGTCGTGTACGTAAGAATAGTTGTTCGGCAGACATTCAAGAAATAATTTTAAAGACGGAAAAATCTCAGGAAAGTATCAAATCTTTTAAAGAACAAACTAGTATCCTTGAACTTGAAAAACGGAAAATAATCGAAAGTGAAGTTGGGCAGGATAAAGTTATTACGAGTATTCAAGTGGAGAACAAAGAATTAGGTAATCAAATAAGAGAATTACGGGTGGAATCAGATCAAATTTCTGATCAGATTACCAATGCATCTGAGACTCGGACAACTTTGGAAGTTAAAAAGGATTCTATGACTTCGCAAGTTTTAGATAAATACGGTGTTCGTGTGGACGAGAAGATTGATGAATTTTTGGATGAATTGCCCTTTTATGGAGAAAAAGTCGACAAACTCCAAGAGTTGAACAATAGGTTCTCTAAATTGGGGGAAGTAAATCACCTTGCAGCACAAGAATACGATGAAGTAAACGAGGAATATTCTTTCTTGAAAGAACAAAGAAATGATCTTGATCAGTCAATATTAAATTTGAAAGAAACTATAGAAAAATTAAATAAAACAACTAAAGCAAAATTTCTCGATGCATTCGAAAAAGTACAAAAACATTTTGAAGATATTTTTAGAAGGCTATTTTCGGGTGGAGAGGCAAAATTGTTTATGTTAGAACCTGACAAACCTTTGGAAAGTGGAGTAGATATAGAGGTGAGACCTCCAGGGAAACGTCCTGCAAACGTCATGTTACTCTCTTCTGGAGAAAAAGCTCTTACTGCAATCTCCCTTCTTTTCTCGGTCTTCTCTGTTAAACCTAGTCCATTTTGTTTGCTCGATGAAGTGGATGCAACACTTGATGATGCGAATGTTGTAAGATTTAGAGAAGTTCTTTGCGAACTTGAGGATAGAAGTCAATTTATTGTTATTACCCATAACAAGAAAACCATGTCTTTTGCTTCCCAATTATATGGGATAACTCAGAGAGAAAAAGGAGTTTCAGAAATTGTATCTGTTCAACTTAACAGGCGAGGGATAGATCAAGTCGAACAATCTGCAAGTGGTATTATATCTTAAAATTAATTCCTTATAATTAACCACTCAACTTTTCATGAAAAGAGATTTATTTTGTTTTTTGAACGAGAGGATAAAAGTCAAGTTTTAAATGACACCGATCAGAATCTATTTTTTAAAGGTTTGTCTCTTACTAGAAATAAATTATTTTCAAAACTCAAAAATATTTTCTCAAATGACAATATGGATGAGAAAACTTTTGAGCAAATTGAGGAAGCTCTCTATGTCTCTGATTTAGGTCCTCGTTTGGTTTCTGAAGTTCTCAAAAGATTGCGTTCAGGGGAAGGAGTAGAACATTCGTCTCGGGTTCGTATACAGCAAATTTTACTTTCTTTTTTTCCTGAGGCTGTGAAATTTTCAACTTCCACTAGAGATGAATGTTCAGGGCCAAAGGTTATTTTGCTTGTTGGAGTGAACGGTGTAGGGAAAACGACTACTGCTGGAAAGCTTGCATCTAGAGAAGTGTCTCAAGGGAAAAAAGTAATGCTAGTTGGAGCAGATACATTCAGGGCTGCAGCGACAGAGCAAATTAATTTTTGGGCACAAAAAGTTGGTTGTGACTTTGCAAGTCGTTCTGATGGTGCAGACCCATCATCAGTTGTTTTTGATGCTTTAGAATCAGGAAATGCGCGTAGGTTAGATACAATAATCATTGATACAGCCGGTCGATTACAGAACAAGAAAAATTTAATGGAGGAAATAAAAAAAATACATAGGGTATGTGGAAAGGTGATTCAGGATTCTCCCCATGAAGTTTTTCTAGTTATAGATGCAAACACAGGACTCAATTCGTTGAATCAAGTGAAAGAATTCAACTCTTGTGTGGAATTGACTGGTTTAATTATGACTAAGGTAGAAGGAACCTCAAAAGGAGGAGTGATAGTTTCTGCTAGTAGCGAAAGTGGCGTGCCTATTTATTATTTGGGTGTTGGAGAAGGGGTACAAGACCTAGTTGACTTTGATCCTCATAAGTTTGTCAGAGCTCTATTGGAGCCTTGAAAAATTGTTCCTATAAACAGCTTTCGGTTGGTTCAGACCCTTCTACAAATGCTTCTAAAATGATTTTTCCACGACAATTTTTTGATGGTAGAAAACCGGTTTTAGAATCTATTCTCAAAAGTTTAATTTTTGGTGGAGCATTTGGAAATTTGAATTTACTTCCAGTCCTTTTCACCCATTTTTCCATTATTTCTACCCATATTGGTAAGGCAGCAGTTCCACCAGAAGCACGAAACCCCATTTTTTTATTGCTATCTTTTCCAACCCATACTCCCAAAACTAAATCAGGTGAAAATCCGACGAACCAAGCATCTCTGTAACTATTTGTAGTTCCTGTTTTTCCTGCAATAAACAGTTTAATTTTTTTTGCTAATTTTGCGGTTCCATCAGTAACTACTCCGCGTAGTAAAAGTTTCATTTGGAAGGCTGTTTCAGGACTTATTGCAAGATTGAATTGGGGGATGAATTTTTCAATTATGCGATTTCCATCATCTGCGATTTTTTCTATTTCATATGGACGAGCATATATCCCATTTGTAGCAAAAGGAATGTATGCGGAAACAAACTCATAAGGAGTTACCTCTATTGAACCTAATGCTAGAGATAGATATGGGTACATTTTTGAATGTATGCCAAGCCTCCTTGCAAATTTTATAGCTTTTTTAGGTTTTATTTGGGTTAATAGTTTGATAGTCGCTAGATTAAGTGATTTTTCTAATGCGTTACGCATTGTCACAGGTCCATAAAATTTATTCGAATAATTAGTAGGTTTCCATTCTCTTTTTGTTCCAGGTATATGTTCGACAAATGGAGAATCCATAAGGATATGATTAGGTCCATAACCCATAGACAGTGCCCCTCCATAAATAATTGGTTTAAAAGCAGATCCAGGTTGCCTTTTAGCCTGTACAACTCTATTAAATTTGAAACGTCTAAAATTTGTTCCCCCAGTCATTGCTTTAACTGCTCCGGTATGTGGGTCGAAAGCGATTACTGCACCTTGTATCGATTCTTCCCATCCTAAGAATATCTTCTTTAAATTTTTGTTCAATTTCTTTACTTTGCCTAGAACAATATCCCCTACATTAAGTAGTTTATAATTTATATTCGTAGGTATATTCATATTTGCTTCAAAATTCCCGATAATTCCAAGGATTTTTTTACTTTTGACCTCAGTGATCCTAAATTGGAAACGATCGCCAAGCTTAGGGTATCTCTTCATTTTTTTTGAAGCGTCATTAAAACCCCTTCTTTTGTTTAAGATTTTAATTCCCTTCCTTAGCGCAGCATGCACATCTTTCTGAAGAGAAAGATCTAGTGTTGTGTGAACTTGCAATCCACTCCGATATATTGAAGATCCGTAACGTTTTGAGAGTTGTTTCCTGACATGTTCTACAAAATAAGCAGATTCAGGAGTTTGATTCATAGTGAATGGATTTAGTCTAATAAATTCATCTTCAGCTGATTCCTTTTCCCTTTTTTTGATAAATCTTTCTGCCAACATCCTATTTAAAACTAAGTTGCGTCGTTTTATTGATTTTTTTGGATGCCGTCTGGGATTAAATTTTGACGGTGCCTTCGGTAGACCCGCAAGAATAGCACATTCTGCTAAGGTGAGTTCAGATAAGTTTTTCCCAAAATAAATTTTAGAAGCAGCTTGTACTCCGAACGAACCACTACCCAGATATATCTGATTCAAATAAAATTCTAGAATTTCATCTTTTGTAAAACGCTTCTCAATTTCAATTGCTAGTAAGGCTTCCTTTATTTTTCTTTTTAGAGTTCTCTCAGGAGTGAGAAAGAGAACTTTAGCCAGTTGTTGTGTAATTGTGCTGCCTCCTTGCACAAAACGACCACTCCGTAGATTTACAAAAAAAGCTCTTATAATGTCAGGGTAACTCACTCCAGGGTGTTCATAGAATCTTGCATCTTCTATAGATAAGAATGCTTGTCGTAATTGAATTGGTATTTTCGATAGTGGAGTAGGTTCCCTTCTCTCAAGATAGAGTTCTGCTATCAATTTTCCATTTGAGTCAAAAATCCTTGTTGTAGTGTTTGGCTGGTAGTTTTTTAATCGATCAAGTTCAGGGAATTCTAAGAAGAAAGAAACTCCTGAACCTAGGAAAATTCCTATAGCAAAACATACAATTAGAATGAACTTAAAGATGTGGGTTTTTAGTAGCTTTTTAAAAAAAACCATTTTCTAATATCCAAAAGAATAAAAGAACAAGTTCAATATATAAAAATCTTCTAACTTTTTTTTGTTCTTCTCATTATATTCTAACTTACTTCTTTTATAAGATTTATTCTTCTTGTCAAAGTGATGTTTTACCATAAATAGGTTATATTGAAATTATTGTTTCCCTAGGAGTTTTATTTATGGATGCCTTTCGGGTTCTAGTTCTTAACCAAAGTTATGAGCCAATTAACGTCTGTGGGGCTAAACGAGCTATTAAAATGAGTTTGCTTGGGAAGGCCGAAGTTGTTGAGTCTGGAGAACTTCCAATAAGAAGCGAGACTACTCACTTTTTACTTCCGTCGGTTATTCGGCTTAAAAATTACGTTTATCTAAAGATTAGAAAGAAAAAAGTTCCATTTAGCAAAAAAAATGTTTTCAAGAGAGATCATTTTACTTGTCAATATTGTGGTTCTTCAGATGGAGAAATGACGCTTGATCATGTTTGCCCGCGCTCAAAAGGTGGGGAGTCCACTTGGAAGAATGTTGTTTGTAGTTGCAGTGTATGTAACTCTAGAAAGGGCAATCAACTCCCTGAGGAAATTGGCATGGTTCTAATTTCAAAGCCAACGCAACCTGTCTTTCCATTGATTGGTAGTTCTGGCAAATCTTCTGTAATATTTTCAGCTGAGAAGTGGACTAAATATTTTTAAATTTCTTGATTTTCCATTTTTTCCCCTAAACATTTTTTGTGTAGAAAGAGGTTTCTGAATGAGTAATTTTGAGCTTTTTTCTGAGTTTAAGCCATCTGGTGATCAGCCTTCTGCTATTAGGAGCATTCTCAAGAATTTCGAGAATGGGAAGAAAAAGCAAGTGCTTCTCGGTGTAACCGGCTCTGGTAAAACATTTACAATGGCAAACGTAATCCAGGAATTAAAAAAACCAACTCTAGTTCTTGCTCATAATAAAACTCTTGCTGCTCAACTTTATAATGAATTTAAGGAGTTTTTTCCTAACAATGCGGTAGAATATTTCGTGAGTTATTACGATTACTATCAACCGGAAGCATATGTTCCTACTACTAATACATTTATTGAAAAAGATGCTTCCATTAACGATGAACTTGATAGACTTAGACATTCTGCAACTCTTTCTGCTTTAACTAGGAAAGATGTTCTAGTTGTTGCGAGTGTTAGTGCAATTTATGGACTAGGACATCCATCTGATTTTATTGATCTACATGTGCATGTCGAAAAGGGAATGAGCGTTAATCGAGATGAATTTTTAAAAGATTTGGTTAGAATACAATACCGGCGAGATGATTTAGAACTTTTACGTTCTACTTTTAGAGTGAGGGGAGATGTTATAGAAATACATCTTCCGCATATAGATGATTACATTGTTCGTATAGAGCTTTTCGGAGACGAAATTGATAAAATCTCTAAAATAGATTATCTGAGAAGGTCTAAGGGAGTGGAAGTTAGTTGTATAGACTTTTATCCGAATACTCATTATATAACTCCAGATGAAAGACTTGCACTTGCTATCGATAAGATAGAGCAAGAGATGTACGAGCAAATAAATTTTCTTGAAAAGGAAGATAAATTTCTTGAAGGAAAACGTTTAAGCGATAGGACACGTGAAGATTTAGAAATGCTAAGAGAAGTCGGTTTTTGTCACGGCATAGAAAATTATAGTCGACATCTAGACGGTCGTGAGGAAGGAGAACAACCTGCTACTTTATTTTCATACTTCAAGGATGACCTTTTAGTTATTATTGATGAAAGTCATCAAACTATCCCTCAATTTCGTGCAATGTATAATGGTGATAGGTCTCGTAAAAAGACTCTAGTTTCTCATGGATTTAGGCTCCCTTCTGCATTAGACAATAGACCTCTAAGATTTGACGAATTTGAGACCGAACTGAAAGAAGTTTTGTATGTTTCTGCTACTCCAAGTGATTATGAAGTAACTGATAGCAATGGTGTCGTGGTTGAGCAGATTATTAGACCAACGGGTTTAATCGACCCAATTGTTCAAGTACGTCCTGCTAAATCTCAAGTAGATGATCTAATTTCTGAAGCCAAGAAGGTTATTTCCCAAGGCGACCGCGTTCTAGCCACTACCCTAACTAAGAGGTTTTCTGAAGATCTTTCAGAGTATTATGATGATCTTGGATTCAAAGTTAGATATTTACATAGCGATATAAATGCTGTTGAGAGAGTTAGTATTATTAGAGATTTTAGAGCAGGTGAATTTGATATCTTAATAGGGATTAATTTACTTCGTGAAGGACTTGATCTACCAGAAGTTGCACTAGTCGCAATCTTTGATGCAGACAAAGAAGGATTCCTCAGATCTGAAACTGCTCTAATACAAACTGCAGGTCGTGCAGCTAGACATTTGGATGGAAAAGTCATTATGTATGCAGATAATCCGACAAGAAGTATGAATAGGTCTATTCAAGAGATGGATAGGCGTAGAACTATTCAACTGGAATATAATAAAAGAAAAGGAATTACGCCCAAATCCATTCAAAAGAAATTAAATCCTCTTTTGAATAGTAGTTATACAACCGAGGGGAAAGACAAATTCAATAAAATTGAATGGGAAAATGTTCCAGAATATTTTACTGAGGAAGATAAGCTTGATTTGGAAAAACTGCGTTTAGAAATGAGGGAGGCAGCTAAAAAACTTGATTTTGAGCATGCGGCACATTTAAGGGACAAAATTTTTAGTTTCGAGAAACGTCAACTTGGAATAAAGGTTTAACAAATGAAGATTTTGAATCTCAAGGAAACCAAGTTTGCAGTTTTTGATTCCTCTACGAGGGATTCTTTGAAATTATTGCCTTTAAAACCAGGGATCTACATTTTCAGGGATTCTGAAGGAGGAATCCTTTACGTTGGGAAAGCCTCAAAATTAAGATCGAGAGTTAGGAGTTATTTTTCTGGTAATCATGGACGAAGTCCTTGGATATCTAAAATGATTAAGAATATTTTTGAAATCGGATATATAATAACTTTTGATGAAGTAGAAGCATTGATTCTTGAGAATAATTATATCAAAGAATATAAACCACTATATAATATACAACTAAGAGATGGTAAGAGTTTTCCCTATCTAAAATTTACTACAGGGGAAAAATACCCTCGACTTATGATTGTCCGCAGAATTTTAGATGACAATCATCTATACTTTGGACCATTCCCATCATCAAGTAGTTTAAAAAGAACTATTAAGTTTTTACAAAAAACTTTTTACATAAGATCTTGCATTGGCGGAATAGAAGATAAAACTTCCGAAAGATGTATTTATTACCAGATGAAAAGTTGTTTTGGACCTTGTGACGGACTACAGACTAAAGATGAATATGATACCTGTGTGAAGAATGCGATCGATTTTCTGAAAGGTAAAGATCGTGTTCTTATAAATAGGTTGCGTAAGGAAATGGAAATTTATTCTGAAAAAATGAGATTTGAGAACGCAGCAAGAATACGCGATAACTTAAAAAGTATTGAATACGTCTTGCAAAATCAAAAGGTTTTATATTCTAAGAATTGTGACCAAGATATTATTGGTTTCGATAGAAAATTGAATCACACCTCCTTTCGTATTTTTTATGTAAGGGGAGGTAGATTGCTTGGAGACCAAAATTTTTCACTTAGAGTTAAAAACGAAATGTCTAAAGAGGAGTTGATTTCTAATTTTGTCAAACAGTATTACAACAGGCAAAATCTCATTCCAGAAGAAATTCTTTTGTCCTGCATACCTATTGATTTAGATATTCTCTCTAAGTGGCTTACTCTCAAGAGAGGAAAGAAAGTAGATATTCAAATTCCAAAAAAGGGGACGAAGTATAAACTGATAAAGATGGCATGTTTAAATGCTTTAGAAGAAATAGAATCTAAGGAAAATGAAGAGTTGCTTTTACGTAACACCTTAAAAGAAATTCAGTCTAAATTAAAATTAAAAAAATATCCCGAGAGAATTGAAGCTTTTGATATTTCCAATTTGCAAGGAAATTCTTTAGTCGGCGCGAGTGTTACTTTTGATAATGGTTCACCGTCACCAGAAAACTATCGCAGGTATAGGATAAAATATCCATTACGTAAAGCTGACGATTTTTTGTCAATAAAAGAAATTGTATATCGACGGCTAAAGAGACTTAAGATTGAAAATAAAAGAATGCCTGATTTGCTTTTGATTGATGGAGGGAAAGGTCAACTCAATGCGGCTAAAGATGTTCTAGAAAAGTTGGAATTAGGTGCTTCTATAAGTATTTGTTCGATTTCTAAAGGAAGGAATTCAACAAGGAAAATAGATAAGGATGTGATTTACGTTGAAGAAGAAAAAAAGCCTATAAAATTGTCGGATGCAAGTGACGCAAAACTTTTAATTCAAAGGATTAGAGATGAAGTTCATCGATTTGCTATTACCTACCATCGTAAAGAGAGGAAGAGAAAGAATTTTGAAAATAGTTTAACGAATATTAAAGGTCTTGGTCCAAAGAAAAGGAGAGCACTAATAAAAAAATTTGGTGGGATTAGAGGAATTTCTGCTGCAACTGATCAGGAGTTACGTGCAATTGAAGGTATTAACACCAATCTAGTAAATGCGATACGTGATCATTTAGGGGAATCGAATCTTTCATTAGGTTTAGTAAATTAAAATGCTTGCACTCAAAGAGTCTATTTTTAATTATAGAAGTATGGTTCTATCGATTTTGTCTGGTGTTTTATTATCCTTGTCTTTTCCACCTTTTAGATTTAGTCAGTTATCTTTTTGCTTTTTGCTCCCTTTATTTTTCTCTATACAAAAAAAAACTGTTCATCAGGCCTTTCGTTTAGGTTTTATATGTGGAGTCGTTTCCTATACCCTTAGTGTACATTGGGTAAAAAATACAATGATCTCATATGGCGGGATGCACCCTATCCTGGCCTATTTAGTGATGCTTCTATTGATTTTTTATATGGCAATCTATGTTGGTTTTTTTGCATTTTTTTTCGTTCGTTTTTCTTCTAAGTTTCAACCATTAATTTTTCTTAGTGTCCCATCTATTTGGGTGTCCTTAGAATTTATCCGTGCCCACTTATTTACAGGATTTCCTTGGATTTTGCTAGGATATAGTCAATATGAAATGCGTTATATAGTACAAGTAGCTGATCTAACGGGTGTTTACGGGGTTTCTTTTTTCATAGTATTCATTAATTTCTCCTTATTCTATTTCTTTACTAAGCCAAAGAGGTTGTTTCGTTGGGAAGGACTTTTGTTGGTAATTGTTTCTACCCTTGTTTTTGGCTATGGATATTTAAAAATTGGCTCGAATATCGAAATAGATAAGTCAAGAGCCCAAAATATTGGAATTGTGCAACCCAATATAACACCTGAAATAAAATGGTCTAGAAAATATATAGGTCATATAAAAAATGTTTTAGAAACACAAACTAAATCTGTTAGTAGGAAAATGAAATTTTTAGAAGATAAGGACAAGTTAATTATTTGGCCTGAAGCGGCACTTCCTTTAGTTCTAAAAGACAAATCTATTTCTACTGGATGGATCAAGAAGCTTGCTGTGTCAAATAAAATTTTTTTATTACTAGGTGCGTTAGGAGATTCCCCTAATTCTAGAGGTCTATATAATTCTGTGTTTTTTTTCAATCCATTAGGTTCTAAAAGCGGCAGATATGACAAAAAACATTTAGTCCCTTTTGGTGAGTATGTACCCTTTCAAGATTTTTTGTTTTTTGTTAATAAGCTTGTTCCTGTAGTAGGACAATTTAAATCGGGAAATAAAAAAACTATCTTTCGAATTGGTAAAAATAAATTTGCTACCTTAATTTGTTATGAGATTATCTTCCCTAGGGAAGTTAGAAAAATGAAGGGAATAGATTTTTTAGTTAATGTAACAAATGACGCTTGGTTTGGTAAAACTGCAGCTTCGGAACAACATTTATCTATGGCTATCTTTCGTGCAATAGAGATGCGTGTTCCACTAATAAGAGTTGCGAATTCTGGAATAAGTGCTGTAGTTGACGAAACGGGGAAGGTAAGGATTAGGAGTGGATTGTTCAAAAAATGGGTATGGGTTGGTCAGATAAATTTAAAGGAAAGATCTGAAACATTTTATTCAGAATTTGGTGATGTTTTTGTTTTATGTGTTTGCTTCTTCTTCGTTTTGAACTTGATTGCTTATCGATTTTCTAGGGTATAATAGAGATCATTACGTTTTTTTGATTTTTCGTCTGTTGTTGGAGATAAAATGGAAGAGCAACTGAAAAAAATAGATTTTCTGCAATCTAAACTTCATGACCTCTGGGGTAGTCTTTGACCTCGAAAAAATACAAACTGAATGTTTGAAATTAGATAAAATTTCTGGACAATCAGACTTCTGGAATGATTCGGAAAAGGCGCAAAATATCCTTAAAAAGCGTGCATCTTATCAAAGAATTGTGAATTCTTGGGAAACACTAGACACTAAGCTTTCAGATCAAAAAGAATTTTTAGAAATCATGGAATTAGAGGGAAGTAAAGATGAGAAGATTCTTT
Organism: Nitrospinota bacterium; assembly: GCA_036231405.1. Classification (GTDB taxonomy): domain Bacteria; phylum UBA8248; class UBA8248; order UBA8248; family UBA8248; genus UBA3496. The sequence continues at coordinate 15,315 of JAZAHK010000046.1, forward strand.
CAGAAATTTCTCAAGCCCTCCTTTCGATTGAAAATGAAGTTGAACGTCAGGAATTCCGTTCGATAATGAATTCACCTGATAATTTTTCTAATGCCATACTTTCTGTTAATGCAGGTGCGGGAGGTGTTGAGAGTCAAGATTGGGCAGGTATGTTAGTTAGAATGTATACCCGCTGGGCAGAAGAAAGTGATTTCTTGGTTTCAGTGGTATCGGTTTTTCCTGGAGATGAATCTGGATTCAAAAGTGTTACGTTGATTGTTGAAGGTGAATATGCATACGGTTATTTACGTGCAGAGATCGGGGTACACCGTTTGATCAGAATATCTCCTTTTGACTCTAATTCTAGGCGACATACATCGTTCGCCTCTGTAGATGTGAGTCCAGAAGTAAATGATGATGTTGTTATAGATGTTTCTGAAAACGATTTAAGAGTTGATGTTTTTAGGAGTTCTGGAGCAGGAGGTCAACATGTCAACACTACTGATTCAGCAGTTAGGATTACACATTTGCCGTCTGGAATTGTGGTTTCATGTCAGAATGAAAGGAGCCAACATAAAAATCGTGCAACAGCAATGAAACTGTTAAGAACTCAATTGTATGATGTCGAAAGACAAAAATTGCAGGAGAAAAAGGATGTTATTCATGCATCTAAAAAATCAATTGCATTTGGGAGTCAGATACGTTCGTATATTTTACACCCATACCGTATGGTGAAGGATCATAGAACAAATATTGAATTTTCGAATGTAGATTCCGTTCTAGATGGGAAAATAGATATTTTCCTGGATGCTTATTTGAAAACTCTTATCGATACTTAATTCTTAATTTTATATAAGGCGATTCGTTTATGAATGATGATCTTGAAGATTCTAAAATTCAAAAAAATGATGAGGTTTATGATGAATTAGAGGATGAGAACCTTTTAATTTCTCAAAGAAGAAGAAAACTTCAAGAAATTCGTTCGAGTGGTGGTAATCCATTCGTAAATAGATTTACCGTTTCACATCAGGTAAGAGTGATTTTAGAAAAATTTTCATCTTTTTCAAAGGAAGAACTAGAAGAAGAGAAAGAAAATAGCTACACGGTTGCCGGACGTATTTTGGCAAAAAGATTACAGGGTAAAGTTGTTTTCATGGACTTGAGAGACGGGACAGGCCAACTTCAACTTTTTGTGAGACAGAAGGATTTAGGAGAACAAGCGTTTGAAAAGATGAAAGGTTTGGATATTGGAGATATTGCCGGTTTTGAAGGGGGAATTTTCAAAACCAAAACCGGAGAATTATCGGTTTGGGTTCGTTCTGGTGAATTGTTAACTAAAAATTTGCGCCCTCTTCCTGAAAAATGGCATGGACTACAAAATGTTGAATCAAAATATAGACAGAGATATCTCGATTTAATTGCAAATCCTGATTCTATGAAAGTCTTCGATACGAGAATTAAATTGATTAAATTAATGAGAGATTTTCTTGATAAGGAAGGTTTTGTAGAAGTTGAAACTCCAATGATGCACGCGATTGCAGGGGGAGCTACTGCAAGACCCTTTAAGACTTTTCATAATACTCTTGAAATGCCACTTTATTTACGTGTTGCTCCTGAGTTGTATCTAAAACGTCTAGTTGTTGGAGGGATGGATCGTGTTTACGAAATTAATAGAAACTTCCGAAACGAAGGAATTTCTACTCAGCATAATCCTGAATTTACGATGATTGAATTTTATAAGGCTTACGCAGACTATAATGATTTGATGGAAATGACGGAAGTTATGCTCTCGGAGATTTGTGAAAAATTAAAAGGAGAAACGAATATTAAATTTGGGAAATTGGAACTATCTTTCTCTAAAGGATGGGAAAGATATAAATGGCATGACTCCATAGTAGAAATTGGTTTAGCACCACCAGAAGTCCTTTCTGATCTTGAACTTGCCAAAAAATTTGTTACTGATGTTTCCCAAGAAAGTAGTTCTTCCCAAACACAATTCTCTAGCCATGTCGAGATTCTCGAATATATTTTTGATGAGATAGTTGTCCCAAAACTCATTCAACCTACTTTTATTTATGATTTTCCAAGGGAGATTTCTCCTTTATCAAAATCTCTTGAAAATAATCCTGAAATTGTTGAACGTTTTGAACTATTTGTTGCGGGTCGTGAAATTGCGAATGCATATACGGAACTAAATGATCCGGACGAACAAAGAATTAGATTTGAAGAACAGTTGGAGGCAAATGATTCTGAGGATGAAGGAAATCATGAGATTGATTTGGATTACTTGACTGCTTTAGAGTATGGCTTGCCTCCGACTGCCGGTGAGGGAATAGGCATAGATCGACTTGTTATGATTTTAACTGATTCCCCGTCTATACGTGATGTAATTTTTTTTCCTTTATTAAGAAAAAACAAGGGATAAATAATGTCCTTTACAGAAGTATTTATAGGGATACGTCACTTATTTTCTAAACGAAACTCTTCCTTTATTTCAGTTACTACGTTAATTTCTATTCTTGGAATTGCTCTCGGTGTTATGGCCCTAATTGTTGTTGTTGGTGTTATGACTGGATTTGAAAAAGAACTTAGAAGAAAAATATTAGGGATGCAGAGTCATATTGTAGTTTCGGGTATTGGGAATGAAGGAATTCTAAAATGGGATAATCTCTCAGAAAAAATTAACTCTGAACCAAAAGTAATCTCTTCTTCACCTTTTGTCTATGGACAGGTAATGTTTTCAGCTAGAGGTAGGGCTATGGGAGCGATTGTTAAAGGAATACTGATAAATTCAAGTTCTAAGAAAAATTTTTCTGAATTTATATCGGAAGGTTCATTTAACAAAATCAGAGAATTGGAGAAGAAAAAAAAAGAAGGTGTAATACTTGGTAGTGGATTAGCTTCAAAATTAATGGTCGATCCTGGTGATGAAGTTAGGATGATTAGCCCTATAGGGAAAGTGACTCCCATGGGATTAATCCCTAGAACTAAAAATTTTGTTGTCGCTGGGGTCTTCAAAAGTGGCTTTTATCAATATGACGCAGGTCTTTCTTTTGTTTCTCTTCAGGGCGCGCAAAGGTTTTTTGGATTGAGAAAATATGTTTCTGGTCTTCATGTACGCGTGAGCGATATTTTTCTTTCTGAAAGAATTTCGAAAAAGATTAAGGGGAAAATAGGCGGTATGTACGAAGTTCGTTCTTGGCAGACAATGAATCAAAACCTTTTTTCTGCTCTTAAAACTGAAAAAACTACAATGACGATTTTGCTTATGTTAGTTGTTATTGTTGCAGCTTTCAATATTGCGGGTTCTCTTGTAATGGTAGTCATGGAGAAAGGAAAAGATATTGCTATTTTGAAATCAATTGGAGCAACGAGAGGTTTTATTCTCCGTTTATTTTTTCTTCAGGGTGCTTTCATAGGTTTTGTAGGAACCTTCCTAGGTGTGGTTTTAGGTATTTTATTGGGATGGAATTTGCATTTTGTTGAATCTCTTCTTGAGAAGTTTTTTGGTTTAGAAATTTTGCCGGCGAGTATTTATCATATTGATAGACTGCCTGTGGAGATACAGTTTTTCGAGATAATTGTTATTTCTATATTATCTTTTCTAATTAGTTTGATTGCGACTGTTTATCCTGCTTGGAGAGCTTCTTGGGTTGATCCAATAGATGAACTGAGATTTAGTTAATTTAATTTGTTACAAAGTTTTTCTTGATGTAGAGTTCTCTTTTCAATTTAAAATTATAAAATTAAGAGGTGCGTTAATTCTAAAAGTTAGAGATTTAAAGAAAATATATAAGATTGGGAAAAATGAAATTGAAATTCTCAAAGGAATTAGTTTTGAGATAGAGAGAGGGGAAATGGTCTCGATCACTGGACCTTCGGGTGCAGGCAAGTCGACTCTATTACATCTTCTTGGGACTTTGGAAAAACCTTCGTCTGGAGAAATAATTCTAAATGGCAAGTCTATCTCGAATGAAACGGATTTTGATTTAGCCAAGATTCGAAATGAAATGATTGGTTTTGTTTTTCAATTTCATTTTCTTCTTTCTGAGTTTACAGCGCTTGAGAATGTGATGATTCCTATTTTAATTGGAGGAAAATCAAGAACAATTGCTAAAGAAAAAGCAGAAATACTATTGTCAGATATGGACCTAAAAGAGAGAATTAACCATAGGCCATCTGAATTATCTGGTGGGGAGCAGCAGAGAGTTGCCATAGCTAGAGCCCTCGCGAATGATCCTCAGATTGTCCTCGCAGACGAACCTACTGGGAATCTAGATTCGTCAAATACAAATAGAATTTGTGAATTATTGAAAGAAATTAATTCTAAAACACAGCAAACGTTTTTGATTGTAACGCATAATAGTGTATTATCGGATGGTATGGACAGGAAAATGCCTATAGTTGATGGTTTGATTAATGACCAATGTTTAGGAGGGCCAAATGTTTAAGAGATTTACTGAACGTGCCCGTAAGGTAGTTATTTTAGCTAGGGAAGAGGCCGAACGTTACCGACATGAATATCTTGGGACGGAGCATATTCTACTTGGTCTATTAAAAGATGGTGGTGGAATTGCAATAGCTGTACTTCAGAAATTAGGTATAGATCCTAAGCAACTCCGTGTTGAACTTGAACGAAATCTCCCAAAAAGTGTCGATTCCCCAGTTGAAGGAGATATTCCATTTACACCTAAAGCAAAGAAAGTACTTGAGTATGCTGTCGAGGAGGCTCGCTTAATGGGTCATAATTACATCGGCACCGAACACCTTTTGCTTGGTATTGTAAGAGAAAAGGATGGTTTGGCAGCTAAAGTTCTTTCCAGCTTAGGCATTAATTTGCAAGAAACAAGAGAACAGACAATTAATTTACTTAGAGAACCAGTGAGTGGTCGAACAAAGGAAAAAAGTAAGACTCCATCCTTAGACGAATTTGGGAGAGATCTTACCGTTCTTGCACAGGAAGGAAAACTAGATCCTGTGATCGGTAGAGAAAATGAAACGGAGAGATTAGTACAGATTTTGGCTAGAAGAACTAAGAATAATCCAGTTCTCATAGGAGAACCGGGAGTAGGAAAGACTGCTATTGTTGAAGGACTTGCACAATTGATATTTTCTCGTGATGTGCCTCAAATTTTATTTGACAAAAGAGTCATACAGTTAGACCTAGGTGCGTTGGTTGCTGGTACTAAATATCGTGGACAATTTGAGGCGAGATTAAAAGCAATAATGAAGGAAATTAAACAAAGTTCTCAAATTATAATTTTCATAGACGAGTTGCATACATTGGTTGGAGCTGGTGCTGCAGAGGGTTCTATTGATGCCTCCAACATGTTAAAGCCGGCTTTAAGTCGTGGCGAGGTACAATGTATAGGGGCTACTACAGTAGATGAATATAGAAGATATATAGAAAAGAACGGGGCGTTAGAGAGACGTTTTCAGAGTATTATGGTTGATCCTCCGTCTATTGAAGACACAATAAGTATTTTGAATGGGTTAAAGGAAAGGTATGAAGATCATCATAAAACGCGTTTGGAAAGTGATGCTATAGAAGCGGCAGTGAAATTGTCATCTCAATATGTTTCTGATCGTTTTCTTCCTGATAAGGCGATTGATCTTATTGATGAAGCTTGCAGTAAAGTTAGAATAGAAAGAGAGACTTTCCCGAATGATATTAAAGAATTACAAAAAAGTATTGAAGAGGTCGTTCGTGTAAAGAAGAATATGATAGAGAACCAAGATTTTGAGAAAGCTGTTGAACTCAGAGATCAGGAAGAAAGAGATAGGACCCTTCTAGACCAAATGAAGTCTGATTGGGAAAAAGAAAAGACTGATGATGAACCACTAGTTACAGAAGACGATGTAGCTTATGTAGTTAGTCGTATGACCGGGATTCCTCTTCAAAGAATTGAAGAAGTTGAAAATAATCGCCTTCTCAGGATGGAAGAGGAACTTAATGAAAAAATTATTGGGCAAGAAGAAGCCACCCGTTTACTCACAAAAGCAGTCCGTCGTGCGCGGTCTGGACTTAAAAATCCTACTAGGCCTATTGGTAGTTTTCTATTCTTAGGTCCTACTGGAGTTGGTAAAACTGAGATGGCTAGAGTTCTTGCGGATTTTATGTTTGGAGATAGAAATGCTCTTATAAGAATTGATATGAGTGAGTATATGGAGCGTTTCAATGTTTCTCGTTTAACAGGCGCACCTCCTGGTTATGTTGGATATGAAGAAGGTGGACAATTCACTGAACAAGTGAGAAGAAAGCCTTATTCGGTAGTACTCTTGGATGAAATAGAGAAGGCTCATCCTGATATATACAATATTTTACTCCAGGTAATGGAAGACGGATCTTTAACTGACAGTTATGGACGTCAGGTAGATTTCAAAAACACTATAATTATAATGACTTCGAATATTGCAGCTAGAACTATGGAAAAAGGTGGTTCCATGGGGTTTCAAAAAAGCGATCTGGTTAATAACTTTGAAAAGTTGAAAGATAAAATTAAGGACGAGTTAAAAAGAACTTTTAATCCTGAATTCTTAAATCGTATAGACGAGGTTGCAACATTCAGAACTCTGTCCCATGAGGATATAACAAAAATAGTTGATATTGAAATTTCAAAAATAAATCAAACTTTACAGGATAAGAGTTTGTCTATTGAACTAACAGAAGATGCTCGTTCATGGATAGCTCAAGAGGGCTACGATCCTTCTTATGGGGCAAGACCACTTAAACGTGTGATTCAGAAACATATAGAGGATACTTTAAGTGAGGAGTTCCTGCGTGGGAAATTCACACAAGGCGGTACTGTTTTGGTTAAATTGGCTGGTGATGAATTGGTTTTCGAGTCTAAAGAGACCTCGGAAGTTTTAAGCGCGCAGGATGTGTAATTTTCAAAAATATTTTTCATTTCTTAAAGCCCTCAGGAGGGCGTAATGTTTTTTCCCGCGAGAGCTTTCGTCTTTCTCTCTTTGTTTGTATTTGTTCTCGCTCTTACGTCATCTAGTGTCCAATCTAAACCTAGTCCCCCTGCTATTACAATTAAAGCTATAGAAATAAAAGGTAATGTTAGAGTTGACCGTTCTACTATCCTTTTTCATCTTGGCCTAAAGGTTGGAAAGAGTTATAAAAACAACGAACTTGTAGACCAAACAAGGTCTGATGTGCGCAAGGTTTTTTCTCTTGGTTTTTTTCGTGATGTTAAGGTAGAAGTGAAATCTTTTGAAGGTGGACTACGAGTAATTTATCGAGTCATTGAAAAACCAACTATCACTTCCATCATTATTACAGGTAATTCTCGAGTTTCAAGCGATGATATAAGAGAATTGCTTACTATCAAGACGCAGACTATAGTAAACAAATCTAACCTAAATACTACTTTGCAAAATGTCAGAAGGTTATATGAAGAAAAGGGTTACTTTTTTGCAAAGATTGAAGCTATCTTAAAATCACAGAAGAAAAATAAAGTAAAGATAACTTTGAACATAGATGAAGGAGATAGCGTAAGAATAGAATCTATAAAATTCCAGGGGAACAATTCTTTCTCTAAGAGGAAATTGCTCCGTATCATTGATATAAATGAAGAAGGATTCTTCTCATATTTTACAGACTCAGGAATTTATACTAAAGAAATTCTTCAAAGTGATCTCGCTAAAATAGAAGCACATTATCAAAGCAATGGGTACATTAAAGCCCAGATCGGTCAGCCGATAATTAAAAAAGATGTTAACAGAAATAAGTTGACGATAATAATTCCGATAACTGAAGGAAAAGTTTTCTCGATAGGAAAAATTAAGATAATTGGTGGAGAAAAAATAATTCCTAAAAGTGAATTAGAGAAACAATTGAAAATGTTTGAAGGTGACATTTTTGATCGTTCGATTTTTCGTTCAGATATCCGGAAGATAAGGAATAGTTTTAGTGAGTTTGGGTACGCATATGTAACAGTAAAACCTTTGATAGACGTTGATGAAGTCGCACAAAAAGTAGATCTTACAATTAAAATAGATACAAAGCATAGAGTGTATATAAGAAATATTAATATAGAAGGTAACACTAGGACCCGTGACAATGTTATTCGAAGGAATGTTAGAGTTGTTGAAGGAGGTTTGTATAATTCTAAAGATCTCGCTATCACTCGAAAGAGACTTGGGAGGCTTGGTTTTTTCAGTAAGATTGCAGTAAAAGAAGAAGACGTCTCTGGCAAAGAAAATCTAATGGATATCGATATTAAAATTAAAGAACAACCTACTGGTTCTATTACAGGTGGGATGACTTTAAGTAGTGAGTCCGGTGCTGGAATAATGGGACAGGTAAAGGAGAACAATTTGTTTGGAAGGGGTTATAATACTAGTCTTAAAGGTTCTTTAACTGATCAAGATATTGATTTTGTTGGAACATTTACCGACCCTGATTTTATGGATAAGGGCTTCTCATTTGGCGGAGATTTATTCTTTGAGGATCAAGAGTATGATTCCTTTGATAGTCGCAGAGAGGGAGGTCGTATTGGAATAGGTAAGGAAATATTCGAATTTATGAATGTATTTTTATCATACGAGTTTTCTGCAACGAAAGTTACTAATGCAGCTGCGAATACTCATCAAGATATACTTGATTTCGAGAATAAAACTCGTTTAGAAAGTAAAATAACTCCATGGCTTAGATATGACAGTAGAGATTCACGTGGAATGCCTACGGAAGGGATTTATTTTAAATTAGTACCTGCTCTTTCAGGTGGATTCCTTGGTGCGGACATTGATATGTTCTCATTTGAGAATGAATTTCAATATTTTAAAAGTATTGGGCGAGATTTACGTATTAGATCATTGAAAAAATTAGTCTTAAAAAGTCATGTTAATTTAAGATATGTAGATACTTTTAATGGGAAGGTCCCTGGGTATCGTCGTTTATATAGTAAAGGATATGGAAAAGGAGTGAGAGGATATCGTTCTGATGACCTAGGACCAAAGGATACTCAAGGAAATGCGATTGGTGGTCTTTCTGCTGCATTGCTCTCTTTAGAACTTAGACATCCCTTCATAGGCCCGACTAGTGTATCTATATTTACAGATGCTGGAAATGTTTGGGAGCGACATAATGCTTTTGATTTAGGGGATCTTCGTTATTCAGCGGGTGTTGGATTAAGTTTTATTACGCCTCTTGGTCCGATGAGGGTGGATATGGGGTACAAGCTTGATACAAAAACTGGAGAACGGAGTAGAGAATCACATGTGCAGTTAGGTGTTGGATTTTAAATAATGTGATGGAGTGAAATGAAACTCATTATTTTCTTCTTATTCTTATTACTCTTTAGTTCTTCTGTTTATGCAGTAAAGTTTGGTGTTGTTGATGTTCAAAGAGTACTCCGTAATTCTAAACCTGCATTGAATGCTCGTCGAAAGTTAGAAATAAAAGCAAAAAAATTGGACATTTTGATTAAATCTAAGAGAAAAGAATTGGAAAAGAAAATGATGTCAGTTAAAAAATTAGAAGATGATTTTAATCAAAAAGCTGCGATTTGGAGGAAAAAAAAGAGGAATGAAAAAAGAAAGAAAGTACTAAATCTACAGAGAAAATTACTTCGAAAGAGGGATGAATTAAGATTGTTTTTTGGTGAAAAGAGAAGAGATTTGGAACGGGAGAAGAGAAGAATAGGATCGGAAATAGTTCGTACAATAAGGAAGATATCAAGTAAAGTTGCAAAAGAGGAAAAATTTGATTTGGTCATAGATAGTTCAACACTTGTGTTATATCGAAATAGTTCTATAGATTTAACTAATAAAGTTATTCAGAGATATGAATCTTTAAAATAGTAGGGCTTATGCGACTTTCAAAAATAGCCGGATTCATAAGCGGTACTTTGACTGGAGATGGTAACTTTGAGGTTTCTGATATAGCAGAATATAAAGACGCAAGTTCCAAAGAATTAAGTTTTGTTATTTTAGAAAAATATCTCAAGGAATGTTCTGCGGGTGCTTTGATTATACCCTCTAGCATTGAACCAGACCGTCCTTCTATTATTTCCAAAAATCCGAAATTGGACTTTGCAAAAGCGATCTCACTTTTCCGTCCAGTAAAAGATTTAAAGAAAGGTATTCATGAAACTGCTGTATATAGCAATAATGTAAAGTTCGGAGAAGATATTTTTATTGGTCCTTATGTTGTAGTAGAAAACAATGTTTCTATAGGGGATAGGACTCAAATATCGGCTGGGGTGAAGATAGGAGAGGATGTAATTATTGGGCATGATTGTATGATTTCTCCTAACGTAATCCTTCATTCAAACGTTGTTATAGGTTCAAGGGTTATCTTGCATGCAGGAGTTGTTATAGGATCAGATGGTTTTGGATATGTGCAAGACGAGTCTGGAAATCATGTTAAATTCCCTCAAACTGGAACTGTTATTATAGAAGATGATGTTGAAATTGGTGCTAATAGTACGATTGATAGAGGGACAATAGAAGAAACTAGGATTTGTTCAGGGACAAAGATAGATAATCAGGTTCAAATTGCTCATAACGTCTTAATAGGAGAGGATTGTTTACTTGCATCACAAGTAGGTATTGCGGGGAGTGTTAAGATTGGGAAAAATGTCTTTTTTGGTGGCAAGTCGGGTTCGATAGAACATGTAGAGATTGAAGATAATGTAAGATTGGCCGCAAAAAGTGTAGCAACCAAAAAACTAGAATCAGGGAAAACTTATTTTGGTTTCCCTGCGGAAGAAATAGGAATAGCGAAACGAAATCTTTCATATCTCAGGCGTTTGCCTAAGTTTTACAAGAGGTTTTCTTCGTTCGAAAAAAATGAGGAAAATAATGATTGACCTAAATGGAATAAAGCAACTTATTCCACATAGAGATCCTTTTTTATTAATAGATCGGGTTGTTTCCATTGATAGTGAGATTCCTTTGATTTTGGCGGAAAAAGATATACTTCCTTCACTTGATTTTTTTAAGGGACATTTTCCAGAAAGACCTATTATGCCTGGAGTTTTAGTTTTAGAAGCTCTGGCACAGACGGGTATTTTGTATCTTTTTTATTCTCAAATTTTACAAAAAGAGGAACCGTTTTTTTTTACTACAATAGAAAAAGTAAAGTTTAAAAGAACTGTAGTTCCCGGGGATTGTCTTTCATTAGAAGTGAAAATGTTAAGGTCAAGAAGCAATTTTTTCAAAATGTCTGGAACTGCGTCCGTAAATAAGGGAGTAGCTGCTGAAGCTGTTATGTCAGCTTTCGTTACTAGATAAAAAAGTGAATGATATACATAAAACTGTAGAGATTCAAAGAGATGCCCTTATCGGAGACAATATTAAGATTGGTTCTGGTTCTGTCATTGAAAAAAATGTAGTAATTAAAGATGGGGTGTCGATTGGTCCTAATGTAGTTATACAAGGTCCAACAGTCATTGAGGAGAATTGTAGGATTTTCCCTGGAGCTGTCTTAGGATGTGAACCACAAATTATAGATTTAGAGGATAAAACAGGAAATTTAATAATTGGAAAAAGAACAGTAATCCGAGAGTTTGTTACAATCCATCGTTCTATGAGTGTAAAAGATTCCACCCTAATAGGAGAGGATTGTTATTTGATGAATGGCGTTCACATTGGGCATGATAGTAAAGTTTCAAATCGTGTTGTTATTGCTAGTTGTAGCACATGTGCTGGACACACAAAAATTGGAGACGATGTCTTTGTTTCTGCTTTTGTTGGCTTTCATCAATTCGCTCGTATTGGAGAAGGTTCTTTTGTTGGTGCGCATAGTGGTGTTAAAAAAGATGTTCCTCCATTTACTATGATAGATTCGCCTCCTGTACGCGTTAGAGGTTTAAATATTATAGGAATGAAAAGGAGAGGGGTTTCATCAAAAGTTAGAAATGATGTTAAGCAAGCTTATAAAGTTCTGTTTAATTCCAAAGAAACTTTAGCTGAATCTTGTGAAAAAGTTGAAAATGATTTTGAAGTTCATAGAGAGATAAAAGCTATTATTGATTTTATTAGAAATTCAGACCGTGGTATTTATCAAGGAACGATTTAATCTTGGGGATGTAGAAAATGTCTGGGCAATTTAGAGTGGGAGTTGTTGGAGTTGGCCACATGGGAAGTTATCACGTTGCGGCTCTTTCTGAGTTGTTGGATTATGAGATAGTTGCAGTTTGCGATCTAAATGAGAATAGAGCGAAATCTATTGCAGATAAATACGGAACTGTTTTTTTTAAAAAACCGGAGGAAATGATAGATTCTGTTGACGCAGTTACGATTGCGGTACCAACTCGACATCACTTTTCTGTTTCCCGTCTTTTTCTCGAAAATGGAGTTCATGTTCTTGTTGAAAAACCAATTTGTAATACTTTAGAAGAATCTAAAGAGTTGTTTGAAATTGCTAAGAAAAACAAGCTTGTGCTCCATATTGGTCATGTTGAGAGATTTAATGGAGCCGTCCAGGAATTAAAAAATATAGTATCTAACCCATCCCTTATTGAATGTCGTAGGATGGGACCTTTTACAGAACGTGTAAGGGATGATGGAGTTGTTCTTGATTTAATGATACATGATCTTGATATAGTTCTTAGACTTATGAATGAGAAAATAGTTTCTTTGTCTGCAGTTGGTTCAACCGTTCAAAGTCAGAGGGACGATATTGCTAACGTCCAAATAGTTTTTGAAAATAGGTGTGTATCAAACTTGATAGCTAGCAGAGTAACACAGAGTAAAATCCGTACTCTTTCAATTTCTCAGCCAGATGCTTACATTACTCTTGATTATGGAGATCAGGAGTTACGGATCCAAAGAAAGGCATCCAGTGAACATCAGCTTTCAAGAGAGGACCTTAAGTACAGGGAACAGTCCGAGTTAGAAAGGTTATTTGTTCATAAGGATAATCCTTTGAAACTCGAGTTACGTCACTTTCTAGATTCTGCGCTAGCAAAAAAAGTGGTAGAAAATCCTAATTTAGACTTATGGTCTTTAGAGGTTGCGCTTCAAATTCTTGAAATATTGGATATTCCAACCCCTGTTTCTTCTTAATCTGAGAACATATGAAAGATTTAACTGAGCGAGTAGGTCTAATAGCAGGAGATGGAGTTCTACCTTTAGAGTTCGTTAGAACCGCTAAGGAAAAAAACTTTGATGTAGTAGGAATTGGATTGACTGAGGATTCTTCTAGTTCGTTAAATGCTGTTACAGATAATTCAATTTTTTGCCCCCTTGGTAAGCCGATGAAGATTGTAGAGTACCTAAAATTGAATGAGGTAAAAGAGATTGCTTTTGCTGGGAAGGTAGATAAGAGAATACTCTTTAAATCAAATGGTGATCTTGATGAACATGCCATTAAGATTTTTAAAAATGCTGGCCATTTGAATGATGTGAATATTATGAATCACGTAATTGATTTTTTTGAATCCCATGGACTGAAGGTTATTTCTCAGTTGAAATTTTTGTCTTCTTTAGTTGCTGGAGAAGGTTCTCTCAATGAAATTAAAATTAATACCAATGATATTTCTGAATTTGGTTATTGTTATAAAATAACTCGGCAAATTGCATTTTTAGATATTGGACAAACTGTCGTTTTTAATAACGGAGTTGTAATAGCGGTGGAAGCAATGGAAGGTACTGATGCGACTCTATATAGGTCCTATGAATTAGGAGGAGAAGGCGCGATAGTTTGTAAAGTATCCCGTCCGGAACAGGACTGTCGTTTTGATATTCCTGTCGTTGGTTTTGATACAATCGAAATACTTAAAAAAATTTCTGCCTCAGCTCTTGTGGTGCAAGCAGGTGGCACTTTAATTACGGATTGGAGAGAAGTGCTCAAAGTTTCGAGATTGGCAGGTATCAAAATTTATGGTTTTCCTGATCGTCCTATAAAATGAACTCACACCCTTCGAGGATAATGATTATAGCCGGTGAGGCATCTGGAGATTTTCACGCTTCAAGATTAGTTGACTCAATTTTAGAGCAATCTCCAAATGTAAGTTTTTCTGGCATGGGTGGTGCGCAGATGCAATCTGCAGGCGTAGATATTCTCCATTCTTGCGAGAATATTTCAGTGACCGGTTTCCTTGATGCAATTAAGGTTATTCCGGAATTGCGTAAAATACGATCTGATCTTGTTGAATATGCTATAGAAAAGAGTCCTGACATCGTGATTTTTGTAGATTTTCCAGGTTTTAATACCAACTTGGTTCGCAAACTAAAAAAAAATCTCGTAAAAAGCCAAATGGTATATTTCATTCCTCCACAAATATGGGGATGGAGACCTGCACGTGCGAAAAAAATTGCAGATTTTTTTGATTTGGTACTCACAATTTTTCCCTTTGAGAAGCAATTTTTTGAAAAATATAATGTTCATGCACACTATATTGGCAACCCGATATGTTTTGAGCTAATGAACAAAACGAAAACGGGGTTAAGTAAGGAGCATTTTGGAATAGATGATTCTTATAAAATTATTGCGTTCGTCCCTGGTAGTAGGAAAAAAGAGTTGAACAGACATCTTCCCCATATGATTGATGCTGCGAGAATTTTACACCCAGAATTCTCAAAAACCGTTTTTGTCATTTCTGAAGCGAATTCATTGCCAAAAGGTATTATAGATTCAGCCTTGCTCAATTCTGAAAAATTTATTCTCCCATATCGTGGAGAACTATCTGAACTTCTTGGAGTTGCAGACTTTGCAGTTGTTTCTAGTGGGACTGCTTCTCTGGAGGCATCAGTTATGGGACTTGAATCAATCCTTTTATACAGAACTGATTTTATTACTTACTTATTGTGTAAGTATTTCTTAATGAGGGTTGATTATGTAGGATTAACAAATTTAATTATTGGCGAAGAAGTCGTTCCCGAACTTCTGCAAAGAAAAGTAAATGGTGTTGAGATAGCAAATTCAGTCCGAAAAATTTTAGAAGGAAGAAAAAACACTGAAGAAAAAAAATCTTATATAAAAGATATTAGAAAAAAACTCTCATCTTCAGATCCGTATAAAAATGCATCTGAAATCATATTAGAGGATTGGTTTGTAAATGCACAATCACCCTGATGCTGGACTAGATCAGAACTACGATAGTTTTGGATTGAATGTGAATGTGTCTTTTCGGTTACGTTTTTTTGCAGGGACAATTTATCATTTCTTGAACTGTATCTACAAAACCATTACGTTTGAATGTCTCCAATCTAGTTTTCATGAAGAAGTACTTACCGAAAAATTTGGGGGATATATTTTTGTTTTCTGGCATAAACATATAGCATTACCAACTTCTTTTTTTCGAACTATGCCTCATAAAGTTCTTACTAGTAAGAGTTGGGACGGGGAGTTGATTTCTCGAATCATGTTTCGATTTGGGAGCCAGTTTGTCCGGGGATCATCTAGCGTAGGCATAAAGGATAAAGGAGGGGGAATGGCTCTCAGGACTCTTATGTTGGGTTCAAAGAATAGATATAATCTAGTAATAACACCGGATGGACCTAAGGGTCCTGCAAAAGAAGTGAAAATGGGGGTAATTAAATTAGCATCTATTACTGGTTGTAAAATTCTACCCTTGGGCTTCGCTGTAAAAAATTCATTCGAATTGTCAACTTGGGATCGAACTATCATTCCGCTTCCTTTTTCAAAACTAATCTTAAATTATGGGGATCCTATTTCGATACCAAAACGTTTGAAATCTTTTGAGTTAGAAAAATATAGAGATGAAGTTCAAAGGGGTATGAAAAGATCTAATCTATTAGCAGAATCGTCATTAAAAAAAAATGAGAAGATTTAGTTATGTCTTTTTTTATATACAATTTATTGCTTTGGGTTTTTTCTCCTTTTCTCTTTTTATTTTTTATTTATAGAACTTGGAAAAGAAATGAATCTTTAACTGGTCTTCGTGAAAGACTTGGATTCCATCGTTTTACAACGAAAAATGTACACAGTAGTACAGTGTGGATTCATGCTGTTTCTGTCGGAGAAGTAAAGATTGCAGATACAGTTACAAAAACAATCCTTAATTCAAATCCTGAACTAAGGATTTATGTTTCAACTGTCACACAAACTGGTCGATCGGAAGCTTTGAAAATTTTGGGTGTTGAAAAAGTTTTTTATTTGCCATTTGATTTTATTTCGTCTGTGAAAAGAATTTTACGATCTATTTCTCCTGATATCCTAGTGATAATTGAAACTGAAATTTGGCCGAACTTAATTAAGCAGACTCGAAAAGATGGGTGCCCAGTTTTTATTGTTAACGCTAGACTCTCTGACCGGTCTTTTTGTAGATATAACTCTTTTCGTTTTTTCTTCAATCCAATTTTTCAGTTACTAACTAAAGTAGTCGCACGGGGAGAAAAAGATGCAGAATATTTTTTTCATTTAGGTGCTAGTGATGTGATCGTATCGGGGGACCTTAAATACGATTCGATTAATGATCCTCCTGTGTATAAAAAAAATTCTGTTGACTTTCGTGTATCAAGTATTTTTTCATTGAAGAATATTATTTTAGCTGGTAGTACTCACGAAGGTGAAGAAGAGGTGATTGTAGATTCGTTTGTCAAACTGCGTCGGAAATTTTCTAAAATCAATCTTATTATCGCCCCTCGTCATTTAAATCGAATTAAATCAATTGAAGAAAAAATACGAAAAATGGATCAAAACTCAATTTTATGGAGTTCTATTTCTCAATCTTTTTTAGAAGATGGACAAATAATTATTTTAGATGTGATGGGAGAACTCTCCAAGCTTTATTCCTGTGCGGTTTTTGCTTTTGTTGGAGGTAGTTTAGTTAAGCATGGTGGGCAAAATCCAATTGAAGTTGCTGTGTGTGGAATCCCAGTTATTTTTGGCCCTCATATGTATAATTTTAATCAGGTAGCAAATTTGCTTCTTGATAGGGGTGCTGCGTTTGAAGTAGAAGATGGAGATGGCCTTGAGAGAGTAATGAACAAATTACTTTCAGATGAAGTTCTCAGAAAAAAGGTAGGTTCTAGTGCTTATAAATTAATTATAGAAAAACGTGGGTCTTCATCACTAGCTAGTGATTTGATAATGACGGCAATTCAGAGTTCAGAGGTCAGAAAAATTGAATAATTTCAAGGTCAGTATTTTGGACGTACTTAGAGGCAAAAAAAATGTCAGGATATGGGCGAAAATACTCGTTCTGATTTTGTCTCCTTTGGGTTTTATATATTCTATTTTGATGTCGATTAGAAGAACTCTTTTTGAAAAAAATATTTTTAAGTCCAAGTCCCTATTAGTTCCTGTTATTTCTATTGGAAATATTTCACTTGGAGGTACTGGAAAAACACCTGTTATAGTTTGGCTTATAAAAAAAATTATCGATCCGGGGTTAAATCCTGCTGTTATTAGTCGTGGATATCGTAGTGTAGATTCTAGTCTTACTATAGTGAGTGATGGGAAAGGAAATGTTTTGACCTCACCTCCTGCTTCAGACGAGGCAGTGATGTTATCTAGGCTATTTCCTAATGTTCCTATAGTAACAGGAACTGATCGTATTATTTCAGGAGACAAGGTGATATCCGAACTAAATGCGGATGTTGTTTTGGTAGACGATGGATTTCAATACCTAAAGTTAAGAAGAAATTTTGATCTGCTACTTTTTCATGGGAAGAATCCCTTTGGTAACGGTCGTGTTTTTCCTTCCGGTTTTTTGAGGGAACCTGTAGAGTCTTCTAAAAATGCCGATGCTTTTCTCGTAACTGGCGAAGACAAGGAAGGAGGAATTCAAAAAGTTGAAAGTTTAAATCTTCCTGTTCCAATTTTTACAGGCGAATTAGTTGTGGATAGAATTTTTTGCCCTGAAAAAAAATCTAATATCCCATTAGAAAAGATAAAGGAAAGTAAAATTCTTGCTTTTAGCGGCATTGGCAACCCTGATTCGTTTGATCACATTTTAAATAAATCAGGTTTTTCAATAGTAGATCATCTAAAGTTCTCTGATCACACTGTTTATAACAAAAAATATTTTTTGAGAATCAGCAGGAAAATTGAAAGTTTAAATCCAGAATATATTATTACTACCGAAAAAGATGAAGTGAAACTTGGTGATTTACAGTTGGGAATCCCACTGTTAGTTTTAAAAGTAGAAATGAAATTTGACGATCCTGACTCTCTCTTTCAAACTATTCTTGAAAAGATTCTTTGATACTAGCTTTTTAAAAATGTTAAAAAATAGGTTCCTAGACCGAGAAAAAGTACATTAGGAGCGAATGCACAAAAGAATGGTGGTAAAGTTCCATTATTTCCCAATGAAAGACTTGCAAAAAAAATGACAAAAAAACTAAAACCTAAAATTACAGAGAAAATAGTTCCCATTGCAGATGAAAAATTGAAACTGTTATTAAGAGTGAAAGGAACTATTACTAGTACCAGTATGAAAATCATAAAAGGCTTTGCAAGTTTCGACCATTTTTCTACTTGAAACTTTGTTGTGTCAACTCCAGTTTGTCTAAGGAAGTCGATGTAAGCTTTTATTTCTCTATAATTCATTTGTTCGGGGTTTTTCCTTATATCCTGAAAATCGCTAGGTTTCTCTAGTACTCGGATTATTAGTTTGTCGAATTCTTTTTTGAAAATATTTCCTGATGGAAGGAATTTTTGAATTTTTCCATTCGTAAATATCCAATTGGACTTCTTTTCATCCCATTTTACCTGAAGTGCTTGGATCTTTTTCCTCAGATTAAATCCCTTGTCTAAGAAAAAAAGAGTAGCATTTTTCATTTTCTTAAGTTTAGGGTCATAGTGCTTAATGAACCATATTAGAGATTTATCTTTAGATCTAAACCACACAGAATTTTGCTCTTGATAGGACTTGATAGGTATTTTCTTTATATTTGATCTCCAGTTGTAATACCATAACTCATTAGTTTTAGGAGTTATAAACTCGCTTGCAAGAAAATTTAAAAGTCCTATGGCCAAAGTTGCGATCAGGATCGGACTAATTATTTTGTAAATACTGAGTCCGAAAACTAACATAGAAAGGATCTCTTTTCTTCTGGTAAAAATGAATAAAGTCGTGACAGAACCTAATAGGACTGAAACCGGCATGGCTTCAACCGAAAGCATTGGGATTTTGTAAATGAAATAAAGGAAACTGTGGTACAAAGTAGCGTTTTTTTCTAATAAATCATCAATGCGTTCAATAAATTCTGCGAGTAAAAAAAGAGTGGTAGTTCCGATATGAAAAAGTGTTACGAAAATTAAAAATTGCTTTAGTATATATCTTTCGATTATTTTCATGATTTTCTTGTAATTATGTTTATTAAATTTGATAAGGATTCAAAAGGTTTTACCATTAGATTTAGAAATTGTATGCTCCCCTCATTATTGACTTTACGTACTGTATACAAAGTTAGTGTTAGAAGAACGACATTTGCCCCCCAGGCCGAAACTATTGGATATAAAAATCCATTTTCGCCAATACCTTTAAAAAAGGTATCAAGAAGGTAATAAAAGAATAATATGATTAGACTAAATAAAAATCCTCCCTGTCTCCCAGTTCTTTGATTCGTAACACCGAGAGATGCTCCAAGCATTGCAAAAATCAAAGGAATTAAAGGGAAAGCAATCCTCCTATGGAATTCAATTAAGTATAGGAGTTCTTTTTTTGAATCTTTTTCTGCGTTTTCAATTTCGAAGTTTAATACTTCGATTGGCAATTCCCTGAGTCGAAGACGGAAGGGACTAAAATCTTCATTCCTTTGTAGCAAGTCTATTTTGAGATGATATTTTTTGAACTGTGTAATTCTGTAACTTCTTTTCTGAGTAGGGACAATTGAATTTCCAATGTTTCCTCTTTTTTGAATTTCATTCACTTCTGTGTGAATTGACCCATCATACAACTGAAAAATAATTAAGTTTTTCAATTTATTTCTTTTGAAAATAGCTTTTTTAGCAAAAATAATTTTCTTATTTTTCTTATTTCTAGATTCAGAGATAATGATGCCTCGTAAAACCTTACTTTCTTTACTTTTTTTACCTACAAAAATTACTATTCCGTCTGCAATTTTTTTAAAGACTTGTTCTTGTATATTAGAATCAATTTGACTAATTGAGATAATTCTTTTGCTTATAGCCCTGCTATTTAAAAATCCCCATGGGAGCGCATAAATAGTCAAAAAGAACATAATTAATGTAGTGATAGTACCTAAAAGAATTACAGGTGTTAGTTGTGAATAAAAACTCATTCCAGATGAGGACATTGCTAGCAATTCATTGTCGTGTGAAAACTTGCTATAAACTAATCCGGTAGCAATTAGAACTGACATAGGAATATTCGTTAGGAGTAGAATTGGAAGTGAAGTCATTAAAAAATTTAATACAATAGTGAAAGGGATCTTATTTATTATAATTAGTTGAGTTATTTCAAAAATGCGACCTAGAAATAAAACAAAAGTAAGCAAAATAAGTAAGAAAAACGACCAAACAATAATTTCTTTTAATAGATAAGTGTGTAACTTTTTCAATATAGGTAGTCCAATTTTATATCTTTAATTTAAAAAAGAGTTAAGTTAAGTGTAAAAATATGGAACTAAAATCAAAGAAACTATATAGAACTATAGACATTTTTTAGTTTCCTAAAAAATTGTACAATTATTTCATCAAAATTTCGATTTCTTTTTTTAAGGAACTTCGATTTGGAAAAGGTTGATTTTTCAGATTATACGAGCCACACAGTACTAGCGCCTAACTGGATAGGTGATACTGCAATGGCAGCACCTTTTTTTGCTTCACTTCGGTCCATTTTTCCCAATTGTAAGATTAAAGTTATAGTCAATCCTTGGGTTGAAGGCCTCGTAAAAAACTATCCCTGGGTAGATGAAGTCATTAAACTCCATAGTCACAGTGTATGGCATTTAATAAAAGTTCTTCGATATGGAGAGTTGAAAAAGAAATTCTCATCAGATATTTTTTGGCTTTTACCCAACAGTTTCCGTTCTGCAGTAATGTGTTTTTTGGCAGGTGGAAAATTAAGAATAGGATACTCCGCCAGTTTTAGAAAGCAATTACTTACGAATCCAATTTTTCTGCCAAAAAATAAATCTCAATATCTAACAGACTATTATCTGGGTCTTTTGGTTGCTAATGGATTGACTCCTATCTCTGAGAGGGTTTCTATCGAAATAAGGGATGATTTGCTTGAAATTTCAAAGAATACTTTGAGTAGATTTATTAATTTATCCGAACGTCCCTTAGTAGGTCTTCATCCGGGAGCATTTTTTGGTTCCTCCAAAACTTGGGACCCAAAAAATTTTGGACAGTTAGCCGAGCGATTAACGGATAGGGAAGATGCTAAAGTTTTAGTTTTTGGTGGTCCTGGCGAGGAAGAATTAACAGAAATGGTCGTGAAACATTCTAGAGGGAAAGCTTTTAATTTTTTTGGAAGAGATGAATTATTGATTTTACCTGGAATACTTTCTATGCTTGATGTTTTAATTTCTGGCGATACAGGTCCATTGCACATAGCATCTCTGGTGGGTACTCCAACAGTTTCTCTTTTTGGTCCTACTGACCCAAAACTTACTGCACCAAGAGGACCTAGAAATCTATATGTATATAAAAATTTAGAGTGTAGCCCGTGTTTTCAGAGGGTTTGCCCTTTACATCACCACGACTGTATGCAGAAAATCACAATTGGAGAGGTAGAAAATAAAACAAGAGATCTATTGAGACTTTGAGGGAGAGAGGAGTTTGAAAAAAAGAAAAGCTATTTTTTTAGATCGTGATGGGACTTTAAATCGTGATGTTGGGTATGTAACACACTTAGATGATTATGAACTTCTTCCGCGTGCTGGTGCAGCTGTGAAGAAGATAAATGATACTGGTTTTCTCGCAGTTTTAGTCACTAATCAGGCGGGTGTAGCAAGAGGATATTTCGAGGAATCAATGATAGGAAAGGTTCATGGGAAACTCCAGAAAGGACTTGAATTAGAAAATGCGAATTTAGATGCCATTTACTACTGCCCCCATGTTTCCAATGGTGCAGATAAAACTTTTTCTAAGGATTGTGAAATGAGAAAACCAAAACCGGGGATGCTCTTAAAGGCTGCACATGAATTAGATGTGGATTTAACTCAATCGTTTATGATTGGTGATAAATTTTCGGACTTGGAATGTGGTTGGTCTGCGGGTTGCCAATCTGCTTTAGTTCTAACAGGCTACGGAAGAGGTGAGTTTGAAACAAATAGTGAAAAGTGGTTGCGTCAACCAGATTTCGTAGCGGAAGATGTTTATCATGCCGTTGAACTTATTTTTTCTTAAATTTTAAGGTTACGATTTGGCTCAGGAATTAAAAAAATATATTTCAGAGTTCCCATCCTTGAGAGTTGCAGTAATTGGCGATTTTATCGCAGATGAATTTATTTATGGTGAGACTTCTAGGATTAGCAGAGAAGCACCTGTAATAGTTTTAGATTTTCAAGATCGGTCTTTGATCCCAGGTGGGGGTGGTAATGCTGCGATGAATGCTGCCTCGCTTAGTAGTAGCGTATTTGCGGTCGGAGTAGTTGGAATGGATTCAGAGGGGGAAGAACTCAAAAATAAAATGTCTTCTCACAATATTAATGTGGATTGCCTTATAGTTGATAAGGAGACTGTAACTCCTACTAAAAAGAGGATTTTAGCAGGAGGGAAAAATACTACTCGCCAACAAGTTATTCGGGTAGACAATGAAAAAATAAGGAATTTTTCTAAGCATATGGAATCTCAACTTGTAGGTTCTCTTGAAAACTTATGTAGAGAAGGTATAAATGCGGTAATCGTTTCAGATTATGGTTTAGGTGTAGTTACAGAAAAAATTAGAAATTTAGTACGGGAAATTTCTAATAATCTTATTGTCACTGTTGACAGTCGTTGGTCTTGTCAAAAATTTAAGGGAATTACCGCAATCACTCCCAATGAGGAGGAAGTTGAAGAAGCTATTGGATTCTATCCAAATGACAAAAATATTGATAAGGCTGGAGCTGAACTTTTGGATATGACGGATGCGAAAGCTGTATTGATAACTCGAGGCAAGAAAGGTATGAGCGTTTTTCAAAAGAAAAACTCTAGGATAGATGTTCCGATCTTTGGATCCGATCAAGTTGCAGATGTAACTGGTGCCGGAGATACTGTTATTTCTGCTTTTACACTTTCTCTCGCATCTGGTGCAGATTTCCAAGAGGCAGCCGAAATTGCAAGTGTTGCTGCAGGAATAGTTGTCATGAAAATGGGAACTGCTGTAGTAGGATTAGATGAACTAAACGATGCTTTAGAAGGATGAAAATTTGGATAAAGATCATAATCCTTATTTAGGAAAATTACGGAGTCTCGAAAATTTAGGGATGGAGGTACAAAGACAAAGGGAGAAGGGTAAAGTCATTGTTTTTGCTAATGGATGTTTCGATATACTTCATGTTGGCCATATAAGATATCTTCGTGAGGCAAAGGCAAGCGGAGATATCCTAATTGTAGGGATCAATAGTGATCAATCCACTAGAGTCCTAAAAGGAGAGGGAAGACCATTTGTTCCTGAAGAAGAAAGACTACAAATAATTTCTGAATTACTGTGTGTAGATTACATTCTTCTTTTTAATGAACTAGATGTGACCGAGATCCTCTTACATCTTCAACCAGAATTTCATGCCAAAGGAACGGATTACACCGTAGATAACGTACCTGAGAAAGAAACAGTTGCGAGATACGGAGGGAAAATTTTGATATGTGGTGATCCAAAGAATCATTCTTCAACAGAATTAGGTGAAATTTTAAAAGAATCAAATTAAAATGACAAAAAAATTCTTAATAATTCGTCTCGGAGCGATAGGTGATATAGTTCATTCTTTACCTATTGCCTCAGCGATCAAGGATTCTAACCCCAATGCTGAGATTGTTTGGCTGGTAGAATCTTCGTATTCTGAAATACTAAAAGGCAATCCAGACATTGATCGGGTTTTAACAATAGACAGCAAACTGTTAAGGAAAAATTTCGATATCCAAAGGTTGTTGAGTTTTTTTGGTACACTTAAAGAGTTAAGAGATTTTAAACCAGATGTTGCAATGGATCCGCAGGGACTCATTAAGAGTGGGATTTTATCATTTATTTCTGGTGCGAAGACCCGTATTGGTTTTGAACAGCATCTTTGTAGAGAGAGAGCAAATGCTTTTTTTTCAACGGATTATGCGTCTCCTTCTAATTCCAAGACACATGTTATTAAAAAAAACCTTTCATTATTAAAACCATTAGAAATTCCTATCCCCGAACCTAAAGA
This sequence comes from Nitrospinota bacterium, assembly GCA_036231405.1. Lineage (GTDB taxonomy): Bacteria > UBA8248 > UBA8248 > UBA8248 > UBA8248 > UBA3496. The sequence goes on from JAZAHK010000046.1 coordinate 39,525, forward strand.
TTTTCGTTTCCCATTGATTGAAACAAAGGATGAATTCGAAAAGGCTGAGTCCTTTTATTCAGATAATAATTTAAAGTCTAATCGACCTATTCTAATTGTTCATCCGGGTGGAGGTTGGGTAACAAAACAATGGGATCCGAGTCGTTTTGCTGCGATTGCTGATTTTTGGATTGAACTGACGAGAGGGATGGTTCTTATGACATGGGGACCTGGGGAGTGTGAAATAGTTGAAGAGGTTTCAAATTCTATGAATGAAGATGGATTGATCTCTCCTTTATGTGGTATTCGAGAAATTATTTCGTTAATAAGGAGAGGTGATTTTTTTTTAGGAGGTGATACAGGACCTTCTCATTTAGCTGCAGTTTTGGGTTTAGAATGTCTGACATTGATGGGCCCAACAGATCCTCAAAGAAATCGTCCCTGGGGTGAGAAGAATTCGTTTCTCTATCATCCGCTTGCATGTAGCGAGTGTTATCTAAGAAAATGTAACTACATTGAGTGTATGTCTTCAATTAGCATAGAAGAGGCTAAAAATGCACTAGAAAAAATGTGGAAAAGAAAACAAAAAAAGCATTTAACTATAATGTAAATTTTTTAAACTTTAGGAGACAAAGGTGAGTATAAGTGAAGATTTTCTTTCAGTTCTTGCATGCCCTATCTGCAAAAAGCCTCTTGAACTTAGTGATGATGGAAATTTTTTAATCAGCAGAGAATCTAAAAAAGTATATAGAATTGACGAAGGGATACCAGTCTTACTTGTGGATGAAGCCCTTGATTTGGAAGAATGGGAAGGTAGCCAAACAAAATAGATGTTTTCGTAACAGTTCGATCACGACTATATAAGAGCATTGTAAAATGGGCAAAAAAGTCTCTGTTGTAATAGTTACCAAGAATGAGGAATCTAATATTTCTGAATGTATTAGAAGTGTTTCTTGGGCGGACGAGATTATTGTTGTTGATTCAAGTAGTGAAGATAGAACTTGTGATCTTTGTAGAGAATTGGGAGCTACTGTTATTGAAAGAAAGTGGAATGGTTACGCTGAACAGAAAAATTTTGCTATCGAACAGGCTAAAAATAGTTGGGTCATCAGTTTGGATGCTGATGAAAGAGTCTCATATGATTTGAAAGAAAGACTTTTGAACACACTCGATAAAAATAGTAAATATGCAGGATATAGATTTCCTCGGAAGAATATTTTTTTTGGAAAATGGCTGAAAAATGGAGATTTGTGGCCTGACTATCAAGTAAGGCTTTTCAGGAAAGGAAAAGGTTTTTTTAACGATAGAGAAGTTCATGAATCTGTTCAGGTAGATGGTGAAATTTGCAAACTAAACGAGCCTATTCTGCATTATAGTTATCAAAGTGTCTCTGAATTCTTTCAACGTCAAAAGGATTACGCGATTTTGTCCGCAAAGGAAAGTTTGAAAAAAGAAATCACTTATAAAAGTTCAGATATTTTTTTCCGTCCATTATGGAGATTTTTTCACAGTTATTTCATTAAGTCAGGGTGGAAAGATGGTTTCGAAGGATTTATAGTCTGTGCAGGTTTAGCATGGTACGTTTTTATGAGATTTGCCATTATTTTGGAGTTGAAGAGGAAGAATGAGGTCTCTTAAAATAATCCATACAGAAGCTTCAAAGGGTTTTGGTGGGCAAGAAAAAAGAATTTTATTAGAATCTACTTCTTTGATTGATAAAGGACATGAAATTCTAATTGTTGGTCAACCTAATGGAGAATTAGGTGCAAAGGCTAAATCAAAATCAATCCCTTTTCGTCAGCTAAGAATGAGATTTTCTTGGGATATAGTATCTTTTTTGAAATTTATTTTAATAATTATAAAATTTAAGCCTGATCTAATTCATACACACAGTAGTATAGATAGTTGGATTGCCGGTTTGGTTGGTCGTTTGATGAGGGTTCCTGTTTTTCGAACTAGGCATGTTTCTGTTCCTATTAGGGCGCACGCTTTTAATTTAGTTTATCGTTTGCCTAAAAAGATTTTTACAACTGCAGAGGTTATAAAAAAATTACTGATTACTTCAAAATCTTGTGATCCTTCGAAAATTATTGTTGTACCAACTGGTGTCGATACCTCAGTTTTTAAGAAGGAAATTTCGAAGAGTCTTTTTAAATCAGAAATGCAGGTTCCGGAAAACACTTTACTAGTAGGAATGGTGGCCCAACTTAGAGGTAGTAAAGGTCATTTAGATTTTTTGGAAGCCATTCGTGAGTTGTCTATGGATAAAGTCAAATTCTATATTGTTGGTGATGGCGAAGGAAGAGCCCTCTTCGAGAAAAAAGCAGAGGAATCGAACTTATTGAATAAAAGAGTGTTTTTCCTAGGATATAGAGATGATATTCCTACAGTTATGGCTGGACTTGACCTACTTATAATTGCTTCTACAAGAACAGAAGGAATCCCTCAAGTTGCTTTGCAGTCTATGGCTATGGGTGTTCCAATAGTAGGAACTAACATTGGTGGAGTGCCAGAGGTTCTTTTTCCATCAGGTGCTGGTCTAGTTGTACCCTCTGAAAGTAGCTCAGCTTTAGCAAGTGGAATGAAAATTTTACTAAAAAATCAAAATATTAGAGAAAGAATGGGAAAGATGGGGCAAGAATATGTTATGAAAAATTTTAGTCTTGAAAGTATGATCAAAAAAACTTTATTTTTATACGAAGAGGCTATTTCTGATTGAGATCGCTAAACATAATTCAAATTATTTCTAGTCCATGGTGGACTGGTGCTTCTGAGCCCGCAGTGCAACTTTCTCTTGGTTTATCAAATTTAGGGCATAATGTTAATTTTTCTTGTATCTTGGGTGAAGATTTAGAAAAAAAGGCGGAGAGATATGGGCTGAAGGTTGTTAGACAATTTGTACCTACTCGTAATCTTAATCCCTTTGAAATCGTGAATTTCGTGATTTCTTTTGCAAGGTATTTGGACGATTCAAAGATAGACATTATTCATACACACCTTACTGCTGATCATTGGTTAGCAACTTTCTCTAGAATGTTAGCAAAAAACTCCCCAAAGATTATTCGTACTATTCATAATTCTAGAGTTTCAAGAAGCTCCTTTCTTGATCATTATCTTTTAGGGAGGTGTAGTGACAAATTGATTGCAGTTAATAGATATATAAAAAATTTTCTGCACCGCAAGTTAGAAATTCCTTCACAGAAAATTGATGTAGTACAAGGTGCAGTTGATCTTAAAAAATTCAATCCTGAGAAAAGAATTGAAAATAGAAAAATAGGAAGAGAAATTTTAAGGGTTGGTGAGGAATTTTTTGTTATTGGAATAGTTTCTAGATTAGCATCAGATAGAGGGTATGATTTTCTTTTAAAAGGATTCAAAAAAGTAAGTATGGATTTTACAAACGTTAAATTGGTAATTATTGGGAAAGGTGAGTTTTTGCCAGATTTGCACTATAAGGTAGAACAACTAGGATTGAATCAAGCAGTTTCTTTTGCTGGGTACCATGAAGATGACTTGGTTGAAGTTTTATCCGCATTGGATTTATTTACGCTAATGGCACCTGGTTCTGAAGGAAGTTGTAGGGCTGTTTTGGAAGCGATGGCTATGGGATTACCTAGTGTAGTTACTAACCTGAAGGGTCTAGACGAGGTGGTATTACATAAAAAAAATGCGTATTTAGTCCCATACGGTGATGAAAAAAAATTAATTGAATCATTTAAAAAAATTATTATTGATGAAGATATGCGTGATTTTTTTTCGAAAAACGCTAGAACCCATGTCGAAAAATTGTTTGATAGAGGATATCAATCAGAAAAAATTGAAACAATTTACAGAGAGGTTTTAACTGATCTATGATTTTTTGTTTTAGGAGAATTTTTGAAAAAACGTTTTGTTTTAAAAAATCTTTTCTTTTATCTCAAATCTTATAAAGTCCGCTTTGGAGTTGCGGTTTTATGTACATTAGTAGTTGCAACTCTCAATGCGTTTCCAGCTTTACTTGTAAAATATGCCGTTGATGATGTTTTAATTTCTAAAAATATGCAAATGGCGATTTTTCTTTCAGTTGCTTTGATTTCGATTTATTTGCTTAAGGGTACTTTCTCATATTTTCAAAGCTATTTTATGGAATGGGTAGGACATAGGGTTGTTGTGGATGTTCGTTCTAGACTTCATTCTCATATGATGTCTCTTCCTATTCATTTCTTCGAACAAAAAACCACAGGGGAATTAATGTCGAAAGTGTTGTTCGATATTTCTTTAATGCAGAAAGCAGTGTCTAGTTCCTTACGAGATCTTGCGCGATATTTCTTTACTTTTATTGCACTACTTGTAGTTGCTATTTACCAGAGTCCTAAAATGTCATTCTTCTTTGTTATAGCTGTCCCTCCAATTTCTTTGATTGTTTTTCGTCTTGGGGAGAAAATACGTCGTGCAACTAGAGGTAATCAAGAACGCATGGGAGATATAAGTAGCTTGATGAAGGAAACATATTCTGGAATAAAAGAAGTCAAAGCTTATGGTGCAGAGAAGATTGAAGAAGCTCGGTTTGACAAATCTAATTTTTCATTTTTTGTTAATATGAAGAAAGTTCTTCGCGTAAGAGCATTGGCTCCACCTTTAGTAGAAGCTATCGGGGGAGTCATAGCAGCTGTAGTTTTATGGTTTGGTTCTATGATGGTCATTAATGGAGAAATAACTCCTGGAGAATTTTCGAGTTTTTTGGTTGCAGTTGGCATGATTTATAGTCCCTTAAAATCTCTCACAAGAGTTTACAATAATATGATGGAAGGTGTTGCTGGTGGCCAGTCAGTTTTTGAACTTATTGATAATGAGCTTTCAGAAGAGGTAGTAATCAAGTCTAGGAAAATGGGAAAGCTGACTGATGGTATCAAAATACAGAATGTGAGTTTTGAGTATGGTAGTGTTCCAGTCTTAAGGGATATAAATTTTGAGATAAAGTGTGGGTCACTGGTTGCATTTGTCGGATTAAGTGGGGCAGGAAAAACAACTCTTCTAGATCTAATCCCACAATTTTATTTGCCATCAAGTGGGAAAATTCTTTTTGATGGGGTAGATGCTAGAGAATTGGATATTAGAAGCATTCGTAAACAAATAGCCATGGTTGCACAACAAGTTTTCATCTTTAATGATACTGTTGAGAAGAATATATCCTATGGTTTTAAGGAAGAACCTAATTTTGAAGATATTGTTTCTGCTGCAAAAGCTGCTAATGCAGATTCTTTTATCAAGGCAATGCCGGATGGATATAATACGATTCTTGGAGAAGATGGGGTTAGAATATCTGGTGGAGAAAGACAGCGAATTGCAATAGCACGTGCGATACTTAGGAACCCATCTATTCTTTTATTAGATGAGGCTACAAGTGCCCTTGATTCGGAAAATGAGTCTTTGATACAAGAGGCCCTTGATCGTCTCATGAAAGGAAGAACGACATTGGTTATCTCCCATAGATTCTCTGCTGTTCAACATGCGGATGAAATTGTTGTTCTTAAGGATGGTTCTATAGTGGAACAAGGAGTGCATAATGAACTGATCCAACTGAATGGACATTACAAAAAATTATATGAAATGCAAGTAGAAGATACTCGTTCATAGACACCTTATTGATATGTCTTTAGTTAAAAACTCTAATTAAAATTTTTAATTCTTTAGATCTAACCTTACAAAGTGAAAGAATTATGAAAATAGCATTGGTGAGGTCTTCTATTCAGCGTTCTGGAGGTGTTGGAAGGTATGTTTGGCATCTGGCTAATGAACTTTCGAGAGCCGGACATGAAGTTCACGTTATAACTCGCAAATTTGATGATTTTGAAAACAATTCAATCGAAATTCATCAAATTAATTTCCAGATCTTTTTTTCATTCTTGAAAGTTATCTTTTTTAATAATCGAGTTGAAAAAATTTTGCGTAAAGAGTCTTTCGATATAGTTCACTCATTTGACCGTTTCAATAATTGTGATTTATACCGTGCAGGTGAAGGGTTACACAGAGAATGGCTCTCTATCTCAAGCAGATTTCTGCCACGATGGAAATCTTTTTTTCGTATGATAAACCCCTTGCATCCTCTATTATTATCGTTAGAAAAGAAAATATTTTTAGGCTCATCTGTTTCTATGGTAACCGCAATTAGTAAAAAAGGCAGAGAGGAGATTTCTCGTCATTTTGGAATAGAGAATACTCCAGTTATATATAATGGAGTGAATACGGAAGAGTTTTATTTGCCTGATGGAAAGGATCGTTTGTCTGTAAGGAATGAACTAGGATTAAGTGAAGAAGCCTCTCTTGTTTTGTATATAGGCGGTGGTTTTTTTCGTAAAGGTCTTAGTTTTCTTATAGATGGATTTGCAAAACTTCCAATCCAGACTAGAGAAAAAACTTTTTTATTGGTTTTAGGTAGAGGGTCTTTAAATTCTTATATGAAAAAAGTTAGGAAACTAAATGTTCAAAAAAACGTCCTTTTCTTAGGGTCTTCAGATGAAACAGGGAGATTTTACAGAGCTTCGGATGTTTTTATTCTACCTTCACTATACGAACCTTTTGGAAACGTTTGTTTAGAAGCTCTATCCAGTGGTCTTCTATGTATTTTTTCTTCTAAGTGTGGTGGGGCAGAAATAATTACCGATGGCAAAAATGGCTTTATTCTTGAAAATCCTACAGATTCTGATGAAATTTCAAAATTGCTGAAGAATTGTTTAACTCTTACTAATAAGGAATCTGTCTCTAAATCTGCTAGAGAACTGGCACTGGAATACACACTAAATTTAAATATGAAAGAAACAGAAAAACTTTATTTTGATCTGTACAAAAAGAAAAGGGATAAAAGTTGAAATTACTTTTATGTGCACCAGTCTATCCTCCATCAGTTGGCGGTGTACAAACACTTTCAGCCAGGATAGCTGGAGAGTTATCCGAAAGAGGTCACGAAGTTCAAGTTATTGCTAGAGGGATAAGCAAAGATTCTGAAATAGACAAAGAAAATAAACTCGTTCGTGTTCTACGTATAAGTTTCAAACCTTTTATTTCCCCCATTTTATTTTACTTTGTCTTGTTTAGAAGACCTCAAGTTTTATTATTGACTCATCGTGCAGATTTTTTACGGTTTGCAATCCTCATAAAAAAAATATTTAGAATTCCCTTTGTTGTGATAATTCACGGGAATGAAATTTACGGGTCCCCTAGAAAAGAAAAATTGAAGGAAAGTCTAAATAAATCTAGTGCTCTAATCGCAGTAAGCGAGTACACAAAAAATCGACTTGTATCATTAGGATTTCGTGATGATAAAATTTTTTCAATAAGGAATGGGGTCTCTTATTCTAATTTTGGACCTGACAGTGAAGGCGAAATACTTCGTGAAGATCTCGGGTTTTCTGAAAACAAGATTTTATTATCAGTGGGTCGTCTTCAACTGGTTAAGGGTTTTGATTGTGTTATACGTTCTTTACCTATAATCGTTAAGAAGTACCCGAATATTGTTTATGTCTTGGTTGGTGATGGTCCTGAAATGCAGAATCTTAAGACATTAGCTAAAGAGTTAGATGTTTCTGAAAGGGTGGTTTTCGTAGGAGAGATTCCTTATGGAAAGATGGGGAGAGGTAGATATGCCTATTATCAAGCATGTGATATTTTCTTAATGCCTAGTAGAATAGATTATAAAGACAATTCAGTTGAAGCCTTTGGGATTGCTCATCTTGAGGCCGGTGCTTGTGGCAAACCTGTAATTGGTGGGTTTTCGGGTGGTTCTCCTGAAGCAGTTTTAGATGGAGAAAATGGTTTCTTGGTCAATCCTGAAAATCCAGATGAAATTGCATCCGCCGTTTTGAAAATTTTCAATTCTCCTTCTTTATCTGATTCTATGGGAGAGAAGGGAAAGGAACTAGCAAGAGAAAGTAATTGGTCTAATGTGGTGAAAAATTATGAAAAACTACTTTTACAAATAGTGAAGCCTGAGGCTTAAAATGAAAGAGGTCTCATGAAAATTTTTTTAGCAAATCGAGGTTTCTATTCAAAAATTTCTTTTTTATGTCTTATGGCTTATCTTTTTTTCGCTCCTTTTTCGATCTCAATCTCACAAATTTTTATTTTTTCCGGTATTATCTCATGGTTCATCTCATTTAATCGTGAAGTGAAAGTTACATCACTGAGGTTTCCTTGCTCGCTTCCAATCATTTTGTTTGTTGTCTTTACACTTTCTAGTGCTTTTACTTCAAAAGAACCTTTTGAAAGTATTATATCTTCAAGGGATATTTTCCAATTTCTTATTTTTTATTTCATAATAAATACAATTAATACTCAAAAAGAGATTCCTTTTTTATTAAATATACTCCTTCTTTCAACTAGTATTGTCAGTTTGTATGTACTGACTTCGACTTTTTTAGATCCTATAAGTTTAGCGAACAGAAAATCTGGTTTTTTCAGTATATATATGACACTAGGTGGATTCCTTGTGATTGTTATGTCCATAACAATCACTTACTTAATTTCCAACGTTAGCAAAGGTTACAGATTATGGATTTTTTCTGCACTTATATTAATGTCAGTATCGATTTTGGCAACTTTAAGTCGTAATGCCTGGGTAGGTTTGTTTATATCTCTAATTCTCATTTTATTGATTACTCGAAATAGGACTTTATTAATTGCATTTATTGGGATGCTATTAGTGCTTTTATTGATATCTCCTGATTCTGTAATGAAGAGGATTAAGAGCATAGGGAATTTTCAAGATCCCACGATGATAGAAAGAACAATAATGTGGAAAAGTGCATTTAAAATGATTCTTTCTAATCCATTTTTAGGTTTTGGACCAGGGTTGGTCAAAAAAAATTATTACAAAAATATTTATGTTGACCCGAATCTCCCTACTGTAATAGGTTCAGATGGAATTAAGGTTAATGTTCTTCCAGACGGAGTAGAAATAAAAAAATATCGTGGTCATTTGCATAATAATTTTTTACATTTAGGCGTAGAAAGAGGATTGCCAGCCATGTTCTCATGGCTATTACTTTGGGTTGTTTTCTTTTTCAGAGCGACAAGGAATTATTTACAAAAGAAAGAAAGTAGCCTCATTCTTTCTTTAAGTGCCATTGCTGGGATTGTCTCGCTGTCTGGTTTCCTTTCTTCAGGAATGTTTGAATATAATTTTGGAGATTCCGAAGTTTCAATGCTTATGTTTTTTGCCCTATCTCTTCCTTTTCTGTGTCGTAACCAAGTTATCGAAAAACACTAGAAATTTAGAATTTTTCTTAGAAAAGAGATTCTTTGTACACTTTTTTTGGTAACTAATGATAGCATTGCAACTTTCTTTTTCTTTATTTCGAGTGTTACTTTTCCTATAATCTGACCCTTTGAAATGGGTGCAGTCAATACATCTGGAATCTTGTTTTTGATAGAAATTTTATTTACATTTTCTCTTCTGATAAGGATCTTTTTTTTGCCAATCATCTTTAGTTCTACAGTTTTTTCAACTCCATCTAAAATTTTAATTTTCCTAGTGTTTTTATTTAATTTTTCTTTTACGTTTAACCACATATAACGATTAAAACCCCAAGAAAGTAATTTACTTGTTTCTGAAAATCTCACTCGAGAACTCTTTGCGCCAAACACTATTGCAATAAGACGTAAATTAGATTTTTTGGCGGTAGCAACAATACTGAATCCTGCTTTTCTGTAGAATCCTGTTTTCAGACCATCTAGTCCAGGGAAGCGTCCAATTAAAAGATTTGTATTTGTAAGAACAAATTGATTTTTTCTAAATCCTTCATTCTTAATGCTGCTAAATTTCGTCGTCATTGGAATCTTTAATAGTGCTCTCGCTAAGATACCTGCATCTTCAGCACTCATAAGGTTTGGAGGCTTTCCTCTGTTTGGTGGAAGACCGTTAACATTGATGAATCTTGTGTTTCTCATTCCTAATTCCTTAGCTGTAACATTCATTAGGTCAGTAAATCCTTCGGAACTACCTGAAATATGTTCAGCTAATGCATATGCTGCATCGTTTGCGGAACTAATCATTATTGCTTTAAGGAGATCAATAACCCTGAATTTTTCGCCTTGTGCTAGGTAAACCTGTTGCCCGCCTATTTTAGAAGCTTTTCTAGAAACAAAGACAAATTCATTGAGACTCAGGTTCTTGTTTTGTATTTCTCTCAAAGCGATATAAGAAGTCATCATTTTGACTATTGATGCAGGAATAACTCTTTTATGTGGATTGAACGATTTTAGAATTTTTCCAGTTTCTGCTTCTATAAGGAGTGCGGATTTGTAGATATTTCCCTGAGTTTTTTTTCTTCTAATTTTAGCTTCTGTCAAACTGGTAGTAATTACTAAAACAAGAAAAATAATTGAGAAAAAAAGAAATTTTAAAATCGTATTATAGGACTTTTCTAACTCTTGCAATGCGCAATTTCCCGTAGCGTGATTAAAAGCCAAAAGGTAGGCGAAAAATTGATATGTGTGTAGATTATACGTAAGTTTTCTTTTTGTCAAAAATGTTGATTAACAATTTATAGTAAGATTTTCTTGAAGACGTCACCTAACTTTGCTAGCATACGAATCTAGATTACTTGAAAACATGTTGCTTAAAATATTTTCACCCGATTTAAAGGGGTATTTGTATGTTTAAAGGTTCTTTTGTTGCTCTTGTAACTCCTTTTGATAATGGGACTATAGATGAGAATTCCTTACAGTCACTGGTAAATTTCCATATAGAGAATAAAACTCATGGCATAGTGGCATGTGGGACTACTGGAGAGTCAGCTACATTGACTCATCTAGAACATGACCGTGTAATTGAACTAGTGGTAAAATTTGTGGATGGAAGTATTCCTGTCATCGCGGGCTGTGGCTCTAATAGTACTGCCGAAGCCATAGAGAGAACAAAGTTTGCCAAGGAGATAGGGGCGGATGGTGCTTTGCTAGTAGCTCCTTATTACAATAAACCTACTCAAGAAGGTCTTTATCAACATTTTAAGTCTGTAGCCGAATCTGCAGATATTCCTAATGTTTTATATAACGTCCCTGGAAGGACCGTCACAGAGATTTCCCCTGACACCGTTTCTCGGTTGTCTGAAATTCCTAATATTATAGGTATCAAGGAAGCAACTGGAGATCTTGCAAATTGCTGTGAAATCATTTCGAAAGTTCCTGATGATTTTGTAGTATTGTCAGGAGATGATTTTGTTACGTTGCCGATGATGGCTATGGGTGCAGTTGGGACTATTTCTGTAACTGCAAATGTTTCTCCTTTAAACGTTTCGACAATGTGCCAAGCTCAATTGGATGGGAAATTTAATGTTGCTAAAGAACTTCATTACAAAATGTGGGATTTAAATAGAATGATGTTTTTAGAGACAAATCCAATCCCAGCGAAATTCACTCTTTCTCTAATGGGAAAAGTAAAACCTGAGTTCCGTTTGCCTCTATGTCTCCCTTCAAAAGATAATGCAAGAACATTAGAAGACTTTGCCTCTTCTTATGGTTTGTTAGGATAAACCTTCATTGACCACCCCTTGTCCAATTTTCTGAAAAGGGGTGGTAGATAAAGAATCTTAATTATCGTCTTCGATGAAACATTTCTTGTAAATGACTGCTGCTAAAACTCCGCCAATCATAGGTCCAATCCAATATACTAGATGGTTGACACCGTCAAATCCCCCTCCAGCCAAAGCAGGACCGAAGGTTCTAGCAGGATTCATAGATGCTCCTGTTAACGGTCCTCCGATTAAGATATCAGCCGCAACTGTTAACCCGATACCGAATCCACCAATATCTGGTTTCCTTTTGTCTACGGCAGTTCCCCAAATTGATGTTACTAGGAAGAAAGTCAAAATAATTTCGATTAAGATTGCAGTGCCGAAACTGACTCCGCTCGCAACGGTTGGAGTTCCGAGTTTTACCTTCATCCACACGTCTGGACTAAAGATTATTGTCAAAATCCAACCAGCTATTGATGCCCCTAAGAGTTGAGCAATAATGTAAAGGAAACTCATTTTTGGTTCCTGTTTTCCTGTTACCATGAATCCGATCGTAACCGCAGGATTGAAATGTCCTCCGCAAATAGGTCCAAGTGCAGAAATCATAACGGATAGTATTAGACCATGTGCTAGAGCAACTCCAACTAATCCGGCATTTCCTATGATAGCTCCAGCACCGACAAAGCATAGGGCAAAAGTCCCAATTGCCTCGGCGAGAAGCATTCCTCCCGTTTTATTCATTTTAATAACTCCTTATTCTTTCTGGCGGTAGACTCTTTTGTGGGTTTGAATTTGGGCAGAAGTTTATTTAGATAATCAAATTCTGATAATAAAGTATTTTTAATAGAAAATAGGTCAATAAGCAATCAGTTTTTGTTCGATAGATTTTTCAACACACTAGATTTTGTTTTTTTCCTTTGAAAAATTGTTTTACATTCTCTACGGTAAGTTCTAATCCAGCTTTTGTGACTTCAGGTGTGATTCCTGCGTTATGCGGAGATAAAGTTACATTTTTTAGCTTATTCAATTGGTTAGTGTCAGGTAGAGGTTCATTTTCGAAAACATCGAGTCCTGCAGCAGAAATTCTTTGTTCCTTAAGAGCCTCGATTAAGTCTTTCTCGTTAATGATAGGTCCTCTAGCAGTGTTGACAATTATAGCTGTTTTTTTCATTTTTTCTATAGTTTTTTTATTGACGAAGTCTAAAGTTTCAGGAGATTGTCTAAGATGTAATGAAACTACATCAGATATTTGAAAGAGTTCATTCAATTCAACAAGCTTGATGCCTTCTTTTTTTGTGAATTCCTTGTCTGGATGAAAAGTCCATGCTACGACGTTCATACCAAGTCCTCTCGCTAGAATAGCTGTTTGTTTGCCAATTGCCCCTAACCCTATAATTCCTATCGTTTTTCCATGCATTTGGATCATCTCTCCACGTGGCCAACCTCCTTCACGTATAGTATTATCATTTTCGTTAATCTTACGAGCGGTAGATAACATAAGAGTAATTGCGTGTTCGGCTACGGAAAAGGCCGCAACACCTGGAGTATTTGTTACCGTCACCCCATTTTTTTTTGCGGTTTCTAAATCAACGTGATCTGTTCCTGTCCCCCAGATAGAGATTATTTTAAGTGTTTTAATTTTTTCAAAAAAGATTTTGTCGAATTTACAAAAAGCACGGATATTCAAAATTGCATCAGCACCTTGCACTCGTTCCAAAAGTTCATCGCCGTTTTCTGGTTTTGAACAAAAAATCCTAGTTTCCCCAATTTCTTTCAATCTTTCTTCTATTTCAGTGCCGGATACTACGGAGGGAAAATCATCGGGAATGGCGATAATACTCATGAAAATTACTCCTACGTTAAGGTTACAATCTAATAATATGTCAAGGCTATTTTTTTAGTCAAAACTATTATATATTTTTTTGTTCATATATTTACAAAAACTTTTTCGTCTATATGGTGTACTTCGGAAGGTGGATTTGCTAATTATGCTAACGGATAGTAAGTTTTTAAGACGTCGAATTGAGGAAATCGTAAGTGCTTGCACGTTTTGTGGAAAATGTTTCGAAATTTGTCCTACAGTTCCTTATACTTCAGTAAAGGGCGCAAATTCTGAAGAAGTTACAAAAGATGTTGTCAATATTTTAAAAGATAAAGATTTTGGTGAAGATTCCGAAGTCTGGGTAAATTCCTGCGATAAAAGTGGAATCTGTATAGATGCATGTCCTGAAGATATAAATCCGCGAGAAATGCTTACATATGCTAAATTAAAACTTCAATACGACTCAGAAGGTGTTGAAAAAAACAAGGAAAAGAGTAGGGATTATTTTCGATTATTGAGCAATACAATAAGATTCGTTTCGGCCCTTCAGGTGCCATTGGATTCTTATAGAAATTTGATTTCTGTGAAGGTGAAGAAGAAAAAAAAATCAAAGACAGTTTTCTATTTCGGTTGTAACATTTTACAAACTCCACATATTTTATTCTCTTCTATAGAAATTTTTGATCGTCTTGGTATTGATTTTGAAATTGCTGGTGGCATTGGTCACTGTTGTGGAATTAATCATATAAGAAGGGGTGATTTGGAAACAGGAGTAAAAATGGGATCGAATTCTCTCAAACACTTTTTGTCGTACGAACCAGAGAGAATCATTACATTTTGTCCGACTTGTCAGATGCAATACACTGAATATTCAGATCTATATACAGAAGGGCTAAATATTTTACGTGCTTCTGACAATTCAATACTTCCAGTAGATGATAATGATAGAGTTCCTTTCATCCATATTACTCAATATTTGATTGAAAATTTATCTCATTTAATTTCACTTTTTGTGAAGCCCGTTAAAAAAAGAGTTGCGATTCATTTGCATAGTGGTATTGAAGAAATAGAGAAGAATGTGCAGAAAATTGTTTCCTCGATTCCTGGTATAGATCTTATTGAAATTGAACAAAAGAAAGATCATTCCTATCAGTGTCCATCTCTCGTGATTCCAGAGGCAAAAGAAGCCATGCGTACTCAACTTTTCGATTCAGCAAAAAAAGAAAATATAGATTCTTTAGTGACTGTTTATCATAGCTGTCATCGTGAACTTTGTGGAGAAGAAAAGAACCAGCCATTTGAAATCGTAAATTTCACCTCTTTATTAGGTGAGGCAATGGGTTTTGAGTATAGTGATGTCCTAAAGAATCTTAAAGTGGAAGAAAATTGGGAACAAGTCTTGGTACAAGCACAAAATTCACTTATTGAACATGGTTTCCATAAAGAAGACATTGAAGAACTACTGGCAAATGCACTCGATAGGTAAAATTCGTACGAAAGAGACATATTATATTTTCCTTATTATCCTGGATTAAAAATCAAAAAAAAAATCTGTATTAGTTTAATTGACCCAAAAAAAGAGCCAGAAGGATTAATTCTATCGCGCATTCTTTACGATGCACTTGAAATTAAAGGATTTTCTCCCACTTTACTTTTGCTTGGAAGTGTTTCTAGACCTATACAAGAGGAAGATATGGAAGGGAAACGCATAATTTTTTTTCCTTGGAATTTTTTGAAAAATTCTCTTTTTAAATCAAAGGGAATTGAGGAGATATTGTCCGAATTTTCTTTTGGAATTGCTGTTGGAAGGTGGTTTGAAAGTGCCATACTTTTGTACCAATCCCACCTTCCTTTTTCCTTGTGGATTTCTAATTCTGTCTTGGATAGCAAGAGAGCTTTTTTAGAAAATTCGCAATTTCCTTTAAAGTTGGGGAGGGTAATTTATAAGAGAGTTCTCGTATATGAAAATAAAATCATGAAAGCTGCAAAATTTATATGGGTTACTAGTGACACATCAAAAAAAAATTTTTTGAATTGGTATAAAGATTTCAACAAAAAGATTAGGCATCTTAGAATACCCTTTGACGATAAACAAAATATTTTCCTCTCTGATAACAGTAAATCTGAAAGAAGAATACTTTTTTTTGGAAGTGGTGAACTTTCAGTCTTAGATTTTCTTGGATTTCTTCGAGTTTTTAAAAATATAAAGTTAACCGCAGGTACTGAAGATATTCTTTTGGAAGTATTAGGAGAGGAACCTAAGAGTATTTTTTTTCGTTTTGCATTGAGAGGTATGGAGCTTGACAAAGATATTACTTTTACAAAAATTAATCATACTGATGATATTGACAAGTCTTTTCAAGGTTCCTGGGTCTATGTTGAACCCTCTGATTTTGATCTAATGGGAGTAGGGTTCTTGAAAGCTGTGTCCTTCGGTATCCCAGTGGTGTCGTGTTTTGGATCAATTTCTGGGGAAGTTATTACTGACGGAGAACATGGTCTGCTCGTCCCCACTAGAGATTACGAATCGCTTAATAGTGCGCTTTCTCAACTAATCTTTAATGACCGAGTGAGGGATGATTGTCGTAATTTTGCATATGAAGCTTTGAAAGAAGAGTTTTCAAAGAAATTTTTTGATTCAGAATTAGAACTTTTACAAAATCACTAATTATTCAACTAAATTTATAAAGGAGAAAGACATGGAGAGAGCAGTACCATTTTTGCCGATAAATACTGATGAGATTGAATGGCAGGATGGAGAGCAAATCTTAGGTCTTCCTGAGGGGTTAAAGGTCAAAATAATTGCAGAAGCAGAGGATGATGTTTCAGAGCGTGTGGATAAGTTTGTAAAATTTCCTCCAGGATATGTAGAGCCAAGACACACTCATGATTATTTTCATTCGACCCTCGTTCTAGAGGGAGAAATGCACGTTGATGGGAAGATTCTTAAATTTGGAGATTATGTGTATGGAGGGGGAGATGTCCCACATGGTCCTTATCATTACCCCAAAGGTTGCATGGTTTATTCAGCTGGAAGAGGAAAAAAATTAAGTCAGATACATAACAGGGCAGATTAGTTGTTTAATACTCAATTCTCTAATTTCCATCTGATTGAAATCTTCAGAGGATCTTTTAAATAAGGGAATGGCGCAGCCGTAGAAACGGCTTCTAGTGATGCTCTGTCTAAGAAGGTGTTCCCTGATGATTTTTGTACGGAGATCTTTTGAATACTTCCGTTTGGCTGAATTTTAAATGTAATGATAGTAATGCCCTGTACTCCATTCCTTATGGCGATAGGCGGGTATAGGTATGCCTGTTTTTGCTGGATTCTTCGAGTAATTTCTCTTCTAATCGATTCCAGTGGAGACTTCTTCTTTAAAATTATAGTTCCAGATTTTTTGCTAGTGTTGGAAACTTTTGCGATTCTAGTCTTCTTTGATTCCTTTTTTCTTTTGATTTCTTTTTTAACACGCATCTTACCTTGACTATTATTTATCTTTTCTACATTTATTTTTTTAAAGAAATTTGTATTTGTTCTATTAGGGGGTTTATTTTCTTTGCTTGGTAGCATTGTTCTTTTAATTTTTTGATTTTCCCCCTTAGAAAGGGACACAGATAATTTTTTGAGTTCAGTGCTTTTAGTTTTATGAACAATTCTAGAGTTTTGGTTGCTTCTTAATTTAAATTTTCTAGATGCCCTAGTTTTTCTAGAAGGAGCTCTTTTGGAGGCAGTATTTTGAAGGAGTTTTTTCTGTAATGTTTTATTGATTTTTGGAGTGAGAATAGTTTTTTTTGTAGATTTAAATTGCTTTTTTTTATTAATTTTACCGAATGAATGTTTTGTCCTCCTGTTCACCGAAATCTTTTGGTTAATTTTATCTGGTGCCCTTTTTATTTTAAGAGTAAAGACTTTTTCTTTGTTTTTTACAGTGTTCATAGGTAGGTTGGAAAACGAAATAAAAAATAAAAGATGAATAAACAACGAAACGCCAAAAAAGAGGAATTTTTTCAAACCGTTGATTTTTGTTTTCTCTTTTCTCATTTACGGTCTCGTTACAATAATTTAGAAGTTATACGATAAAAAATACCGAAATAGGAATAAGAAAATAATCCGTTTGTATGTAACATTAATAATATTTTTGCAAATATGATGAATCCCGTTATTGAACAAAGGGAAATAATAAAGATTTTCTCTTTTTTTTCTATTTTTGGGAGTTCGATTTTTGGTTGTTTGATATTTGGATTGTATGCACGACTCAGCATTGAAAAAGTGATTGTTTCCGATCTTCTGATTGATGCTGCTATTATGGGTTTAGATAGTTTAAAAAGTGTTGTAAAAAGATTTAGGCCGCATTTGCCAAAAATTCTAAGTCCCCTCATTCTTTGTGCTCTTAGGGCCGTCGTAGACTCTTCTAGCGTTAAAGGGATAAATCTGAAAACTGTAGCTGCTGTGAATGCGAGATGAGTAGGTACTCGAAAATAATTAAGTCCTCTTATTAAAGTTGTTGGACCAACACATAGGCTTACCGCGAACCCCGCGCTTATAGTTGCAATGAAACGTAGAGACTGAAATGCTCCGTGTATTAGGCCTTCGGAATAGATTGCCAAACCACCAGTGAAATCCCCTAGGATAGGAGTTTCTTCTGAAAGAATAACAAATAGAACGCTTTTTTGTGTTGAGGGATAAAATAACGCCTGCGAAAAGGTTATTCCCCAAACAGAACTAAGAACTAAAATTGAGAAAAAAAGAATTTGTTTTCTTGTTGGATGAGAAAATAAAAACCATAAAAAACTTACTAGAGCAAGTATTGTTAAGGAAACTAGGCTGTCAAGAGTAATAGAGAGAATTGAAATAATTAGAAGTAACATTATTTCAAAGCTAGGATTTTTCAAATATTCTTCTCGGGTCATATTTTGCAATTTGTTTGTGTGCCTCTTATAAATAATTCTAAAGTTCTGGGAAGTTTTTCGTATCCCGACATTTTGCTTATGTAAGCATGTGGTGGTGGCTCTATATATCTTTTGTCTGAGCATGCTTTAGAAATAACGGTATCTGTGTTTCCTTGGATTACGATTTCACCATTTTCTAAAATGATTGTTTTGTCTGCGTATTTCAGAGTAGTTTCTGTATCATGGGTACAGAGGATAATTGCTCTTTTTTCGTTTTTTTTGTTTGCCCACTTTTTTAATTGATCCATAATCGTAGTCCTCATTCCTCGATTCATTCCTCCTGTCGGTTCATCTAGAATGAGTACTTGATTTTCACACGAATACAAAGAAGCAATTGCAAGGCGTAGTCTTTCTCCTTGACTAATAGCAAAAGGACTTTTTTGTTTAAGTTGCGAGAGTTCAAAAAAATCTAAACTTTCAAGAATTAATTTATTAGTTTTGGACTTTTCGAATTTAAAATTGTTAGGACCAAATTGAATCTCTTTTTCGACTGTATCCAAGCTTAACATTAGATCAGGGTTCTGGAACAAATATCCAATTTTCCCCACTAGAGAAAATGGTTTGAATTTATTTCTTTCAAACCAATTAATTTCTCCTTTTTTGGGAGAAAGAAAACCAGAGAGAAGGTTTAGTAAAGTTGTTTTCCCAGTCCCATTTGCTCCCATAATTGCGAGAATTTCACCGTCAAAAAGTTCAAAAGAAATATCTTCTAAAATATTAGACTTATTTTTCGCGTAGGAAAAAGTGACATTTTTTACAGACAATAACTTCTTTGTGTTTCCTTTGTTCATTTTAGGATTTTGCTCAGATGATTCTCGTTTCTTTTTTAGGGAGTTACTTGCTTGCATAAAATCATCTTCGTTTTTAATGTTTGTTAGATTCATTTTTTTCGAAATCTCTATCCAGGAAGGAATTTCAAGTTTCAGTTTGTTTAGTATCTCATAAGCGTCAGAAAATTCTCTTTTCCTGAAATCTCCTACAATTGAACCTTTTTCCATAATGACAAGTCGATTTGCGATGGGCATAATTCTATTATTTCTATGTTCCGCAAAAATGATGGTTGGATTATAGTTTGATTTAATTTCAGAGATAGACCTAGAAAAACTTTTTACCCCTTCATGATCTGATTGTGAAGTAGGTTCATCGAGCAAAAGGATTTCCGGCTTCATCGCGAGTATACTTGCTAACGCTATTTTTTGTTTTTCTCCTCCTGAGAGATTCGTGCAATTATTGAATTCTAATTTTTTTGATTTTGTCATTTCTAGAGCAAAATCAATTCTGTTTAAGATTTCGTTTTTCTTCAATCCAAGGTTTTGTGGTCCGAAAGCTAATTCTTCTCTTACATTTGAGCAAATTAGTTGATTTTCGCAGTCCTGGAAAAGGAATCCTATGGTTTGAGAAATTTGTCTAATTGAAAATTTTGAAATTTCGTTCCCTGAGATATATAATCTTCCTTCTGATGAACCTCCCGTTTCTCTTGGAGTAAATCCACAAATAGATTTAAGAAGAGTCGATTTTCCACATCCTGAAGATCCAGTGATGAGGATGATATCTCCTCTTTGAATCTCAAAATTTATCTTTCTAAGAGCTTCGAATTCACTATCAGGGTATCTAAATGAAAAGTTTTCAAAAGAAATTACGTTTGAGAGAGTTTCATTTTTCATGTTCGAACCTCTCTAAGGGAGTGGTGTAGTTTAAATCCTAGAATGACTCCTAAAAATGTGCAGAACACACATGTAACCATAATGTAACTAAAAATGTACCAGTTAGCGTAAACCAATCTATAGAAAAACATATAAAGTTCGAAATTCACTAGAGTTACGATAGAATTTCCAACTGTCAAAACTAAACCAGTTAGAAAAATCGTTAGGTATCTTTTATTTTTTTCAATTATTAAGTGTTGGTTTTCATTTCCACTCCTTGTTATTCCTGCTATCCATAAAAGAGCCTCATAGATCAATATTTCCACTGCGAGTGAAAGAAAAGGAACAATCGCGAATGAGTAGATAGTGAATGCCACAATGATTTTTCTAATGATAATAAGTAGTGATAGTGCCCCCAAATAAGGATATCTTTTCAGATAGATGACCACTATTGCGAAGAAAGGTAGTTCTGTAAAAAAACTGGTTAGTAGAAAAGAAAAGGGCCCAAGAAGAGCAACCGAAAGATTCCCTAAGAGTATATTTGGAACATTTACCAAGACGAACAGAACTGCGGAATATATTGCGGCACCACTAAATACTCTTATAGGGAGTTTGCTGAGCAGTCGTGAAGAATTGAAGAAAAGGAAAATAAGAAAACCCGTTGTGATGATTATAGTGAAAATAGTTATTTTCATTTTTTTATCCTGAAGGGATACATGTTGTTTTTTATTGTTTCCCTAATAATATATCTGTAGATTTTGACATTTTAAAAAGAGGTGCTCATTCCTGCATATATTTCTATTCCAGGTGCATTGTATCCAAATACTTCATCATAATCTTCGTCCAGAAGATTATTGACTTTAAATTCAAGGGTAGTTTTTTGGTCAGAAAGAGGAAGTTTTTTTAAATAATATGAAATAGCAACGTCAATTTTTGTAAATCCTGCATTATTGATTCTCGTGGACGATCCTCCATTGGTTCCATCTACAAATCCCCTGTAATCAAAATCCCTTCTACTACTCATTTGGTTAATATTTACGGTAGCTATAAAAGGTTTTGGGTGGTAGGAAATCGAACTGCTCCACCACCAGTTAGGTCGTCGAACAAGTTCTTGCCCTTGTTTAAACGACGACCCTCCAAGACCATTACTGTCATCCAAAACTATAGTATCGAGGGTATTGTAATTCGCACGGATGGTAAAATCGTTATAATTTAAAATTGAGATGGAAAATTCTGCACCTTTTGTCCTTGCCTTTGTTATATTTTCATAGTTGGTCCCATTTTCATAAGCAGTCCAACTCCAAGCTATTATATTTTTGAGCTCGTTATGATAGTAAGTTGCGCTAGCCTTAACAAGTTTCCCCAAGAATTCTTGATCTATTCCAAACTCCCAACTTTTTTGTACTTCTGGGTCAAGATTTGGATTCCCCACATATGATTGAGTTCCAAAAATATCAGTAAAAGATGGCCTCTTCACTCCTTTTCCGTAAACAGAACGTATTCTGGTTCCTCTTTCTTTGAAATAATATGCACTTGATATTTTGTACGTTGCAGGGTCTTTGCCTTTGACGAAATCATCGAAACGAAAGCCAGTTGTAAGATAAAATCTATCCCAAAAGGTCAATTGTTCTTGTGCATAAAAAGAGCGAGCTGTTCTTTTAGATCTTTCCGTTGAGGAAATTTGGACTTGGAAAGTCCGTTCTTTTTCAAATTCAAAACCTAAAGTTGTTATGGCTGAAGTGAGAAGATCCTTTTTAGGCCTCAGAGATTTATATTTAAAATTTAGTTGATTGTCGAGACGAAAACTTGTCAAAGTGGTGTCTGTCATATATGGAGAGAAAAATGCTCTTACAGCGTCCAGCGCATCGATTTGATCTAGATATAAGGAGTCACTACGGTAGAAAGAGATCTTGGAAATATAATCAATATTCTTACTAATCTCAGTTTCCGCACGGATACCAAAAAAATTATCAATGGTTCTTGTAAAATTGTTTAATTCCCTGTCTGTGTAAGGTCCTGTTAGTCTTAGTTCTGTATTCGTGGCTCCGTCATTCGAGGTATTATCAATCTGATTCTTATTATGTTGGTAAAGAAAACGGACCTTTGAAAATTGGGTGGGGTAAAAATCAAAGCCCATTGTTCCGACTGTTCTGTAATATCCGTCATTGTAAAATCGGCCGTCTGTATCTGTTCGGCTAACTGTGAAAAGGAAGCCTGTTTTGTCAGTCCCACCTTTTATTTTCATGAATTCCTGTATTGTTTCCTGGCTTCCGTATCGTATTCCCCATATCTTCGAGATTTCCTCTCCAGGACTTCCCATATCAACCAATAAGTTGATTGCCCCTGCCGCAGCATCTGAACCGTATAGCGTACTCTGAGGTCCTTTTAGAATTTCAGCGTTTCTTATCCATTCGGGCGAAATGTGTTCGAAAAGAAAAGGATCTCCATCGGGAGGAGTGATCTTAAATCCATCGAGTAAAATGCTTGTGAAGTTTGTTTCACTCCCGCGGATTCTAAAATTAGTTCTTCCTCCACGGCTTCCCGATTTTTCTACAATTCCACCTATGCTATCTCTCATCAAATCTTCAAAATCATTCGGAATGTGAAAATCCATTTCTCTTTTAGGAATAATCTCTATGGAGTCTGCAATCGTACTGAGTTTTCTAGGCGTTCTCGTAGCTGTTGCAGTTACAGGATCAAGAAGTATTTCAACCTTCGTGTTTAATTCCTGAGCATAGACTGTTCCGTATGTTACGAATCCTGGAATGAAAAAGAAAAAAAACAGAGCAATGCTTTTCCGAAATCCCACAGTTTCCCCCTGGATAAAATCTTGTTGCCCAACTCCTGCAAAACTCTACTTAATTTGTTTTAGAAGTTGTGTCTTATCCCGAAATAAATGCTTTGGGAAAGCGCAGAGAGAACACCTGTCCATTGAATCTGAAATATTTTATTGGTTTGAATTCTCATAGCCCCACCCCATTCCCCGAGGACGTGACAATTAATTAAGAGATGAGGCCGGTATCCTGACTAACAGATCAACCCAAGAGGAAACACCTTCCCAGCAAGTATTAATTACCAGTGGTAAATAGAATCTCTCAGTACCTGATTACAGTGGCGGGACCGTGCCGGAATCTCACCGGCTTCCCAGACCTTTTGAAGAAAAAGGCCGCCTGCACCTGATTGAGAACATGCTATATCATTCAAATATGTTTGGAAAGCTATATATCTGATTTTCTGAGAGCACGATATCTTAGTCTCGTTGCGCAAGTTCTATACTGATATTATCTGGACCTTTGATAAACGCTATCTTTACACCAGGTCTAATTTCCCATGGTTCGCAAATCCATTCCGCACCTTTTGAGGAAAGTTCTTCCCGAGCTTCATCCATATTGTCCACACTCAATCCAAAGTGGTCTAATCCATAACGGGGGTCAGAAGTCGTTTTGACAGGATCTTCTCCTTCCGCTCTTCCTGATACAATGAAATTCATTCCATTTAATTCCATATTAAAGGAAGGAGCTCCTCCAAGTTTTCTCTCTTGAACAACCTTCGCCCCAAACATATCTTCCCAAAATTCTCTAGCAGCGTGAGGATCTTCGCTTCTAAAGTGAAGATGGTCATAACCAAATTTTGCCATTGTTTTTCTCCAAAAAAATAAAAATAAAGTTTTGTTAAATGGAGGAACAAGAATAACAGGACATCTCTTTGTCGAGAAAGTATGAATGACTTATAATTGTAAATGTTTATTATTCAAGTTTTAATTTTTAAAAGGGAACAAGATGGCGGACTCACGTATTTCGAATATGGCAGAGATAATTACTCATTATTCAGCACGGGTTAAAAAGGGAGATTTGGTCGCAATAAGAGGAGGAACTTCGGCAAGTTCTCTAATTTTGCAAATTTATGAGAACTGTTTGAAGTTAGGTGCATTTCCCTACACGCTTGTTTCCTTGCCTGGTATGGATGAAATTTTCTACAAGTATGCAAAGAAGGAACAATTGACCTTTCTATCTCCAGTTTCAAAATTTGAAATGCAGAAAGTCGATGTTTTTATCAGTATCCTTTCAGAAACGAATACCAGGAGGCTCTCCTCGGTAGACCCACAAAAACAGGTGCTTACTTCCAAATCCAGACAGTCAATCATGAAAACGTTTATGAAGCGTGCTGCAGCCTACGAAAAAGGCGATAAAAAAGGGTTACGTTGGACACTTACTCTTTTTCCAACAGAAGCCTATGCGCAAGACGCAGAAATGGGTATTGCGGAGTATGAGGATTTTGTATTCGCAGCTTGTTATGCGGACAAAAAGAACGGGGTTCAGAAGTGGAAAGAAGTAGAAAAAAGTCAACAAAGGGTGATTCGATATCTTAAGGGAAGAAAAAAAGTTGAAATCTTTGGTCCAGGTACGGACCTGCGAGTGGGTATCAGCGGAAGAAAGTTTATCAATTGCAGTGGGCACAATAATTTTCCTGATGGAGAAATTTTTACTGGTCCAGAAGAAAATTCCGTGGAAGGTAGAATAAAATATTCTTTTCCTGCCTGTCTGTCGGGTAGGGAAGTAGACGGGGTAGAACTTGAGTTTCAAAAAGGAAAAGTAGCCAAAGCGAGTGCAGAAAAAAATGAAAAGTTTTTACTGAGTATGATTGGAATGGATGCAGGCTCAAGACGTATAGGGGAGTTTGCCTTTGGTCTCAATTACGGAATAAAGCAGTATACGAAAAACATACTATTTGATGAAAAAATGGGTGGCACGGTCCATCTCGCACTTGGAAAAGGATACCCTGAATCCGGTTCTCGAAATAACTCTGCTTTGCACTGGGATATGGTTTGTGATCTTCGAAAAGATGGGGAAGTCTATGTGGATGGGAAACTGTTTTTCAAGAAAGGCAAACTGCAAATATAGACGAAGTCATCTAAGTTCTGTTAGTATGCGTTTTCTCCAGAATTAAATGGTTGTTCTTTATATTTAATTCTATCTAAATGGGCGGGTAGCTCAGTTGGGAGAGCGGTGCCCTTACAAGGCATAGGTCGGAGGTTCGAGCCCTCTCCCGCCCACCAGTTTTTCTAATCTTTACAATGTGCTGAAATACTCGTTAATACTATTGGCATAATTCCTGATTCTGGAAGGGTAAGTTCTTTAAATATAAGTTCTGCCATTTCTTTTACAGGAACAGATTCTTTCTTTTCACTCTTAAATTTATCAACCAGACCTTGAATCTTTTCGAGGTAGTTTTCCCCTGAATTTAAATGGCCGATGACATTTTGGCCTCTTGTTACTTTTCTGCTCAAAGAAGATAGAAGAGTGTCTATGCGTTCCATTTTTTTTATCTTTTCTAAACTCGAAAGAGTAGCATCTACATCTTCATATATAGGGAGTGTTCCTTCTTCAGGAAGAACGTCACCGCAAATGAATACGCCATCTTCTGGAATAAATAAGGATATACTGCCTGAAGAGTGTCCGGGAGTGTGAAAAACCTGTATCTCTAACTCTTCGTGAATGATTGTATTACCTTCATCTATGGTTTTATTGACGGAAACAGAACCGGCCACATTTTCGACCATTGCACCTACAGGTCTTTCCCTATGCTGCAGGGCAATATCTTCGATGAATGGAACCTCGAGACCGTGTGCGTAAAATTGAGGTCTTGTTTCTTCTAGAAAAATTTGGTTCCCGCCTATGTGATCAAAGTGTGAGTGGGTATTGATGACGGTCTCAATTTCTATGGGTTTTCTACCTATGGAATGAATGTAATCAAAAATCGTTGATGCTGATTGTTTAAGAGCCGTATCGACCAAGAGAAGTTTATTTTGAGATTCAATAATGTAGGAAGTTACAAATCTTGGAACACTGGTTCCGGCATCTAGTTTTATCTCAAATTCAAGCCAAAGGGAGTGTACGTGTTTTGAAATTCGCAAAATATTCGCCTTTTTAAAAAAAGAACCGCCCGGAAATTCAACTAAAAAATCCGGACGGTCCATTTATTCCTTTTGCAATACTTATTTGCTAGTCATCGCCTTAATTAGTTGAGTGAAACCATCGTATCTTTCTTTACGTACCTTATTGTAATCAGTACCTTTCACGAATTGTACCTTTTCGCCAATACTTCTTATGAAACGTTTGAAAGATTTGTTCTTGAGGATTTTTTCGAATGCTCCTCTTAGGATTGCAAGTCGATCTGCAGGAGTTTTGGAAGGGGCCATGAAAATCCGCTCCATTTTAAAACTAACCCCCTTATATCCCAACTCTTCTGCTGAAGGAACGTTTTTAAAATCCTTGTCTTTAGAGAGACGTTTGTCTCCGGACACTGCAAGTGCAATAACTTTTCCTGATTTAACGTGAGGTCTTGACTGTGTGGTGAATCCCATAGTGATATCATCCTGACCTGAAAGTAATGCACGTAGGGTAGGGCCACCACCTTTGTGAGGGATAAAATTTACTTTAATTCCAGCTGCTTTTACAAACTGCATAGCAGGGGTATGAATTGCACCCCATACACCACTATGTCCGAAGTTAATCTTTCCTGGATTTTTCTTCGCATACGCTACAAATTGCTTCATATTTTTCCATGGTTTGTTAGATAGACTGATGAATAAAGGTTGCGCATGATTTAACTTTGCGATAGCGGTAAAATCTTTAAGACTGTTGAAAGGAACTTTCCTGGTCTGTGGAACTAGTTGGTCAAATCCATTCGAGGTGAAAAGGATAGTATAACCATCTGGTTTTGCATTTGCCACGAAAGCGGATCCTCTCATGCCAGCACCACCTGGGAGTAGTTTCACAATCATCGGTTGCCCTATGATGTCACTCATGATTCCGGTGATCCCTCTCGCATGTAAGTCATGACTTCCACCAGCACCTACTGGAAGTACAAGTGTGACTGGACGGTTTGGAAATTTTGCATGTCCATCCACTATCAAAATCGGCGAGATTAGAAAAACAAACACAATTAACAAACAAAAAATATTTCTTCTCATTTCAAATCCTCCCATTTGAATAAAAAAACTTAAAAACGAAAAATAGCTTTTACACATTTCTTTTTGAAAAAGACCTAATCGCTCTATATAGTATCCAAATAAGAGCGGATAACAAAAAAGCGGAAGCAATTGGCCGAGTTATAAAAATATACTCTAAAACACTGCCTCTTGCATAGAGCATTGTTTGACTCAATGTGTATTCGACGGGTTCGGCTAAAACAAATGCAATAATCAAAGGTGCTAGGTCGAAATCTAGTTTGCGAAGTATGTACGCAAAGAATCCAACTATAATCATAATGACCAGATCGGAATTGTCCCCTGTTGAAAGTGTCCCTACAAAGGCAAGTGCCATAATTACAGGAATCAGGTAGGACTTTTTGATCTGAATTGCGATTGCAAATGGTTTGAGAAGTACATAGCCCAAAAATGCGAATAGTACATTTGCAATAACCATACTCATCAATATTGCATATAGAAGCGGTCCCTGCTCTTGAAAAATTAAAGGACCAGGACGCATTCCGTGTGCCACAAATGCTCCTAGTAAAATGGCAGTTGCGGTGTCTCCTGGAATTCCTAGAGTTAGAAGTGGGACCATCGTAGGTCCGTTTACTGCATTATTTGCCGCTTCTGGAGCGGCAATTCCATCCAGTTCTCCTTCTCCAAAAGTTTCAGGATGGCTGGACGCGCGTTTGGCTGCCGAGTATCCTACGAAAGCGGCTACTACCTGCCCAACTCCAGGGACCATTCCTATACCCGTTCCAATCCCTGTGGAACGAAAAATAGTCTTTATAGAAAACTTAAACTCTTTCCATCTAAGTCTTTCGCCAGTTTTACTATAACCAATAAATTGGGAAACGAATCGGGGAGCTCTTGATTCTACAGCGAGTAGTATTTCTGGAAGGGCAAATATACCTATGACTAGAGGAATTAGTGGAATTCCTGCACTTAAGGACATTAATCCAAATGTCATTCTTGTAGATCCTGTTGCTGCATCTGTTCCTATGAAGCCAAGTCCAAGTCCTATTAGGGCCGCAATTGCACCTTTTAGTCCAGAATCTCCAGAAATACTTGCAATGAGGACCAAGGAAAAGAATATGATTGCAAAAATCTCTGGGGGTCCTATCATCAAAGTAATAATTGCAATAGGTCCGATTAAAAGGATAGTAAAAATATCAGACATTAAGTCACCGCTGACAGAGGAAAATAATGCCATCTCTAATGCTTTTCTTCCCTGTCCTTTACGTGTCAGTGCAGGCCCGTCAAAGGTCGTTGCAATAGATGCAGCGGTTCCTGGAATGCCAACGAGGATAGCTGGAATACTGCCTCCGTAAATGCCGCCCTTAAAGACACCTACAAGGAAAGGAATGCCAAGTAAAGGCTCTAGCTTAAAAGACACTGGCAGAAGAACAGAAAGTGCCAGGATAGTGGTGAGTCCAGGCATAGCTCCGACAAACATGCCGACGCATAATCCGGCGGCTATGAAAAGGTAGATATCCCAACGTAGAAGAAGGTGCATTCCTTGTAAAAAAGTTTCTAACATTTCCTATTTCTCAACCTAGAAAAAGTAGATTAACAACAAATTTGACTATTCTGTCTTCCCAAGCACCTATAATTTCAAAGTGAGAGCGTGGGAGATATATAAATAAAATACGTTCAAAAATAATACGTATCATTAGTGGGATAAAAAAGGAGAATGAAAGAAGTTGCCACCAGATTCGGTTTCCTAAACGGTAACTTACAGAAAAAATCATAATTACACTCGCAAGTCCATATCCAAGATAAGGAAGGAGGAAAGTATAGATAACGACAAGGATAAAAATGATAGAGACGTTCTGAGCTATTTCCTTAGAAAAAGTTTTTTCGGTTTTTTGTTCACTTTCGAACTTCAGAATTTGGAATAGATATAAGATTCCTAAAATGGATAAAACTGCAAATGACAATCTTGGGAAAAAAATTGGAGAGAGACGAATAAAATCCTGTGCCTGAATCATTCCCCCTTTAGCTATCAAATTCGGCATAAATATTACAAGGCAAAATGCAGAAGTTATAATGAAAGCGCATATGATGATTTCTGCAACAAAAAAAGTATCATAAGTTTTTTTTTCAGATGAGAAATTGAACGACATCTAATTCCCTTTAAGTTTTTCTAATTTTTACTTCTATCTTAATGGAAAAAAATTGTTCTTTAACTAGGTATTGAATTTGAAACTATATAGAAGTTTGCATTTAATTACTAGATTGGAAATATTTTTTAAAAATGAACATCAAAAATTTTAGTATCGAATTGTTCATAAAATCAATAAAATTGACTAAAAAAAATAACCATGGTGAGAGTTGAAATTATGGATTAATGAATGCGTACGCCTCAACTCTACCTTTTCTGTTCAGAAGAGATCCCTTTAGTTTCCTTGACGCACATTATGCAACGATATGTATACATCAGCGGGACGCATTTGAGGTACACACCTTGAAAGCTAGTCGAAACTTGCGCCTAAAATACATCCTATCGAACGAAAGGGCATGCAACATCGGTTCTGAATTGAAAAATTTTAAGATTGGTCTCGTTTGGAAAAAAATTATCTAAGGTTTATTACTATCTTGCAAATTTTAACTGCGGAACAGAGGAAATTCTTGAAGTTCACACATACACATAGGGGAGGATCCCATGATGAAACTCGGCAATGAAATTCTTACTTGAAAAAAACAAGGAAGGATTCCCCCGCCCCGCAGTCATATCGTAGTTTTCTCTCAACTATTGGGCGGTTAAATTTGAAACATCGGGCGATTTGTATGAGGTTTTAAAAGACTAAACACCTGAAAGCAATGATACAACATATTTATCTTATGTCAAGAAATTTTGTTGTCAAAAAGTTCTTTGTTTTTGTTCGCTATTTCCTAGTTGTTCCCATTCCATTCAGTACTCACGGGTTCTGAAGCTTTTCTATTCCCAGAAATGAATTCCTGAATCATTTGCAAAGATTTTGTGTCGGTCATCTGAACAGGTGGGTGTTTCATAAAAAAGGCGCTCACCGCAAAAAGTGGTCCAGATTCTTTTCTGTCTCGTGCAATTTTGGCTAGCCTAATAGCATCAATAACTACTCCACCAGAATTTGGAGAGTCTTCAACGGAAAGCCTTGCTTCTAATTCTAAAGGAATTCCGCCAAATCCTTCTCCTTCAATTCTTATGAAACAAATCTTGTTGTCTTTTTGCCAAGGGACGTAGTCACTGGGACCGATATGAATATTCTCATCTTCAAGCGGGATACTTAATTCGCCTTGAACAGCGGATGTTTTTGAAATTTTTTTAGATTTTAGGCGAGAACGTTCCAACATATTGAGGAAGTCAGTATTCCCACCAGTATTTAATTGATAAGTCCTTTTTACTTTAATGCCTCGATCTGAACAAAGCCTAGCAATTGTTCTATGAAGAATTGTTGCCCCTAGTTGAGCTTTGACATCGTCTCCAATAATAGGGATTCCTGCTCTGCTGAATCGCTTTGCAAATTCAGGATCTGACACAATAAAAACGGGCATACAGTTGATAAACGACACTCTAGATTCAAGTGCTGCCTCAGCATAAAATCTAGCTGCTTTTTCCGAACCTACAGGCATAAAATTTAACAAAATTTCTGCTCCGCTTTTTTTCAGGTCCTTTGCTACGTCGACAGATTCCAACTCCGCAGGAACAAAAGTTCGATCGGGATGATAATCAGACATATGAGTAGCAACTCCATCTAATATGGGACCCATTTTTACATCAACTCCGTAGTCTGGGAGATCTTCCCAGATCGATTTTGTACAGTTAGGTTGTGCAAAAACCGCTTCGTGTAAGGGTCTGCCAACTTTTCTTACATCAATATCGTATGCGGAAACTATCTCAATATTTTCCGGACCATACTCGTTAATGTTCCTGTTCATCAGACCAATTTCTTCTTGAGGATTGTTTTTATACAACTCAATGCCCTGAATGAGTGAACTAGCACAATTGCCGATTCCTGCTATTGCGACACGAATAGTTTCCATCAAATTTCAAAACCTCCAACTTGTTCGCTTTTTTTCTTCTGAAAGTGAATAATAAAGCTTGAATAATTTTGACAGTATTCAATCGAAAGCAATCAGTTTCTCCCAAATACAGGCAGCAGCCAACGAAATGAAATACAAAACATGGCCAAGGTGAAATTAAATTAACGTTAACAGGTTGTCAACCTGATTATTGAAATTTAGTTCAATGGATAAAAAATCGGTATAATCTTAGAGATTATAAGATTTTTATTATTAAAAATTATGTTAAGTTTGTCAGATTTGTTTATTAGATAAACTTAAATATTAATTTTGGGTTTTGAAAATCTTATGGAGGTCAACTATGAGAATAGCGTTATATTCAGATATACATGCTCAACTAGCACCTTTGGATGTTGTGCTAGGTGAAATAGATAAACTCAACGTGCATTGGGAGATTGTAATTGGTGACCACGTAATGGGGGGCCCTGAACCTTCCGAAGTTGTTGAACGTCTTCGTTCCAGGAAAAATTGTTTGCCTATCCTAGGTAATTTTGATCGTTGGGTGATCGATAAAGTCGACGAACAAGACAATCCTTTTCCTCTAAGGAATGATGGTTCTAGAATGACTAGGGAACGCCTTTCCGAAGATCAAATTGATTGGCTTAGAGGATTGCCACAGGAATTGAAAATCTCTCCTGAACCAGGCCATGAAATGCATGTTTTTCATGGTTCTCCTGGTAACGATGAGGGAGCCTTGCCTCTAAGATTATCAGATGATGAGATTCTAGAGCGTCTTGCTGGTGCCTCGTCTGAACTATTAGCTTTTGGTCAGTGTCATGGTCCTTATGTCAGAGAGGTAGGGAAACAGACTCTTGTCTGTGCTGCTTCTGCTGCAGTGAATTGGGATGGGGACAATCGACTTGCCTATGTTATTCTTGAATACACTGGAAATGGAAATTGGGAGGTTGAAATAAACAGAGTAGAATATGACTTTGAGACTCAAGCGAAATTAAATGAAGACAGTTGGGTTCCTGATGGGGCGAATCAAGCCAAGACAATTAGGACCGGAGAATTTTGGAATCCGGCACATATGCCTCATTAGTCCGATGCCTGTATTTCTTTCTGGAAAAAGACCTGGAAAATGGGAACTTCAGGTAAAAGAATTTATCCGAAAAAGGTATGGCTCCTTAATATCATCAAACGGGTTTCCTCCTGGGGGAACAGAGAGATCCGTTCGCGATGGGTATCCTCAGAAATTATTGGATAAATTCCCTAAGGAGATTACGGACTCATATTGTGGATGTGGTTTTCCTTTTAAATCTATTGATTTTTCGGATACTCAAACGGTAGTTGATTTAGGATGTGGGGTAGGTCTTGATACCATGATTTTGTCCGATTTTTTAAAGAACAACGGGAAAATAATTGCACTTGATTTTACAATTCCCATGGTAAAGAAAGTTAAAGATAATGCTAAACGATATGGAAAAAAAAATGTTTTAGCTGTTTCTGGGGATATGGAAAAAATACCTCTTAAAGACGAATTTGCAGATCTGTTATTTGCGAACGCCTCATTTAATTTAACCGTTAAAAAAGAAAATGCGTTTAGAGAAGCTTATAGAATATTGAAACCGGGAGGAAAATTAGTTCTAAGAGAATTAGCCCGAAGGAACTCCTTGCCAGTTGAAATAGAGTACGATCCGGGTGCTTGGAATGCATCTTTGGGTGGAGTGGTAAGTGAAACTGACTGGTTGGATATTCTCACAATCGCAGGATTCGAAGATATTCAAATTTCTGATCAAAAGTCTTTTCACCCTGTTATTTCTTTAAAAATTGAAGCTCTTAAAAAATAAATAAATCTGAAATGGTGACAAATAGAACCTGTTGATTCCACACATTCCATATGCTATAAGGTAGTCCATATATAATTACTAGCGGTTTTTACTTTCTTGCTTATTGGTATAAGCAAAACGTCAAACTGAAATAGAGTTACCTATCGATCCAGAAGAGTTAATGTCTGGTCTTGAAAATTAGAAACAATCTTGATCTTTAAATTTATTATTTTTTGTTTAAATATTTTTTTTCTATTTCATGATAATCATCATAATCAATTAATTGGTAGAGTTCCTTTCTGGTCATCATTTTTTCAACTGATCCTGCTAACGTTCCCTCTGACGCGAGGTCATCAAGTAGAGATGCCCCTGCCTTCATCATTGCCCTCATAATACTAACGGGGAAAATGACAAATCGGTAACCCATTTCTAAAAACTCATTTTTAGTAATATGAGGTGTTTTGCCGAATTCCGTCATATTTGCTAGTAATGGTCCTTCGCAATTAGACGCGAAAACTGAAAATTCTTCTCGTGTATGTAAAGCTTCTATGAAAACTATGTCTGCACCTGCGTTGAACGATTCATTCCCCCTTATAATTGCTTCATCTAATCCTAGTGTGCTCCTAGAGTCAATTCTTGCCATTATGGAAAGTTGAGGGTCATTTCTGTTTTCTATAGCAGCCCTTATTTTTTGAATAAATTCAGACCTATCTAAGACTTCTTTTCCATCTAGGTGTCCACACCTTTTTGGAAACGTTTGATCTTCTATTTGAATACAGGCTACACCTGCATTTTCAAAGTCGCGAACCGTCCTGACAACATTAACTGAGTTACCAAATCCGGTATCAACATCTACAATGAGAGGAATGGAGAGTATGCTTGTAATATATCTAGCCATTGTCAGCATTTCTGTCTCAGTGACTAAACTGTTATCAGGTAGTGCGGCAAGAGAATTGATAACTCCTGCCCCGCTCAGGTAAACTGACTCAAATCCTTTCCTTTCAATTAATTTTGCTGTTAAAGCGTTGAAAGCTCCTGGAATAACAGTAATACCTGATTTTGAAATTAGCGACTGAAATTTTTCTCGTGCTATGATTCCCATTTTCATAAACTCCTAGTAGAGGTTTGAAACTTCTTTTAGACAAGTAATTTATATAAAATTTTTTAGTATATCTATAGTGTTACTAATACACTCTGGAGTATAGTCACAATCATCAAAATTACTGTTGCTTAAAATTATAAGTGATCATTGATTGGAGAGTGTAATGTTTAGTGGATTAAAAGGATTACTTAGTATTGAAACAAACAAAGTTGTAGATGATTTAAAGTATCCGTTTACTTGTCCTGAAACCGGTGGAACTCTTAGAGGTTTGTATGATTTAGATTGGATAAACAAAACAATAGATCGAGATGAACTAAGAACCAGGCCTACGGGGATCTGGCGTTGGCACGAATTGCTACCTGTTAGGGATTCGAAAAATGTAGTTTCTCTACATGAAGGAGATACTCCTTTAATACATGCTGAAAAATTAGGAAAGGACCTTGGGTTAGATCGCTTGTTTATTTTGGATGAATCTAGAAATCCGACCGGATCATTCAAGGATCGTGGTGGTTCAGTCACTATCAGTAAATGTAAGGAAGTTGGAATAGAGCAAATAGTACTACCTTCTTCAGGAAACGCGGCCGCTTGTTTTAGTGCCTATTGTGCAAGAGGAGGGTTAGATTTTATCGGTTTTGTAAGGGATGATAGTTCACAAACACATTGTGTTCAAGTTGAAGCATATGGGGCATTTACCTTAGTAGTCAATGCAGACCAGGGAGTATGCGGTAGGCTTGCAGAAGAGGTCTCTAAGGAATTGCAATGTTTACATGCCACTTTGCCAAGAAATTTATATAGGGTTGAGGGAAAAAAAACGATTGCTTTCGAAATAGCGGAGAAATTTGATTGGAAAGTCCCTGATCGTGTTATTTGTCCAACTGCAGGAGGAACAACTTGTATTGCTCTTGATCAGGGATTTAGAGAACTTTGCGAACTAGGATGGATCGACCGGAAACCTGCAATCGATGTGGTACAGGCTGATGGTTGTGCCCCTATAGTGGAATCGATTGTTTCTGGGGAGAAAGTTCAGCCTTGGGGAGAGGTTAATACGAAATCTGCTGGTTTAACTAGTCCTAACCCTGCATGCGGGGACAGGGTAGTTGAAATAGTTAAGGAAACAGGAGGAGAAGGGGTAAAGGTATCTGATAAGATGAATTTAGAGATGGAATTTCTTGCTGCGAGAAAAGAGGGAATTTTTCTGCAGCCAGCCTCTGCTGCTTCTTTAGCAAGTTTGAAGCAAGAAGCAAATAGAAAGAATAAACTTAAGAAAGATGAAACTATAGTTTGTATTGGGACTGGTACAGGGAAAAATGCTACTGAAGTAGCTTCTGAATTTTTAGGGAAAACGGAGAGAATTGAGCCTGAACTTGAAGAATTCATGAAGGTCTATAAGAAAAAACTTGAATTGTAAAAAAAAAACTTATTTTTTGAATGTTTTATGCTAAGTTATTGTTATATTTCATTAATTAAAAGAATGTTTTTTTCGCGGTGAATTTGTTTTTTTGTTAAACAAAAGGGAGGTTTATCCATGTATTTGAAGAAGTTGTTAGGAACTGTTTTAGCATTATGCTTTTTTGTTGTAGCACTTAGTTCTGTAGCATATTCGGCTGATATGAGAGCTGCTAAAAAAGAAGGAAAAGTAGTTTGGTACTCTTCTATCACGTTGAAAATATCACAGGAAATATGTAACACCTTTAACAAGAAGAAATTAGGAATCAAATGTGTCTTGCATCGTTCCGGTTCAAGTAAGTTGTACAGAAGGTATATAAAAGAGGCTAGGGGTGGTATCTTTCGCGCGGATGTTTTTCATACATCTAATATCGGCCAATTTGTAATCTTGCACAATAAGCGTAAATTTCTCCGACCATATAAAGTTAAAGGTGGAGATAAGTTTCTATCGAACTTTAAAACTGATGACGGAAAATGGTATATCTTACGTTCTAGCGTAATGGTTCCTGTATATAACACAAAATTATTAAAAGCCTCTCAAGTTCCTGATAGTTGGTTAGGATATCTGGACTCAAAGTGGAAAAATAAGCTGGTTATTTCTGATCCGAACTACGGTGGTTTCTCGACAATTACAATGATTGCGCTCGAGAATATGTTTGGTGGAGATTATTTTCAAAAGCTTAAGGCCAATAATCCAAGACGTTGGGGCTCTGCTGCAGGTACTCTTGGCTTAGTAGCTCGTGGAGAGGTACTTATGACTCACGGTGCTGTAGCCTATGGTGCTTACAATAAGATTAAAGCAGGGGAACCTCTTGCTATGGCAGTTCCAAAGGAAGGCGTTCCATTTGTTCGTTCTCCAAATTCTGTTTTAGCTAAAGCACCTCATCCAAATGCGGCTGAAGTCTATGCCGACTATCTTTTTTCCAAAGAAGCACAACAAATACTTGCCAACAGAGGTTTGTACGTAGGTCATCCGGGGATTACTTATCCTAAAGAGCAGACACCTCTTAGTAAGTTTAAATTGGTTGAAGTGCCAGCAAGTGAAATTAGCAAAAAGTCAAAACCTGCACGTAAGAAATTCAAGAAAATTTGGAGTGGTGTCAAACTTGAAGGAAAGAAGAAAAAGAAGAAAAAGAAGAAAAAATAACTCAACTTTGACTGTTTTTATTTAAACGATCTACGGAGACAATACCTATTGTTTCCGTAGGTTCGTTTGTTTTCCATGAAATTTATGAAGTAAAAAAGGTAGATTAGTTTGTCACCGGAGCCGCTTTCAAAAAAATTCGATCCATCTTTCCTTGTTTGGATAACTATCGCTGTCGCTCTTCTCCTTTTAATTGTCAATCCAGTGTATTATCTTGTCCAGGAAAGTTTTCTTATTTCACCGGAAGAAGGCGGCGGTTGGACTCTGCAAAATTTTGTTATTGCATTTACGAAATCTGAACACCTGAGGCCCATCTATTGGACACTCGTCGTTTCAGTCCTTGTTGGATTTTTAAGTCTTGCTGTTGGAGCAATTTTAGCATGGTGTGTTAGTAGAACAGATATTCCTTATCCTGGTTTGATACGCAACTCCGTACTCATTTCTTTTGTTATTCCTCCATTTCTAGGTGCAATTGCTTGGATTTTTTTGGCAGGTCCCAGAATGGGTTGGTTGAATATTATCTATCGAGGGATTTTTCGATTGGGACCTGATTCTTTTTTGTTTGATATTTTTACAGTTTCGGGATTAGTGTTTTCTATGACCATATTCACGTTTCCACTCGTTTTCATTGTTGTTTTAGCGGGGTTGAATAATATTTCTTCGGATGTCGAAGACGCTGCGAACATAGCAGGCGGTGGTACTTTAAGCACCATGTTGAATATTACTCTTCCACTTGTTCTTCCGGCATTATGTGCGGGTCTTATTTTAGCTCTTTTGGAGGCAATGATTCTATTTGGAATCCCAAATGTTCTGGCAATTCCAGCGGGGTTAGAACTTATGACGACTCAACTCCGTTCCTTTATGGTCGCAGAGGATGATATGCTGGGTATTGCCTCTGCTTATTCTTTACCAATGCTTGCTACTGCATTTTTTTTGGTTTATATAAGGCGTCACGTTTTAGGAAGAAGAGGCTACGCAACTATTGGAGGAAAGGGCGGTCAAAGAAGACCTCAAATACTTGGGGTTTGGAGAATTCCTGTTTTCATTTTGTGTTTATTCCCAATTATCTGCTCTGTAGTTTTGCCTGGTTTCATGCTTGTTTCGACCTCCTTTTTAGCTACAGTTGGTGATGGTCTAGTAATCTCTAATTTTTCATTGAGAAATTACCATTTTATCTTTGAAAATGACGCGTTTATTATTTCCTTTAAAAATACAGTTATTTTGGCACTTATATCTGCCACAATTGCTACTCTTATAGCTTCTGTATCTTCCTATATTACACAAAGACAACTTGTAAAGGGGCATAAATATATTAGTTTCCTTGCTACTGCTCCCATTGGAATTCCAGGGATTGTTTTGGCATTAGGTTTGTTCTCTGCATACACGAAAGCACCCTTTCTTTTGTATGGGACCATATGGATTTTGATGTTAGCGTATGTAACGAAATATATGCCTTTGGCTTTTCAAACGAGTAACGCTGGTCTTATGAATATCCATTTTGAGTTAGAGGAGAGTGGTCGAATTCTTGGGGCAAGTCGCTTCCGGGTTTTTTGGGATATTACAATTCCCTTGTTTAAAGTTAGTTTGATTGCATCATGGATTCTGGTTTTTATGCCATGTTTAAGGGAATTAAGTGCATCTATAATGCTTTGGACTACAAATACGAAAGTGATTTCCGTTGTCATCATGGATTTCTATGAAGAATCACTTTTAGGTGCAATTTCCGCAATAGCTGTTGTTTTGTTAACATTAACCCTTGTAGCAGTTTTTTCAGGATTTAGGTTTGTGGGTCGAGATTTTATGATGTCTCGCGAAAAAAATTAAAGGAGTTTCCTCTTGGCTACTTTAGATTTAAGTAAATTATTAAAAATTTTTGGAAGTGATGTTAGGGCTGTCGACGAAATCGATTTACATATAGATCATGGAGAATTGATATCTTTGCTCGGACCTTCTGGTTGCGGAAAGACGACGACTCTCCGGCTTATTGCAGGTTTTTTGGAACCGAATTCTGGATCAGTGATAGTTGATGATCAGGTTGTTTCGGAAGGAGAGAAGATTTTACCCCCTGAAAAGAGAAATATGAGCATGATTTTTCAGAGTTACGCTATTTGGCCACATAAAACTGTTTTTCAGAATGTGTCGTATGGCTTGAAATTTAGGAATCTCACAAAAGAGGAGTCCGATAAGAGGACTAAGAAAATGTTATCAGTGGTTAAGATGGAAGATCTGGCTGACAGGTATCCTGGCGAGTTGTCTGGAGGACAACAGCAAAGAGTTGCGCTAGCACGTGCGATTGTAGTGGAACCTTCGATCTTGCTCCTAGATGAGCCTCTTTCGAATCTAGATGCAAATTTACGTGAAGAGATGAGATTTGAGATACGTAGACTACACGATGAATTCCATATCACTAGCGTATATGTTACTCATGATCAGTCAGAAGCTATGGTGACTAGTGATAGAATTTGTGTCATGAATGAGGGGAAAATAGAACAAGTCGGTAAGCCTAAAGAGATTTATGATGAACCGAAAACGCGTTTTGTTGCTGAATTTGTTGG
Source organism: Nitrospinota bacterium (assembly GCA_036231405.1). Classification (GTDB taxonomy): domain Bacteria; phylum UBA8248; class UBA8248; order UBA8248; family UBA8248; genus UBA3496. Next base: position 78,459 of record JAZAHK010000046.1, read on the forward strand.
TGTTACTAATAGTTTGAAAGGGAAAGTTCTCTCTAATTCGGTTTTTGAATGTGGTTCGATAAAATTTAATATGAAAGAGAACCATAGCGCGGTAGCAGGAAATGATGGTTATGTTTCGATTAGACCCCATCGAGTCGAAATTTCGTCAGGGAAAACCGAGAAAAATTCTGCGAATATGCTTGTTGGGCGTATTAATAGAAGTTTCTATTTCGGAAGCACCGTTGATTATCTTGTTGAAGTAGACGGGTTAGATGAAATGTTCAGAGTAATAGTTGACCCCGTAAATTCTTTCGAGGTAGGCAGCGAGGTCAGTATAGGAGTAGATAGTGAATCTGTTGTTTTTGTAGAGTGAGCCAATGTCTTATGCAATCCGAAAATTTCACTATAAATTTTTTTAATGTCCACTTCGTTAACTCCAAAAAGCATTGTTCATAGAGGTTTTCTTAATTGTGAAAAATGGAATTCCTTTCTCGAAAATAGTAGCAGATTTGCCTTCCAAGGCACCATTCATTGGACCTGAATCCTTAGAGAGGGAAATGGGGTCGACTTTCTATCTTCGATTGGGTGCCAATGAGAGCAATTTTGGAATTTCCTCCAAAGCATTTGAAGCAATCCAAAAGGGGATTCAAGAGGCCTCATGGTATGGAGACCCTGAAAATTATGAACTTCGTTGTTCTCTAGCGGAGATTAATGGGATATCCCCCGAAGAAATATGTGTAGCGGGCGGTATCGACGATTTATTGGGATTAGTTGTGCGAATGGTTATTTCTCCTGGAACTCCTGTAGTTACTTCCTTAGGTGCATATCCTACTTTTAATTACCATGTTTGGGGCTTTGCCGGAGAACTATCTTTAGTTCCATATCTAGAAGACAGGGAGAATCCAAAACAACTATTGGCAACTGCACTCGAAAAAAAGGCCCCCTTGATTTTCTTTTCGAATCCAGATAATCCAATGGGGACATGGCATGATGTAAAAGATCTTCAAGAATTTATGGATTTAATTCCTTTTGGAAAATTATTGGTACTAGATGAAGCATATTATGAATTTTCTCCGAAAGGTTCTATCCCTCCGATTGACACGAAGAATGAAAGAGTAATACGAATGCGTACTTTTTCAAAAGCTCATGGGATGGCCGGACTAAGAATCGGTTACGCGATTGCGAACAAGAAGATTATAGACGGTTTAAATAAAATTCGATTACATTTTGGGGTGAGTCGGATTGCTCAAATTGGAGCTCTGGCCTCTTTGAAGGATGAACAACATATAGAAGACGTCGTGAATCAAGTCAATAAAGGTAAAAAAGAATATTATGAATTAGCGGAGCAACTCAATTTAAATTATATTGTCTCTGGTGCAAATTTTGTTTCTTTCGATTTAAAAACAAGAGATAAAGCAAAGAAGGTCTTAAAGGCTCTTGAGATGGAACGAATTTTCGTGAGGATGTCAAGCGCGCCAGTTTTGGAACGCTGTATCAGGGTGACTGTAGGAAATGAAAGAGAACGAAAAATCTTCTCTGACGTTTTTACAAAAGTTATTTTAATTGGAAAAGATTCTTAAACTAGTACGAAACGAGACCACTTCGTATTTTTGGCATTGTTAAGGCTAGATCAAGAATAGGAAGTCCATGAGAAGGTGCTACAACAGAGACATTCAGTTCTTCGAGCAGTTCTTCTAACCTATCAACGTATATGTTCATGTCCGCTAATTTAGTCCAAAATAGTGCGCGCTCTGCAAAAACTGCTGAAACCTCTCCTAGATCAAGTGAGTTTGCTTCCTCTGCCGTTTTGCCACAGTGCCTATCCCAATGGTAGTGGCTATATGCAAAACCATCGCCAGGGAAAAGAGTTCTAGTGAGAGTATCAAAACCCCAAAGAGAGGTTCTTAAATCTCTAATAACTGGTTCAGCAGCGAAAATCTTTCTATTTCCTAAGTCAATAAATTCTCCAACTTCTAGATCCCTCATCCTATGAGCGTGTTCTGGAAAGCAAATATGGTAGTCGCATATATCGCACTGGACAGTCACTTCTGGGAAGTCATCAAGAATGCGGCCTGTTCCTCCAGAATGAGGAACTTCTTGATGTGTAAGGAATAGGTATTTGAGAATGGAATTCCGATCTTCAAGAATAGTTTTCACTTGTTTTCGAATAGTAGGATAATCTCCTTGATGACCCGTCTCAACGAGCATAGAACCTTCAGAACCGATAATAAGGAAAGCCGCGTTGTAAGTATGATAAGTTTTTCCGTTGTGAAACTGTTCATGGCAAATACCAAGCCAGAAAATTCCATCAGCAATTTCTCTAGGTAGAGGGTTATCTTGTATGGTCATATTTACCTTTCTAATTTTCTGGGAACATAGCTTGCTTTTACAACCGAAATATCTAAGTCGCGTAAAACTTCGTCAAGAATATTAAACTGACGTTCTACTTGTTCTCTCCCAGTTAAAATTGTTCCATATCCTGGCGCAATAGTCTGTATATCAAATTTATTGAAAACCGCAGAGATTCCTTCTCTAAGAGGTGCTGTATCTACTCCTTCTAACCACCAATAGCGAGTGTTTAATAAAAAAGATCGAACAAAAGATGTAGTAGAAAGTTCATCTTGTGTAGAAATCCAAGGACCTTCAGGACTGTTTTTTGACACATGGCTGAACATATCTGAGGAAAATAAAGTTTGTGTTGTCTGATCATATAACCACATTGTAGAAATGAGTCTGATTGGTGCATTCATGCCGTGAATAAGTCTTTTTGGGTTATCTCCAATGTAGTGTTTTAGTTCATCCCCAAGTTTTGAAGTTGTAAATTTTTTATCTTTTTCTTTCTTAGGGACAAAGTCTTCGAGTTCAAAATCAGACCAGAAGTCCATATTAGGTCGATTCGAAAAGACTTCAATCACATTGAACCGATTAGCAAGTGCAACTATGTTGCCTACTGACATAAATTCATTTTGGCGAAGAGGATAAATGGACAAAGGCGTATCTTTTTTAATAATCGAAGAGATCTGTTCTGATAATGAATCTAACTGGCCATTAAAACCGGTATCGAGAAGGATTGCCGCATTATCTTCGCAAAGAAGATAACAATTTATAGAGGAGAATCCCCTTGTACTTTTTGGGTAGGCACTCACTCTACCATCTAATTCTAAAACGTTGTGAAGGGCGAATGATTTTCCGTTCCCTAAATCTGTAATAGAGCTTTTTAAAGGAGATTGATTTTTTTCCAAAATAACTACTTTCTTTTAGAGATGATTTATTGTGCCATTATTAATTTGCAAAAGAATTATATTCTAGTTATGTGAACTGAATCACCTCAAAATTCTCTTTTTATCATATTACTATTTCATCGCAACCCAAGAATCTGTGGTGCCACTTCTAAGACATGCCTCGGAAAGTTGTATGTCTCTAATCCCAGCTGAAAAATCAGAAAGAAATGGAGTGTCCGACAGTACATGTTGAAGAAATCCCTCCCAACCAAAACGATAGGGATTTTTGTAGGGAGCAATTTCAGGAACTTGTTCCCAATCTTGTAAATAGTTGGCCTTAAATTTCATGGTTTTCTCATCACCTCCAAGATTAAATCCGGTGATTTTTGGAGTAGAAGAAGCACTTTGAGCCCAGCAATTTCGAAGAGTGGAAAAAACCGATCCGTTGGTCCCATCTATCTGAAGGGTGAAAAGATCTTCAACTCTCACTCTTGTAGCCCAGCTACTTTGGATAGTTCCAAATGCCCCTGACACCAATTCTAGAATGGTAGCACTAGAATCTTCTACATCTACGCCAAAAGTGTTATCTTCTTCATCTATTCTATTAGGTTGTGCGGTCCAATTAGCAGATACTACCCTCTTGATCGGTCCCAAAAGTCCTTCTATAACATATCTCCAATGGGGGTACATATCGAAAAGCAAACCTCCTCCTCCTGACTTCTTATAATTCCAGCTAGATCTTTGTGATTGTTGTGAAGTGCCGTCAAAGACCCACCATCCGAATGTAAGGTTGAAGCTTACAATCCTACCGAGAAAATTTTTTTTGATGAGATGATTCATCTTTCTGAGACCAGGAACGAAGATCTTATCTTCAACTACCCCATGTTTAAGGTTTTTTGATGATGCAATTTTTAAAAGAGATTCTCCTTCTTCTACAGATGGGGCTAGCGGTTTTTCAGTGTATATATGTTTTTCCGCTTCCATTGCTTTTTTTATACATTCTAGACGAAGATGTGTAGACGCTGCATCGAAGAAAATAGAGTAGTCCTCATCTGCAAGTGCAGCGTTTAGGTCGGTTGTCCAATTTTCAATTTTAAATCTTTTGGCAATTTTAGAAAGCTTTTTTTCATTCCTGCCAAGTAATAGAAGTTTAGGAGAGACAACATCTCCGTTCACATCAAAATCCTTATTGTCCCTGATTGGGATTAGGGAGTTTTCCAAATGTTGAGTGGAGCAGATCCGACCAGTTGCACCGTTTAATATTATCCCAACTGTTTTAACCATTTTTCCTTTCCTAAAAATTTATTAAAAGGGGTCATCAACCGGGGGAGAATTAGGGGTTTCATCTCCTGCAGCTACACCTTTTAGACTCCAGGAAGTATCTTTTACGTATACGGCCTCTACTTCTTCTATTATTTTTGTTGAATGAACTGTATTACAAGGAATATGAATGACTTCTCCAGGACCGACTTCGAATTCTTTATCTCTTAAAATTAAATTTTGTCTACCTCTTAAGATGTAAATAAATTGTTCACAGGGGTGAAAGTGTGGTTTTGCTTCTGTCCCTGTTGGCCAGATTCGGTGACAAAAGTACATTTTGTCACCTTTAATTGATTCTCCGTATCCGGAAGAAAGTTTAGGGTTCTGATGAGTACTTTTTAGATCTTTAAACTTGTATACGGACATTTCCTTTTTCCTTATTCATTTAATTGGGACAATGATATTTATAAAATATCATTTAAAGTTCTAACGATGAAGTATATCCGGTTATAATTTTCATTGAAATGTTTGATTAACATTTACAATGCTGTAATGAAAACGCTTCCTAAAACTATTAGAATAGTTGCCATTATGATTTGTTTTGTAATTTTTTCGAGTTTCCTTAAAAAAATATAACTAAAGATAAGGAGCCAGATGGGAGCAGTTCTACTTAAAGGAATAGCAGTAGACACAGGCGAAATCATTATTGCATTTATTAGAAGACATGAGCTGCAAAAATTAAAAAACCCACTTAAAAAAAGCCAATTAACATCTCCTCTACTTTTTACATAAATTTTTTGCTTCAAAATGGGACTGCTAAAAAGAAGAAAAATATTTCCTACTAGAAATCCAATTCCTAACGCAGCCATCGGGATTTTTTGTTCATTTAAGGCAAGTTTTGCAAAGACAGGAGCAAGTGCGTATGCGATAGAAGCGAGTATTGGGAAGATCACTCCTTTTTGAAACCAATTTGAAATTCTTTTTGGATTATCGATTTTTACGCTAAGGATTATTACTCCACACACTATCGATAATGTTCCCAAAATGTCCCAAAATGTTGGGTTTTCTCCCAATATGAAAACCGCGATAAATGTAACCCATAATGGAGTTATTGCAGAGATTGTCACAGAGGCATTTAACCCTACTTTATTAATTCCAATCAGTCGCGTGATACGCCCGAACCCAGGTCCCGTCATGCCCATAGCGACAAACCAAAAAATCGTTTTCAATGATAATTCTCGAAATGTTCCTTGAAAGAAACAAATAAAAAGCCCGCCAGAGGAAACAACAGTGTTCACAATCAATGCGGCCAAGAGTGGAGAGGCTGTTCTCATTCCTTGCCTTATACTTATATGTGCAAATGCTGCAATAATTGCAGAACCTGCAGCCATAAGTTCCCCGAGTCCCATTAAGAAAGCAACTTCAAGATAAGTTTCTCCAATTTTCTTAATTCTAGGACATTATTTGTTACATAACCTAGAATGGCGGGGTGGGATGAAATGTTGTCAGAACGTCAACGATAGCAGGCACATTCGAATTCAAAGCTTTTTCTAGTGATGGTTTTAGCTGGTCTGGTTTTTCGACGTGAAATCCTATACCACCACAAGCATTTGCAATTTCTGCAAAGTCAGGACTTTGAAAATCACATCCGTATGCAGTTCCATATAGATTGTTTTGTTGTCCGATCATTTGTGAGAAAGCACCATCATTGAAAATGACAAAAACGGCATTTGCACCATATTCACATGCAGTAACAAAATCTCCAATAGTCATCAGGAATGCACCATCTCCTACAATTCCAACGACTTGTCTATTAGGATGTTCAAGTTTTGCCACAAATGCGGTTGGCAAACAAAAAGACATGGCATTCCATACCCCAGATTGCATATAAGATTCTGTATGATTTAATGGGAAGTAATATCTTCCCCACATTTGACTGTTTCCAACATCGCTTACGACAATCGCGTCTTTTTCAATTGAATCAACAATTGATTCAACTATAAATCCTGTGTGCAAAGGAACATTGTCTCGAACTCCATCAAGATGATTTTTGACCGATTTTCTAAAATCATCTCGTATTTTTGCAATTTCAGATTTAATGTTTTTATTTGTATTGCGGTTTTCTTTCTTAAGCCTTTCGAGTAAAGCGGATAAAAAAAGTTTTGGATCGGCAACGATTTCATCTTTTTTGGAGTAATTTTCATCTTCATCATCATCGAAGCCAACTAAAATATTTTCTTTATCGTTATACTTTTCTAAAAAAACGGTTTCTGCTGTTGATGCTCTTAACCCAATCGAAAAAATTAGATCTGTTTCTTCAATTACATATCTAAATCTGGGGTCAGTTCTATTATCAATAAAGTGTCCGGCAGCAAAAGGATGATCATCAGGAATAATTCCCATGGAATCCTGAGGATATACTACCGGGGCTGAGAGAATCTTCGAAACCTCTTCCAATTCTTTGGTCGCTTTCTTTCTTATCACGCCTTTCCCTGCCGCAATTATTGGAAACTTTGCGTTTAGTAGACGACTTGCGATTTGTTCTATATCTTCATTTGAGGGTTGAATTACTTCTAAAGGTTTTTGTTTATAAGTGGGGAATGAGATTGGTTTCTCTTGTAAAATATATGGGGAATAGTCTGATAGTCTTGGGAACTCTATATGAACTGGTCCTGGTCTTCCACTTTTACTAACTTGAAAAGCTTTTGCCATGATTTCAGGAATATCTTCTAATTTTTCAACACGAACACTCCACTTAGTGACATTTTCACACATTTCAACCGTGAATTCAGGGTTGTCTACTCCGTGAAAAGCTTCTCTTGTTGCATTAAGTGGGACAGCACCTGTTATATGTATTACTGGAGAAGCTGCGCCATAAGCTTGTGCAAGACCTGCAATAGAATTACAGACTCCAGGACCAGCTGTAAGTAAACATACTCCAGGTTCTCCTGTTAGCCTTCCATAGGCATCTGCCATGAGTGTAACGTTGGGTTCCATTTTACAAGTGATTACCTCAATCGAAGGAGTTTCACGAAGACCATCGTAGAAATTTAGAACGTGAGAACCAGGCAGGCAAAATATTTTTTTTACGTTTTCTTGTACCAAAGCGTGGACCACAGCTTGTCCAGCATGCATTGTCTTTTGTTCCATTTTCTCCCCTCTTGGTAAAACTTTTCTAAAGTAGTTTTTGATTTTTTTCCATTAGTATACAGTCGAATATATACAATATTTTTGAAATCGAGTTTGTCTTTTTAAATAGATAAGTCTTAGATATATTACTTGTAACCTCTCTATAAAACTACCTTCGACGGAGGAATTTTTATCTTAAACTTAATTTGGACGAAATAAATTGGTCTTATTTTGTAAAAAACAAGATTTTAAGTAAATTAGAAGTAATTCGTCAGATTTATAAATAGAGTTTAATTTCTAAAATAATGGGGAAAAGATGAAAATACTTCGTTTCGACAAAGACAGGATCGGTATTATTAAGAATGATAATTTAGTAGTGGATGTTAGTGAATTAATTCAGAATCGGGATATCAAAGGTCCACAAAGGGTTATTGAAGAAGTGATTTTAAATTTTGACGATCTCCGCGAAGATATTGAGAAACTTATGAATAAGGATAAAGGAGTTTCTGTTGATGATATAGAAATTCTCGTTCCTATCCCAAGACCAGGCAAATGCATTGGGGCTTTTTTAAATTACTTAGATTTAGGAAGAACGGTTGATATGCTTCCTTTGGAATTTTTTTATAAAGACAATACATTGCTTGGTCCTGGAGGTATAATTAACTTGATCGATGTTCCAGAAGTAACTGAATTTCAACCCGAGGCAGAATTGGCATTTGTTATGAAAAAATCTGCCAAAGATTTGAGTGTTGAGGATGCGATGGACCATGTATTTGGATATGTTCCATTTTTTGATATTTCTGTTAGAGGAATTACTCGCTACACCCGTTTTTTGACTAAAGGTCAAGCTACACATGGTCCTTGTGGTCCCTGGATTGTTACCAAAGACGAAATTCCCAACCCTCATAGCTTGAATGTGAAATCTTGGGTGAATGGGGAAATTGCGCAAAATTATAGTACAGAAAACATGGCACACAAGATCCCAAATTTAGTGGCATGGGCAAGTCGTTTCGTTGAATTACATACGGCTGACGTGATTGCGACGGGAACATTTCATGAGGGGAGAAAACCCATATCTGATGGAGACTTTTTAGAGATTGAAATTGAAGGAATTGGAAAAACTGGATTTCATGCAAAGGGTTTTAAGTCCATTCACGGAACTTCAGAGCCTACTCCTGGCTCTGGTCCTGCACCTGCACTCGGGGTTAAAGATTCTTCGAAAATTACGCGCATTTAAGAAATTACGGATTTCTTCCTTAATTTTTTAGGAGATAGAATGGTTAAGATACCAGAAGGATTAAAAGGCCCAATCAATAATGCATATCCAAAAAATGTGTGTCTAGTCGGAACTGTTCAACCTGACGGTTGGTCTCAGATAAGTCCAAAGGGAAGCGTATGCGTTTATAAAGAAGAATCTCTGGTGTATTGGGATAGGGGAAGTGGTTCCACTTTTGATGCTGTTACTGACGGCACAAAAGTAATGATTTTTTTTAGAAGTCCGGAAATGCGTGAAAAAGGCATTCTTCCTATGGGAGGAATAGCACGTTTCTATGGACGTGCTTCGGTTTTTTCTGAAGGTCCCATCAGAGAGGAAGTTTGGAATTTGATGGTACAACCAGAGCGTGATCATGATCCAGATAAGAAAGGAAGAGCAGTAGTTGTAAAGATTGAACGTTCAGAAGATTTGTCTGGAGATCCATTGTAAAATCTATCTGATTAAATTTTTAAACTTGTAAAGTACAGGAATATAATCGGTTGCTCAAAAAAAATAATTTCCTTAATTTTAATGTCGTAATTGTGGGAGCTGGTTTTTCAGGTTTGTCTCTTCTCTATCATCTCCGAAATAAAGGTTTCTCTACCAGAGTAATAGATGCTGCAAAAGAAGTGGGTGGTACTTGGTATTGGAATAGATATCCTGGGGCAAGATGTGACACTGAAAGTTTTCAGTATTCCTATAGTTTTTCAGATGAACTTCAACAAGAATGGGACTGGTCAGAGAGATATGCCACTCAACCAGAAATCTTAGAGTATCTTAATCATGTAACTTCACGTTTTGACTTACGAAAAAATATTTCCTTCGGTACTAAAGTTACAAAAGCTTATTTTAATGAAGAATTGGAGCAATGGTTTATAGAAACGAATAGAGAACTTAAAATTAAATCGAATTTTTTAGTTATGGCAACAGGATGTCTCTCTTCTCCTTTTTATCCGAAAATAAAAGGTCTTAAAAGTTTTAGAGGGCCTGTGTATCATACGGGACGATGGCCACATAGCGATGTCGAAATTAAAGAAAAGAGGATAGGTGTGATAGGGACAGGTTCTTCTGCAATCCAAGCCATTCCGGAAATAGCAAAGGAAGCTAAACATGTTTATGTTTTTCAAAGAACTGCGAATTTTGCAATACCTGCTCATAATGGGCCCATTCCCCAAGAAAGAATGAAAGATGGGAAAAAAAATTATCCTGCAATAAGGCAAAAGGCAAAAGAGCTATATGCAGGTTTCTATCAGACTTATAATGATAAATCTGCATTAGAAGTTTCCCTGAAGGAGAGGAATGATGAGTATGAAAAACGTTGGGAACATGGAGGGTTGCCTTTTTTTGGAGCATTTACTGATTTAGCTTTTGATGAGAGTGCGAATCAAACTGCTGCAGAGTTTGTACGCTCTAAGATCAGGGGAATAGTAGAAGATCCTATTAAAGCTGAAAAATTATCTCCGCAGACAGTGATCGGGTGTAAAAGGTTATGTGTAGATACGGACTACTATGCAACCTTTAATAGAGAGAATGTTTCTTTAATTGATATAAAAGAAAATCCGATTGAAAAAATTTATGAAAAGGGGATTATAGTTTCTGACCAATCGTATGAGATTGATTTGTTCATTCTAGCTACCGGTTACGATGCTATGACGGGGGCAATCCTAAAGATGGATATTCGTGGAAGAGGTGGAAAGTCTATACAAGAAAAATGGTGTGAAGGTCCTAAAACATATCTTGGTCTAATGACTGAGGGGTTCCCTAATTTTTTCATGATTACTGGACCTCAAAGTCCTTCGGTATTAACGAATATGTTAACGAGCATAGAACAACATGTCGATTGGATTTGTGATTGTCTCGTATTCCTAAGAGAAAGAAAAATTAATAAGATTGAACCGAAAAAAGAAATTGAAGATAATTGGGTTGATCATTGCAATTTTTTGGCTTCTGAAACACTTCGCTATAAATGCACTTCCTGGTACTTGGGGGTGAATATACCTGGAAAACCGAGAGTATTTATGCCTTATGTGGGTGGATTCCCGATGTATAAAGAAAAATGTGACGATGAAGTCCGTGCTGGATATCACAGTTTTGAATTTTCTTAAGATTTCTTTTTGAGTAGATTCTTATGTTATATCTTAGGTTAAAATGAATTTTTTAAAGGAGATGAAAATGGAAAAGCCAATTGATGGATTTGAAACGTCAAGTGAAATCGGCAAACGAGTTATTGATCAGCCTGAACTCCCCTCGCAAGGGTTAGCTACAGACTCCGAAGTCTTTACTGAAGTAGTTGAAGGTCAGATGCAACTTAAAAAGGGAACTGTTAGACATTTTGAGGTTTTTTGTGATGAACAAGATAGAATAGGTGGAACAGACCAATATCCCTCTCCCATGTCTTATATGGCTATGGGAACGGGTTTTTGACTATTAACCCAGGTTGCGCGGTACGCGCATATGATGAAAATTGAAATAGAAAAAGCGAGTGTGAAGGTTAGATTTCGTAAATTGTTAGGAGGATCTGTATTAAAGGGGACAGTTTTTAATAAGTGGGAAGGAGTTGATACGCACTTAAAAGTAGAATCAAATGCTCCAAAAGATAAAATCGCACATCTGATTCGAAATGCAAAGAATGGCTGTTTTGCAGAGGGACTGATAGTGCAGTCCGTTCCTTTAACTAGTACTATTGAGTTAAATGGAGAAAAACTAGATTTAGAGGGAATAACAGATTAGTTTGATAAGTTGCGAGCTTTGCTTTTTAATTTATATATTATGAAAATTAGGATTCATTTTGTTAAAGATTCCTCATTTAATTTATGGGACCGCATGGAAAGAAGAGAAGACTGAAGCCCTCGTTTTGACAGCAGTTGATGCTGGATACCGAAATATAGACACTGCAAACCAGAGAAGGCACTACAATGAAGTAGCTGTAGGGAATGCTATATCTCAAGCTTTAAAAAATGGGTTAAACAGAGAAGACTTCTTTTTGCAAACCAAATATACCTATCCTTCAGGACAAGATCACAGGGTTCCTTATGATTTAGAGGCAGATTATGATGTGCAGGTTCGACAATCATTTGAAAGTTCCCTTGAAAATTTGCAAACAAGTTTTGTTGATTCTTATCTTCTCCACGGTCCCTGTCAACGTTTTGGACTTAACGAGGACGACTGGAAGGTTTGGCGAGAAATGGAATGTATTTTAAGAGAAGGTCTCACCAAGAGCATAGGTGTCAGTAATATGAATATTGAACAGTTGAAACTTTTATATGGGAGGGCTGAGATAAAACCGACATTCGTACAAAACCGATGTTTTGCGAAAATGGGTTGGGACTGGGAAGTAAGAAATTTTTGCAGAGAAAATGGAATTCTGTATCAAGGATTTTCATTACTTACGGCAAACCCGTTTGTGTTACCGGCCATAACTGAAATTTCACAAAGAGTGAAAAAGACACCTGCGCAGGTCATTTTCCGATTTTCAATTGACATAGGAATTATTCCTCTAACTGGGACGACGAGTTTGTCACATATGGAAGAAGATCTTTCTCTAAATTTTGCTATTGAAAAAACAGAAGCTACCTTTATAGAGAAAATTGGGGTTTAACATCAAAGGGGATAGAATTTCTTCTTCTAAACAAATTAAATTACCATCTGAGATTTACCAATAACGCGCCACCAACTGTCATCAAACATCCTGCTGGGACCCTCCAGGTTAATTTCTCGATTTTCCTCATTATAAGAAATGCTAGTGTTACTGTGAAAATTGGAGAAGTTTGGACGATAGGTAGCATACGATATACCTCTCCAAGCTGCATTGATTTTGTGTAACAATAAAAACCACTTGCCATTACTAACCCTGCAAATAAAAATGGTTTTAAGCTTTTTTTGAGATTTGCTTCGCTGAAGTTCTTCGTTGTAAAAACAGTGTACGTACCCACGATCATAAGCCCAACCAAAGTTCCTATTGTAGTTCCAACTGTTGTGTCGGGAAATTCTTGTAATCCTTTTCTCCAAAATACTGCAGCAAATGATGCTACGACTGCAGAAGCAATTGGCCAAACGATATGAATTTTTTTCCAACCACCTTCGATTTTTTCAAATGAAATCAAGGTAATTCCAGAGAAAACTATCGCGATACCGGCCAAATTTTTCCAAGTCGGTTCTTCCGATAAAATTAGAATGCCTAGAAGGGTACCAAGAATTGGGGAACTTCCTTTAATCGGAGCAGCACGGGCAACTCCAATTTTAGAGATCCCTGTTAAATAGAAAATAAGAAAAAGTCCTGGATTACAAGCGCCTGCGAATATTATCCAGAAATAGTGTATTCCTAAGTTGGGGAATGTACTTTGGAAAAAAAGTATAAACGCAAGATAGATAATTAGTGAACTTGTTAAAACAATAGTAGAACCTATAAAGGCATTCGTGTATTGAAGTCCAGAACGAATACCCATGTCACAAAGTGCATAAGAAAATGATGCAGAAAGCGCAAATAAAAATGCTAAGTCAACGATTAACAAGGTTTAACCTCATTGTTTGAATATTTTAATTTTTAGCACATAGTGTAAAAGTTATGGTTTCTTTATAACAAAATATCTTCTTCGTTAAGAAGGATAAGATATGGTTCCCCATATTGTTTATTTTCTAATATATCCCAATTTGATTTGTCTTTTTTGAGTTTGAAACGAATTCCCCAATCTCCTCCATAAATAAGATGAGAGATTCCTTGTCCAGAGTCTGAAACAGGAGAGTAGAGAGCGGGACAAGGAGTTCCATTCTTTTTACTAGACCATCCTGTTACTTCATAAATTCCAATTGGATATTCTGGAAATTCTAGTTTGATGTATTTAATATGCTCGGGTTCTTTTTTTGTTTCATACAGATGACCAGGCATGTATGTACTATTTTGATTTTCCTCGACTTCTAAGTATAAATTTTGAGTCAATTTAAAATCCTCATCTAATTCTTTTAATCACCCCATTTAGATAGACCAACTTCTGCCTCCGTCGACAGGAATCAAGGAACCATTAATGAATGATGCGGAATTACTTGCAAGAAAAAGAGCAAGTTGCGCTGCTTCTGCAGGATCTCCAAATCTGCCTGTTGGGTTTTGAGATGCTCTTAAATTGGCTGCTTCTTCCTCTGAGATGGAATGTAGATCCGCATATGTTTTCAGACCTTTTCTCACCATTGGAGTATCAAATTGGCCAAGTAAAATTGCATTTACACGGATTCCATTTGGTGCAACGAGCCTTGCTAGTGCCTTTGTTGCACTTAAAATTCCACCACCGGAAGTTGCTGCCATCACGTTTTCAGGAATAGGTTCTCTGTAAATGACTGCACCCATAAAAACCACGGTTCCAGTTTTTCGTTTGATCATTCTGCTGAGAACTTTTTGAGTTAGATAAAGCGGTGATGTAATTCGATTTCTTAAAATTTCTTCCCAAAGTTCAGGTTCTGTAGAAAAGAAATCTCCAGGATAACTTTTCCCCGCATTGTTAATTAATACGTCAACTGGACCTAACTTTTTCTCAGTTTTTTCTATGATTTTATCCATGTCTTCTAGATTTGCCAGATCCGCTCTTATTGATTCAATTTCTCCCCCTTCTTCCTCAAGTATTTTTTTTGCTTTCCTCATTTTTCCTTCATCTCGCCCTGTAATCATTATTTTTGCAGATTCTTGCGAAAAAAGGCGGGCCGTTTCTAATCCAATACCACTGGTTCCTCCAGTAATGACCACTACTTTCCCATTTAAACCATATTCCATTATTTCACTCCCGAAGTTATAAAATCTTTTCGTTTCTGCGAAAATAGTATGTATAGAATTCTCAATTTGAAAAATATTTAGTAAACTCGATTGCGCTTCCTTTTAAAGTTCTAACATATCAGACAGCGAGATTCACATGCGTCTAATTCTTTTTTATGAGAAATTTTTATTTTAGAAAGCAAAAAAAGAAATGAAACTAAGCAAATCTAAACGTAATGCGCCATGGACCGCAATGGCACTTTTATTTCTTGCTCATTTTGTTGTAGATAGTCAAGTAAGTTTTCTAGCACCATTAATTCCATTTTTAAGAGAGAAGTTTCAAATTAGCCTTGCTACTGCAGGGATTTTGATTAGTCTTCAGGCATTTTGTGTTACTGCAAGTCAACCTTTGACTGCGCTTATAACGGACAGATCACCTCATTTGCCTTGGCTCGCCGTTGGTTTGATAGGAAGTTCTTTTTTCATAACTGCTATGGGATGGCTCCCTTTATATTCCGCCGTCGTTATCTCAATTCCTTTAGGTGGTTTCTTGGCCGGATTAGCTCATCCGGATATGGGTTCTAGAGCAGGTTCTCTAAGCGATCAACATCGAACTTTAGCAGTTAGTTTTTATGTTTCGGGTGGAAGATTAGGCTTTTCTATAGGTCCGATTATCGCATTGTTTATAGTTGATTCACTGGGAATGGAGTTCCTGTGGGTTTATGTTTTATTAAATGTTTTTGTGGTTTATGGAATCATGAAGGGACTACCTAAGACCCCTAAGGTCGTGAATAAAGATAGTACTATTCTTATGGGATTAGGCAAAGCCTTATTTTCCGCTGGTCTTCCCCTCATTATTCTTTTGGGCGTTACTATTTCAAGAAGTATAGTCACAGTAAATTTCCAAGGTTTACTTCCTACATTATATGTTGAAAGAGGAATTGGTTTGTGGCAGGGAGGAATTGCAAATTCAGTTCTACTTTTTTTTGGAATGTTTGGTGTAATCTTAGGAGGTGCATTTGCTGATCGTCTTGGGAAAAAGAAACTCATTATTGCCGGAATGATGACTGCTCTTATAGGGTTGGTAGGGTTCCTTATGGCATCTCCCCTAATTGCTTTAATTTTTCTTTCTATTCTCGGGCTAGGGATGTATATGCCAATGGGTGTTAGTATGGCGTATGCACAAGAATTTCTTCCTGAACACAGAGGCTTTGCAAGTTCACTTACTTTAGGTGTTTCATGGGGGTTTGCGAGTTTTTCTGTTATTCCTGTAACCAATGTTGCTGAAAGAATAGGTCTTTTGAATGCATTTTGGTTCTTACCTCTTGCCCTTTTGTTAGCTCTTGTTTTAGCTTTTTGTCTTCCCAAAGAATCTGTAAATTAATTTCAATGAATTTTTTAGTTTTTATACATTGTGTTTTTTTAGAAAATCACACAAGGTTTTTTCATATTTTTTTGATTCTGAAACCATGGGAAAGTGACCGCTTTTTGACAGTGTCTTTATAATAGACCCTTTTGGGAGTAAGCTTTTTAGTTTTTGGACTTCTTCTGGTGTGTTCCTTGTAGTTTTGCCCCCTCTTAATATAAGCACAGGAGATTGAACAGATGGAGCAATTGGGAAAGGGTCATAATCACTCTTTGCTGATGCTTGAAAAGTTCTTAATTTAGAAAACCAATTTTTATCAAATGGCATTCTACATGGCCCTTTTAAATGATTGTAAATCAGCAAGTTTTTTATAAACTGTTTTGATTCTTTTTTTGGCCATTCACCATTCTCAGATTTTGAAAAATATTCTACAGCACTTTCTAAATTTTCGAACGCAGTAGGTTGTTGGTAATTTTCCTGCAAACTTTTAGCCCTAATTTCCAAAGGACGGGAAGGAACGTCAACTAACACCACACAGTTAACTCTTTTTGGAACAAGTGACGCAAGATGAAGTACGTGGGCTGCACCGAAAGAGTGCCCAATTAGCGAAAATCGGTCTAATTTAAACGTATTAGCCAAATTTAGGGCATCTTTTGCGAACGATTTCGATGAAAATGAATGTCGAGATGAACTTGCATCGCTAAGTCCATACCCTCTTTGGTCAGGGCAAATGAAATGCCATTTTTTCAATTTTTCTGCAGTAGACTTCCACATTCCAGACTGCATTCTAGAACCATGCAAAGCTATTATTGGATAATTTTTCGATTTTACTTCTGGATTCCACTCCCTGACGTACATAAGGAAATTTGAAATGAATTTGTAAGATTCTTCCCAATTTTGATCTTCTTTTTTCATGCAAACCCCAATTTTTTAATCATAAAGATTTTTTATTATTTACATGATATCTTGTAATAAAATAATTTTACACAAACTAAAATATAAACTAGATTTTGAGTCTGTTGAATCTGATTTTGTTCTTTACTTAAAGGAGAAAAAATGGGAAGGATAACTGCGCTAAATGATGATGTGAAAGGGGGTCATCAAGATAGTTTTGAAACCTCTAGAAAACGTTGGGGAAGCGTTCCTAATTTTTACCGGACTCTAGCACATTCCCCTAAGGCTCTTCATCATATTATGGAACTTTCATTCGAACTTAGGAAGAGATGGAGAGAAGATCCTGAAAGATTAAGACTTATGCAACTCGCAATTGTGAAACCTTCTATGATGAACCAATGCTTAATATGAACAACCCATAATCAAGAGCTTGGTCAAGCTGCTGGTTTGGACGAGAGACATTTTAATGAACTTAACGAGAATTGGGCCGATAGCGAATTGTTTGACGATCGAGAAAAATCTGTAATTGGTTGGGCGGAATCTTTGACTGAAAACACTGCTCGGGATGACGATGAGGCGTTCTCAAAATTGAAAGAACATTTTAATGAACAAGACATTGTAGAATTAACTTTATTTGCTTGTATATTCAATGCATGGAATCGTCTGCAGGACGGGTTTCAAAACGATTTAGAATCTCCAGAAGGACGAATCCAGTGGACTTCTAAATGGGAAGAATCTTCTTGAAATAATTTGTACTAAATAAACTTAAAAATGACTCATGGGAGAGTCCTATGTCATCTAGTGTATATAATCCTTTGGAACAATCTTTGTTAACTTTTCATAATTATATTCCTAACTTCTGTAATGGGAAGGATACCCCTAGAGATTATCTCGAAAGATGTCTTGAGAAGATCGATCTTTTAGAACCGAAAGTGAATGCTTTTGTTGTTATGAATATCGAATCTGCACGAAGTGCAGCAGATGCATCTTCGAAAAGGTATAGGGATGGAAAACCATTATCCATAGTGGACGGTATGCCATTTGGTGTGAAGGATCTTTATGAAACTATAGATATGAAGACTCAGATGAATAGTCCTGTCTATGAGGATTGGGAAGGTATCAGAGATAGTGCACACGCATTCGTTTTGAGAAAGGGTGGTTCTGTCATTCTCGGAAAAACTGCAACCACGGAATTCGGAATGGCGTCTCCACCACCAACGAGAAATCCATTTAATTACGATAAAACGGCAGGTGGTTCATCAAGTGGGAGTTCTGCTGCAGTTGGGGCGTCTATGATTCCTGCTGCCTCTGGGAGTCAAGTAAGAGGTTCTATAGTTCGTCCTGCAGGGTACTGTGCTAATTTTGCTTTAAAACCAACTTTTGGCGCGATTAATAGAGGAGGGGGACACTCATTAGCTCCTAGTCAGAGTGTTCTTGGGGTACATGCCGGTTCTCTTGAAGATTGTTGGTCTACCGCTTTTTATATTTCCTCTCAAGCGGGAGGAGATGCAGGCTGCCCGGGATTATTTGGAAATCCAACGATTGAAAAACCAATAAAACCAGATAAAATTATTCGTATTGACTCCATTGGATGGGATTCTACAACCGATTCGACTAAAGAGGCATTTGAGGGGTTTCTCCAAAAACTCATTACTAATGGAGTTGAAATTATTTCGAGGAAAGATGATGAGAGAGTAGAGAAGTTTGAAGAAGCATTGTATGAGATTCCAGATTATTTGTTTCGTATGCTTGCCTACGAATCTCGTTGGCCATTGCAAGATTACAATTTATCTCAACCGGGAACACTTAGTCAGAAGATGTTAGATTCATTAGAACTGGGCTTATCTGTTTCTGTTGAGGATTATCGATTAATCTTGAAACGACGCCAAAAACTAAGAGATTTGCAAAAATCTGTAAGCGAAATTGCCGGTTCATTTTTACTTCTCTGTTCATGTGATCCTCCACCAGATTATCCATATATAGGAGATCCTGTCTATGGAGACGTTTCTTCAACTCTTGGTGCTCCTTCTTTTTCACTTCCATTTTTAGAGGTAGAAGGTTTGCCGGTTGGGGTACAATATATGGGATTTCCTGGGGATGATTATCGAATTGCATCTCATTCAAAATGGATGATAGAAGTTTTAAAAGGAAAATGATTTAGATTTCAGAATCTAAATATGGAGGATGGTTTTGAGAAAAACAAGACTTATTCAGGTTGGAATGGGACCTATTGGAATACAGACTGCTAAAATGGCTTATATGAGAGATGACATTGATTTGGTCGGTGGAATAGATGTGAATCCAGAGATAGTTGGGAAAGATATAGGTCTCTTATTTGGAAATGCTGTAATAGGAAAAAATGTCGAGAGCGATATCAAGAAAGCATGTAAGAAATGGGATCCTGATGTTGCTGTATTAACGACAGTTTCGCAAGTTTCAAAATTGGAATTAGTTGCTATTGAATTATTAAATTCTGGTCTCCATGTAGTTAGTTCTTCAGAAGAATTATTGGTGCCAAAACTAAGAACTCCTGAAATTGCGAAGAATCTTGATCGAACTGCGAAAAAAAATGGAGTAACTATGGTTGCAGCGGGTGTCAATCCCGGATTTACAATGGATTTGCTTCCTTTATTTGTCACCACACTATGTATAGAGGTAAACAAAATAAGTGTTTATAGGTGTCTCGATGCAAGTTTTAGGCGTGGAAGTCTTCAAAAGAAAGTGGGTGCAGGACTGACGGTAGAAGATTTTCGAAGAGGTGAGCGGGAAGGATGGATTGGTCATAAAGGGTTACAGGAGAGTATTAGGCTTTTAGCACAGGGCCTTGAGTGGAAAGATATTGAAATAAGTGAAACTTTGAATCCCATTATTGCGGAACATGATTTTGAAACTGATTTTTTTGAAATCAAAAAAGGATCTGTTGCAGGAGTACATCACGTTGGACATGGGAAAAAAGACGATCAAGTGTTGATAGAACATGATTTAAAAATGTCCGTGGGTGCAGAAGAGTCGTTTGATCTTGTGCAGATATTGGGGACTCCTGACCTTGAATTAAAATTCAAAGGTGGCATTCCTGGAGATATAGCGACTTCAGCGACACTTTTAAATACGGTATCAAGAGCTATTGAAGCTAGTCCAGGACTTCTTACACCTTTGGACCTTTCGTTGCTTAGAGGGGTTGGGAGAGTTTTGTAATTCTTGTTTTTAATGACTTTTAGTAATTTTAGAAGGAGCGCTAATCGGACTCTTTTGTTCGTATTTTATCTTTGGATTATTAGATAAAATAAAAATTGATGATAGAATCATTACGACACCAATTACTACTATTATAATGCCTGGACCAAACATTTGCTTCTTTGAGGTGTTCTTTTTTCTGACCTGTATTGAAGCTTTGTAAGAGATATAGATTCCACACAAAATCAAGAAAGTTCCCAATATAAAAGTAGAGATCTTAAGGACACCTGGTTCTTGGGCAAAGTATAGGAACATGTATACTTCTTCTTCATGGTGAGCAAAAGAAAAAGTATGGATTAAGACTGTTGCAGAAATGAACAAAATATAAACAGAAACGTATTTCAAAGTATCTCTCCATTATACTGGTAGTGTTAAGGGTTTTTCAGAGACTAAAACTTAATTTTTTTTGTTCTGTCAGAGTACCCGATATAAAGTATAGAAGTAATCTTATATGTGTAAATACTCAATTCTAAGCGTCTTGATGTAATGTTCCTGCCGCTTGGAGAAGTGCAGACGAACCCGTTCCGTCACCATGCTGAAATGTAAGAATATCTCGAATAATTTTTTCGCTTGGGTAGTCTCGCATAATTCCAACTCCGCCGAGTATATCAAGTGCTAATTGGATTGACTTGATTCCGACCTGGTCACTAAAAACTTTTTGATTTCTTGTAAATCTAGGATTATATGATTCGTCGTGATCCACACCCCAGCAAACTCTCCACATGAATTGCTCAGCAACTTCAATGTTCATTATCATTTCTGCCAGCATGTGACCTACAGTAGGATGTTCAATAATAGGTTTGCCTCCCTGGATACGTTCCTTTGCGTGTTCGTAGCATATTTTAAAAAGAGAGCGGCAAAGACCTGTATTGCAGGCCACTAACTCCGCACTTCCTCTAAAGAAAGCTCTTCTGACATCTGAAGCCTTGTTTACTTCACCAATTATATTATTTTCATGGACTCGTACATTGTCATAAAAACTTTCAGCATTTGGGTAAAGACGATAACCCATTTTATTGTGAGTTCTACCGTAAGTTATGCCCTCTTCTTCGCCATTCAACATGAAACATGTCATACCTTTGCTGAGGGGAGCATTTTGGTCAGTTCTTGCAAAAAGAAGTATGATTTTAGAGTGTCCAATTAGAGACGTATATCTCTTTGCCCCATTGATTACCCAGTGATCTCCATCCTTAACAGCTGAAGTTCTCATTCCGAGTTTTGGGTCGTTTGCATTGAGTCTATTTTCTGTGCTGTGGTCGGGTTCAGTACTTGCGAGAGAACAAACGGCATCATGGTTCTCAGCGAATCTTTTTAACCAGTGGTCTTTTTGCTCCTTAGTTGCAACTTTATTAATAGCACCAGAAACTTTCCAACATTGGCTAAGACATTTAATAGTTCCAATTTCGTACTGTGCTCCCGTCCAAAGGACCAAGGTCCTTCCTAATAAATCTACATCACTTCCGCCATACTCTTCTGGTAGTGCTAGAGTTCGTAATCCTAAGTTAGATGCTTTATTGATTAGTTCTTTTGGATAACAGTCTTCAGGATTGGGTTTTTGGTCCAATTCGTTTGCAATGGGCATGACTTCTTTTATCATAAAGTCCTTGGTTAATTGTTCTAATGCCCTCTGTTCATCTGTAAACGGATATTGCATAAAATGTCCTTTATTTAATAATTATTTTAGTTTTTGTAAGAGTTCGAAAAATTGTTGTAATTCTTGAAATTCTTTCATCAAAGGTGCTAATTCTGAAGGCGTTAAGCTTTTATAGTCTTTTATTAGTTTAATCAGATTTCGTGCATATAGTATTTGTTCTTTTGCTTGAAAATCATGGGTTGCTTCAGACTTGTCTAAAGAACGATTTCCATTAAAATCGTAATTAGAGAATACAAGTTCTGTCACAAGGGGCATGAATATTTGCAAAATTCCATCTATAGAAGGCACTATAGACTTTGGAATGCCTTTTTCTCCCAGTAATTTTTTTTCTGATATTTCAAGTAATAGCCATTTTATTGTAAGTCGATATCCCCTAGTAATTTCTGCCTTTGATAGTTTACCGTCTTTTGAAACATCAGCGATTGACCAAAAGCTATCGTAACATTTTGATGCCCAATTTTTACTTCCCCAACTTCCTTTCTGAGATTTTAAAATCAACGCTTCACAATCGTTAGATGCTTTCAGCATTTTTTGTCCGTAAATTCTTGCATCATTTAATGCAAGATTATTATACGCATCAAGTAAACTTTGAATTCTGTTTTTTTGTGTATTTTGAACTTTGATATTTTTTCTTTTTATATTTCTTCTAGCAGAATCAATTGCAAGAGTTTCTTGTCTTGTTGTTGATTCTGCACCTTGATATTTTTTAAACCATTTTGAAGATTCTAAAGGGTTTTTATCTACACCAATTCCTTTCGCATACATAAAGGATAAATTCTTGTAGGCTTTTTTATTTCCAGCATTAGCAGCAAATTTAAACCAAATCAGGGCTTTTTTAGGATTTTTAGAAGTGCCCTTTCCATTTAGATACAGTTCTCCGAGTGCATTTTGTGCTTTTGGATCGCCTTTGGAAGCACCTTCAAGAAATTTATTAAATGCTGATTTGAAGTTTCCACGAGTGACTTCTCTTTGCCCTTCTTTGTAATTTGCACTAACTGAACTATTTAAGGTGAAAATGAAAAAAGTTAGAAAAAACGTGAGAAGTATTCTATATAAGACAATTTTCATATTTCTCTCAATTAAAGAATCTCTAATGAGTGACAAGACCAGTAATACTAGAACTCATTTTCATTCTAAAAATATGATTGTTACCTGCTCCATGGAGGAAAGAAATAACATCTCGTAAATATTTTTCGACAGGGCATTCTTTCATATATCCCATGCCGCCATGAACCTCTATCGCAAGTTTACATACTTCATACGAGGCTTCAGAGCAAAAAACTTTTGCCAGCCATGCAAATTTTGGATCATATGTTTCTGCATGGTCTACATTCCAGGATGCACGCCAAAGTACCGAACGAGAAGACTCAATCCTTGTATACATTTCTCCAATCATTTGCGCGACTGCTTGATGTTGCGCTATGGGTTTTCCACCTTGAATTCTTTCTTGTGAGAATTTCACTGCTTCCTCAAAAGCAGCTCTTCCAGTACCGAGAACTGTTGCGCCATATCCTCCACGACCACGTGTTATTTTTGAGGTTCTAAGAGATTCTGCCCCGTTTTCTTCTCCTAAAAGATTTTCTTCAGGAATCTTAGCGTTATTGAAAACGAGTGTCCCATTACTTAGGAGTCGCCTGCCCATTTTATCGTGAATCCTTCCAATTTCTAATCCCGGAGTATCGTGTGGAACTAGAAATGCAGTAACCCCTTTTAATCCGCCTTGTGATTTGTCTGTCCTTGCAAAGACGATATAAAGTTTAGCTGTTCCTCCGTTGCTTATATATTGTTTTGTGCCGTTTAATTCGTAATATTTCCCTTTTTTAACTGCAGACGTTTGTACTCCGAATCCAGGTTCAGGATATGGGAGAACATGGTCAGTTCCAGCATTTGGCTCGGTCATGCAGATTGCTAATAAAAATCGATGGTCATCAATAAGATTCGGAATAAACCTTTCTTTTTGTTCATCGTTGGTCCAATTCTCAATAATAGGACTAAACTTCCATGTCTGATCAAAAGTGGCTGCAACTCCTAAATCTCCTGTTCCTAATTCTTCACCGATAATCGATAGTGTGAGCATGTCTGCACCACCACCACCATATTTTTCAGACACAGCTAATGTTCTTAGTCCAATTTTTGAACCCTCTTCGACTACATCCCAGGGAACACACTCAGACGGGTCTTGTTTTCGATCAAATTCCTGCGCAATTGGGCGGACTTTTTGAGTTGCAAAATCACGCGCCAAAGACTGAAGAGCGATTTGCTCTTCTGTAAGTTTGAAATCCATACTTTGACTCCCTAGGGATTTAAAATCTAAAGTTTATCTAAGATGCCTGTTGACTCTAAATCCTTACGGAAAGCATCTTTTTCTTTCTTTGTAAGAGAAACGACAGGTGCCCTTGGATCCCCTGATGGCATACCAAGTTGGTTTGTCCATTCCTTCATATATGCCGTTGTTCTCCCATCTGGTCCTGTCGTAAAATATTTTTTCTTTACTTTTCTTATTGGGTCAAGAGAATAATTTTTTTGCCATGCAGTTTCTAAATCCCCATTGATTGCAGAATCGTAATAATCTCTTATAGGGGTGAATCCTTTTACTTGATAAAGAAAAGGAGTTGGTGAAGACATATGAACTTGCGTGTCTAAGTATAGCAAACTAACGAGAAAATTTTCTTCATCTGGGTCACATACAACGATTTTATCTCCGACTCTTCTCTTAACTTCATTTTGATGAGCCATGCTAGGGACTGCATTTTTTACACAACAAATGTTATCTATTTCACATAGTCTTTCAATCAATTCAGGGCTTAGAGTTGTTCCAGATTTGGGTTGATTGAACAAGGAAATTCCAATATCGACTTGATCACATAAAGTTTTAAAATAGAGGAGGATTTCATCGTCTTCGTATGCGCCATAAACTGGATTTATTACAATAGCGTAATCTGCACCAACTTCTTCTGCGTGTTTAGTTAGATCAATAGCCTCATTTATGTTCATGTGTGCGGTGTGAGGAATAACTTGAGCACTTCCTCTGCTTTCTTCACAAACTATATGCTGAATACGTTTTCTTTCTTCTGATGTCAAAGACCAATATTCCCCCATTAGACCGTTACAAAAAAATCCATCAATTTTTAGGTTGTCGATACAATGCCTAACGTTTTTCCTAAGTCCACCTTCATCAAGTTGTCCAGATTCGTCGAAAGGAGTTGTAAGTGCGGCCCATACCCCTTTCATATGTTCCTTGCAATATGCTTTTGCTTCAGTTTTCGTATATTCCATGGTGTAACTCCATTTAAGATATGAAAAAGGAATAAAATATAACTTACATAATTCAGCTTTTCATAATAAATTACACTAATTTATAGTTTCCTTAAAGGAACCAAATTTAATTTCTATCTAAGTAACATGTTCCACTTTTTGTGATTTGCCTAGAACAGGGGGGATTGAATGAGATTAAAAGGTAAAAAAATTTTTATTACTGGGGCATCCGTTGGTATTGGTAGCGCTATAGCAAATCGATTTTCTAGAGAAGGAGCCAATCTTTATCTTGTAGGAGGAAGAAATCTCGAAGCCTTAGATGAAACGATCAAAATTTGCAAAAAATCTAGTGTGCAGGTAACTGGGCAGGGGGTGGATCTCTCTGATCTTTCGCTCATCCCTGATTTAATGTCTAAAGCGATGGATTCACTAGGAGGAATAGATATTTTGGTTAACTGTGCCGGACTAAGATGTAACAAACCTGTACAGAATGTGACCATTGAAGATGTAGAGACAATATTTAAGATAAATGTCATGAGTGCTTTCGTATTGAGTAGCATAGCGGTAGATTTTATGTTGGAAGAGAACATTCGAGGTCAGATCTTAAATATAGGCTCAACTTCGGGAGAAGCTGGAGTTGCCGACAATTCACTCTACTGTGCAACAAAAGGAGCTATGCACCTTATGACAAAGGCTATGGCGGTAGAACTTGGAGCAAAAGGCATTAGAGTGAATGTTTTGGCACCTGGTACGATTTTAAGTGATGGAGTGGGTGGTCGATTGGATAGCGATCCTGAAAAGGCAAAACGGTTAATGAACACCATTCCTTCGGGTCGATTTGGAAATCCAAATGAGGTTGCATCGTGTGCAGCATTTATTGTTTCTGATGAAGCAGACTATATGAATGGAGCAGTAATTTTACTTGATGGAGGGAGGCTTAGTTGTTAGTTTCCCCCTGATGTTCTTATATTTATAATGTCCCGGGGTAAAAATTTTATGCGAATATGGGTAGATGCAGATGCTTGTCCAAGAGTCGTGAAAGAGTTTATTTTTCGTGCATCAGAAAGATTGAAAGTCCATGTGGTTTTTGTGACCAATAGTCCGATTTATCTTCCTCCTTCGAATCATTTAGAAATTATCTATGTTCCAAAAGATCCAGATGCAGCTGATCAATACATTATTCAGAATCTCGGTAAAGAAGACCTTGTGATTACTGCTGATATCCCGATGGCCTCTGAGGTCTTAAAGAAAAAAGCGTTCGTTATTAATCCAAGAGGGGATGAATTTACGGAGAAAAATATAGGAGAGAAAGTTTCGACAAGGAACTTAATGAGTGATTTGCGTTCTTCTGGGATGATGGGAGGAGGCCCACCCCCCATGAACAGCAAGGATACACAAAAGTTTTCGTCTGCATTTGATAGAATAGTAACTAAACTGTTACAAACATAATTTTTTCTAGAGGAAATATTAAATGCAAAACAGCAATAAAATTGTTTTTGTGATTATTTTATTGTTTGTGTTTTTTTGCGTGTTTTACATTCTTAGTTCTGAAGTAGATAAAATTCAGAAAAAAGAAGAAATTTTTTTATTGAAAGTATTACTGAAACAGCCTAAGAGAAAACTCACTCTTAGTGAAAAAGTTCAAATAAGATGTCTCGCGACTAATATCTACTTCGAGGCAAGAAATCAAAATCTTAAAGCGAAGGTAGCGGTAGGACTTGCGACATTGAATAGGGTGATGTTACCGGATTTTCCATCTACAATTTGTAAAGTTGTGAAGGAAGGTCCTGTATATCCTTATAAAAAATCTCTTCCTCTAAGGAATAAATGCCAGTTTTCTTGGTATTGTGATGGCAAATCTGATGAGATACAGTTGGCTAACCCAAAAGAGAGAAAAGCGTGGGAAAGTTGCTTTAGGGTTTCTCAAAATCTTTACATAAATCGTTTTGAATTTTTAGATTTTACAAATGGAGCGACACATTATCATGCAGACTACGTAATTCCTAGATGGACTAAGGATACTAATATTTTATTTCTCGAAAAATTTGGAACCCATCTTTTTTACAAGTATAAATGAGGTAAGAATTTGACTTTGTGCGTGTTATTTTTTATTTTTTTTCCTTTATAATACTAGTTTAAGAAATGTGGTTTTTTGTAATTTATTAAATGAAGTTTGGTGGGAGATGGAAATGGCATTAGATGTTGAAGCAGGGGATATACTGCCCGCGAAAGAAGCTATCGCTATAATGGATCAAGTTGACCTTGGCCCAAATATAGATGTTCCTCCTATCCCAGATGAAGCGGCTTCTGAGAGTATACCGGAAGAAGAAAAAGAGTTTTATCGTAATGAGATAAAAAAACTTAAAAAAGAAAGAAACGCACTCATTCTGACTCATAATTACGTACTTTCCGACATTCAGGAACTTTCCGATGTCGTAGGAGATTCTTTGTTTTTAGCTCAACAAGGGGCGGATTCAGATGCTGATTATCTTATAGAAGCAACCGTTTTGTTCATGAACCAAATGTTGGCGGCACTTAAAAAACCTCATCAAAAAGTCCTAGCCCCTGATTTGGGCGCTCTCTGTTCTCTTGCTGCACATGCTGACGTTTCCAAAATTCAAAAGTGGAAAGAACAGCACCCAAATGGTGTGGTAATAAGCTATGTAAATACCTACCTTGAGGTTAAAGCTGAAAGTGATTACTGCTGTGCATCTGCTAATGCAGGGAAGGTAACTATACATGTCCTTAAGAATACTAATCCTGAACAACCAATTTTGTTTTTGCCAGACGTTTTTTTAGGATTCTATGCGGCAAAACTTTTGGAGAATGAAGGGCACTCACTTGAACGATTACATTTGATGATGGGTGCATGCCATGTTCATGAAAGGATTCGTCCTCATCATGTTATGGAGCAACAAAGGTCGTACCCTGAAGCAATAACTGTTGTTCATCCTGAATGTGGATGTACAAGCGCATGTATGCGACAAGTAAACGAGGGTGTTGTTCCAGAAGATTTGCTGCAATTTCGTTCTACCCAGGGAATGATAAATCTTGTTTCCGAGGTTCCACAGGATGAAGTAATTGTTGCCACGGAAGTTGGAAATTTATATCCTATGTCTAAAGCTGTGCCTGATAAGAAATTAATTCCTGCCAGTAATGAGGCACTTTGCGCGTATATGAAACAGAATACTCTTAAGAATCTTTATGAATGTCTTAGAGATCTAAAGTACGAGATAAATGTAGATTCAGAATTAGCAAAACGCGCTAGAGTTCCTATAGAACGTATGTTAGAAATCGTTTAATTCACCGAATTTATAGGGTATAAAAATAAATATTCGTTCAAAGATTCGTGATTGGCTTCTAGAAGACTTTGGAGAGGCTCAGTTGCATTTTGAAATTAGGAGAGAACCTTGGTGTGAAGCCGAACTTCGATCGAAATCCAACGCTGTGATTTCTGGTGCAATTTTTGTTCAAGACATCTTGGATTTAACTCAAGAATTATTGGGTTTTGGTGTGTCTGATATTCCGAAAATCCAATGGTTAAAACAAGAAGGAGATATAGTAGAGAATGGTGATTTGCTTGCACAAATTTCTGGTTGTAGCCAAACAATTCTAAAAGCGGAACGTACAGTTCTGAATTTAATTTCCCATATGTCAGAAATTGCTACTCATACAAAAAATGTGCTTTCATCTATACAGGATTATCCTGAAACATTTAAGGGAATTCTTGACACTAGGAAGAACAGACCTGGATTACGTTATTTCGAAAAATATGCTGTTAGAACCGGTGGAGGAAAAAACCATCGTCTCGGTTTTTTTGATGGGGATATGATAAAGGATAATGATATAGTCGCTGCTGGTTCAATCTCCGCTGCGATAGATAGACAATATGATTTGCGATATATGACTGATATTCAGATTGAAGTACAATCTTTCGAACAACTTGATGAAGTGTTGGAAGATGGTCGTGTCCATATGCTTCTTCTTGACAATATGAATCTAAAGAACCTAAAGGATGCTGTTGCTCGCATTCGGAAAGTTGGGGATGCGTCTGTTACCAAAAAAACATATATACTTGAAGCTTCAGGAATTGGTGACACGAGTATTTTAGATGTTGCTTTGACTGGAGTAGATTACATTTCGACGAGCAATCTAGTTCGTTCTGCTCCTCCTCTCGATTTTAGCCTGAAAATAGTTCGATTAACATAAAGAAAATTCAGTCAACCTATAAGTAAAGATTCTTTTAGGAATTCAAACCACAAAATTATATTAGTTAACAAAAAATCACCAGTTGTTTAATTTTGTATTCATTAATTGAAAAAAATAAGTTCTATGTCTAATATCGACATATAAAAAATTTGCCAGGATTATATTAAATTTTGTTAATACAAATAGGAGAAATACAATGGGTGATTGGGGTTTAATGGGGGTAGATTGGGAACAGAGAATTGATTACGATCGTCTACGTAAAGAACGTTTGCAAAAGGCAAAAGATGCTCTTGAAGCCTCTGAAGCAGATGTTTTATTTGTGTTCCGTACGGAAGATTGTAGATATTTAACTGGGTTTCGATCACACCTGCATCCTACTGCATCTTTAGGGATGGCGGCATGTGTCCTTGCCAAAGGTGGCGATCCTTACCTTTTTAGTATGGATAATGATCATGCCCATCTTAGAATGAAGTGGCTTGATGAAGAACAAATTCAACCTCGTGCAAACCTACGTGATATTTCCGCAGTAAAAGAGTGGGCAGAAAGAGTAAAAGGATTGATTGGAGATAATCTTGATGGAAAGACAATTGGAGTTGACCTATGGTCTCCTTCTATTGAAGAAAGACTTCGTGAGGCATTCCCAAAATCTAACTTCATAGATGGTTATGAGGTTTTAATGAAGGCAAAGATTACTAAAACCGTAGACGAGATATCTTGTTTAAAAGCAGCTACCTTCATAACAGAAGCAGCATTCGAAGATGGAATTGACTACTTGAGACCCGGAGTACGTGAATGTGAAGTCCTTGCTGTTATGTGGCATAGGATGACAGCATTAGGTAGTGAATGGACACAATGTGCGAATATAATTTGTTCTGGTCCCTATACGGCTCCATATAGAAGATTGACTTCAGATCGTATTATTCGAAAAGGTGATATGGTCATTATTGATGTAGGTGGATGTTTTAACGGTTATTGGGGAGATTTCACTAGAACTTGGGTGTGTGGAGATATCATGCCAACAGAGGAACAAATAGATCTTCATATGAAATGTTACAATGCGGTTTGGGATTCGTGTGCTGCATCAAAAGTTGGAAATACTACCCTAGATGTTTATCAGGCTGCAGAGCCTTATGTCCTTGATAGTCTTGGACACGGCTCTGGAACGAATCCTTGGGAACTTCCTTATTTTAGTCCCGCTGCATATGAAGATCCAATGCCGCTTGAAGTAGGCATGACTTATAATCTAGAACCATATGCGGGGAAACCAGGTATTGGCGGATTTAGATTAGAAAATAATTTGGTTGTTACAGAAGGGGACCCTGACGTCTACACCCCTTATCCATATGATGAAAGATTAGTAACGGACGTACATCCACTAGATACAACTACTGGAAGGACTAGATAAATTTAGAGGATAATAAATGGAGAGTTCGAATAATCCTGAAATAGTTTCTACTAAGTGGTTGAATGACAACTTAACTAATCTGAACCTTAAAATTGTTCAAGTTTCATTTGCGAATGACGACAAACAATTTCAAAAGGAACATATCCCAGGTTCGGTTTGGTGGTATTGGAAATCCGTTCTTTGGCATGAAACAGATAGGATTTTCCCATCACCAGAAGACTTAGCAAAGCGTCTGGGCGCTTTTGGTATTGATTCTAAAACGACTGTAGTTTTGTATGGTGACCCAGTTCAATTTGGGACTTACGCATTCTGGGTTTTGAGAATCTGCGGGCATCAAAAGGTTTGTATTCTCAATGGTGGATTCAAAAAGTGGAAAACTGAGGGGAGACCTCTTGCGGAGGAACAATCTGAATGTGACGAGATAAATAATTGCACTTTTGACGAATTGAGTCCTTTTTTCGTTGGCAGAGAAAATGTTTTGCAAAATCTAAATACTCCAAACCGTTTATTGTTAGATGTAAGATCGCCTGAAGAATACAATGGGGAACGGGTCATGCCACCACCTGGATTTGATCATGGCGCAGAGAGGACCGGTCGAATTCCCGGAGCAACCCATCTCTTTTATGGAGAACTTATCAATGAGGATGGTAGTTTTAAAGAAAGCGATGAATTACGAAATATTATAGAACCGATATGCGGTTCATCCAACGACGATAAAGAGGTAGTTATTTATTGCAGACTGAGTCACAGAGCAACATTGGTTTGGTTTAGTATGGTATTTATTTTAGGATACTCTAATGTTCTGGTTTATGATGGTTCCTGGACAGAATGGGGAAGTATAGTAGGTTTTCCCATAGAGAAATAATCTGTCTAATACCGTAATTTAGTGGACTGTGATTTTATTAGGCAATCTGATTTTTCGGTTTTCTTTTCATGAGGACTCTTTTCACTTCTTCTGCTGCTTTTTGACGTAGCTCCTTTTGTGCGTTTGTGCTGTACCAAGCGCTGTGCGGCGTGATTATACAATTATCTAGCGTAAGTAGTTTATTCGTTTTTTTAGGTGGTTCCTCTGTAAGAACATCGAGTGCTGCTGCTCGAATTTCCCTTTTTTTGAGTGAACTATACAAATCCCTTTCGTTGATTAACTCCCCTCTTGCAACATTAATTAAGATCGCATTTTTTTTCATCAGTGATAGAGTTTTTCCTTGGATAATCTCTTTCGTTTTTTTTGTATACGGTGCATGTAATGAAAGATAATCTGATTTTTTCAGTAATTGTTGCAAAGTGAGTTTTTGTGCGTTTAGCTTTTTGAAAATAGAATCATTTGCAAATGGATCGAAGGCGACTAACTTCATCCCAAAAGCCGTAGCTTTTTTTGCGAGAGCAGCGCCTATTCTTCCAATTCCAAGAATACCGAGAATGGAACTTTTTAAAGGATAAATCGGTCTAAGATTTGCGATACCCCAATTGCCAGTTGAGACTTCTGCCTTTGCAGTATGAAGTTTTCTTGCGAAATGGAGAATAAAAGACATAGCGTGGTCTGACACCTCATCTATGCAGTAATCTGGAACATAAGTGACTACAATTCCTTTTTTTTTGGCGGATATTTTGTCAATATTGTCAGTTCCAACGCCAGCTCTAGAAATAATTTTGCAGTTGCTTAAAGAATCTATGACTGGTCTTGTTAAGTCGCATATGGAACCCACTATAATAGCGTCAGCGACCTTGCACAATTTGATAAGTTCTCTATCATTTTTTCCTATTCCTTCGATTATTTTACAACCTATTGGACTAAGAATTTCATCTTCTATAGTTAGTGCTCCAAATCGAGCTCCTACCACAGCGACTTGAAATTTAGGTAATTTTTTTTTCAAGATAATCCCCTCATCAAAAAAAACGTGATTCAAAAAGAATCACGTTTTCAAGAAACTCGTTTTTTATATGTTAGAGCTTTATCTTAACTTATTTTCCGGTCTTCTGGGTGGGTCATTTGCAGGTCTTGGCTCTACCGGATCATTACCACTAAATTCAGGAGAAAGATCAGCATTTATCTTTGTCCATTCAGGGTCATCGTCCTCTGTCTCTAGAATGGCGTCGATTGGACATTCTGGAAGACATACCCCACAATCTATACATTCCTCCGGATCAATAATCATGAAAACCTGGTCTTGATAATCTCCGGGATGAATGCAATCTACAGGGCATACATCTACGCAGGTCGCATAGCGCTCCCCAAGGCATTTTTCGGCTATAACAAAAGTCATGTATCATCTCCTTGAAAATCATTTGGCTATTTTGCATAAAGACACTAAAAACTACGAAGTTGATGCTAACAGAGCGTTTAATCTTAAATCAAGGGCTTTTTTTGTTTTTTTAAGTTTTTTAGCTTTAATAAAGATCAACGATCTGTAAAGGGTTTTCTTGAACCATCAAACGTATTTCGCTACTTTTTAAACCAATCTTAAGCATAGAAGCAATAAACATACGTAACATTTCAGGAGGAGGAGGGTTCCAGTCTAACTGAGCGTCTGTTGTCATGAGGCATCTATAGGCACCAATTTTTTTTGCCGTTTTTGCAACTAAGTTTGGATCGAGTCCCTGCCACATTGGGAACGCAGAAATCCATGTAAATTCGATGAAATAACCTAAATTTGCCACCTCTAATAATTGTTCTTCAGTAGCATTTACGATAGAGATAATCGGATGAGTGAAAATAAATTTTTTCAATCCAATTTTCTTTGCTCTGTGAGCCAAGGCCACTCCTTCTTCTGCAGATAAATGTCCAGTAGCTATTGCCACATTTGCATCTCGTGCAATTTCTATAACGAGGTCAACTTCTTTGGTTATTTCATGGTCTTTACCGAAAATGCTCAGATTGTTTTTTGGTGGAGGTTGTTTATAGGCATTTTGAATCTGTGCGCTGTATGCCCCTACCTTGACATCATTTTTTGATGTATAAGTTGGCATCCATATTATTTTCGCTCCAAGTCGGGTGGCACTTTCTGCAGCAAATGGGGAAATTCCTCCAACATTGGAGTTGAGAACTATTGCTCCCATTGCATTAAAATTTTTGTAAACTTGATTAATCAAACTTGCCTGTGCCATCGTGGGCCAGAGATGGCTTTTCATCACGAAGCCCCGCATTCCAGCTTGCATAGCAAGTTCTGCCCATTCGTGATCTCTCACTCTTCCTGGTTCTTCTAAAAAAACTTGAGGAAAAATATGGGCATGAAGATCTATTGAACCTTCTAATAATTCATCAGCTTCTGTTCTCATTTATATTCCTTTACAAAAATTATTGCCTATAATAATGCGTCATGGTTTTTTTTTGAGCAAGTATATAAAATGAATTTAGATTATTAACTTCACAATTTTTAGAGGTATTTTTCTTGAGTAATGAAATAGGTACTCCTGTCCGTAATCTGCAAACCCCTGTGTTGTTGATAGACCTTGATGTAATGGAAAGAAATCTTGAAAAAATGTCTTCGTTTTTTCGTGATTCCTCTGTGAACTTAAGGCCTCATTCGAAAACACATAAAAGTCCGATAATTGCAAAAAAACAGATAGAACTTGGCGCAAATGGAATTTGTTGTCAAAAAGTAAGTGAAGCAGAGATCATGGTTCAAGGAGGTATTGAGGATATTCTTTTAAGTAGCGAAATTGTATCTCCTGAAAAACTCGAACGTGTTTCTTCTTTGATTAAAAATTCTGATGTGATGTTAGTTGTAGATCATATAGAAGGCGCAGAACTATTATCGAAAATTATGGAAAAGAATCAAACTGAAATTGGAGTCCTTGTTGATATAGATGTTGGGCAGGGACGTTGTGGTGTTAGGACCGTTGGCGAAGCCGTAGTTCTTGCAAAAAAAATTGACACATTACCTTGGATACACTTGTGTGGATTCCAGGCCTATAATGGGAAAGCACAACATATTGAAGGTTTTAATGAAAGGGGGAAGCAGTATTCTAATTCCATGGATCTGATTCAAGAGAGCATTTTTGAATTTGATAGAAATGGGTTGAATTCGGAAGTCAAAACTGGAGGAGGAACAGGGACCTGGAATTGGGATTTAGGGGCTAATTTATTAAATGAGGTGCAAGCAGGAAGTTATTTGTTTATGGATTCGCATTACACAAGTATTGGCAGTAGGGAGGGAGACCTCTATGAAGATTTTGAGGCGAGTCTTTTTGTACTGGCAACTATAATTAGTTTTCCTGAAGATGAGAAATTTATTGTGGATGCAGGACATAAAAGCCTTTCGTCAGATAGCGGGTTCGCCTCTTGTCATGACTATCTTGAAGCAATCTATATTTCAGCCAGCGACGAACATGGAATAATTTCAATGGATTCCTCGAACGAATTTCCAAAGTTGGGAGATCCTCTTCTTTTCCAGCCAAGTCATTGTGATACTACGGTCAATCTTTTTGATTGTTTTCATGGAATAAGAGGCGGTATGGATAAAGGGTTCCTAGAGGTTAAATGGCCAATATCTGCAAGAGGAATGGTACAATAATGCCCCTCTAAGGTAGCAACGTTATCCCAGCAAAAGCGGTAATTAACGCTATGAAAATACCAGCAAATGCGCAAAATCTGTGAAGTTCCCTTATCTTTTCGTTTGTTTTTTCTCTTATTTTTCGGCCTAAATATGCGGTGGAGTACAAGAAAATCAGCGTAAGTGTTCCGAAGAAGCTGTGAAAGGATTCGTATAGAGGTTTTCCCAGAACAAATTTCATCTCGATTAGACCTAGAAGATATCCGATGGTGAATATTGTAATAAATATCTTAGCAAAACGAATATGCCGATCAATCATGTCTTTTGCAGGGTTATTTAACTCCAGAAGTCTGTTTCTTCGTATCTTAAGCCCAAGTTTGAGAACATAGAGACCTAAGACTAAGGTTGTGATCTGAATTGCTGGATGAAAATAAACTGTAATCCATAACATTTAACTAGATTCCTTAATTAATATTAATGCATTCTAATGTATAATTATAAAAGACTGAAAAAGTAAATCCATCACAATTTTTTTTTGGAGGGAGTCTTGTGCATCTGGAAGATATTCAAAGTTTAGTAAGGGGTTGTTCTGTTTTTGACTTAGGTGTGGAAATGTTTCCTGGGATGCCGCATGTTCCGCTCCATGCGCCATACTCATGTTCTCTAATTCGAGAGCACGGTGATGCAATGTATGAAGACGGTGCTTGTGTTGCAGTGGATGTCTTTTTTTGTAGCGGACATACTGGTACTCATATTGATGCAATTTGCCATATTTCTAAAGATATGATGCTTCATAATGGAGTTCATGCATCAAAAGTCCAAAGTAAAGTAAATGGATTTTCAGAATATGGGATTGAGACAGTTGCTCCTATTTGCCGAAGAGGGGTTATGATTGACGTTGCTAAATATTTTGACAAAGAAATTTTAGAAGCAGGAAGATCTATTTCTAAAGATGATCTTATGAGAGCAATTTCTTCTCAGGGAACTGAGATAATGCCTGGTGATGTAGTTTTAATAAGAACAGGTCATATGCAAATTTGGCCTAAAAAAGAGTTTTATATTCAAAAGGGTGGTGTCCCTGGCATAAATTTGGATGCTGCAAAATGGCTTAGTGGCCAAGGCATTGCTATGGTAGGTTCAGATAATTTTGGAGTCGAAGTTATGCCTAGTCCGTCTATCCCTGTACACTGTCACATGCTTGTAGATCAAGGAATACACTTGATTGAAATTTTAATGTTAGAAGAATTATCTCAAACAAGAACTTACGAATTTCTCTTTGTTTGCCTTCCACTTAAACTAAGGGGTGGTACTGGTTCGCCTGTACGTCCTATTGCAATTGTATGAAATTCTGTTTTTTACATTCAGGATTGAGTACTTTCTTGCTTAGAAAGAATAGAATCTAAAAATTTTCTTGTGACATTCAAGAATTCTTTAGGTTCGTCAATATAAATATGGTGATGTGATCCTAGAATAATCTCAATTTGGACATTTTTGAGATTATTTTTTGCCCAAACGACGTCTTCTTTTGAAATTCTATCAGACAATTCTCCTATAAGAAGCAGTGCCGGAACCTTTATATTTAACCATCCTTTAGAAAGATCTAAACTTCCGCGTTTTGAATGAAAAGAACGATCTGTTTTAAGTAACCATGTTCCATTTTCCAATTGACGAACACTATGCCGCGCAATGTGTTCTATATGTTCTTGTTTTGCTTTTCCTGAAGACGGGATCATTCTAAATTTTTCTATAAACAAATCCAGAGATTTCCAAGGAAGACTTGGTTTATTACCAAAATCATCCATTTCGCTAAGTATTCTTCGATTTATGATCAAAGGGGAATCTACGACTATCATGCAGGTAATATTTGGGTTAGTTTTTTCCGCAAGACGAAGAGAAATTATCCCTCCCATAGAATGCGCGAGAAGGAAAGGTTTCTGATTTGTCTTCTTATAAGACCAATCTATCCAACATTCCAGATCTTTAGCAAAATCATCATAGGAGTAGTCTTCTGCCCAGTCACTATCCCCATGTCCTCGGAGATCCATAGCTACGGGGCGAAATTTATCTTTGAACGAAGGAGCAATAAAATCCCACCACTTTGCATGAGCAGCCGCTCCATGAACTAATAAAAGAATAGGTTTATTTTCTCCACCGTGATCGATTCCATGTAGGCAAACCCCATCTCTCTCTAAAAAAATTTCATCTGCCATTACGATAATGTCCCCAAGTCTGTGATTAAAAGAACAGTAAATTAAAAATGGAGTTCTCAATTAAAGAGATTTCACTACATTTTTCTTTATGTATTTTGTTTGTCTTCGAATTCCCTTCTTTTTGCTATGTAGTCTTTATATTCTTCCAGTGTTGTTTCATCAAACAAGTCTGGGCCTCTATGATATGCCGAACGAGAAATGAGATGTGCTGCAACCGGGGCAGTTATGAAGAGGAAGAAAATTGCTAGAAAGGCTTGAGTAGTGACGTCTAATGTCTGGAAAAATAAGATAGTAGAAAATAAAATGCCGCCTAATCCTAATGTAGTAGCTTTTGTCGCCGCATGCATTCTGGAATAAACATCTGGAAGGCGTATTAAGCCTATGCTTGCCACTAACATAAAAAAAGAACCAATTAACATAACTGAACCCGTTAATATTTCAATCAATTATTTTCCCTCGATCATGAAACTTCGCGTATAAAGTTGTTCCAACGAAGCTTAAAATTGTGAGTGTGAGAACCACGATGATAAAAATTTTATTTCCCGAATAAATGGCAAAAAGAGCAATAATTCCTTTTCCGTTTGTTACTATAGTATCGGCTGCAATTACTTTGTCTGCGGTTGTAGGACCTTTAAAGAAACGAAATAAAGCTATAAAAATAGATATGACGAGCATGATCAAAGAAATCTGAATTGTTGTTTCTATCATTCGAATGCTCCCATAATAGGATTTTCAAGCCTTTTTTGTATTCTATTTTTTACTTCTTTTGAATCTTGTATATCAAGGGTGTGTACATAAATTGTTTCTGAGTCGTCTGAAACATCTATGCTAAGTGTTCCTGGGGTTAGAGTAATAGAGTTCGCTAGTGAAGTTATTGCCAAGGGAGATTTACAGCGAGTTTTGTAGGCAAGAATTCCAGGCTGAATAGATAGTTTAGGTTTTATCACGATTAACATAACTTGAAAGTTTGCAACTATTAATTCCCAGATGAAACTTAAAAGGAATTGCAATGTAAACATTAAGCGCAAAAAATTTTTTTCCTTTTTTTGATTTCTTCTAATCAATTTTTTCTTATGTTCATAACTCTTCCATAGAAAACGGATAATAAGAATTGCAATTATGATGCCTGAAAAAAAATCGCTAGGATCGCCTGTGCCGCGCATAAGGATCCAAATAGCGGTTATTGATATTGCGAGAGTTACTATTGGCAAAACATTTCTCCTTACCCAAGTGATTTCATAGCATTAATGTACAATTCAGGGCTAGAAAGTTGTTCGGAAACCAGACTCGCCCAGTCGTAAAGCCAAGATGCTCCTAAACCAAAAAAGATAGCAAATAGTGTGAGAAAAGTAACGCACACGTACATTAGAGATGAGGCTTTTTTAAGTTTGCTTTCCGCTTCCCCCCAAGCCATTCTTTGGTATGTTTTGAAATTGTAAAAAAGAGAAATGATCCCTAAAAAAAGGGCTACCGAAGTTATTGCAGTAAACCCAGAAGAGAAACCGGCTTTAAAAATAAGTATTTTTGCAAAAAAACCGCTTAAAGGTGGAATCCCAGCTAAAGAGAGAAAACTAATTAGCAATAAAATACTAAGGAATGGAGTTTTTTTCATCATTCCCCCCATTTCGTCTAAGTTTTCTGTTCCTGTAATTTT
The DNA here is from genome assembly GCA_036231405.1 of Nitrospinota bacterium. GTDB lineage: Bacteria > UBA8248 > UBA8248 > UBA8248 > UBA8248 > UBA3496. The sequence goes on from JAZAHK010000046.1 coordinate 117,414, forward strand.
ATAGTTTAACCCCGCAGCCAATAAGACCGAACTTTTGAGATAGGAATGAACTACAATAAAAAAAATGGTTGCTGTTAACGCGGGCACTGAGAGGAACGCTATCCCAAGACTTATGAACCCTAGTTGATTAATTGTACTGTATGCGAGAATGCGCTTTAAGTTTTTTTGCGGGAGAGTTCCAAAGGCGCCTATAAAAATAGTAATGATTGCAAAGAAGATAAGTACATTTTGGAAGTAGAAAAATTGCTTAATGAAGATTAATGTTTGACAACGAATGATTGCGTAAATCCCCACTTTTACGAGGACGCCTGCCAAGATAGCGCTGACAGGTGTAGGAGCAATAGAATGCGCAGATGGAAGCCACAACTGCATTGGGAAAATGGCCCCTTTTACACTGAAAACTAATACAAAGATGAGTGCGGTAGTTATAATCATAGGATTATAATTTAGGGCTGTTAATTTCAATGACAGATCGGCCATATTTACTGTTCCTACTTGTGCATATATGAACGAAATTCCTGTTAGGAAAAGGGCCGAGGCCACTAGATTTATACAAGTGAACTTGAAAGACATTTCCAGTTGTTCTAATGAATGGTAGCAGGCTAATAAAGCATATGCGGAGATAAGCAACACCTCAAAAAAGACGAACAAATTAAAAAGATCCCCAGTAAGGAAACATCCCTGAATGCCCATAAGTAAAAAATGGATCAGTGGATGAAATATTTTCAAATTGTTTTCTTTTGGAAAATAGTCCTTAGAATATAAAACGGAAATACCAACTATTGAAGAGGAAATGCAGAGCATTGTCGATGTTAGTCTATCCGCTATTAAGATAATTCCATAAGGGAAAGGCCAAAGGCCCATTTGATGTGTAAATATTGTCCCTTTCATTGCGTAAAAAAATAAAAAGGCAGACAGAATGAAGTTTATGAAGAGGGAAATGAAACTTATATTTTCCTGCATTTTTGATTTTTTGCCTAGAAAATAGGTTAAGATCCCAGTTATTAGAGGTAGAATTACGAAAATAGGGAGTAAATTTTTCAACCTTTAAGCCTTCTATATTTATCTATATTGTCTGTTTTGAAATTTCTATGCATGTTCAGTGCCACTGTCAGCAAAAATGCAATGACGGCAAGGCTAATCACAATTGCAGTTAGAACCATCGCTTGTGGGAGTGGGTCAACGTACATAAGGGCCTGAACGGAGATCTTTTCTGCTGGGAGAATTGGGGGTTTTCCGTCTCTTACCCATCCAGAAGCCATGATCATCAAATTGGTTGCGTGCGAGAGCATAGCGAAACCAAGTACTACCTTTATTATTCTTCTCTGTATTATCAAGAACACGCTGACTGTGACGAGAACACCTATTGTTAAAGGTAATATTAAAAACATTTTTTCCCTTTAATTCTATGTTTCATCGGAGCAAAAATTTGTAAATATAAACATTAAAACGCCAACCACAACGAGGTAGACCCCAACATCAAAAACAAAAGCTGTAAAGATCTTTATCTCTCCTACTAAGATTAGGTCGATTTTGTATATAGAACTCTTAAGAAAGCCTTTCGAGAAATAACCAAAGAGTCCTGTAACAGTGGATATAAGTAGCCCCACCATAAAAAGATTGTCCCACTTCCAGTTAAATCTCTTTGATGCTTCTTTGGTTCCGAATGCTACCCATTGTAAGACAATACCTATAGAGGTCATTATTCCAGCGATAAATCCTCCTCCAGGTTGATCATGTCCGTAAATAAGGATGAAAAAAGAGAAAATCATCGTTAGATGCAGAACTATAGGTGCTGTTGTCTGAAGAATCAGTGATCGCAATTAAATTTCCTCATTATTTGAATGATTGCAGAGATCGCAATTCCTGCGATAACCAGAACGGTGATTTCGCCTAATGTATCGTATCCTCTATAATCTACTATGATTGCATTGACTACGTTTTTAAAGCCTGCCAAAGATTTACTAGTCTCTAAAAAGTAGCTTGAAATTGTATTGAATTCTTTTGTTGTCATACTCAAGAACATTCCAATACAAACGGCTGTTCCAATGGAAATAGAAATAATCCAGTCTTTAATTTTTTTCGAAAGAGAGGTTGCTTCCGGGGAAGAGTCAGGAATGTGATAAAAGACAAGCAAAAAAAGAGCAACGGAAGCAGTTTCAATCATAATCATAGTAAGAGCGAGATCAGGAGCCTTCAGAAATAAAAAAAGGCCTGCAATTGTGTATCCGGTTATTCCTAAAGTTAGAATTGCAGGAATTCTTTTTTTTATTAAAGCTGTTCCAAGTGCACTGATGGAAATAAGTAAGCATAAAGCTATGGAAAAATTTGCTTCGATGGTATGCACAGAGATTTTGATTTTATCCCAGTCAAGACTTAGTGCAATATATGAAATTGCAATTACCGGAGCGATCCACATCCATCGCAGATAACTTCTCAAATTCCCGTTTTGTATTAGTAGTAGATATTTCCATGTTCTTTTTTCGACATTATTAACGGATGCGTTGTAGATTCGATCGGGGCCAAAAAAACAAAAATTTTTACTCAAAAAATTCATGAATGAATCTATTTTGTCGAACTTGAGATAACATATAATCCCTAAACCCAGTGCAATAGTAGACATTAATAATTCTATATTAAACCCGTGCCAAAGTTTGAAATGTGTTCCTTCTGTAATTCCTTCGCCTAGGGTTGACATTACCGCTGCAAGAAATGTTTTGTTCTCAAATAAATTAGGGAAAATTCCAAAAATAAGCACAAACAAAGATAGAATGATAGGTGCGGTGAGAAAACCAAAGCTTGGGTCGTGAGGTTTCTTGGGAGGTTTTTCGTTCTTCTGTTTCCAGAAAACTTCACCCACAAGCCGAAGGTGGTAAAGAACGGTGATTATTCCTCCAAAGAGAACTAGTATCGGAAGTCCAAAAGAAGTAATTACGTTTTCCCCATAGTTTAGGCTTACGGTGTAAAGCATTTCTTTTGTGATAAAGCCCCCCATGGGAGGGATTCCCATAAGACTAAAAGCGCAAATGAGAAGAAGGAAATGACAGATTGGCATCGATCCCTTGAGATTTCCTAATTTACGAATGTTTCTCGTTCCGCATTCGTGGGCTATTATGCCTATAATCATAAACATACTAGCTTTCGCTGCGGCATGGTTGTATAGATGAAGGGTACTTCCCGTAATACTTTCTAGTCCCCCTATCCCAATAAAAGTAATCAGCATGCCTAATTGACTTATGGTTCCATATGCTAAAATCCCTTTCAGGTCATAGGAGCGAAGGGATAGAATACCCCCTGAGATCATAGTCATAAGACCAATGGTGGGTACTAGGAAATCCCAAACTTCCTGTCCATACAGTATAGGGTAGAATCTTGACAACAGAAATATACCTGCTTTGACCATCGTTGCAGAGTGTAAAAAAGCACTGATTGGGGTAGGAGCTTCCATAGCATTAGGTAGCCAAATATGAAATGGCCATTGAGCGCTTTTAGTAGCTGCACCTATGATTATCAAAAGGACGACGAAAGAACTTACTTGTATAGAATTTGCATTTGAAATGAGGTTTGCTATTTCCCATTCGCCGGTTGAATTTCCAAGTAAAAGAAACCCCCCCAACATCAAAATCCCACCGCCACCTGTGATTAGGATTGCTTTTGTTGCACCATAGTTTGATTTTGATTTCTCATACCAGAATCCGATGAGAAAAAACGATGTTATGCTTGTTAGTTCCCAAAAAACAAAAAGAGAAATTAAATGATTTGAAAAAACCACCCCTATCATAGAACCCATAAACGCGATTAGCAGCGAATAATAACGTGCGAGGTCTTCTTTCTTGGACATGTACCAATTTGAATAGAGGATAACTAGAAGGGACATAGTGACAATGAGGACGCCCCAAAAAATGCTGAGCCCATCTACAATAAAACTTGCCTTAATATCTGCCGCTGGCACCCAGGCAATTTCGTATGTAAGAGTTTTGTATCCTGATTTTATCCAATCCTGATAAAGAGAATACAAATTTAAGATGCTTATTATGGGGACAGCAGTTGCATACCAAGAGGCAATTTTGCTATTCCTTCTGATTAGGAAAGGAATAGCAATGGAAACAAGAAAAGGGAAGAAGACTAAAAAAATCGTTTTCAATTTGGTGACCGTTGATTGGCGTTAAACTAGAAGGCGGTCGAAGTTCGATATTGACATAAAACATGATTTTGCATCAAGCTATATTTTTGAAAAACGAATTTATGTTTCCTCTGATTCACAAACTATCAGGAGTAGATTTTGTCTAGTGAAATCACATATCGTATTTTTTCACTTTGTCAGGGTTGGCGTGAATGTGATGCCTCTTTTCTTCTGTATCTATCAGATATAGGTAGGAAAGCTAAATTGCCCTATTTTTTTTGGATATTGATTCCGAGCGAAAAGGGAATCCCTTCTGTATTAGTAGATACTGGTTTTATGGAGGGGCACTACAAGAAAAGATATTTGGATTACAGCGATTATAAAAAGCCAATGGATCTTCTTAAAAATTTTAATATCAGACCAAGCGATATACAGAATATAATACTTTCTCATTTACATTGGGACCATTTTTCCGCAAACCGGATTTATTCATCTGCTACTTTCCATCTTCAAAAAAAGGAGATCGAATTTTGGAGAAGTGAGTATGGTGAGTATCATTTCCTAAATCATTTTTTAGCCGATTTAAAGGATTTGGATTCTCTGGAAGAAAATAAAAAACTGAAAATTATAGAGGGTGATTCAGAACTGTTTGATGGGATTTCAGTTCATCATGTTGGAGGACACTCTCCAGGATTACAAGTTGTTCGGGTGCGAACTTTAGAAGGATGGGCAGTTCTTGCAGTGGATTCAGCATATGTTTTTCGGAGTTTTGAGTCTATGATCCCACCTGGTATTCATGTCCATGTAGATGAAGCTTTAAATGCACTTGATAAGGCAAAAGATTTAGCAGACAGTCCTAGGCTTATCTTTCCGGGGCATGATGCTGAGACATTATTAATACCCGAATTTGCTAGTGGAGTTCGGCAATTGGCTTAGTATACTAGGTTAGGTAAAAATCGATTTGTCTTGTAATTTTCATTTGAGGTTAACATGAAAAAAATGATTGAACACGTAGCTTTGAGGGTTAGCGATTTAAAAAAATCCATTCTTTTTTACCGTGATGTGATGGGGTTTTCCCCAGTGGGAAGAAGAAAAATTGAGGATGGTAAAATTGAACAAATTGTTTTTCGGGTAGGTGAAGATGTTTTAGTTCTCTTTTTTTCTGATAGTTTTATATCAGAAAAAATACCCTCTCAAAGCGGTGTGGATCACGTAGCTTTTTCACTTGAAGAAAATGAGTATTTTCAGGTAATCGAAAGATTGAAGAAAAATGGAGTAATGATACACCGCGGGGAAGTGAAAAATTTAGGTGCATTCGGAGTCGGATACGCGACCTATTTCTACGATCCGGATAACATAGAAATAGAAATTAAAAGATATGATGATCCCCCTGAGGAGCCTTCTTTAGAATGGTATGACTAGAAAAGAAGGTTAACTGCTTTAATTCTTCCTTATCTCTCTGAAATCTAGAGATGCAGAATTAATGCAATATCTGAGTCCCGAAGGTATAGGGCCATCTGGGAAAACATGTCCTAAGTGTGCGTCACATGAAGCGCATCTGGTTTCTATTCTTCTTATTCCATGCGATTTATCTTCAATTTCTTTTATATTTGTTGATTCAATGGTTTCCCAAAAACTTGGCCAACCAGTTCCGGAATCGAATTTGGTTTTTGAATCAAAAAGTTCCACCCCACAGCAAATACAAAGGTAAGTTCCTTCGGCATGAGAATTCCAATATTCTCCGGAGAAAGGAGGTTCTGTGCCGCATTGTTGAGTTACTCGGTATTGTTCAGGAGTAAGTTTTTCTTCAAGGTTTTTTTTGATTTCTTCCATTTCTGTTTCCTTTTAGTTGCTGTTAATTGCAAATTTTTAAAGCAAGATTTAAAAAGACTCTACTTGCAGTTTCAAGGTCGTCTTCATGTATATGTTCACCAGCATCGTGCATGTACTGACCTTTCTTTTGAACTTCAGGATGTACTCGGAAGCCAGGTCCATAACAGATACATGGTATCCCATAATGGTTGAAATGAGTTGCGTCCGCACCAGGTCTTCTTGCTATGAAATCTGGAGGAGATTTAATGATCTCTTTATGGGCCCGAGCGAGACTTGTAACGATTTCTTCTTCTTCCGCCACGTACGTGGCAGGGTCGGTTACATAAAAATCCAAGATAGCTTCATCTTCTCCAGTTTTTTTGGATAGATCCGTAAGGACTTTCCTAATTTCACGACGAAGGTTTTCGATTTCTTGTCCAGGTAAGATCCGTATGTCTAAGTAAAGACTAGCCTCGACAGGGTTTCTAGATAATCTCCATGGCCATCCACCACGTATAGAAGAAATATTGACACTAGGTTTCTCTCCCATGAATTCTCCAGAATTTGTAAATTTTGGAATCCATTTTTCTATCGCTGTTTGGACCTTATGGAGTGATCTGATTGCATTTTTGATTCCTTTCCTGTGTGCCATTGCACTATGACTAACTGTTCCAAAAGTTGTAATTTTTGCCCATACGACTCCTAGGTTCGCGTTTGCAATACGCAGACCTGTGGGTTCTGCCAAAATTGCGAAATCCGCTGTCGCTCCGTGAAGGACCAGATGTCTTGAACCAGTTCCATAGCCGGCCATCTCTTCCCCACGGAATTCTTCAATTGCAGCTTTTTCTATTTCCCCAACTACCCCTGCGAAAATAAGATCTCCTTTGAGAGGGATTCTTTCTTTTTGTATTGCTTCGAAGGCAACTAGGGCGGACGCTAGTCCCCCTTTCATGTTGTTTGCACCTAATCCCCAAATCCATCCACCTTTGTAGACTCCTTTCGGTTTAAATCCTTTCCCTACTAGATAGTCTTCGTTACCGTCATAAGAGGTATCCATGTGTCCGGTAAACATAAGGTTAGAACCGGTGCCATTACCCGAAATTGTTCCTATAGCATTCGGTCTGTCTAAACTTACTTCCTGCAAATAGGTTCTAGCACCTACATTCCCCATTCTATCAACAAGATATTGCGCTAACGCCTTTTCTCCCGATGTTGGGCTAGGTATGTCAACGAGATCGATCAGTGTTTCTCTCAGTTTTTTCTTTTTGATGTGTTTTACACATTTTTTAAAAAGGGAACTTTCCATTTAAAAATCCTTTATGTCTTTTTTTGACAGAGGTTATAGACTAACATGACAAAGTTGTATGAGGAAAGGATGAAAATCACTTTGAATTTCTAGATGGCAAGAGGAAAAGTCTGAAAAATTATACTTCTTCAATTTCTAAAAAATACGATTATACGATTGGACCTATTGGGCAGGGGATTAAACGTTTAGTAATCCCCATGTTTTTCGAGAGGTTAATTAGAAGTAGTGATGGGGTTTTTGAAATATTTTGGATTGGGATTCTTGGGCCAAATGCACTTGCAGCATATTCGCTCGGGTATTTGTTCATACTTTTCTTGCGATCTTTTGGCATGGGAATTCGTATTGCAGGACAATCCTTAGTTGCCCATGCGGTTGGTTCAAAAGATTTTGAGAAAGCGTCTATCGTTTCTGCGCAGATGATAATCTTATTGTCCGTATATTCCGTTTCTCTATCATTACTTGGTTTTTTCTTTACTCCTTTGATTATTTCTATAATGAATCTCGATGTTCAGGTGACTGGTTTTGCCCTAGATTATATGCAATCTGGTTTTATTTCTTTAATCGCGATTGAATCGATGTTCGTTTTTGGCAGTGTATTTAGAGGAACTGGTGAGCCAGGTATTTTAGTGGTCTCAATGGTTGCGGGAACGATTGTTTCCTTAATAGCAATGCCATTGTTAATGTTTGGTTTTGGTTCTTTTGAAGGAATTGGAATTGCAGGTAGTTTTTTTGGAATAGGACTAGGAAGACTAGTAGGATTTTTGATTATGCTCTTCTATCTCCTAAGAGGATGGTCCCAGGTATTTTTAAAGCTTAGGTTTTTTCGTCCAAATTTAGGAATCATTTCTAATCTACTTTCGATTGCATGGCCTGCAACGGTTCAAAATCTTTTAGAAAGAGGGTCCTATCTACTACTACTTCGAATTCTTACCCCTTTTGGAGCGGATGCTCTGGCTGCATGGGGAGTAGGAAACCGAGTTACGATGATCGCACGGCTTCCAACTTTCGGTCTTCAGGGATCTACGAGAACTTTAGTTGGACAGAATATTGGAGCCTCTAAACCTGGTCGCGCAGTAAGAACTGTTCAATATACTCTTGTAATCCTTGTTTCAGTGATGGGATTTTTTTCTGTGGCTCAGTTTTTTTTCTCTAGAGACATCTCTATTTTTTTTGGTTTAGTGGGAAGTTCGACTCCTGTCGCATCCTTTGCTCTTCGTGTTTTCTCATTTGGTCTAATTATGGAATCAATAAGAAGAGTGATGACAGGGGCTTTTCAAGGGGCAGGAAATTCCAAACCTCCTATGTTGACCCAAATAGTTGTGAGTTGGATTCTTATGCTGCCAATAGCTTTTTATCTTTCGAATTCTGTTGGATTACGGGAGGAAGGGGTCTGGTTTGCGATGCTTATCGCTCAATTTGTGGGTGGTGCTGTTATGTTTCTCTGGTTCTTTTCTTGGATGAAAATAAAAACTCTTCCAATTACTTAGACTTTAGTAGTGAAATTAACTCCTAAACACCAAGATACCTCATCCTAGTTTCCTCATTTGCGAGAAGTTCCTTGGATTTTCCTTCCCATCTGATAATTCCTTTTTCTATTAGATACGCTCTTGCTGTAATATTGAGCGCCATTTTAAAGTTTTGCTCCACAAGGATTATTGCAATTCCTTTGTTTTTAATTTCTTCGAGTACGTTACCTATTGTTTCCACGTATGCAGGCATCAGTCCTTCCGTTGGCTCGTCTATCAGCATCAATCTAGGTTCGCTTCCCAGACCACGAGCGATAGTCAACATTTGCTGTTCTCCACCGCTCAATTGGTTGCCTTTATTATTTATCCGCTCCTTTAGTCTTGGGAATAAAGAAAAAATCCAGTCGAGATGGGTATCTATATCCTTTCCCCCGTCAATTGGAATTCTACTGATTTTTAGATTTTCCAAAACGGTTAAATTCGTAAACACTTGACGGTCTTCAGGCACCCAAGAAATCCCTTTTTCTGAAACAGTGTGGGTTTCAGAAAAAGTAATATCTTTATCCTCCATTAAAATTTTTCCGCTTTCCGGTTGTATCAAACCCATTACAGTTTTTAAGGTAGTAGATTTCCCTGCTCCATTTCTACCAAGAAGTGCAACAGCCTCACCCTCATTAACTGAAAGACTTAGATCATGGAGTATGTGACTTAATCCGTAAAAGGTATTTATCTTTTCAACTTTTAACAATAGCTACTCCCTCAAGTAAACTCTTTGGACATCTTCGTTTGATCTTATTTCTTCTACCGAACCTTCTGCAAGAAATTTGCCGTCGTGAAGGACAGTTATTTTGTCAGAAATTCCTAAGACAACATCCATATCATGTTCAACTAGGATAATTGTTAAAGGATCGGCTAAGCTTTGAATTAATTTTATTTATCAATTAAATTTTTTATTTGGGAGATTAGATATGTTCAAAAAAATTCATCACATTGGGTTGATTACGGATGATATGGAAAGAACGAAAAAACTATTCATCGAAAAAATCGGCTGTGAACCGAATCGAATGCAAGTTGCCGATACTGGATGGGCACACGCGACTTTCCTTAGAATGGGCGATGTAGAAATTGAAATTATGCAGCCTTATGATCCTGATAATCATTACACTAAGATGCTCAAAAAAAATGGAGGCCCGTGTTTTTCTCATATAGCTTTTTCAACCGAAGATACCGGAAAAGTCGGTCAAGAATTTCAAAAGAAAGACGTAAAATTTATGAAAGGATTTGGTCCTGGGACGTATACTCCAAGGGGTTATGAGATCCTTTTTTTGGAACCTTCTGAAACGGAAGAAATGGTTATTCAGATTGCCTCTGATGTTCCTGCAAAGGATTTAGGATACTAGTTAGAAAATCATCGTTAGAGTATAGTCGTCTTTTTTGTTAATTCTACTAGAGCTAACGCGGTAACTTCTGCCCCTTTAACAAGGTCGCTAAAGTGAGTAAATTCCTCTGGGGTATGGGATAGTCCTTTGACAGATGGTATAAAAATCATCCCCATGGGGCATAATTTTTCCATCCTACAGGCATCATGGACTCCGCCACTTGAAAGTTTTAAAGAGGTGAATCCTGCGGTTTTAGAAGCTCCTGTGAGAATAGACTGAATTTTCTTTGATGTTGGACATACGGGAAGTCGCAAAACGTCTCTCATAATACCAGATACTTTTCTTTTTTGTTTGATCTGGAAAAGCTTTTTCCTCATTCTCTCAAGAACTCTCCTAAGTACCTTGTCATTTTTTCCTCTCAGATCGAAAGAAATTTCGGTTTCTCCTGGAACAATGGAAATCCAACCGGGTCTTGCGTTTATCTCACCGAACGTAATCGTAAGCCTCTGACTTTCTGGGGCACACTTTGTGATGGACTCTATCTCGAGCATGAACTCTGCAGCAGCCATGGAAGAATCTCTTCTATACGGCATTGGCTGACCTCCTGAATGGGCCGAAACCCCTTTGAAAATAATTTGCCCCCTTATATAGCCTACCACTAGGTCAACTACTCCAATTGAAACTGCACTACTTTCAAGTATAGGCCCCTGCTCTATATGAAGTTCCAAAAAGGATTTTATAGATTTTCTTTGCAGAATAGAGGTCTTGATTTTTGATGTGTTTCCGCCTGTCTGATTTACAATTTCATAAAGGCTTTTTCCAGTTGGAGGGTGGGTGGTTTTTTTCATTTCCTTTATGCCTATAACTCCGGTTGCTGCACTGCTTCCGAAAACGGTCATCCCGCACGAGGATTCTTCTCCAGCAAAAGCTACTACTTCGATTGGATGGTCATTCTCAATTTTATTTTCATTTAATATACGGACAGCTTCGAGTGCAGTTAGTACACCCGCTGGTCCGTCATATCTTCCTCCAGGATTCTGGCTGTCAAGATGTGAGCCGATCATAACGGCAGGAAGATTTTTATGCTTGCCTTCTTTTCTGCCGTACAAGTTTCCGAAAGCATCAACCCTAGTTTTCATACCTGCTTTTGACATAAGACTTTCGGCATATTTCCTAACTTTTATAAATGAGGGAGTGAAGGCGACTCTGGATAAACCTGTTTTGCCGACTTGCCCAATTTTTGATTGAGAGTCAAATTCTTCTTTCATTCGTTTCCGGTTTGCCTTTAATGGATTTTTTTTCAAATGATTTTCCTTCAAAATTTTTCGATTTCTGTATTCTTAATTTTGAAAAATTTTAGAACAATTCTTTTGGTACTGGAATATCCTTGTAATCTTCAGGCATCAAAGGAGAGTCGGGTATGATTCCCAACATTTTAAAATAATGGTACGTATGTCGCAGATGCTGTACTCCGTGCCCTAAAGCCATTTCTAAGAGTTTATTGACAGTTATTCTCCCCATATAACTATTGATCTCCTTGTTTACATCCCGGTCTTTTTCCTCGATGAACCCCTGTAACTTATTTTCAATTTTGTTTCCGTATAAACAAATTTCTTCGTTTGTTTTATAATTATTTGCTTCTTTTTCATATCTTCTTACCATATCTTCTGTATAGGACTCTGAATCATAGGCTTCCATACATAGATCAAATCGCTCGTAAATATGCCAAGTTAGTTGCCTCAAAGTTCTTGGACGATCCGGAGAAATCCAGTCGAGTTTTTCTTGGGGAATTTGATTTATTGCGAGTTTTGTTGCTTTAAAAACTTTCGATGTCAAATTCAAGATGCTTTCTGCACTTAAAGGTTCTTGAATTTCTTTTTTTATCTCAAATGTCTCTATGAGTTTTTTTTCATCAAATCCAACGACAATTTTTGAACCACTAACCGCAACAGGCAATGCTTTGATACCAAGATCTCTTAACTCATTTTGTGCTTCGAGGTCATTTGTACAATCACGATTCTCAATTGGAATACCATTCTCAGAAAGAAACTCTTTCATTCGTGCACATGAGAATCAACCATGTCTTGTATAAACTTTAACGGATTCCATGCTTTTACACTCCTCTATAGATGAACCTTATATTAACCCTTTTTTACACTACATTGTCAAAGGGGTTATAAATGAATTTTACTCTACCATTCAGTCTCTAAGTCATAAAATTAAACACGTATTTGTTTCCTATAAGATATTGTTTTTAAATGGGATATAAGTTTTGTTTTTTTTGTACCTATTTTTATTGAACTTGTTGGAAGTTTCGTTTATAATCGATTTAATTGTTCCTTTTAAATCTTGCGTAATCTTAATTAATTACTTTTGCAAAATTTGTGAGCCTAGATGAATAATAAAAACGGAGATAATGAAAATGGGTCTGGAGTTTTCAAATATCCAGGTCTGCCTACAACTGCAGATGGTGCTGCTGCAGTGGCATGGGTTGAAACTCAAATAACTCAGGGTGCGTGTGCTTACCCTATCACTAGTTCAACAACGATGGGGCAGGGGTATCAGGCTGAAGTCTCTAATGGTAAAGAGAATCTGTGGGGAGAAAAGCTTTTTTTCCTCGAGTTAGAGAGTGAGCACTCAAGTGCCAGTACTTGTGAGGGTTTTGCAGTAGCAGGTGGTAGGGTTTCAAACTTCACATCTGGGCAGGGTCTTATTTTAATGAAGGAAGTGCTTTATACCATAAGTGGGAAAAGGCTTCCTGCGGTTTTTCATATTGGAGCAAGGGCATTAACCTCACAAAGTTTAAATGTACATGCTGGTCATGATGATGTGATGGGTGTTGCAGACTGTGGATGGGGTATGCTTTTTGCGAGAACTGCTCAGGAAGCGGGAGATTTGGCACTCATTTCGAGACGTGTGGCGGAAGATTCAGAGACACCATTTTTAAACATTCAAGATGGCTTCCTCACCACTCATACGATTGAAAATGTTTTCTTACCTGAACCTGAATTTATGAAGAAATTTGTTGGCCCTCCTATAGAGAAAGTAAAGAATATGATGGATTTTGACAATCCTACGATGATAGGTGTTGTACAAAATCAAGATTCTTACATGAAGGGAAAAATTTCACAGAGGTTTTTTTATGATCAAGTTCCGCTTCTTCTTAAAAATGCAATGGATGAATTTTATGAGGCTACAGGGAGAAAGTATGGATTAACCGAGTCTTATTGTATGGAAGATGCAGAGTATGCGTTTGTAGGTATGGGTTGTTATATGGAGACTGCAATTGCAACTGTTGATTTTTTGAGGAACCAAGGTTACAAGGTAGGTCTTGTAAATGTTACATCCTTTAGACCGTTCCCTGGTAATGAGATAGTTGATGCCTTGCAGAATACGAAAGCATTTACTGTACTTGAGAGGCTTGATGTTCCAAGCGCTCAATCTAATCCTCTTACTGCAGAAATTAAATCCTCGTTTGCAGATTCCTTAACCGGCGTAAAAAATTATCCAAAAATCGACAGAATTCCAGTTGTCTTCTCATGCTCAGCTGGACTAGGAAGTCGAGATGTTAGACCTGGTGATTTTATTGCCTGTCTTAAAAATATGATCGATTCTAAGACTGAAGATCAACAGCGTTATTTTTCTCTAGGTATCAAGCATTCAACTGCTCTAGAGGTGGAAGAAGATCCTGACCTTCGTCCTGTGGGCGCTTTCTCAATGAGAGGACATTCTGTCGGTGGATATGGTTCTGTTACCACAAATAAAGTTATTGCAACGATTGTTGGAGACACCTTTGGTATGAATGTCCAAGCTTATCCAAAATATGGATCCGAGAAAAAGGGTCTTCCTACTACGTATTATCTCACGATTGCTGATGATGTAATTAGAACACATTGTGAATTGAATGATGTTGAATTTATACCACTCAATGATGTCAATGCTTTCAAGTCAGGTAATCCTTTAAAAGGTCTATCGGATAATGGAATGGTTTTTGTGCAGACTGATGAAGAGGATCCAGAAAAGGTATGGGAGAATATCCCGTCTACTTCAAGAAATATCTTAAGACAAAAAAATGCAAGAGTACTTTTCATGGATACAGTGAAGGTTGCAAGAGAGATTGCTAGCGATCCGTCTTTGGAGCAAAGAATGCAAGGTATTGTGTTGCTTGGGATCTTTTTAAAATGTACTCCATTTATGAAAGAGAGGAATTTAACTGAGGAAGATATTTTCTCTAGTGTTGAAAAGTCGATTAGGAAGTATTTCGGTCGCAGAGGAGAACAAGTTGTTAGTGATAATATGGAATGCGTAAGGCGTGGTTTTACTGAGATCCATGAATTGTCTTCTGAAATGATACATAAGATGGCAGATTTAGAATTAGTTGAATAGATAGGGGTTAATTATGAGTGAAAGTGAAAATATTACTCAGAATACTATTCAAGAAGAAACTTTTCTTGATATTGCAGATTTTAATAGTCGTATTGTTGGTGCATACAACGATGGTACAGCCGAATTGGGACTTGAGGCTGATATTCAGGTCGCGAGAAGTATAGTTCCTGCTGGGACCGGTGCTCTCAGAGATTTTAGTTATATAGCTCCTGATTTACCCGAGTTTTACAATGACAAATGTGTTGGTTGCATGGACTGTGTTACAGAATGTCCCGATACTGCCATTTTAGGTGTAGGTATATCCGAAAGCGAACTTGAGAAAAGACTAAACGAGACAAGCGATCCTGATGAAAAGAAACGTCTTGCTGCAAGATTTTCAAAGACAAAGAAATTCCACGGTCAGGCTGAGAAAAAAGGGATAGAAGGTGCAATGTTTGGAATTTTTGTCGATCCGACGAAATGTAAGGGATGTGGAGAATGTGTTGAGGTATGTGGAAGTCATGAATCTCTAGGGATGGTCCCAAAAGACACGAAAATGCTAGAGGATTTTCAGCAAGAATGGGATTTTTATAAAAGTCTGCCTGAGACTCCTAAAGAGTATGTGAACGAAAAGTTCCTTGCAGATATGATGCTCACAGAACGTTCCTTATTATATGTGGGTGGTGCAGGTAGCTGTATGGGGTGTGGTGAAGCAACTGCCCTCAGGATGATGACCGCAGCTACAGGGTTTAAATATGGGAAAGAAGGGATGGGAATTGTAGCGAGTACGGGTTGTAATACGGTGTATACTAGTACATATCCTTACAATCCCTATATTGTTCCATGGACAAATAGTCTTTTTGAAAATGGTCCTGCTGTTGCTATGGGAGTTAGGGCAAAGTGGGATCAACTGGGAATGAAAGATAAGCGGCTTTGGGTAATTGGTGGGGACGGCGCTATGTTGGATATAGGGTTTCAGTCACTATCTAGGATGCTCGCTAGCGGGGTAGATATTAAAGTTTTAGTTTTAGACACTCAAGTGTATTCTAATACAGGTGGACAGGCGTCAACAAGTAGCTACGGTGGGCAAGATGCCAAGATGAGTCAGCATGGGAAAGCTACTCAAGGTAAAACTGAAGCAAGGAAAGAGCTTAGTACTATATGTTTGATGCATGGTGATGTTTATGTGTCTCAAACAACTTGCTCGCATGTGAATCATTTTTATCGTTCAATTATGGAAGCGAATGAGTTTCCTGGACCTGCAGTTATAAATGTCTTTACTACTTGCCAACCAGAACATGGTGTTGCCGATGATATGGCCGGTGCTCAAGCTAAGCTAGCTGCTGATAGTAGAGCCTTCCCCGTGTTTACTTATGATCCAAGGCTCGGTGAAACTATTAAAGAAAGAATGAATCTAACAGGGAATCCTTCGCCGAATAAAGATTGGTACGTGAATCCGAAGACGAAGGAAGAGGTTAATTTTATTGATTTTGCTAGAAGTGAAGGTCGATTCGCAAAACATTTTGATAAAGACGGTAATCCTTCTGAAGTCATACTCGCTACTAATGAGGAGAGGCTCAAAAACTGGCATCGCCTTCAAGAACTTGCTGGTCTTCGTTAGACTACACGTTCATTAAAATTCCTATTTATTCTCAAGGTCTTCGAAAACTTTGTAGATAACTGTACTATCAAGTTCTCCGTAATGGGATTTGTTTCCAATTTTGTAGATTGGTAGACAGGCTTTTCCTACTGGAGTAGAAGATTTGGTTTTTTTAGCAAGAGTTAGCCCAAGTTTCATATCTTTAATAATTGAGTCTAGTGAACTTACAGGGTCAGAGAATTTATGACCTAACATTCTAGCTCCTCTTTTTTCAAGTTGTTTCCCTGAGGCAGCACTTCTTAGTAGACATTCTAAAAGGAGATCTTTTTTTATTCCTGAACGAAGTCCTATTCTTAATGTTTCTGCAATAGAACAGCGTTCAAGACAGGTCAAATAGTTTATGATGACTTTCATAGTTGCACCTGAACCAGCTTTCCCACAATATATTTGGTCTGAAAGTAGATCTCCTAGTAGGTGTTTTACTTTTTTGTAAATTTTTTTTTCTCCACCGATTAAGAAAAGACCGATTCTATTTTTCACATCTTTACTATTTCCGCTTACACATCCTTCCAAGAAATCTAATTTAGAAGCTTTGCAAAGAGAACTGATTTTTCTGGTGTCATCAGGATCCGAAGTTGTAGTGTCTATAATTAATCTTTTTGAAGTTTGTTTTGTAATATACGTATAACCGTTCTTCCCCTTTGCACAATTTAAAGAGATCTTAGAGTTTGGGACTGAAATGAATGTTATATCAGCATTTTCTACCACTTCCTTTGGAGAATCGAGAATTTTACCCCCTTTTCGTTTGAATCTTCTTTTTGCTAATGGAACGGGGTCTGTACCAAAGATCGTATACCCATCCTCCATTAAGTTATTTGTAAAAGCCTGACCCATCAATCCGAGACCTATAAATCCAATAGTCTTTTTTTTTGATTGCATTTTCTCTCCAAGAAATTCTAATTTTTATTCGTTTGGAATAAGAACCACTTTTACCGCCCCATCTTTTCTTTCTCTCATCATTTTAATTCCTTCTTGAACCATCGAAAGAGGAATTTGGTGTGTGATCATTTCGCTTATATTAAGATTTCCCGCAACGACATGATCAATACAGGGCTGGAAGGAATAAGGATGTCCCCTTGAACCAATAATGATTTTTTCTAAATGTTGAATAGGCTGAAAATCGATAGGAATCTCCATCCCGGAAACTCCAACAATTACTGCTCTTCCACCCTTGCACAACATTTCTACAGATTGTTGAATTGTTTTAGGCTGATTCCCTCCAACTATTTCGAAGCTAACTTCCACGCCTTCACCATCTGTGAATGCTTTGACTTTCTCTACAGGGTCTTCCTCTATAGCATTGATGGTTTGATCAGCTCCCATTTTTTTTGCAAGTAAAAGTCTGTCTTCAACCGTATCGATCGCAATCACCTTTGAACCAATTTGTTTTGCGCAAACAAGAGTGCATAATCCAATTGGACCAACTCCTATAATTGCGACGGTTTCATTTTTTTCTAATTTTGCTCGGTTGTTGACAACATGATAACCAGTGGCAAGTGTTTGCATGACTGAGGCCGTAGCATCATCCAATTCATCTGGGATTGGGACCAATTTATTTGCGGGGGCAATTACGTGTTGGCTATATCCTCCGTCAACCGTAGTTCCAATGGATCTAGAGTTGTTGCATAAATTTTCGCGCTTTTTTTTACAGTATCTGCATTCTCCACATGCGACATGATTCTCGATACAGACCCTATTCCCAATGATTTTTTTTGAAACATTTTTGCCAACATCTAGAACTTTACCCATAAGTTCGTGTCCTGGAACCACTGGTAGACGAGCCCTTTTAGTATGGCCGTCAATTAAGTGAAAATCACTGCCACAAATTGCACATGCTTTCACTTCTACAAGTGCTTCATCTTCCTTCGGGATAGGGATTTCTCTTGTTACTAAACACAGATTATTTGGTCCCTTTAAGACAGCGGCAAGTGACTGCGATTTATCCAAAAATTTCTCCTTTAAAAAATTCATTGTATTCTCAATATAATAATTTTATTTTCGCGTTGCTAGTGTTGTGTTTTTTTTTTATTTGTTAAGCTTTGGAGTATAACTCAAGATTCACAGATGAGGGTCTAGTGGTTGTTCCTAAAAAACAAATAGGAATTGGTTTAGTGGGTGCGGGAAGAATGGGCTCTTTGAGAGCACATTTATCTGCTACTTCTCCACAGGTAGATTTTCTAGCTATATCAGATATTGACAAAGAAAGAGCGAAGGGACTCGCACAGCAAACGGAAGCTGCTTTTTTTACAGATGATAATAAAGCTGTAATTGAACATCCAAGTGTAGGTGCTGTGATAGTTTCAACTCCCGAAGGCGAACATACTGAATGGATATGCCTTGCTCTTGAGAACCGGAAGCCCGTTTTAGTCGAGAAACCTATTGCTTTGAGTTTAAAAGACGCAGATATGATTTTGGAAACACAGAAAAGGACTGGGACAGAACTTTACATAGGTTACACACAACGTTTAAGAAGGAAATTTCTTGCTGTAAAGGAACATATTCAGGATGGTCGTCTTGGGAAAGTGATGTCTGGCAGGCTATGTATATATAATCCAATGTCGGTTGCTAAACAGGTCTATCAAAGAGCTCCTCATGCGAGTCCAATTTCCGATTCTTTGACTTATATGGCTGATATGGCACTCTGGTTTTTCGATCCATTAAAACCAGTTCGTGTTTATGCGATTGGCGGTAGTAAAATTTTTTCTTCGCATCCTGAGAAACTAGGGGATTATGGTTGGGCTATAGTAACTTTTGAAGATGGCTCTGCTGTAAGTCTTGGCTCCTCTTGGATACTTCCTGAAAAATGGCCTGCAACTGTCGCTACCATTAGTATGGATATTTTCGGCAGTGAAGGTGCAATTCGAATTGATGATGGGCATAAAGACGTCATGATGGTTAGCGAAGAAGAGATGCCTTCTCCCTATGTTCCCAGTTCTTCATTTAATGTTTCTTTTTTGGGTTCATCTATGCCAGGAGACTGGGCGGTTGGAGAATTTATCGGTCCAATGAGAGATGAAACTAGATTGTTTGTAGAAAGGGTAACTATTGGTAAAGAGATACCTCTTTGCGATGCAAATGCTGGGAGGAATGCTCTTGAACTCACCGTTGCTATAGAGAGAAGTGCTATTCAAGGTGGAGAGGTAATCGAACTTCCTTTGAAAGGATAAAATTGAAAGAAATTGGAGTTGGTATTATTGGTTCGGGCCGTATGGGAAGGCTAAGGGCAAATCTTATTTCAACTTCTCCTCAGGTAGGTTTTTTGGCTCTTGCAGATCAGAGTATAGATAATGCGAAGAGACTATCTGAAGAAGTTAACGCAGATTTTTATTCCGAAGACAACGAAGCTGTGATAAATCATTCGAATGTGGATGCAGTGATTGTATCCACTCCAGAGTTTGCCCATGCAGATCCAGTTTGTAGAGCTATCGAGTTAGGGAAGCCCGTCCTGTGTGAAAAGCCTATCTCACTTTCCTTAGAAGACGCTGATAAAATTCTTGATTGTTTGCATAGGCATGATGGAAATTTGCATATTGGATATACACAGAGAGTTCGGAGACGTTTTTTAAATGCGAAAGAACAAATTAGTCAAGGGAAACTAGGAGAATTGCAAACTGCTAGAGCTACGCTTTATAATATCATGTCGGGTGGTGCCGAAATCTATAAACGCGCTCCCCATGCAGGACCTGTGACAGATACATTGACATATATGGTTGATATTTCTTTATGGTATTTTGAGGGAAGAAGACCAGTCCGTGTCTATGCACAGGGTGGAAGTGAAATATTTGATCATCATCCTATGGGTTGTGGTGACTGGGCATGGGCAATCCTAAGTCTTGATGATGGCAGTTCAATCAGTTTCGGTTGCTCTTGGATATTACCAGATAATTGGCCTTCCAATGTGACTTCTATGGATATGGAAGTCATGGGTGACAAGGGGTCAATTTTCATTGATGATTCGCACAAGTCGTCAATACTGGCTACTTCTAAGGGTGTGCCGTCCCCTTATGTCCCAGATTTTAAAACTAATGTTGTTTTTCTCGAAAGTATGATGGCAGGGGACTTTTTAGTAGGAGATTTTTGGG
Source organism: Nitrospinota bacterium (assembly GCA_036231405.1). Lineage (GTDB taxonomy): Bacteria > UBA8248 > UBA8248 > UBA8248 > UBA8248 > UBA3496. The sequence continues at coordinate 137,607 of JAZAHK010000046.1, forward strand.
GTCCTATGCGAGATGAGACTCGTTACTGGCTTGATCATGTAGTTGCCGGAAAATCAATTCCTTTGACAAATCCAGAACACGCTCGAACTACTCTTGAAGTTACACTGGCAATTGAGAAGAGTGCAAAGGAGTCGAAACCGATTGTATTTCCATTGTCTTCCGATTGATGGTTTTTTCTTTATCGCTGTAATACACTGCATTTTTTTAAATGGTATTTTTAGAATTATTCAATTTAGTTTTGTTTCGATAAAATTTTTAGGAGAAGATAGATGTCGGAAGTACACCCATTAATAAAAAACAGAAGAAGTAAAAGAGATTTTAATGGAGTTCCACCGAAACCTGAAGAATTAAACGCTTTATTAGAGGCTTTCCGATGGGCTCCTTCAGCAAGTAATAAACAGCCTTGGAGAGTGATTGTAACGCAGTCAGAAGAGTCCAATAATGCTTTCAATGAATGTTTGAGCGAAGGAAATCGTCAGTGGGCAACCGAGGCTCCAACTAAAATGATCATTCTCGGAAATCCAGAAGAACAGCCAGAGAGAAATGGGATCCAGAGATGGTTGATCGATGTTGGTATGGCACTAGAAAATCTTTTGTTGCAAGGTAGCGCGTTCGAACTTACTGTACATGCGATGGCTGGATGGGATGAGGAAAAGGTTCTCGAAAAATTCAAAATTCCAGAACCTTATAGAGTTGTAGCTCTTTTTGCAGTTGGGTATCCAGGCAAGTTTGAAGATTTACCTCCTGAAATTCAGGAAAAAGAAAAAAAACCTTCAATAAGAAAGTCTTTAAGTGAATTTGTTTTTTGTGATGAATTTGCAAATGCCTGGGATGATTAGTGTTTAAGGTAGATTTTAGATTAGTTTGAGTTAGATAATTTCCTTAATTTAATGTAGCAGGATGTTTGTTTTGTTCTCAGCAGATTTGTTCTCAGCAGATTTCATCCAAAAATTGATTGTTTCCCTTCCGTCGATTTTGATTGCTTTGACCGTGCACGAAGTTGCACATGGTTGGACGGCTTCAAAATTAGGAGATCCGACAGCTCGATATATGGGCCGTCTCAGTTTAAATCCTATGGTTCATCTAGATCCTGTAGGTACACTTGCATTTGTGATTTCACTTGCTGCTGGAATTGGTTTCGGTTGGGCAAAACCCGTTCCGGTTGATACAACGAATCTAAAAAATCCAAGAAAAGATATGGTTTGGATAGCTCTGGCAGGACCGGTTTCTAATTTTTTTCTTGCTATTTTAAGTTTGTTTGTTTTACTTGTAATGCGACATTTCGGAATTCATCTAAGTTTTGTTGGAGAGCCGATTTATAATATGCTGCGTATGAGTTTTATCGTAAATACAGCCCTTGCTGCATTTAATTTAGTCCCAATTTTACCATTCGATGGAGGAAGAATACTACATGGTCTTCTTCCAAGACGTCTTGCTTTTAACTATTCAAGATTAGAGCCCTATGGTTTTTTTATAATCCTTGGTTTGATATTGTTTAACAAACTGATAGTAATCATGTCTCCAATATTTTATTTTTTACTTGCTACTGAGCGGATATTTGCTATGAATTTGTTTAAAATACTCTTTTGGTTTTAAAACTATTTTTTAGGAATTTCTATGTCATCAAAAATTCGCTTTCTATCTGGAGTTCAGCCTTCTGGCAGATTGCATATTGGAAACTATTTTGGTGCTCTCCGCCAGCATATAGCTTTACAAGAAGAGGGAGAGGCATACTATTTTATAGCGAACTACCATGCTATGACTTCTGTACAAGATCCTAATCTGCTTGCTAAGCAAACTTTTGACGTTGCTCTTGATTATTTATCTTTAGGACTAGACCCTAAAAAAGCAGTCTTTTTTAGACAAAGTGACGTACCCGAAGTGAGCGAATTGTCATGGATTTTATCTTGTGTTACGGGAAAAGGGCTTCTTGATCGAGCAACTTCGTATAAAGATAAAGTTCAAAGAGGAATTAGTCCATCTATGGGTTTATACACGTATCCGATTTTAATGGCAGCTGACATTTTAATTCATAGATCGAATGTCGTACCTGTTGGAGAAGATCAAATACAACATATCGAAATGACAAGAGATATTGCACAATCTTTTAACAATACCTATGAAGAGATTTTCCCACTTCCTTCTTTTAGGTTGGATGAAGGAGCAAAAGTTCCGGGTATCGACGGACAAAAAATGAGCAAAAGTTATGGAAATACAATAGAAATTTTTGACGAGGGAAAATCGCTGCGAAAGAAAATTATGTCGATTGTTACAGATTCAACCCCCGTTGAAGACCCTAAAGATCCAGAAACTTGTAATGTTTTTAGTCTTTTTAAACTTTTTGCCGACGATAATGAACAGGATTCTTTACGTGAACGATATCTAGCTGGAGGATTAGGTTATGGAGATGCGAAAAAAATGTTGCTTGAACAATTAGATAGTTTCTTCACTCCTTTTAGAAAGGAACGTGAAAAATTAAAGGCAGATAAGGAATATGTTAATCAAGTTTTGAAATCCGGTGGAGAAAAAGCACGCGAAGAAGCCCGCAAGACTATGACATCTATTTATAAAGCTGTAGGGTTATCTTCTCGATAGAAGTTGTTATTAATTTGTTCTGACAGGAGAAAGCTTTGGTAGAAGACTATAAGAATTATTTAAATTTACCTAAAACGTCATTTCCGATGAAGGCAAATCTGCCTGTTAGAGAGCCTGAAATGCTTTCTCAGTGGCATGAGAAAAATATTTATAGAGAGATACGAAATCAATCAAAGGGAAGGGAAAAATATATCCTCCATGATGGTCCTCCTTACGCAAACGGCAATATTCATATGGGGACAGTCCTGAACAAAATTTTGAAAGATATAATCGTAAAGTCTAAACAAATGTCTGGATTTGACGCTGCTTACGTTCCTGGGTGGGATTGTCATGGTTTGCCGATTGAACATCAAGTAGATAAAGAATTAGGGAAAAAGCGTTTTGAAATTACACCTACTGAAAAACGTGCATTATGTAGAAAGTATGCAGAAAAATTTATTGATATACAGAAAGAAGAATTCATGCGTTTGGGAGTTTTTGGAGATTGGGAAAATCCTTATTTGACTATGAGTTTTGATTATGAAGCTGCAACAGTCCGAGAACTTGGTCGTTTTATGGACGCAGGAAGTGTCTATCTAGGATTAAAACCTGTCCATTGGGCACCTGGATTAAGGACGGCTCTTGCAGAAGCGGAAGTTGAATATGAAGATATAATAACGACAAGTGTTTATGTGAAATTTCCTCTAAAAAAAGAACAGGTGTCAAGTTGGGGAGAACGCATTCCTTTTTTGTCAAAAATTGATCCAGAAAAAAAAGTAAGTGTTCTTATTTGGACTACGACTCCGTGGACATTGCCGGCTAATTTAGCACTGGCATTCCATCCGAGCTTGAAATATTCTATTTTTTCTTATGGAGAAGAGGTACTTATTTTTCACGAACATTTCACCCCTCATTTAGAAAAAATATTGAGTGAAAGTGAAACTATTGCTCAGGGAAAGTTAGAAAAAATTGAAGATTTTGATTCGAAAATCTTAGAGAATCTTTCGGTTAGTCATCCTTGGATAAATAGAGACTCTAAAGTAGTTTATGCTGACTATGTGACTCTTGAACAAGGGACAGGTGTGGTTCATACGGCACCTGGTCATGGTCGAGAGGATTATGAAACCGGTTTGAAGTATGGATTGGTAATTTATAGCCCTGTAGATGATGGTGGGAGATTTACTGAAGAAATTGAACACTTTGCTGGACAATTTGTTTTTGATGCAGATCAAGAAATTATTGAATTCTTAAGGGCAAAAAATATGCTTTTTGCTACAGAAAAATATTCTCATCCTTATCCACATGACTGGAGAAGTCACAGGCCTACTATTTTTAGGGCTACACCTCAGTGGTTCATTTCTATGGAAAAATCTGATCTGAGAAAAAAAGCATTAGATGAGATACGAAAAGTAAAGTGGGTACCTAATTGGGGTGAAGAGCGTATTTTCCAGATGATCGAAAATAGACCAGATTGGTGTATTTCTCGTCAGAGATCTTGGGGTGTCCCAATTGTGGCGTTCCATTGTCAGGATTGCAAACACACCGTTGTTGATGGGAATGTCGCAAAATATGTTGCAGATTTAATGGAGTCAAAGGGTGCTGATGTTTGGTTTGAAAAGGATTGCCCTGAACTTTTACCGAATGATTTTGTTTGTCCTTCATGTGGTTCTGACAACTTCAAGAAAGAGACCGATATCCTTGATGTTTGGTTTGACTCAGGAGTCAGCCAAGCAGCAGTTCTTGAAAAAAACAAAGAATTGACATGGCCTGCAAATATGTATCTTGAAGGTAGTGATCAACATAGAGGTTGGTTTCACAGTTCCCTTTTGGCTGCAGTCGGGGTTCGTGGGTCTGCTCCTTATCGTGAGGTTTTAACTCACGGATATGTCGTAGATGGGAATGGAAAAAAAATGAGTAAGAGCCTGGGGAATACTGTAGCTCCTGAAAAAATTATTAAACAGTACGGAGCCGAAATTCTAAGATTATGGGTAGCGGGAGAGAATTATCGTGAAGATATTCGTTTGTCTAATCAAATACTTGAAAGGTTATCAGAAGCATATCGAAGAATACGAAACACCTGTAGATTCCTATTGGGAAATTTACACGACTACGAAGGGTTTAAATACGTTTCTATTGATTTTCCTATACAGGAAAGAAATGAAATAGACAGATTAATTTTAAGTAGACTTGATAGATTAATTGAGAAAATTAAGAAAGCTTATGAAGACTATGAATTCCATGCTGTTTATCACGCTTTGAATAATTTTTGTGCGGTTGATTTGTCTGCTTTCTATATGGACGTTTTAAAAGATAGGTTATACATCTCTTTACCGGATGACCCTGAACGAGTATCAGCTTTAGTCACAATGGATGATGTTCTTGATACTTTGCTTAGACTTATGGCCCCCATACTTTCGTTCACATCAGAAGAAGTATATGGTTGTACTAATAGAAGATATGGAGACAGTATACATTTTTCGACTTTTCCAGAAACAGACTCTTCCCGAAGAGATCCTGAACTGGAGTCTAAATGGAAAAAACTTCTAGAAATTAGACCTGAAGTACTGAAGGCTATTGAAGAAACCAGAAAAGTCCAGGAAAAGGGGAAGGGCAGTTCCTTAAATTTTTATGTTTTGATCTTTGCACCTGAAGAGATAAGAGAACAGTTGTCTCCCCTTGCGGAAAAAATGGAAGATATATTTATAGTTTCTGGTGCGGAATTAGCCCCTCTAAATTCTGATATCCCTGATGGAATTTTTCAAAGTGATGAGATTGAAGGCCTTGCGATAAAAGTAAATTTAGCAAAAGGTAAAAAGTGCGAAATGTCTTGGAAAATTTCTGAAGATGTTGGTTCTGATCCAAATTATCCTGATCTTTCTGCACGGTGTGCCCGTATTGTCTCGTCTTTAAACTGATGAACAACTTTTTGAATTTGCGAGACCTTTTTATATTTGGAATCCTTTTTGCTTTTTTGGACCAGCTCTCTAAAGCCATTGTACAATACAATTTTAGCTTAGGTTCGAGAAAAAGTGTTTTCCCCGGTTTTTTTGATTTAATTCATGTCAGGAATCCAGGTGGTGCTTTTAGTTTTTTGGCTTGGCTTCCTCCTAGTGTTTCTCAGTGGTTATTTATTTCAGTTACTTTCATTGCGTTATTCTTTATTGTGTATTTGTTTTTAAATGAGTTTTCAGGTAGTTTTCTCGCTCGATTTGCCCTGATTTTTATCTTCGGCGGTGGTATTGGAAATTTAGTTGATCGTTTCCTTTACGGTGAAGTAATTGATTTTATCTTGCTTTATTATGGTTCATTTTATTGGCCAGCTTTCAATATAGCAGATTCTGGAATAAGTGTTGGAGTTACGATACTGTTATTTGTTGTTTTTAAGAACTCGTTTTCAAAACGAAAAACCCGTTAGCCGACAAGGAGAAGCATCAGATTCCCTTGCCATTTTTTATTCTTATATTCTCGAGTTTAAATGTCAGATACTCCTAAAATCATAAAATTAAAAAATAATGATGAACGTCAAAGAGTGGATATTTTTCTCAAGAAAAATATCGAGGATCTCTCGCGTTCTCGTTTAAATCAACTCATAAGAGAGAATGATGTAAGTATTAACGGAAATAAAAATATTAAGCCTTCTAATAAAGTTTATGTCGGTGATGATATAGAGATAAGAATTCCTCCACCAATTCCTTCATCCATTTTACCTGAGAAAATTAACTTAGAAATTGTATTTGAAGATAAACATTTGCTGGTTGTAGACAAACCTCCCGGTATGGTTGTTCATCCAGGCGCTGGAAATACGAAGGGAACTTTAGTTTCCGCTCTTTTATATTATTGTAGGGGGCAATTATCAGGAATTGGTGGAGTAGAGAGACCTGGGATTGTACATCGTTTAGACAAGGATACCTCAGGATTAATCATAGTTGCAAAGACGGATCTAGCGCACGCTAAACTTAGTGCTGCACTAAAAAGTCGAAAAATTGAAAAGAAATATTTGGCGCTCGTACATGGCGTTCCTTCAAAATTGACAAGTGAAATAGAACTACCTATAGGCAGGCATCCTATACATAGAACTAAAATGGCAGTGGTTCCCAGAGGGAAAACTGCGGTCACATCTTATAAGGTTTTAGGAGATTCAAAAAATTTTTCTCTTCTGAGCGTGAATATTAAGACAGGACGTACTCATCAAATCCGTGTCCACTTACATCACATTGGGCATCCTATTGCATGTGATACGGTTTACACTTATGGGAACAAGCTGAAATCGTCCGAGAATGAAACGAACGAATACTTGAGAGGAAACTTATTTAGACAAGCCTTGCACGCAAGAAGTTTGAAATTTAACCACCCAATTTCATCAAGGGAAATTTCTGTTGTTTCTAAATTGCCTGCTGATTTTAAGAAAACATTGGACTTCATTGGAATTTCATTTAAATAGGTGAATAGTTTTCGAAATTTCACGTTTCAATACTTTTTCAGTCGGTATTTGCCTCAGATTTATTCTCGTTATAAAGTCCATGAGACTTAGGTTTAGCAAATAGTTTATACGTAATGCTCTTTTTGAGGGAGATGTCTTAATGTCCACTGAAGAAGTAGTTATTTTGAGCAGTGTAAGGACACCAGTTGGTTCTTTCGGAGGTTCTCTCAAGGATATAACTGCTCCTGAACTAGGAGTTTTAGTTTCTAAAGAAGCGATACGCAGATCTAATGTGCAACTTGAGAACTTCGATGAAGTGATTTTTGGTCACGGCTGGCAGGCAGGTGTTGGTCCAAATTCAGCTCGTTTAATTTCTGTCAGGAGTGGTTTGTCGGAAGATATTCCTGCTTTTACGGTTAATAAACGTTGTGGATCGAGTTTGAAAACGGTTTCTCTTGCCGCACAATCCATTCGTGCTGGTGACTCAAGTATTGTTCTGGCAGGGGGAGTAGAAAGTACAAGTAACGTACCTTATATCCAAGAAGATGCAAGATGGGGCGCGCGAATTGGTCATGCAAAATTTCTAGATCTTATCTATCAGGATGGATATATGGATCCTTTGTCCGGGCAGTTAATGGGATGTACTGCTGAGAATTTGGTAGAGAAGTATAATATTTCCCGAGAGGAACAGGATGAATTTGCACTTGAGAGTCAAGAGAAAGCAACAAAGGCAATTGAGACAGGATTATTTGAAGATGAGATAGTGAACGTAGAGTTGAAAAACAGAAAGGGTGAAATAGAAAATTTTACTAAAGACGAGACGCCCCATTTTAATATTTCTTTAGATAAGCTTAGCAAACTCCGTCCTGTTTTTGAAAAGGAAGGCTCTGTGACGGCAGGTAATTCTTGTTGTCAGGGAGATGCGGGTTCTGCTCTGGTCCTTTCGTCTAAAGAAAGAGCTAGTGAATTAGGACTTAAACCCTTAGTCTCAATATTGGGTTACGCATCAGCAGGGGTGGATCCAAAATTGATGGGATTGGGCCCTGTCGAAGCCATTCCAATGGCACTGCAGAAAGCAAACCGTAAATTAGAAGACATGGATTTAATAGAGGTAAATGAGGCTTTTGCTGCACAGGTTATAGCATGTGAAAGAGAGCTAAGATGGGATCGTTCTAAATTAAATGTTCGAGGCGGAGCAATAGCTTTAGGGCATCCAGTTGGCGCTACAGGCGGTAAGATTTTAGCTACTTGTATGAACACTTTAGAGAAAATAGGTAAAGAGCATGCAGTAGTTAGCGCGTGTATTGGTGGAGGACAAGGAATTGCTTTGGTTGTTCAACGTATTGGATAATTATAAAGAAAATTAGGGGTGTGGATATGTCTCCTGAGAAAGTATGTGTAATAGGAGCAGGTACTATGGGTGCTGGTATCGCCCAGGTTTTCGCCCAAAACTCAATTAATGTCATACTCTTTGACAAAAATGAAAAAATTGTTTCTGCCGCTATAGAAGGACTAAGGACCAGATTAGAGGCTCGCATGGAAGATGGAAAGATTTCTAGTGATTTTGTTGAGAAAATTTTTGATAAAATTAAAATTTCAGTTAGTCTGGATGAAGTCAAGGACTCAGACTTTGTCATTGAAGCTGTATATGAAGATATGGCAATAAAGAAGGAACTCTTTAAAAAAATAGACAACATGGCACCTCCATCGACAATTTTCGCCAGCAACACTACTTCACTGTCGATTACTGAGATTGCTTCGTCAACAAATAGAACAGATAAAGTGATTGGTGTTCATTTTTTCAATCCACCAGTTGTAATGAAATTGGTAGAAATCATGCCAGGTCTCCAGACATCTCAACAGACTTTAGAAGAAACTTTAGAACTGGCTAAAACTTTAAAAAAAATTCCAGTTGTAGCTAATTTCGATAGTCCTGCAGGAATAGGAAGTAGAGTGCTTGCAGGACTTCTTAATGAAGCGGTTGAGGTTTTTTCTCAAGGACTTGCTTCTGCAAATGATATCGATACTGCGATGAAAATGGGTGCAGGTCTTCCAATGGGTCCTCTTGAACTTATTGATTTAATTGGAGTTGATATACATCTTGCTAAAACTGAAACTTTGTATCGTGAACTGGGTGAAACTCGCTATAGACCAAATTTTTTGCTCAAAAAGATGGTTCGTGCAGGCCATTTGGGTCGGAAATCCGGAAGAGGTTTTTACGACTATAGTTCTAGTTGATTTAAAAACTTATCATTGTAGGGTTTGAAACAGGAGTACAATCTGTTCGTTAATATGTAGTTTCTTTTAGCAAATATTGCATTCTTGATTATTGGATAATTTTTTTCTTATAAGAGTTGCTCCCTTGATTGAAAAACAAAGTTCTCATAAAAGAACGCATTTATTCGATAAGCATGTTGGATTGGGTGCTAAAATTGTGCCGTTTTCGGGTTTCGAAATGCCAGTCCAATATTCAGGGATCAAATCTGAGCATCTAACGGTCAGAGAAAATGTCGGTATTTTTGATGCTAGCCATATGGGTGAATTTATTTTTGAAGGTCCTGAATCTACTAAAATGTTGAATTTCTTAGTGACAAATAACATAGCAAAACTTCCAATAGGGCAGGTTCTATATACCCTTATCTGTAAAGAGGATGGGGGTATCTTAGATGATGTTATGGCATACAGAATTTCAGAGAATAAATATATGCTTGTTGTGAATGCATCTAACATTGAAAAAGATTTTGATTGGGTCTCGTCGCACAATTGTTTTGATTGCGAATTAGAAAATGTAAGTGAAGAGATGTGTTTGATTGCTCTCCAGGGTCCAAATTCAGAAATTGTTTTGGAAAAGCTTGTTCCGCAGAATCAGAATTTTTCAAAATTAGATTCTTTCCAACTTATTGAGTGCGAGATAGATAATGCTTCTGTTTTGATTTCGAGGACAGGTTATACTGGTGAAGATGGATACGAAATATATTGTAGGAAAAATAAAGTTCATTTGATTTGGGATCAACTTCTAGAATTTGGGAAGACATTCGACATTGCCCCATGTGGTTTAGGGTCCAGGGACACTTTACGAATAGAGATGAAGTATTCTCTATATGGAAATGAAATTGACGAATTAACGAATCCTTATGAAGCAGGTTTAGGATGGGTCGTGAAATTGAATCATTCTGATTTTATTGGCCATGACAAGTTGTCTGAAATTCGTTCGGAAGGTATTTGTAGGAAATTGGTTGGTTTTGAGATGATTGATAGAGGGATCCCAAGAAAAGGCAATAAAATTTTTTTGCGAGGAAAAGAAATTGGATATGTAACGAGCGGGACTATGAGCCCTTCGTTGAATTTACCTATAGGAATAGGGTATGTTTCAAAAGAAAATGCACTAGAAGGTGGTGAATTGGAGGTAGATATACGTGGCAGTAATAGAAGAGGATGTATAGTAAAAACTCCCTTCTATAGAAAGAATTAAGATTTGAAAATTAAATTTATATTAAGGAGTATAACTAGATGGAATTTCCTGAAGATTTGAAGTATTCAAAAGAGCATGAATGGGTAAGACTCGAAGGAAATATTGCAGTTATAGGAATAACTTCTCATGCACAGGATGAACTTGGTGATGTTGTTTATGTGGAGGCTCCAGAAATTGGGTCGACTGTAGATGCAAGTGGAACGTTTGGCGTTGTAGAATCTGTAAAAGCTGTTTCTGATTTGTATTCACCAGTTTCTGGGACAGTAGTAGAAGTTAATTCTAGGCTTGAAGAAGAACCTGAATTGGTAAATTCAGATCCTTACAATAAAGCTTGGATTATTAAAGTGGAAATGTCAGATTCTAATGAGTTAGATGCTCTTTTAAATAGTGAGGAATATGCCTCCTACGTTCGTGCGGAAGGAAAATAAATACTGCTATCGTTTTAAAAGAGGTTATACATTTGGGTTTACCTAATTCCTTTAAAGATTTAGAATTTCTAGAACAAAGAGATGAGTTTGTTAGAAGGCATATTGGTCCTAGTGACAAAGACATCTCTAATATGCTCGAATTCCTCGGTTTTTCTGGACTTGAACAGTTAATAAATAATACGGTTCCTAATTCTATATTAGTGAAAGAACCTATTAAAATAGGGAAAAGTTGCCCAGAGGAAGAGGTGCTTTCACGCTTGCGTTTATTCGCAGGGAAAAATGTTGTTAAGCGTTCCATGATTGGAATGGGGTATCATGATTGTATTACTCCACCAGTAATCTTAAGGAATATTCTAGAGAATCCTGCTTGGTATACTGCATACACTCCTTATCAGCCCGAAATTTCACAGGGTCGTTTGGAGGCTCTTTTAAATTTTCAGACTTTAATTTCTGATTTAACAGGTATGGATATTGCGAACTCTTCGTTGTTGGATGAAGGAACGGCTGCAGCAGAGGCTATGACTATGATTAGGAATCTATCTAAAAACCAGAGTTCGGTTTATTATGTTTCTGATGCATGTCACCCACAAACAATCGACATATTAAGGACTAGAGCTGAGCCGCAAGGAATCGAGGTCGTAGTTGGGAATATAGAATCATGTATTGAATGTAATCCCTTCGGTATTTTTATTCAATATCCTAGTACTACCGGAAGAATATTTGATTTTTCAGGTCTTGTTGAAAAAGTACATGAGAACGATTGTCTAGTCGCAGTTGCATCCGATCTGATGAGTTTAGTTTTATTGAAACCTCCTGGAGAATTTGGAGTTGACGTTGTTGTTGGGAGTTCGCAACGGTTTGGAGTTCCTATGGGTTTTGGTGGGCCTCATGGTGCTTTTTTTGCAACTCGGGAAAACTATAAAAGATCTATTCCTGGGCGTATTGTTGGTGTCTCCATTGATGCAAATGAAGATAGTGCCTTGAGACTTTCCCTTCAGACTAGAGAGCAACATATTAGAAGAGAGAAAGCAACTAGTAATATTTGTACTGCTCAGGTTCTTCTTGCTGTTGTGGCTAGTATGTATGCTGTTTATCATGGACCTGTCGGACTTAGAAGGATTGCCGAGAGGATCCATCGTTTCACTTCTATTTTGTCAAATGGTCTTGAAAGATTAAATTACAGATTAGAGAGTAACTATTTCTTTGATACGGTCGAAGTTAATGTAGATGATAGAAAAGCAATTGCCCTGATTCAGGAAGCTGAAAAAAGAGGATTTAATCTACGATTTATTTCAGATGATAGGGTAGGTATTTCTCTAGATGAAACGACAAAGTTACAGGAGATAGAAGAACTGTTAGGAGTTTTTAGCGAAAACGGTGCAATTGATTTTGAAGTACTTGAGTGCGATAAGATTAATAATGCCAGAATTCCAAAGGAACTTTTGAGGGAGTCTTCTTACCTTACTCACACGGTTTTTAATTTGTATCATTCAGAAACCGAGATGCTGCGTTATATTTTTCGACTTCAGGAAAAAGATATTTCCCTTACAAGGTCTATGATTCCTTTAGGTTCTTGTACTATGAAATTAAATGCCACTTCTGAAATGATTCCTATCAGTTGGGAAGGGTTCAATAGAATCCATCCTTTTGCTCCTTCTAGTCAGTGTGAGGGGTACAAGGCTTTCCTAGAAGATCTCGAAAAAAAATTGTCGGAGATAACTGGTTTCTCACGAATTTCTTTTCAGCCAAATTCTGGAGCTCAAGGAGAATATGCTGGTTTGCTCGTTATTAGAAAATATCATGAAAAGCAGGGTGAAATTAATCGTAACATTTGCCTGATTCCTAGTTCTGCACATGGGACAAATCCCGCGAGTGCTGTTATGGCCGGTTTTGAAGTTATAGTAGTAGAATGTGATGATAGCGGTAACGTGGATTTTTCTGATCTGAAAAATAAAGCTGAATTATATTCTTCTAACTTGGGAGCCTTGATGGTTACATATCCATCAACTCATGGGGTTTTTGAAGAAAAAATATCGGATATCTGCAAAGTTGTGCATGCAAATGGTGGGCAAGTGTATATGGATGGTGCGAATCTAAATGCACTTGTAGGATTATGTCGTCCTGGAGATTTTGGCCCGGATGTTGCTCATATGAATTTACACAAGACTTTTTGTATCCCTCATGGAGGTGGCGGTCCAGGAATGGGTCCAATTGGTGTGGCTGAACATCTCCTTCCTTTTATACCTAGTCATTTTACTGAAGAGAGTCATTCTTCAATAGACAGAGGTTATACCGTGTCTTCTGCACCTTGGGGCAGTGCAGGTATTTTACCAATTTCGTGGGCTTATATTGAAATGATGGGCGGACTTGGTCTTAAAAAAGCTTCTCAAGTTGCAATACTGAACGCTAACTATATTTCAAAAAAACTTGAAGGTCATTATGAGGTTCTCTATAAGGGTTTAAAAGAAATGGTTGCACACGAATGTATTATAGATTTAAGAAGTATAGAGGCACGGTCAGGAGTGACCGTTGAAGATGTTGCTAAACGCTTAATTGACTTTGGTTTTCATGCTCCCACAATGTCTTTCCCTGTTCCTGGAACTTTAATGATTGAACCTACTGAGAGTGAATCAAAGGAAGAGCTAGACAGATTTTGTGAGGCTATGATAGAGATTCGTAAAGAGATAACTGAAGTAGAAAATGGTTCTTCTGATAAATTGCAAAATATTCTAAAAAATGCGCCTCATACATCCAGAGATGTTTCAGCGGAGATTTGGACTTATTCTTATTCAAGGGAGAAAGCTGTTTTCCCTTTGCCATGGATAAAAGAGAATAAATATTGGCCTCCTGTGAAACGTGTTAATAATCCCTATGGAGATAGGAATCTTATTTGTTCTTGTCAACCAATTGAAAACTTCCATGAAAGTTAAGGAGAACTAATTGGGGCAATTTTCCGGACAATTTTTTAATACTGGATTCCAAACAGGTGCTTGGAACATGGCTATAGATGAAGTATTGTTTCAAAATTGCAAGCAAAAATTTAATCAAAGAAAAAATGAAGACTTCCCTACTCCTATTTTTCTCAGGGTTTATGGATGGAGCAAACCAACTATTACTGTTGGTAGGTTTCAATCTATAAACAGAGATTTTGATTTAGAAAAATCTCTAGCACAAGGTTTGGATATTTGCAGACGTATTAGCGGTGGTAGAGCAGTTCTCCACGATTGTGAGTTAACGTATTCAATAACAGGCACTTCGGATCTTTTGGGTAAAAAAATTTCAGAAACCTACGAGAAAATTAGTTACGGAATAAAATTTGCTTTGGATAAACTTGGGATTGAATCTGATTTTGTTCTGCCTGAAAAAAAAGTATATTCCTCGAACCCTTCTTGTTTTGCAACCTATTCTGTTAGGGAAATTTTATGCCAAGGGTATAAAATTTCTGGAAGTGCACAATATAGGGAAGGAGATGCGATAATCCAACATGGGAATATCCTCTTTAGGTCGGCCGAAAAAAAATTGTTAGAAGTTTTTAAGTTTAGAAAAAGTGAAAATTTTACAAAAAAAAATGGAATTGGTATTTTCGATATTCTCGGTATTGATCTCAAATTTGATACTGTTGCGGAGGAATTAAAAAGAGCCTTTGAAAAAGTTTTGGACATTAACTTGAATAGGTCTTGTTTGAGAGACGAAGATATAGAAAATACTCATAAATTGGTGAAAAAGAAATATACCGACTTGTCATGGAATAAGGCGTCATGAGTTTATGAAGTGAAATTTTAGTTTCTTTGCTCTAATTTCGATTAAATATTTTAGTTTTTCTGAACTTTCTAACATGATAGTACTTTCTAGTTATTTTTAAATTTTTATGGAGTTATTTTTGAAATATTCCTCTAGAAATGATCTTGAATCTCTTAGTATGTATTCAGAAAATTTATTGGCTGTAGATTTTCATGTTCACTCAAATGCATCTGATGGACAACTCCAGCCAAAAGAGGTTGTTAAATATGCTAAAGAAAAAAATATTGTAGCTTTATCTCTCACTGATCATGACACTGTAGCAGGTTTACAAGAAGCAAGAGTTGAAGCAAGTAAAAATGATATATTTCTATTCGATGGGATCGAAGTGTCAGCTTCATATGACGGAAAAATATTTCATTTATTGGGACATTTTATAGACCCAGACTCGATCGAAATTAAATCTTTGGTTGAGAGACACGGTCTTTCTAGAAAAACTAGGATGTCTGAGATGATTGATAGATTAATAAACTTAGGTATTGCTGTAGATAAGGATGAGTTCAATAATATCTTTGGAAATGTATCGAGTATTACTCGTGGTCAGCTTTGTAATTACCTTTTGGAGAAAGCGTTAGTTTCTAGTACAGAAGAGGTTTTTAATAAATATATAGGGGATGGATGTCCAGCATATGTTGAACTGGATTGTATTTCTCCAGAGAAAGCTATAGAGACGATTGTTCAGTCTGGTGGAGTTGCAACCTTGGCACATCCAAATTTGACCGAAAGCGATGATTTTATTGGGAAATTGGTGGATGCTGGATTGTCTGGTATAGAAACCGATCATCCATCTCAGAGTAAACTTGATTCTACTCATTACAAAAAAATTGCGGAATATTATTCTTTATTGCAAATGGGTGGTTCTGATTGTCATGGAGATAGATTGAAGGGTCTTAAGATAGGAAGTCATCTTCAAAGAATTGGTCTGATTTATGAACTTTCTGATAGGTGTCATTAAATTCGTTCAAATTAAAATATGAGTGTTTTGAGAGAATTTAAAGCTAGGGTAGAATGTATAAATTAGCTTGCGGTACACACTGATCGTTTTTGGTCTAATTTATTTCCCTTGCTAGAGGGTTTTCGTGCGATTAAGAAAAGAAATGATAGAAAGAATTTCAGATAGAATCGTAATGCGTCTCCTAGGTAAGGATCTTATTTCACCCGATCTGAAGATTGACGTCTTGAAAACTAGGATGTCAAACGTTATAGAAGAGGATTTACTTGTAGAAGATCGTTTGAATGAAGAAGTAAAAGAAATTTTGTATGATTTCCAGAATGAAATGGATGAGGGTAAAGTTGACTATAGCCGAATGTTCTCTATGGTTAAAACAAGAATTGCTAGAGAACGTAATTTAATTTTATAGAGCCAGGATCTTTTAAATGCGTTTAGGTAGAGATAAAATTAATCATATTACAAATATTTTAGTAGAAGATCTAAAAGAAAATTCTGACGTGGAGTTTTTGGTAGAGGATGGTGAGATTCGTGCTAATGTGCAGCGTTCCATCTTTAATGAACTTATGTTGGATGATGAAATAGACGAAGAAGTTAGAAGGACTCTAAGCTCTTATTCGAGTCGTTTGCTTGAAGGAAGTCGTGAATGGGAAATCTTATATTGGAAACATTATGAACAGGAAAGTAATCGTCGTGGGTTATAAAATCCTTTTAATGCAAGTTCTTATTCTTTCTTAATGGCAAATTTTATTTCTGTAGGTTTAACAGGTGGGATTGCTTCCGGGAAGTCAACTGTTGCCGAAATGTTTGAATCAGAAGGTATTCCTGTGTTAGATGCTGATAAAATTGCTCGCGATCTAGTTTGTATTGGATCCCAAGCTTTCTCTGAAATAGTGAATGAATTTGGAAAACGGGTGTTGGATCCTACTGGTTCATTGGATAGATCTGTATTGGGAGAAATTATTTTTTCAGATGCAGGCGAAAGAGAGAAATTGAATCAAATTATGCATCCAAAAATACAGCGAGAACAAAAAAATTGGCTTGAAAAAATTAGAAAAGACGGAAAATTTAAGATTGGGGTGGTAGAAGCTGCCTTGATGATTGAGTCAGGTGGGTATAAGAATTTTGAATTTTTAGTTGTAGTTAAATGTAGTGAAAAAGATCAATTCGATCGCTTGGAGAAAAGAGATAATTTTTCTAAGGCAAGTATTAGAGCAAGATTGGAATCTCAGATGCCCATGATTGAGAAAACAGAATATGCGGATTGGGTGTTAGATAATTCACGTGATTTGAATTTTTTAAAGTCGCAGGTTTTTGTTCTTGTCAGTAAATTGTTTTCTATGGTGTAATTACAATGTTGACAACAATTTTTAATTTTGATAGCTTCACAAATATTATAAGTATCAGGTTGATTTAATGATTTTTGTCCATTGCGCCCTGTTACTCCTTTTCATTTTGCTGAGTCAAATTTTTCCTAAGGGTCCTGCCTTTATTTTCACTTAAGTTTATGGGGTTTTTTAGGTTGTTCTGAATTCTCTGAATTAGGGGATTATACTAGTAGGGATTTGAGCCCTGTTTTTATCTTAGGTTTCTAAATAGGCCAATGTTATTTATTTCATTAATTTTTCTAAAACAGTTGTTTAATTAAAAAAGGGAGATGATATTTAATGCAACCAGCAACAAAAGAACCGGCTTCAAAAAAACAAAGAGTACTGCATCTTGCAGAGTTGAAAAGAAAGACTATCATGGAGTTGAATGGTATCCTGAAAGAATTAGGGGTAGATGGATCAAGCGGATTAAGAAAGCAGGATCTGATCTTTAAAATCTTAGAAGCCCAATCTGAAGAAAATAGGGATGGAGGGAAGATTACAGGAGAAGGTGTTCTAGAAATTCTTCCTGACGGTTTTGGTTTCCTCCGGTCTCCCTCTTATAACTATCTTCCTGGACCAGATGATATTTATGTTTCTCCTAGTCAGATTCGCCGGTTCGATCTTAGGACTGGAGATTCTATTACAGGAGAGATTCGTCAGCCAAAGGAGGGAGAGCGTTATTTCGCACTTCTAAGAGTTGAAGAAGTGAATTTTGATTCATCAGAATCTCAAACCCAGAAAATTTTGTTTGACAACTTAACCCCGTTATATCCAGATAGAAGGGCAGTTCTTGAGGTGTCTGGAGGGTCAATCAACTCTAGAATTATGGATTTGATGACCCCAATTGGTTTTGGACAACGTGGTTTGATCGTTGCTGCTCCAAGAACTGGTAAAACTATGATGTTACAATCAATAGCAAAGAGCATAGCGGATAACTATCCTGATGTTCACCTTATGGTTTTGTTAATTGATGAAAGGCCTGAAGAGGTGACCGATATGGAAAGGTCTGTCAGAGGGGAAGTTATTAGTTCGACTTTTGATGAGCCTGCTTCTCGTCATGTTCAGGTTGCCGACATGGTCATCGAAAAGGCAAAACGACTTGTAGAGCATAAAAAGGACGTCGTTATCTTACTTGACTCGATTACGAGACTTGCTAGGGCACACAATACGATTATATCTCCGAGCGGAAAAGTACTCTCAGGTGGAGTTGATTCTAACGCTTTACAAAGGCCGAAACGTTTCTTCGGAGCTGCCAGGAATTTGGAAGAAGGTGGGAGTCTTACTATTTTGGCTACTGCTTTGGTGGAAACAGGAAGCAGGATGGATGATGTTATCTTTGAGGAATTTAAAGGAACAGGAAACATGGAGATTCATCTAGATAGGAAACTTTCCGACAAGAGAGTTTTCCCTGCAGTTGATATCAATAAATCGGGGACTCGTAAAGAAGAATTGTTATTGAATCAGTCTGAACTTAGTCGTGTTTGGGTGCTAAGGAAGGTCTTGCAACCACTTGGAGTTATTGATTCTATGGAATTACTTCTAGAGAAGATGCAAGAAACAAAAACTAATGAAGAGTTTCTTTCAACCATGAATAATTAATTTTTCAACTTTTACAAACTTTTTGCTAGACAAATCGCTTTAAATTTCGTTATAACGCGATCTCTTTTCTGGTTTTATTTTTTTGAGGATTTAACGCGTGAAGTCGGAAATACATCCTGAAGTTTTCGAAACTAAGGTTTCTTGTAGTGGTTGTGGTGTTGAGTTCGTTACTTCTTCCACAATATCAGAAATGAGAGTCGAAGTTTGTTCTGAATGTCATCCATTTTTTACTGGAAAACAGGCTAGAATTGTTGACTCTGAAGGAAGGGTTGAGAAGTTTATTAAAAAATTTGAAGGAAAAAGTGCCAGGGTTTCTAAGAGAAAAAGAAGGCAAGAAACTGCTGCTACCGAACGCATGGTAGTGGAAAAAGAAGCAAAGGAAAAAAAAGCAAAAGATTCAGAAAAAAAGGATTTAGCTAATCAGGAAGAAAAAGCTCAAGAAGGTAGTTCTGAAGAAAGCGTTTCAAGTTCTCAATAACCCTCGGTTTGAAAAATAAATTCTTGAAATGAATTAATTTTTCTCAGCAATTCCTTTTTCAATTATCTGTTTTTAGTAAATTCCCACAGTTTCCTAATTATTTTGGAGTTCAGTAAGAATGTTCGAGAAATTTGAAAAAATTGTCGGAAGATTCAACGAGTTAGAGAATCAACTTGTGAGTCCCAACGTCACACGTGATAGAAATAATTTTGAAAAAATAGCACGTGAACATAAGGAATTGGCCGAGATTGTAAAAACTTTTCATGATTGGGAAAAATTAAAAAAGAAAAAAGATGAAGCTGAAGTTTTATTAAGTGAAACCGATTCTGAAATACAAAAACTTGCTTTAGAAGAGGTTGAGGAAGTAAATTCTAAAATTGAAGCAATTGAATTAGTTTTAAAGAGATTGCTTTTACCTAAAGATCCAAACGATGAAAAAAATGTAATTTTAGAAGTGAGAGCTGGGACAGGTGGTCTTGAGGCAGCTCTTTTCGCAGGGGATTTGTATAGGATGTATATAAGGTATGCTGAATTTAAAAAATGGTCTATCGAAGAACTTTCTCGAAGTGAGAATAACCTTGGCGGAATTAAAGAGGGAGTGATTTTAATAAAAGGTACTGGTGTATACAGTCGTCTTCGTTTTGAAAGTGGAACTCATAGAGTTCAGCGTGTGCCTGTCACGGAAACTTCTGGAAGGATACATACGTCAGCGGCCACTGTTGCGGTGCTTCCTGAAGCTGATGAAGTGACATTAAATATTCAAGACAAGGATATTCGAGTAGATGTGTATAGATCATCAGGCCCAGGTGGTCAAAGCGTGAATACTACTGATTCTGCTGTCAGGATAACTCATCTAGAAAGCGGACTTGTTGTTACATGTCAAGATGAAAAGAGCCAGCATAAGAATCGTGCAAAAGCAATGAAGATTCTTTCGGCACATTTGCTTGACTTGGAGATTCAAAAACAAAATGCAGAAATATCTTCTCAAAGGAAAAATCAAGTAGGTTCTGGTGATAGAAGTGAGAGGATAAGAACTTATAATTTCCCTCAAGATAGAGTTACAGATCACCGTATTGGAGAGACAAAGCACGGGGTCATGAATTTCATTGAAGGCCAAATAGATGAAATGGTTGACAGCATTGTTTCTGGTTTTGAGGCTGAACGTCTAGCTGAATTTGAAGAAAATAGTGTTTGAAAATAATAAAGTGTAAATTTTGATTTCTTACATAAATAGATTTAGTTCACCTATGTTGGGTTATGAATTATCTTCTATGAAAGAGAGGTTCCTCCTTGCTGGTTTAGAAAGTTCTTCTCTAGATGCAGAATTGATTTTTGCTTTTGTTTTAGGAATTAGACGTTCTAAGATTTATGCTTTTCCTGAAAGATTAATTTCTCCTGAAGAGATGGCTTTAATTAAAAAGCTTAGTCAAAGAAGAGAAAATCATGAACCTATAGCTTATATTCTGAAAGAAAAAGAGTTCTGGTCTACAAAGTTCTCTCTTCATGAGAATGTTTTTATTCCTAGGCCAGAAACAGAACTACTGGTAGAACTTGCTCTCAAGAATTTAAATAAACATAATTCTTCTATTGTATTTGATATAGGATGTGGTAGCGGTGCTATTGGAATCTCAATTGCACTCCAATTAATAGACTGTAAGGTTTTTGCCTCGGATATAAGTAAAGATGCGACAGTGTGCTCTATTCAAAATGCTTCTGTAAATTTATTAAAAAATTTTTCAGTAGTTCAAACTTTTTTAATGACTGGTTTTGTTGAAAAGAATTTTGTGGATTTGATTGTTTCTAATCCTCCTTATATTGCAACTGATGAAATTCAAAATCTTGTTCCAGAGGTTGTAAATTACGAGCCCAGATTAGCACTCGATGGGGGAAAAAATGGAATGTTACATCTATGTGCGATTATAAAAGAATCCGCGTCATATCTCGTTCCTCAAGGGACTTTATTATTAGAGATGGATCCTCATCAGGTAGGGAGTTGCATAAAAGAAATAAATATTTCCGGTAAATATGGAGTTCCGAATGTTCATAAAGATCTTGCTGGATTAGATAGAGTAATTGAGGTTAAAAGAAACTAAAATGGAAAAATTTCTTATCAGCGGAGGAAGTTCTCTAAATGGAGAAATTGTTGCCAGCGGATCAAAAAATGCTGCTCTACCTTTACTTTTTCTGTGTCTAATGGCTGAAGATAAATGTGAGATTAGAAGAGTTCCAAATTTGACAGATATTCAGATCGCTTTACGACTTTTAGAAGTTTTTGGTGTCACTCATAACGCTAAGTCGAATAATTCTTTTTCTTTAGATCCCTCTAGAGTCCGTTTTGAAGTAGCCCCGTATGACTTAGTAAGTAAAATGAGGGCTTCCATTTTAATTTTAGGACCACTATTAGCTAGATTAGGTCATGCTTCAGTTCCGTTGCCTGGAGGATGCGCAATCGGGGCTAGACCTATTGACCAACATTTAAAAGGTTTAGTAGCAATGGGTGCTGATATAAACTTAAAAAATGGTCTTATACATGCGAAAGTCGAACGTTTATGTGGAATTACCTTCAGTTTCGATATGGTAACTGTTACTGGTACTGCAAATCTCATGATGGCAGGTGCTTTATCTAAGGGAGTGACAATTTTGAGAAATATTTCTCTTGAGCCTGAAATAATTTTCTTGTCAAACTTGTTAAATAAAATGGGAGCTAAAATACAAGTTTTGTCAGATAAAAGAACGATGGAAATAGAAGGAGTAACTTCTCTGGGAGGCTTTGAAACTGAAGTTCCACCTGACAGAGTTGAGGTTGGTACATTGATGATTGCAAGCCTTATTACTAAAGGTAAGGTTAAAATCTGTCGATGTTTTCCTGAAGATCTATCTTCTGTCATCGATTGCTTAAGTTTGGTTGGTGGTGAGATTTCTACTGGTAGTGATTGGATTGAAGTTCAAAGAAAAAATTTATTGACACCGCTAGATATAGAGACAAGTCCTTTCCCTGGATTTCCAACAGATCTTCAGGCTCAATTTATGTCTTTAATGTGCTTAGCAAATGGAAGTTCTACTATTACTGAAACAATTTTTGAAAACAGGTTTATGCATGTAGCAGAATTGAATCGTATGGGAGCTAAGATTGTTCTTTCTGGCAGGGATGCTAAAATATCTGGTGTTAGTAGTTTGAATGGTGCTCCAGTTAATGCTACGGATCTTAGAGCAAGTGCTTCTCTAGTTCTAGCTGGTCTAGTTGCAAGAGGAGAAACGGTAATAGATTCAGTTTTCCACTTAGATAGAGGCTACGAAGCTTTGGAAGTTGGACTAAGAAGTTTGGGCGCTAAAATTGAAAGGATTCATCCATGAACCAAAAAAAAGATGCAAAAGACTTTTTGACGATTGCACTCCCAAAAGGTCGAGTTTTTCAGGGTGCAGTAGAGAGACTATTGGATGCAGGTCTTTTATCTGAAAGTATTTCTGATTCCTCAAGGGTTCTGATAAAAGATGATAAAAAAACAAATCTACGCGTTTTAATTTTAAGAAATTATGATGTACCTACGTATATTGCTAGAGGTATTGCTGATTTAGGAGTAATTGGAAAGGATGTTTTGTTGGAGCAAGAGCAGCTTTTATATGAACCATTAGATCTTCTTTTCGCACCTTGTAGGTTAATGGTCGCAGGGCCAATTGGTTGTAAATGGAAAGAAATATCTAGCATGACTGACTTAACAGTTGCTACAAAATTTCCTGTAATAGCCGAACGGTTTTTTTCAGAAAATGGCATACAAGCGAGGATTGTACATTTATATGGTAATGTTGAGATTGCCCCTTTAACTGGGGTGGCAGATATAATAGTTGATCTTGTAGATACTGGTAAAACTTTGAAAGCAAATAGATTGATTCCAATAAAAGAGATCTTTTCATCAACTGCTCGTTTAGTTGTTAACAGAGCGAGTATGAAGATCAAAAATAAAAATATTTCCTCTTTTATTAGAAAGTTGAAAGGGGTTTGTAAGAAAAGCTGAAGAATTCTTGTTCGTAAAATAAAGATGAGGAAAGTGTTGAAAAAAATTCGCTATAAAACTGAGAATTCAAGAGACGAGGTTAGGAATTTATCCTTACACGGCAAAATCCCAGAAAAAGTAAATGGCATACCTGAAATTATTCAAAAAGTAAAAGAAAACGGTGACTCTGCTTTGTTAGAACTTACTCGTCTTTACGATGGAGTCAATTTTCCTAATGGTATTATTCAAATAACCAAGGAAGATTTAGAAACGGGGTATAATTCTTTAAATGACAAAATTATTGATGCTCTTACTTTGTCAGCAAAGCGTATACAGGAATTTCATCAATTACAGTTACCTCAAACAATTTCTTTAATGAAGAAGCAATCTCGCGAGATTTCTTACGTTCCAAGTCCTCTTGAAAGAGTAGGTCTATATGTTCCGGGTGGAAGGGGAGCCTATCCTTCTACTGTTCTAATGAACGCAATTCCTGCAAAGGTTGCAGGTGTAAGAGAAATTATTTTGTGCACTCCACCTTCTTCAGATGGAAAGGTTCCTGATTCAGTTCTTGTGGCAGCTTCAATTTCGGGAGTAGATAAAATCTTTTCAGTTGGAGGTGCTCAATCCATAGCAGCTATGGCATTCGGGACAGATACAATTCCTAAGGTAGATAAGATAGTAGGTCCTGGAAATGCTTATGTTTTGGAAGCTAAACGTTTAGTGAGTAATGTAGTTGCAATTGATAAGGACGCTGGTCCTAGTGAGATAGTTATTTTGATAGACGAGACTACTCCGATTGATTGGGCTGTCGCAGATCTTTTTGCTCAAGCTGAACATGATCCTGATGCTATGGCAATTGCTGTTTGTCTTAGCGAGGATGTCTCTGTTTCAGTTGAAAAAGAAATTGAAAACCAAATTATTTATCAAGATAGAAAAGAAGTGATACAGAAATCTCTTTCTTCTAGAGGTGCAATTATTCAAGTAGATTCAATTGAAGATGCTATTCAAGTTATAGATGATATTGCTCCTGAACACTTGCAAATAATGATTGAAAATTCTGCGCATATAGCGGAGAGAGTTTTAAGTGCAGGGTCAATTTTTTATGGTTCATGGAGTTCAGCTGTTTTTGGGGATTATATAGTTGGGATAAATCATGTTTTGCCAACAGGTAGTTCTGCGAGATTTTCTTCGCCCCTCAGTGTTTTGGATTTTATAAAATGGACTAATGTTGTATCTCTGGATAGCGAATACGCTAGCTCTTTAGTAGAATCTGCTGCTTTATTGGCAGAAACTGAGGGGCTAAGCGCTCATGCAAGGGCTCTCCGTATTCGTTTGAGCAAAGATGCAAAAACTATTTCAAATTGAAACTTTAATTGTTTTGTATTTTGAATGTTATTTTTTGTATGATTTATAGTGCATTTGTCTTGTTTCTTTGGGAGGGAATAATTTGCTGAATAGTTATCAGAAAAGGAAAGCAACCGTTAGTAGAGCCACTAAAGAGACTAAGTTTGATATTTATGTTTGCATAGATGGGGAAGGGGTTTCCGATATTAATACAGGAATTGGCTTCTTCGATCATATGCTTTCCCAAGTTGCAAAACATGGGATGTTAGATTTAGAAATTATCGGGAACGGTGATTTGGAAGTAGATGGACATCATACTGTAGAGGATGTAGGAATTTTACTCGGACAGGCTTTGTCTAAGTCCCTAGGCGACCGTGCGGGAATTACTCGCTTTGCAGATGTAAGGATTCCTATGATGGATTCTTGTGCCACGATTTGCCTGGATTCAGTCGGGAGGGGAAATCTTGTTTTTAAGGCGCGGTTCCCTGACTCTTTGGTTGGAGAGTTTGATACATCTTTGGTACAAGAGTTTTTTTGGTCGCTTTCTAATCATGCAAAAATAGATTTGCATATTGAAGTTCACTATGGGTTTAACAGTCACCACATGATTGAATGTATATTCAAAGGGTTTGCGAGAGCACTACGAAGCGCCTTCTCAATCGATGAGTTGTCAAATGGAGTTCCTAGTACAAAAGGTTCTATGTTCTAATTCGAAAATTGAGTTGAAATGTCTAAATTAGTAGTCATCGATTATGAAATGGGAAATATGCTTAGTGTTAAAAATGCATTAGGTCATATTGATGCAGATTATTTCATGAGTTCGAATGCATTAGATTTGGACGACGCTAATGGGATTATTTTGCCTGGCGTTGGTGGGTTTCCTGAATGCATGCGCGCATTACATAATTTTGGTTTGGTAGAAGCTATTAGGAAGGCAATTGAAAAGGGGGTTCCTTTCTTAGGTGTTTGTTTAGGGTTGCAAGTACTTTTTCAAGAAAGTGAGGAGTTTGGTAATACAGAGGGATTGAGCGTTTTCGAAGGTACAGTGAGGAGGTTCCCAAAATCTTTTGCCCTGAAAGTTCCACATATGGGATGGAATCAAATTCGTTTAACTAATCCTTGTTGCATTTTGAAGGATGTTGAGGAATCAGATTATTTTTATTTTGTACACTCTTTTTATGTGGAAGAAGTCCCTGGGTTATTGTCTCATGTAACTTCTTTTTCTGACTATGGAATTTCTTTTGTGGCAAGTATTCAAAAAGATAATGTATTCGCAACTCAGTTTCATCCTGAAAAGAGTGGTCTAAAGGGACTGAAGATTCTGAAAAATTTTGTCTCTTTTTGTGAGCAAAACTGAAGTTTTTTTAGTTGAGGGCAAAGTGCTAGTTATTCCTGCAGTAGACCTTAAAGACGGCAAGTGTGTGAGATTAATTCAAGGGGAAGTGGACCGTGAAATAATCTATGATTCTGATCCAGTTAAAATGGCATTGCATTGGGTCGAACAAGGGGCTACTCGTCTACATTTAATAGATCTTGATGGGGCACTGAAGGGAAGACCGGTTCATCTCGATGTGCTCTCTTCTATTGCAAAGAATATTAATATTCCGATCCAGTTTGGTGGTGGAATTAGGGATGAAGAAACTTTAAAATTAGTTATAGATTCAGGAGCAAGTTTTGCGATTTTGGGTACAACTGCAGTTGAAAATCCTGAATTTGTTAAAATTGTTGCAAGGCAATACCCTAAGCAAGTGATACTAAGCATTGATTCTTTTAATGATCAAATTAGGGTTTCGGGATGGAAGTCTGAGCGAAACATTACTCCAGAGGAACTTGCTGAAAACTTTCTTCAAGTTCCATTAGCGAATTTCATTATCACTGATATTAGCCGTGATGGTATGCTTGAAGGTTTTGATTCTAGTCTTTCTCTTCGAATAGCGAAAATATCTGGGAAATCTGTAATAGCTGCCGGTGGGATTACAGACATTGAAGATATCAAGAATGCTATTCCCCTGTTTTCAAAAGGTTTGGTAGGTGTTGTAGTTGGACGAGCGCTTTATGAAAAAACTTTGGATTTTAAAGAAGCATTGGAATTGGTAAATTGCTAGCTAAACGAATAATCCCCTGTCTGGATGTTAAAAATGGCAGAGTTGTGAAAGGAGTGCGTTTTGAAAGTCTCCGTGATGCTGGAGATCCTGTTAGTTGTGCAAAAGCATATTATGAGATGGGGGCTGACGAAATTTGTTTCTTGGATATTACTGCGTCTCAGGAAGAAAGAGGAACCTTGCTTAAGGTAGTGGAGAAGACCGCGAAAGAAGTTTTTGTTCCGCTTACGGTCGGAGGTGGGGTAAGGAGCGTAGATGATGTTGCTTTATTACTTCGCGCTGGGGCTGATAAAGTTAGTATCAATAGTGCAGCATTAAAAGATCCGAAAGTATTGAAAGAATCTGCGAATCGTTTTGGCAGTTCTACAATTGTATGTGCAATAGATGCAAAAAGTGTTTCTTCTGATGTAAATGCACCTAGATGGGAAGTTTTTTCACATGGTGGGACAAGGACAACAGGACGAGACGTAATGGATTGGGCTTCAAAATCTTCAGAACTCGGTGCTGGCGAGATACTTTTGACTAGCATGGATCGTGATGGGACAAAGATTGGATATGATATACAATTGACAAGATCGGTTGTTGAAAAAGTATCCGTGCCAGTTATAGCTTCAGGAGGCGTAGGGAACTTGGAACATTTGTATGAAGGGCTATGTAAAGCTGGAGCAAATTCAGTGCTCGCTGCTAGCATTTTTCATTTTGCAGATTACTCGATTCAAGAGGCGAAAGAATTCCTCAGGGAAAGGAATGTAGAGGTGAGAATGTGAGTAATGATTTGCTTTCTCAAATTAAATGGGGTGGCGACGGATTGATCCCTGCAATTTGTCAAGATATCTCCACAGGACAGATACTGATGATGGCTTGGGTTAATTCAGAAGCTTTATCCTTAACTCTAGAAAAGAAGAGAGTGCATTTTTGGTCTCGGTCGAGAAAAATAATATGGGAGAAAGGAGAAACTTCAGGTAATTTTTTAAACCTTGAAGATGCGAGTTTGGATTGTGATTTTGATTCAATTCTTTTTTTGGTTTCTCCAAACGGACCGGCGTGCCATACAAATAGAATGTCATGTTTTTTTAATGAGATTCTTCCTAAAGAAGGGTCTAAAGAATTCTTTTTTAATCACAATTTTTTAGAATCCATATACAAACTGATTCAAGAAAGAAAACTAACGGGTAATTTAGACGAAAGTTATGTCGCTAGATTATTTTCGAAAGGCAAGAGTAGGATTGCAAAGAAAGTAGGAGAAGAAGCATCTGAAGTGGTAATTGCGATGATGAACTCCAACCGTAATGAAATAATCGAGGAAATGAGTGATCTCTGGTTCCATTTGTTAGTTGCTATGGTTTCGAGTGAACTTCCTCCCGGAGAGATATTGTCGAAGTTGGCTGAACGATTTGGTAAAGGTGGTAGAAACGAATCCGAAAGGTAGTGATTTGTCCGATTTTTTATAATTTTCCAATTGTTGAAAGTTTTTATTCATTTCGGAAAAGATAATCGGAGGTTAATTTGGGTCTTATTCCTGAAAATATCATTGACGAATTACGAGAATCTACTCCTATAGATCAAGTAATTAGCGAATATGTTTCTTTGAAAAAGGCAGGTTCCAATTTCATGGGACTTTGTCCCTTCCACGAAGAGAAAACTCCATCATTCAGTGTGAATCCAAGACTTGGTATTTTTAAATGTTTTGGTTGTGGTGAAGGGGGGAATGTTTTTAAATTTTTGATGTCACATGAAAAAATGAATTTTATTGAATCTGTCCAATTTCTCGCTCGTAAACAGGGGATAGATGTTTCACGTTTTTTGGACTCAAACAAGAATGAAAATGATACGAGAGGAAGAGATAGGATAATACAAATTAACAATTTAGCCCTAAATTTTTTCCAAGAAGCGTTGAAACATAAAATTGGGTCTAAGGCAAGGGATTACTTGCAAAGTCGTACCATAAACAAAAATTCTCAAGAAATTTTCAAAATAGGTTTTGCGCCGAGAGGATGGGATTTTCTTCTCAAAGCTTTGGGGAAGAGGGGAGTTTCTGAAGAAGAACTTATGGTCGCAGGATTGGTTTCAAAAAAGGAGGGCCAGAAAGGGTTTTACGATCGTTTTAGAGATAGGATCATTTTTCCAATTTATGATTTTGGTGGCAATCCAATTGCTTTTGGCGGTCGTTTGTTGCCTGACTCTGAAAATAAAAACGACCGAGCTAAATATCTTAATTCCCCAGAAACTTCAGTGTTCAAGAAATCTAGGACTATGTATGGCCTTAATCTTGCACGTGAAAAAATGAGGTCGAATAAGAAAGTTATCGTTGTTGAGGGCTATTTTGATGTTATTACTTTATTCCAAAACGGATTTGATTTTTCGGTTGCAACATTAGGTGTGGCCTTTACCCAAGATCATCTCCGTCTTCTAAGATCCCATGCTGAGGAATTTCTTTTTGTTTTTGACCCGGATGAAGCAGGAGAGGCAGCTACTGAAAGAGCAGGTATAGTTGTTGGTAATTCTATGAATCTTTCCTATGTCCCTAAAGGTCTACTGTCGAGTCAGATTTTAGGTGAAGATTTCGTTGACAAAAGGGGCGCTGGAACTGTAGATATACGCGTTGTTGCTCTGTCAGATAACTTAGATGTAGATGAATTTTTGAGAACTAAGGGGGCAGATGAATTAGAAAAACTTCTTGCCTCTTCTGAAGGTTTGCTAGAGAGGACTGTCAGAATGACTCTTGATAACGTTGATACAAGTTCTACTAAATCAAAGAAAATTGATGCAATTGAGAAAATACTTCCTCTTCTTGCTGCGAGTCATAGGAGCGTTCAAGAGCAATTTTTTTCTCTTCTCGAAATTCGTCTTGGAATCCCGTATCCTACGCTTTCCTCAATGTTAGATAGGAAGATAAAAAATCGGAATTCCTCTTCTAAAAAGAGTGCCTCAATTACTCTTGTTGATGCGAAGAAAAAGCCACCTAAAATAGAAATAGATTTTTTAGAGCTGTTGTTGCATAGACCTGATTTAATTGATCTGAAGACAATTGATATGTCTTTTTTTTCTGATTCTATTGTTAGAACTATATTAATTGAGTTGCGAGATGTTTCAGAAAAGGGTATTAGAATGTCTGCTGCATCTTTGTTAGATCATTTAGACGATGAAGTTGCGCGTTCATTGGTTATTGAGTTATCTTCTTCTCAGTTAGGAGATGAACGCGATGAAGAGGAAGCCCTTGATTGCCTCTCACGTCTCAGGGAGATAAAACTCCGACGTGAACAGGAGAAGTTTAATCAGAAAATTTACAATATTTCTAGAGAAAAGGGTGATAATGCCGAAATTTTATGGGACTTACTGGAGCAAAAGAATAAATTGTTGAAAGAAAAACAAAAAGATGTTTCTTCTTGAAAGTTTTAAATTTTGCACTTTAATTCATGGTACTTCAGATTCCAATAGAAGGAGTTAAATTTGGCACAGCGAACGAAAAAATCTGCTGATACTAAAATTAAGAAAATCGCTAAGAAAAAAGAGGTGGTTTCTACTGGCACTAAAATTAAGAAGATCGCTAAGAAAAAAGAGGTGGTTTCTACTGGCACTAAAATTAAGAAGATCGCTAAGAAAAAAGAGGTGGTTTCTACTGGTACTAAAATTAAGAAAATCGCTAAGAAAAAAGAGGTGGTTTCTACTGGTACTAAAATTAAGAAAATCGCTAAGAAAAAAGAAATGACTCAGAAGGACGTAAAGGCTCTGATTGCCCAAGGTCAGGAGAAGGGTTTCCTTACTTATGATCAGGTGAATGATGTTTTACCCTCTGATGTAAATTCTCCCGAAGTTATCGATGACATAATGGTAATGTTTAACGAAATGGATATAGAAGTGATTGATCCTTCTTCGGCTGAGGAACGTTTGAACGAAAAAAAAGAAACTCAGGGTGAAACAGAGTCTTCTAATAATTCAAAGTCTAATCAAAGTGAACGAACCACTTCTGAGTCTATTTCATCTTTTGATGATTCTACTTATGGAAGAACTGACGACCCTATGCGTATGTACCTAAGAGAAATGGGACAGATTCCTCTATTAGGTAGAGAGGGTGAGATAGAAATTGCGAAAAGAATAGAAGAGGGACAATTAGAAGTAAGTCTTGCGACGGTATCAACGCCGATCGCAATAGATATGGTTTTAGATCTTGGGAAAAAACTTGAAAATGATGAGATTTCAGTTGCTAAGCTTGTCTTAATCAGCAGACAGTCTGCGGATGATGAAGATGAATCCGAAGAAGAAAACGATCACGAAGAAGAGAAAAAGAAATTCCTTTCGTTGACGAGAAGATTGAGAACTCAACTCAAAAAAATAGAGACAAAAAATATTACTACTGCAGATCCAGTTTTACATAAGAAATCACTTGATAAAGTAGCTGAGATTATTCGTCTCATGAACTTAAGGCCTGAACAAGTGGATTCTATTGCAGATAGGGTGAATCTTTTTGTAGATAAAGTACATAAGCATGAAAAAGAAATTAATGGTTATTTGGTTCAGGTTGGGTTAAGTGAATCTGAAATGCGTTCTTATCTACGTCAAAATGGAGAAAAAAAAGCTAGTTATGTAGGAGATAAAAAGATTCCTATAAGTATTCTTGCTGAATATGATCGTAGAATTAAAAAAATACGAAAAGAAATAAGAGATAGAGAAAACGAAGCTGGTGCATCGCGTGCAGAACTAGAAAATTCAGTGAAGATGATTCGTAGAGGTCGTCGTAAGGATCAACGTGCAAAGAAAGAACTAGCTGAGGCTAATTTACGTTTGGTGGTAAGTATTGCGAAAAAGTATACAAATAGGGGTTTGCAATTTTTAGATCTCATTCAGGAAGGAAATATTGGTTTAATGAAAGCTGTAGACAAGTTTGAATATAAAAGAGGGTATAAATTCAGTACTTATGCAACATGGTGGATTCGGCAAGCCATTACAAGAGCTATAGCCGATCAAGCAAGAACAATACGTATTCCTGTTCATATGATTGAAACAATTAATAAATTAATTCGTACATCGCGTTTACTTGTTCAGAAACTAGGTCGCGAGCCTTTTCCCGAAGAGATCTCTAAAGAAATGGATCTCCCTATTGATAAGGTAAGAAAGGTGCTAAAAATTGCAAAGGAACCTATCAGTCTTGAAACTCCAATTGGCGAAGAAGAAGATAGTAGTTTGGGAGATTTTATAGAAGATAGAAAAGCTGTTTCACCTCAAGAAT
This sequence comes from Nitrospinota bacterium, assembly GCA_036231405.1. Classification (GTDB taxonomy): domain Bacteria; phylum UBA8248; class UBA8248; order UBA8248; family UBA8248; genus UBA3496. Next base: position 169,360 of record JAZAHK010000046.1, read on the forward strand.
CGGTAGTGAAAGTAAGCTTGGCAGAACAGACTCAGGAAGTACTTCAAACATTGACCCCAAGAGAAGAAAAAGTGTTACGTAAAAGGTTTGGTATTGGTACAGAAAATGAACATACCTTGGAAGAGGTTGGGCACGATTTTAGTGTTACCCGAGAGAGAATTAGACAAATAGAGGCGAAAGCCCTTAGAAAATTGCGTCATCCGAATAGAAGTAAAAGGCTAAAAAGCTTTATAGATGACTAAAAGCTTTGAATAGTACTTAGTCGGATTTTAGATATCAATCTCGTTCTTTTTTTTATAATTTGTCGAATTTTGGGCCCATAGCTCAATGGTGGAGCGTCCGGCTCATAACCGGTTGGTTCTTGGTTCGAATCCAAGTGGGCCCACCATAGTGAATATTTGAAATTTGGAGGTGTTGTATTGAAAAACTCGCAGTTGTCATCTCTAGTTAACTTGCAGTCTATGGATTCTAAGATTTATAAATTAAGAGGCCTGATTAGTGGAATTCCAGAGCAAGTTGATGAGCAGAAGGGGTCTATTTTTGAATTTGAAAATAAATTAAAAGAAGTGCAAGAAGATGCCTCAAACGCGGAAAAAGCTCAAAAGGATTTTGAGGGTCAGATTCAAATACTTAACGAAAAACTAAAAGAAGCCCGATCAAAGCAAGCAATGGTTAAAACAAATGATGAATATAATGCTCTAAGTAATGAAATTCAGAATGGGGAGAAAAAGATAGATTTAATTGAAGAATCCCTGCTTGAAAAATTGGAGTTTTTGCCGTCTTTGACTGAAAAAATAGACAACGCTGAGAATGAGTTGAAAATAAAAGAGCAGAAAGTCAATGTTAAATTAGAAGAACTGAATTCTAGGAAACAAGGCTATGAAGGCGAACTAGAAATTCTTCTGCAAGAGAAAAAGAATCTTTCTTCAACAATTTCTAAAAATTGGTTGAATTTATACGAATCACTTTTGAAGGGAAAAAGAACTATTGCAGTCTCTCCTATAATTCAAAGAACTTGCCAAGGATGTAAAATGTCAGAAACGCTACAAAGATTTTTCGAGATAAGAGACTCAGAGGATTCTATCTTTACGTGTACTCATTGTGGAAGGATTCTATATTATGAAGAGACAGATTTAGGAGAAACTACTTTGAGTGCTCCAGATGAGGTGAAAAAATAATAAAGTTTTTACAAGAGGATCTATGTATTTATACTGATGGGGCTTCTAGAGGTAATCCTGGTCCTTCAGGCGCAGCAGCGTTGATTTACGATATGAATAACATCTTGGTGGATAAGGTTTCTAAATTTTTGGGTGATTCAACAAATAATGTTGCAGAGTATAGTGCATTATTACTTGCTTTGAATCGTGCCATCGATTTAGGTGCGAAAAGAGTAAAAATAATTACCGATTCACAATTAATGGCTAGACAATGGATAGGATTATACAAGGTAAAGAGTTTGTCTATAATGTCTCTCTATAGGGAGGCTAAAGAAATTGCAGGAAAACTAGATCATGTTGAAGTGGTTCACGTAAATCGTTCTGAAAATATTCAGGCAGATAAATTGGCAAATGAGGTAATAGACCATAGTGTTTTTTAATTTTAGAAGTTAGAGTGGACCAGATGGTTGCTTGTGATTATCACAAGAGGAAAGTCCGGGCTCCAAAGAGCAGAGTGGTGGATAACATCCACCGAGGGTGACCTCAGGGATAGTGCAACAGAAAGTAAACCGCCTTTTTTTAAAAGGTAAGGGTGAAACGGTGCGGTAAGAGCGCACCAGCGGTTTGGGTGACCAAATCGGCTTTGTAAACCCCACTCGGAGCAAGGCCAAATAGAGAGGCGTATAAGGATTGCTCGTCTAAGCCTATGGGTAGGCCGCTTGACGCGGGAGGCAACTTCCGTGCTAGATAGATGACCATCCTCCAATTTTAGGGGACAGAACCCGGCTTACAGGCCCACTCTAACTTTTTCATTTTTACTTGAGGTTTCAATGAGTTCAAAGAACGATGATTCCTTTAGCCTATCTTATATTTGCAAAGAGTCTTCTCTTGCACAGGGAGTAATTCTCCCACATTTAAGAAAGACACCGTGCAGATTGAGTGAAGATTTTTCTGAACAACTCGGATTTGAACTCTATCTCAAGCTTGAAAATCTTCAAAGAACTGGTTCTTTCAAGACCAGAGGTTCTATGTATGCAATTAGCAAGTTGAGTAAAGAACAAAGAGAATCAGGTGTAGTTACAGCGTCTGCTGGCAACCATGCACAGGGAGTTGCGTTTGCTGCTAAGCAACTGGGTATCTATTCTCTAGTTGTGATGCCTGAATACACCCCAAATACTAAACTAGACGCTGTTAAAGCACTTGGTTCCGAAGTTGAACTTTATGGTTCAACTTTTGATGATGCATATGCACGTGCAGAAGAATATAAATCATCAAAGGGTCTTGTTATGATTCACCCATTTGATGATTCTGATGTTATTGCTGGTCAAGGGACGGTTGCATTGGAGATTTTAGAACAAGTTCCTGACGTTGAGACTATAATTGTTTCGGTTGGAGGAGGAGGTTTGATTTCTGGAGTGATTTCAGTAGTAAAAACGTTAAGACCTGATATACGTGTCGTTGGGGTTGTTGCAGATGGAGTGCCATCATTAAAAGAATCCATGAAAACAGGAAGTTCTGTTGAAGTGTCTTCTATTTCAACGATTGCGGATGGTATTGCCGTCAAAAAAATAGGAGAGAAATGCTTCCCAATTATTCAGGAAAATGCAGATGATATCGTTTCTGTTTCAGACGATTCTATGGCATCTGCTATTTTGAGTTTATTAGAGGAGGAAAGAATGCTAGCGGAAGCTGCAGGTGCTGCTCCTTTAGCTTCTTTATTTGATAAAAAGGTGAAAGGAACCGGTAAGACGGTTGCACTAATTTGTGGTGGAAATTTAGATGTAAATCTTCTCTCTAGAATCATAGGGAAAGGTCTCGCTCTTAATAATAGATATGCTAAATTGCAAGTACCACTTCATGACGTTCCCGGTGCGCTAACTAAACTTTCCAGAATTGTCTCTGAAGAGAGAGTCAATATCATACACATAGAGCATGATAGGTTTTCAACTCAGGTTCCAATTAATCATACACTTTCTCGTCTTTATTTAGAGGTTAGAGGAAATGATCATTTGGAGTTTTTGGTTAAGAGGCTTATTTCTGAAAATTATGAGGTTCTTAGGGAGAACAATTGAAATGTCTCGTAGCAAACGCGCGGTAGTAAGCGTTAGTGAAAAAAAAGGGCTTGATAAACTTGGAACGGTTCTACAGAAAGCTAATTGGGAAATAATTTCTACTGGTGGAACCGCAAATTTCCTAAAATCCCTAGGAGTGAATGTAATTCAAGCTAGCGATTATACTGGGCAACCAGAAATTCTTGGCGGTAGGGTAAAAACTCTACATCCGAAAATTTTGGGTGGTATTTTGGGAAGACCTGACCAAGAAAGTGAGATGGTATCGAGTAACATACCTCTTATTGATTTAGTAGTTGTCAACCTTTATCCATTTAGAGAAACCGTTGCTGATCCAGATGTCTCTTTGCAAGATGCTTTAGAAAAGATTGATGTCGGTGGGCCAACAATGGTTCGCGCTGCTGCAAAAAATCACGAAAGAGTTGCAGTAGTTGTAGAGCCTGAAGATTATGACGAATTAATTGAGTTTATCGAATCAGGGAGAGAATTCCCTGATGATTTTCTGAAAAACTTGGCATTCAAAGCATTTGATCATGTTTCTTCATATGATTCTGCAATCTCATCGTTTCTTTCAAAATCAATAAAAGATGGAGCGAATTATTTTGCTCCGAAAATTGAGATGTCTCTAAAAAGGGAAAAAGTTTTACGTTATGGAGAAAACCCCCATCAGAAAGGTTCTTTTTATAGTTTTCAATCAGAGGAATCTTTTTCTCTCTCTAAGATTATTGTTTTGGGAGGAAAAGAACTTTCCTTTAATAATTATCTTGATGTGTCTGCTGCATGTGAATTAGTTGCAGACCTTCAGGGGAATGCTTGTGCAATTCTTAAACATACTAATCCTTGTGGTGTAGGGATTAAAGTTGAACAAGTTGACTCTTTTAAACGTGCTTTAGCTTGTGATCCTGTTTCTGCTTTTGGAAGTGTCATTGGGTTTAATCAAACCGTAACAGAGGAAACTGCAGAAGAAATGAGAAGTCTTTTTGTTGAGGTTGTTGTTGCTCCTGAGTTTGATGATAATGCTCTGAAAATTTTTCAGAGAAAGAAAAATCTGCGTATCTTGCAGTGTCCTGGTCTAGCTTCTGTTCCTATTACTGGAGTAGATATACGAGCAGTTCCAGGAGGACTTTTGGTGCAGGAAAGAGATTGTTTTTCGGAAGAAGAATTCTCTAATTGGTCTTTGATGACTTCGAGAAAACCAACTATTTCTGAAGAGAGGGCACTTAAAATTGCTTGGAGTATTGTTCGGCACGTAAAAAGCAATGCAATTGTTCTAGCTGATGACTGTGGAACTGTTGGTGTAGGTGCTGGTCAGATGAGTCGTGTAGATTCAACTCAACTTGCTGCCTCACGTTCAGTGTTGCCTTTGAAGGGTTGTGTTCTTGCCTCAGACGCATTCTTTCCCTTCAGGGATGCAATAGATGAAGCTGTAGAGTTTGGAGTCAAAGCTATAGTCCAACCAGGAGGTTCAGTCAAAGATGATGAGATCATAGAAGCCGCAGTTGAAAAAGATATTTCTATGGTTTTTACAGGAAGAAGACATTTTCGACATTGATCCTTTATAAGAATATTTTAGAAGGCAAAGAAGTGTGAATAGCAAAGAAGTTATAGGTCGTTTAGATAAGTTTCTGAATAGTCTTTCCCCTCTGCCAAAAAAAATAATTAAAAAAAAACAAAGTAGGAATATAGATAGTCATTTTGAAAGAATAATGTTGCTTGTTGAAAGACTTGAAATTTCCTTTAGCGACTTTGAGTTTATTAATGTCGTAGGGACCAGCGGGAAAGGATCCACAACAATGATGATATCTGAGTGTTTGCATGAGTCAGGAAAATCCGTAGGATCATTTTTCTCTCCTCATATTACATCCATAATTGAACGTTTTTGGTTCAATGGCCGTTTTGTAGAACCGAAACTTGTTTCAAAGGTCTATGACTCATTTGTATCTACTATTAAAAAGATTAGTCAAGAAGGGCAATGTTTTATTCCTACTTTTTTTGAGTCCTCCTTAGTTGTTTTCCTTCTGATGGCAAAAGAAATTAATTGTGAAGTTTTGGTTCTTGAAGCTGGCATTGGTGGTAAATATGATGTTACTCGTATTCCTTTTTCTCAAAAATTGTGTGTGATAACAAAAGTTGCTTTAGACCATACAGAATTACTTGGAAAGACGGTTTCTGAGATCGCTAGAGATAAAGCTGGGATAATTGCTGAAAATGGAAGAGTAATAGTCTCTAAGAATCATTATGTTGTAAAAAGAGAAATTTCTAAAATTTCCAAAAAAAAATCAGCAAAATTATATTCTTGTCCAACTCCTGAACAAGTAGTTTTAAAACAAAATTGTACAGTTTTTAATTTAAATTTTTCAGACGGTTCTTTCCTGAAAAATTTGTCTATTCCTATGTTCGGTGAACATCAAGTACATAATGCAGCACTTGCAGCAGGAGCTTGTAAATTAATGAATTTAGATAATTTGAGTATAAGTAAAGGTTTATCTAAGTCACGTTTGCCAGGTAGGATAGAAATTGTTTCTAAGAATCCAACTGTGATCTTAGATGTTGCGCATAATCGAGATAAAGTGAAGGCGTTGATACAGGTTTTGAAAAGAAGATCAGAAGGAAGATTATTTTTTATTGTTGGTTGTCTTGAGGGAAAGGATTCTTTGGGTATTATTGAGGAATTATCCGAGACTAAGGGTGTTTTTTTGTTGACTTTGCCTCCTGTTTTTGGTTCGAGAAAATATGTCAGTTTTAGCAAGTTAGGAAAAATGTTAATGAAAAATAGAATTCGAGATTTTCAAAATTTTATTGATCCTTGGGATGCCTTAAAGCAGGCGTTAAGATTAATCAAAAGGGACGATGTTCTGGTGATTACTGGTTCTTCGTATCTGGTAGGAGAATTAAGAAAGTTTTGGTTTGAAGAAGATTATATTTTAGAGTCTGGCAACCTATTTGCTCGAAAGTAAGGAAATGAAATGAATTTTTCTCAGAAAAAAATATCTCAAGAAAGGCCATCCGTTACATGTAGAGGAAGAGAATTACAATTTGAAAGAGTAAGAATAATGGGAGTTTTGAATGTTACTCCAAATAGTTTTTCTGATGGTGGAAAATTTCTTGAGACTAATTTTGCTCTTGAACATATTGATAAAATGACGATGGAAGGTGCTGACATTATAGACATAGGTGGAGAGAGCACTCATCCAGATTCGATTCCTGTTTCTGATGTGGAAGAAATAAAAAGAATTGCTCCAATTTTAGAGAGACTTGATTTTGATAGAGGACCTTTAATTTCGATCGACACTAGAAAGCCATCTGTTGTTAAAGAAGTTATAAAGGCAGGAGTTCATATAATTAATGATGTTAATGGTTTTACAGATGAGCAGATGATAGGCTCAGTCCACAAAACTGGTGTTGCTTTGTTAGTTATGTGTCCAGGGAAAATAAAGAGTTTTTATGCTCTGGATGAATTCGAACACATTCAGGACATGGTATATTCCTTTTTCAAATTCAAAACAGAAGAACTTAAAAGTAAGGGATTCAAATCTCTTATTATTGATCCTGGGATAGGTTTTAATAAGTCTCTGCGAGAAAATTTAGAATTAGTAAAAAAAATTTATAGGTTTAAGGATTTCAATGTCCCTATAACTATAGGGATATCTCGTAAAGGATTCGTTGGAACTATTACACAGGTTGAATTGCCACATGAACGTTTGATAGGTTCTGTTATTGCAGAAGCCTTTGGTGTTGTGAATGGAGCAAATATAATCCGAACCCATGATGTTAAACATAGTTTGCAGGGGGTGAGGATGGCAGAGTCTTTAAAGGGAAATTTTGAAAAGGATAGCAATTGATAGAATATTTTTTTGAATTCTGGTGGATGTTTCCAGTTGCCTTTTGTGTATGTCTTATGGCTACAAGTTCTAGTGTAGAAGGGGCAGTTTTCTTTGCTCCGATTTTTATTGTTTTCTTCCCGATGTTTGCTGGAGTTACGATTACACCTATAGAAGCAATCTTTCTCGCACTATCGATAGAGATCTTTGGTTTTGGCAGTGCTTTGACCGGTTATTTTAGGAGAGGACTTGTTGATTTGCATATCGCAAAAAACGTGTTGATTCTTTCTATCCCCACTTCAATTGTTTTTGGTTTTTTAGCACACCAAGTTCCTTCAGGAGTGATTATGATTTTTCTTGGGACTTTGATGGTGATTCTATGTGCGATTATACTTTTTACATGTTTGAAAAGTATGCCCAAAGAGAAAGATTTCAAAGAAATTGGTGTGAGAATCTCTAAAATAGATAGCCTAGGGAGAAAATATAATTATTATTATTCTCATGGTTTCTTTGGTGCATTTTGGTCGGTTTTAGGGGGTCTCCTTGTTGGATTGACTGGGATTGGAATTGGAGAACTAGCATCTACAAGTCTTATAGTGCGACATAAAATTCCTGTGCGAGTTGCAATTGGTACAGGTATTCTTATTGTTTTTGCAACGGTATTACCTGCAACATTAGTCCATGCTTATGTTTTTTCAAGTGGTCAGATTTTAGTCCATTGGAATATTTTGTTTATGACTATCCCTGCAGTCCTAATTGGTGGTCAGGTGTCTCCTGTAATTAATAGTAGGGTAGACGGGGAGAAAGTTAAGTTTTTTCTGTCTTTTGTTTTTTTGTTTGTTGGATTCATTTTGATTTCTCGTGGTGTTTCTGTTAATTAATTTTGACTTCAAATCCTATTCAATCCGTTTTGATTGTTGGACCAGGTGCTGTAGGTTCCATGCTAGCTGCAAATTCATGTATGGGTTTGAGTGGTGGTTTGTATCCAATGAAAATTAGATTGGCTGGAAGTGAGAATCTTTCGATATTCAGCCGACTTCATCTTGAAAAAATCAATTCAGTTGGATTGTTTCTGAAATCTAATATCAAGAAAAGCTCGATTGCAAAACCTAATGTTGAGTTTTCTCCATCTTCAGAGAAAGCAGATCTCGTAATCTTTGCAGTAAAAGTTTTTGATTTGGTTGAGGCAAGCAAGATGTTCCTTCCTTCTATATCTTCATCTACGATTGTTCTTGTTGTTTCAAATGGTCTTGGTGTTTCTGAAAAATTGGATGAAAACATCGACAGAAATAATTGTTTTCGAGGTTTAATTGAGACGGGTTGTGAATTAGTTGGCAGTGGAGAGATTGTTCAGCACGGTGAATCAAGACTTGAACTTAGCCCAAATGATGCTGGACAAAGTTGTTGTATCCAAAATGCTTTTGAGAAAATTGAATTTTTTTTTCAAAATTCAGGTTTTAAAGTTTCTACTTGTGATAATTCTCGTCTGTCAGAGTGGAAAAAATTTATTGTTAATAGTTCGATTAATCCACTTGCCACACTTTTTGAATGCAAAAATGGCGATCTTTTACGAGAACCAATCATTTATATTCTTTCTGAACTTTGCTCAGAGATCCAACAATTGGTTGATAGCGAAAAACTGTCTATAGATGTTAGGGCAAAGGTTTTAAAAATAGCAAGAAATACTTATGAGAATCAAAATTCTATGCTTAAATCCTTTTTGAAAAGACGAAAAAGCGAATTGCAAGAATTTACAGGAGAAATTTTGCGTCTAGCTGTCAGTAATGAACTCCATTTGCCATTAAATAAATTTTTATTTAATGCGTTAAGAATCATTGAAGATAGAAATAAAATGTAGTAAGGTCAGTTTCGTTTGTTATGTTCTAAACCTTTTGTTTAGGCGTTTACCTTTATTTAGGAGGAAACGACCGTGAAAAGTAGTTTTCTTAAGAAAGACGTTTTTTCCGATCAGTTAGATGAAGCTTCTTCTAGGAAAAAAATTACCACATCAAAAATTCGAAAGATGAAGTCACGCAGTAAGATTGTCTCTGCCACTGCTTATGATCATTATACCGCAAAAATTGTTGATGATGCGGGAGTTGATGTAATCTTGGTTGGAGATAGTCTAGGAATGGTAGCATTAGGATATCCAAATACGACACACGTAACATTAAGTGATATGTTGCACCATACAAAGGCTGTTTCTAGATCTAACCCAAAAGCCCTTTTAGTCTCTGATTTACCATTTCTGACTTACGGCATCGATTTAAAGGATACTTTGAAAAATGCAGGAATTTTAATTCAGGAAGGAGCTGCTGAAGCAGTTAAATTAGAAGGTGGAGTGCGTGTTTTTGAACATGTTAAAGGTCTTGTAGAAAGAGAGATGCCCGTCATGGGACATATAGGGCTTACTCCACAAAGTATACATACCTTTGGGGGGTATAAAGTACAAGGCAAAACTAAAATTGTTGCTAATAAAATTCGAGAAGACGCACTTTCATTACAAGATGCAGGAGTTTTCTCGATCGTTATAGAAGGCGTTCCATCTGAATTAGGAGCACAAATAACTGAAGAACTAGAAGTTCCTACTATTGGAATAGGGGCTGGCCCATTTTGTGATGGTCAGGTATTAGTTACACAAGATATGCTAGGTTTGTTTAGTGATTTTACGCCAAAATTTGTCAAAATATATTCAGATCTTGGAACCTATGCGCGAAATGCGATTGAGACATACTGTAATGAAGTCCGTTCTGGTGACTTTCCAACTGAAGATCATAGTTTTTAGTCCTTTTTAAAAGTCTTTTTTTTTTACAATACTTTTCTTATGAAGATCTACGTCAAAAATAGAGTAGTTTTATAGTTTTCTCCATAATATCCCACAATGTTAAATTATTGAAATAAAATGTCTTATATCTGTTAATTTTTATATGTTGACATATTTGAATTATATAGGTATAAAATAATTAAATTAGTGGGGTAAAGTGGGTAATCGTGGGGGGAAATGATGCTCATAAGTTCACATACTGTTTCTGTAGATGACAAAGGTCGAGTTAGTGTGCCTGCCCGATTTAGGGAGTACCTTTACTCCAAATTCGGAGAACAATTAGTGCTACTGGATATGGATGGTTGTATTTTTGCTTATCCCCTACAAGAGTGGAAAAGAAGGTTCAGCGATAAATTCGGTCAATTACCTACATATCGAGATGAAGTAAGAAAATACGTAAGAAGTATGTATGGAAGAGCGACAGAATGTGTCCTTGATAGACAAGGACGAATTTTATTGCCATCACGTCTCCGTGAGTCTGCACAAATTCAAAAAGATGCCGTAATCATTGGTTTAGAAAATAAGTTTGAAATTTGGAGTAGTGAGAACTGGAAAAAACAGATATCAGAAACTCCTGATGTATTTGAAGAAGAAAAAGATACCTTTATAGAGCTTGAATTTTAATGTTTTTTTTTGAGAATACTGATGAGATCAACGCATAAAGAAAATAAATCTCAAAAAAAAACATGTAGTTTTGACTTAGTAGCATCTCATATCCCGGTTATGGTTCAAGAAGTTTTGAATTTCTTGTCTCCTGTCTCCGGTGCTGTGTTCTTAGATACTACCTTGGGCGGAGGGGGACACAGTCAACTGATTCTAGATGCGATCCAGCCATCGGGTGTGCTGGTCGGCTGTGATCGGGATGAAGATGCTATTAGAATTTGTAGAGGAAGATTTAAAGGATACGGAAGTTCTGTTCGGATACACCATTCAAATTTTACCAATATTAAGAAAATTCTCAGATGCGAAAATATTGAGTATGTAGATGGGGTTGTTTTTGATTTAGGTTATTCTTCCATTCAGATGGATAATCCTAGTAGAGGATTTAGTATCAGATCTGAAAATTCTCTGGATATGAGAATGGACTCAAATGGGGAATTAAAAGCGTCTGATTTGGTTAATAAACTATCAGAAAATGAAATAGCAGATATTATTTTCCATTATGGGGAAGAAAGAAAATCACGACGTATAGCAAGAGAAATAGTGAGATATCGTTCCAAGAAAGAAATAATTAGTTGTGATGAACTATCCAATATCGTTTTAAGAGCTATAAAAAGAAATTCAAAGTCACATTATAAAATACATCCAGCTACAAAAACTTTCCAAGCGCTTCGAATCGTAGTTAACGATGAATTAGAATCCCTTAAAACTGCTCTTTTCGATGCTGTTGATGTCCTTCGCCCTGGGGGACGAATTGTAGTAATAAGTTTTCACTCACTTGAGGATAGAATTGTAAAGAATTTCTTTCGTTCTTCCTCAAAAACTGAAGAACCATTACTAAAGATTCTTACTAAAAAAGTTATTCGTCCTAAACTTGAAGAAATTCAAGTTAATTCTCGATCTCGTAGTTCGCGTCTTAGAGCATCAGAGCGTTTAGATGGAATGTAAAATTAATTCAGATTTAGTTTTGAATTTTATTGTATCTGTGAGTTTCAGGTGAGAGAAAAGATAAATTTTGGATTAGTCACAATATGTATTTTTACTCTGTCAATGGGGGTAACTACTCTTCTTTGGTCTCATTTGGAAACCGTTAAGGTAGGCTATAGGATTTCTCGACTTGAAAAAAGAAAGAGTTATTTGGATGAAGAACGTAAAGCCCTTGAAGTGGAGAAGTTGAGTTTAAGTGACCTCAGTCGTATAGAAAAGATTTCTCGAGAAAAATTGACAATGATTTTTCCTAAAAATGAACAGATATTATTTGTCATCGTAACTAAGCAATGAACGAAATCTCTGCTGCCCATTCAGGAAAGACCCCTGTGCGTACTATCCTTGAAAGAAGATTGATTGTTTGCATATTTATAGTTTCTATTGGTTTCGTAGCGGTTGGAACTAAACTCTTGAAAATACAATTTGTTGATCGTAAAACTTTAGAATCAGTAGGGAAAAAACAGTTACATAAGACAATTACTATAAAAACTAGTAGAGGGAAAATTCAAGACAGCGGTAGGGATATTTTAGCGATAAGTTTAAAATCTCCTTCTCTTTACGCAGACACTTCGAAAATTCAAAATATTTCTTTTGCTTCCACGAGCGTATCCCGAATTTTAAAAATATCAGAATTAAAATTAAATGAAAGATTATCGAGAGCAAACAGATATGTTTTGCTTGGAAGAAAATTGAATCCTGAACAAAAAGAAAAGATAGAGAAATTGGATATAGATGGTCTAAATTTCGAAATGGAGAGCAAAAGATTCTATCCAAGGAGAGAACTTGCCTCGTCACTGTTAGGTTTCGTGGGTGTAGATAATGTTGGCCTTTATGGACTTGAACAGTCTCTGAATAGATACTTGGAGGGTTTAACTCGTAAAATTTTAATTCATAGGGACGCTAAAAGAAGAAGGATTAACTCTAATCCTTCTAGAATTAACTTCCCCTTTTTCTCTTCAGATAAAAATATTATTTCTAAACAGACGAGACGTGGATTTGATGTAACTTTAACGATTGATGCAAATATTCAATATTTTCTTGAAGAAGAATTATCAAGACAGTTTAAAAGAGCTAAATCAAAAAAGGCAATAGGGATTATGATCGAGGTAAAGACTGGTCATATAATTGGACTGGCTTCGATACCAAGATTTAATCCTAATATGTATAGTCGCTCAAACTCAGAAAGTTGGCGTGAATCGGCAATTCAGGATATTTATGAACCAGGTTCAACTTTCAAATTGATTACTGCTGCTGCATATCTCGAACAAGGCGGCAAAAAAAAAGAAATATTCGATGCAGAGGGCGGAAAATTTATAGTTCAAAACACCTCTAAAATACTTCGAGATCATAAAAAATTTGGAAAAATTTCTATGGAAGATGTAATAGTTAACTCTTCAAATATTGGAACTTATAAAATTGCAAAAAAAGTTGGTCCGAAATTATTATATCAAACAGCTAGGCGTTTTGGTTTTGGTAGTCGAACTGGTTTGAATTTTCCTGGTGAGGCTTTTGGGATCTTAAGAAACCCATCAAAATGGTCAAAACTCTCTTTAGCTTCTATATCTATAGGTCAGGAAATTGGTGTTACTCCTTTACAGATGTTAATGCCAGTTGCGGCTTTAGCAAATGAAGGGATTATGTGCAAGCCAAGAATTGTCAGCCATATTGAAAAATTTAAAATACACTTTAAAAAGAATGATTCGTGTGAAGGAAAAAGAGTCATATCAAGAAAAACTGCAAAAGTTCTAACTGCTATTATGGGAGAAGTTGTCTCTAGAGGTACGGGGAAGAATGCTCAATTAAAGGGGTATAAAGTTGGTGGTAAGACCGGAACTGCTCAGAAGAAGAAGTCAGGTGAAAAAAAATACAGCGATTTGGATTATGTAATGTCTTTTGTTGGTTTTGCTCCTCTCAATAATCCAAAAATAGCTCTGATAATAATTTTTGATGAAGGAACTCTTAAAGGAGGATCTTGGGGCAGTACAGTAGCCGCACCTGTTTGGAAAAGAATAGTTGTCAGAACGTTAAGATACCTCCGTATTCCACCTGATGAAGCAAACGTTAAATTTATAAATTTGAATCTAAAAAGAACGTTTTAAAAATTTTTTCTTTCCTTTGATGAGATTAATTATGGAAAAAGAAGAAAATTATATAACTCTAATGGATCTATCTGACGAACTCACTTTCAAAGATTTTACTGGAGTAAAAAATACAAAGGTTTCGGGGATTTCTTATGATTCCAGAAATATAAAGTCTGGGAATATTTTTGTTGCGATTAAGGGGTTCAAGAAGGATGGGCATAGATATGTTGAAAAAGCGATTAAATCTGGGGCTTCAACGATAATATTAGAAAGCCCTATCCCCGGACTTGGCGGCTTTGATGCTTGTTTCGTAGTCGATTCTGGTCGGAGAGCATTGGCGGAACTAAGTTCGAGTTTTTTCAATCATCCTTCCGAGAAATTTAATTTGTTTGGTGTGACTGGCACGAATGGGAAAACAACTACAGTTTTCTTGTTAGATTGGATTTTAAATAGTATTGGCAGAAATTCAGGGATGTTAGGAACGATTTATTGCCGCGTCGGAGATGAAATAATTTCTAATGATAGGACCACTCCGGAGTCCTCTGATTTACAAAATCTTTTCTTTTTAATGGCAGAAAAAAAAGTCAGTGATGTATGTATGGAGGTTTCTAGTCACAGTCTGGAACTAGACAGAGTGTATGGTTGTAATTTTAATGTTGCACTTTTTACAAACTTGTCACAGGACCATCTCGATTTTCACGGTGATATGAGTTCATATTTTGCGAGTAAAATGAAACTTTTTGATGAATATAATCCTGATAAGATAGTCGTGAACATTGACGATAAATACGGAAGGAAGATTTATGAACAATCTAAACTTCAGAAATGGTCATATGGACTGTCTGAAAAAGCAGATGTCCGAGCTGAAGATATTTGCAATACGAAAAACGGTTTGTCCTTCAATTTAAAATATCCTAATGGGTCATCAAAAATTCAGTGTTCTTTGATAGGAGCACATAATCTTATGAACATTCTTGCAGCTTCCGCAGCTTCTCTTTCGACTGGGATTTCTGCAGAAGAAATAGCTGTCTCTATGCAAAAATTCAAGTCGGTTCCTGGACGGTTTGAGAAAATCGATATGGGGCAGCCATTTTTGGTAGTTGTAGATTATGCCCATACACAAGATGCTTTATCGAGGATTATTAAATTTTCTCGTCCCATAACTCAAGGACGTATATTGACTTTAATGGGTTGCGGGGGGGATAGAGATCGAACAAAAAGACCACTTATGTGTGCTGAAGCACTGAGAGGAAGCGATGTCGTCGTACTAACGACTGACAATCCACGGAATGAAGTTCCAGAAGAGATTATTCGTGAAGTTAGTAGAGGGAAGGGGTTAGTTCCCGGATCTGATGACCGTTGTTTCGAAATTGTTGATAGAAAGGAAGCGATTCAATTTATTATTTCGAATGCAAAAGAAGGTGACACAGTTTTGATTACAGGGAAAGGTCACGAAACATATCAGATGATTGAGGAAAAGAGGTTTCCGTTTGATGATCGTGATGAAGCACGTTTTGTACTGGAATCGTTGGGTTATAAATGAATTCGAATTTAAAAGGTCAAATTTTTACGGTCAAAGAAGTTATTTCTGCAGTTGATGGCAATATTTTAATGGGAGACAGCTCAATTAAAATATATGGAGTAAGTACTGATACAAGAAAGATTAATTCAGGAGATCTCTTTATAGCTCTAAAGGGGGAAAACTTTGATGGAAATTCTTTCTTAGAGGAAGCTGATCGTAAGGGTGCTAGTGCCTTGGTTACAAGTTTGGATTCTCCATTGTCGAGAGAATTTAATGGTGCTGTGATTCAAGTAAGAGACTGTTTAAAAGCTTATGGAGACCTCGCCAGATTTTATCGCCTTAGGTTTGAACTTCCTGTAGTTTGCATCACTGGAAGTAATGGGAAGACTTCCACTAAGGAGATGCTTTTTTCAATTTTGAATCAGAAAAACAAAGTTTTGAAAACTGAGGGAAATTTAAATAATTTAATTGGTTTGCCTATGCAACTTCTTAATTTAAAGAGTGAGCACGAGAAAGCAGTTTTTGAAATTGGTATGAATAGACCTGGAGAAATTGGTCGCCTGTCTGAAATTGCAGTTCCACACTTGGGAGTAATAACAAATATCGCCCGAGCTCATCTAGAGAGATTACATACAGTAGCGTCTGTTCGTGATGCCAAAGGAGAAATGATAGACAGGATTTCCGAAGATGGCTTCATGATTTTCTATGGTGATGATGCTCATAGTACTTTCTATACGGAAAAATCAAAGAATCGAGGCTTGCAAGTTCTTACATTTGGTTCCTCTAAGAGAAATAATATTTTTTTTAAAGATGTTGTTTTTCCATATAAAAATGGCACGAAATTTAATATTTTTATGAATGGAGAAAAAAAGAGCGTATGGACTCCTCAGTTTGGATACCATAATGTCCTCAATGCAGTTGCTGCAGCCACTGCTGCTAGTTGTTTGGGATCATCGCTAGAAGAAATTATTGAAGGTCTAAGAAAAGCCGAAAGTTTGCCAATGAGGATGACAGTAAAAGCTATCCCTAATGCTAAAGGCTCATTTTTGATAGATGATTCATATAATGCAAATCCAGATTCTATGCTTTCCTCATTTAAGACAGCTATGATTTTGAAAGGACAGGCAAAATTATTTGTTGTCTTCGGCGACATGAGTGAATTAGGAGAAAGCGAATTTGAATTGCACTCAAGCTTAATTCGAGATTTACAGAGAATTAGCATTGATAGTCAATGTGTTTTTATCTTTGTTGGTATAATCATGTCTGCAGCAGTAGAAGAAATTAAGAGTTATTCTAACTTGGAGGATAACGTACAGAGTTTTGAATTCTTTGAAGAAGCACTTTCATGGTTTTATGAGAATTTCAGTAATGGCGATTGGGTTCTAGTAAAAGGTTCGCGACTAAGTCGTATGGAACGTTTCTCAGAGGAGATATTGAATTAATGTTATATAAGTCTTTTTTACTAGCAAGTAATGATTATGCATTTTTAAATGTTTTTAAATACATAACCTTTAGAACAGGTCTTGCAGTTTTTTTAGGTTTTTTAATTTCTTTCCTTCTCACTCCTCCATTTATCCGTTTTTTACAAAGAAGACAAATTGGGGAGGAAATTAGACAGGATGGACCTCAGTCACATAAGTCTAAAAGTGGGACTCCGACTATGGGAGGATTCATTATTCTAGTTTCAATTCTGCTTTCAACTTTACTACTGAACGATTTGTCTAATAGGTATGTCCTTCTTTCCATTTTTGTTCTGTTGACTTTCGGTTTTTTGGGATTGTTTGATGACTATAAAAAAGTAATTAAGAAAGATTCGAATGGCCTGACTGCTGGGAAAAAATTTTCCTGCCAATTTTTAATTGGCCTTATTGTAGGATTAATGCTTTATAACGGATTTGTTTCTATCGATTTTAAAACAGTCGTTATGTTCCCGTTTTTCAAAGGCTTCCTGCCTCAACTCGGGCTATTCTTTATTCCATATGCAGCCATTGTCATCGTTGCTACTAGTAATGCCGTTAATCTTACTGATGGTCTTGACGGTTTAGCAATAGGACCTTTGTTGATAGCCGCAGTTGCTTATCTTATTTTTAGTTATGTAGCGGGACATGCAGAAATTTCTAAATATTTACTCGTTCAACATGTTAGAGGTGCGGGTGAGTTAACTATCCTATGTGGCACGATTTTTGGTGCAGGACTGGGATTTCTTTGGTTTAATGCTCATCCTGCCCAAATTTTTATGGGGGACGTGGGCTCTCTTTCTCTAGGCTCAATTCTAGGAGTCATAGCTCTTTGTATTAAGCAAGAAATTTTGCTTTTTTTTGTTTGTGGACTTTTTGTTATAGAAGTTTTATCTGTTTTAATCCAAGTTGTTTCATTTAAGCTTACAGGAAAGCGTGTATTCAAAATGGCACCTCTTCACCATCATTTTGAAGAACTGAATTGGCCTGAATCCAGGATCACAGTTCGTTTCTGGATTATTGCGTTTATTTTAGCTCTTCTAAGTCTTGTTACTCTTAAGTTGAGATAGGACTATGGGTGAACAGAAAGTTAATTTTTTGCTAGAACTCAAGGGGAAAAGAGTTGTTGTTATGGGAATGGGTGTAACTGGAAGGGCGGTTGCCAAATTTTTAAAAGGAAAATGTAGAGAACTAATTCTTACAGATAGTCAAAAGGTAGATGGTTTTGACTCAGGAAATATACAGGTTGAGTTTGAAGGTCACAGGAAAGAAACTTTTGAAAATTGTGATCTTCTTATTGTTAGTCCAGGTATTCCTTCAAAAAACTTTTTTATAGACACAGCCCTTTCAACTGGGGCAGAAGTCATTAGTGAAGTCGAGTTTGCTTGGAAACTATCTGATGTTCCTCTTATTTCAATTACAGGTACAAATGGCAAGACTACGACTCTAACGTTGCTTGCAGAAATCCTTGAAAATAGTGGTTTTAAAATTTCCGTAGGAGGGAATATCGGTAGACCATTGATTGATGTGGTCCAAAATCAGACCAATGATTTAGATTTCATTTTAAGTGAGATAAGTAGTTTTCAACTCGAATTGTCCCCTAGTATTCGTCCGCATCTTTCAATGATTACGAATGTTACACACGATCATATTGGAAGGCATAAATCTATTGAGGATTATTTGGCGGTTAAAACAAAGTTGTTATCTAATCAGAAAAAGTGTGATGTGAAAGTAATTAATGTCGATGATCCAATGACGAGATATCTTGAGTTTGAGGGCATTCAGAAAACCCTTTCTTTCAGTAGAAAAAAGAAGGTCCAGAGAGGTGCTTTTGTAAAGGATGAAAAAATATTCGTAGCGTTAAAAGATAGAATTAAGGAAGTATGTAGTGTGGCAGAAATGAATCTGAAAGGGCTTCACAATCTAGAGAACTTTTTGGGTGCTTGCACAGCAGGTTTTTTCTTAGGGGCTGACCTCGTTGCAATCAGACAAACTGCCACAAGTTTTCAAGGTCTTCCTCATCGTATGGAATTAATTTCAGAAGAAGACGGAATTACATGGATCAATGATTCAAAAGCTACGAATGTGGGCGCTACGAAAATGAGTATTTTGAGTTTTGAAAGAGATATTTTTTTGATTGCAGGAGGGTTTGACAAGAACAGTGAACTGGAATTTATTTTGCCTGCGGTGAAATCTAGAGTCAAAAAAATGTTTCTGATTGGTGAAGCTGCAAAAAGATTTTATGAATTTTTTAAAAATGAAGTTGAGACGGAGATAGTCTCTAACTTAGAGACAGCTGTTTCGGTGATCTCGAGTGAAGCAACTTCTGGGCAAGTTGTTTTGTTTTCTCCGGCATGTTCAAGCTTTGATCAATTTGATGATTATATAGATCGTGGAAATTGTTTTAGAGAATTAGTCCATAGAAGCAAAGAGATTTCGTAAATGCAAAGAAAAAGTATGGATAGGACAGTTCTATATACAGTGTTATGTCTAAGTGTTCTTGGTTTGATTATGGTTTCCAGCGCTAGCAATATAATCGCATATGAGAAGTATGGAGATTCGTATTATTTTATAAAACGACAGGGATTATGGATGTTTTTGGGTTTCATCTCTATGTTCTTTTTTTTCATGCTCGATATAGATAGATTCAGAAATATGTCTTTATTTTTTGTCTTTCTGATTTGGATTTTTCTTGCTCTTGTTTTCTTTCCTGGTTTTGGTCGAACAGCAGGTGGAGCTTCTAGATGGATAGGGGTTGGTTCTTTTACTTTCCAACCCGCAGAGTTTTCTAAAATTGTAATCATTTATCATTTGGCTAATTTACTGAGTAAAAAGAAAAAGATTAAAAATGAGCCTAGGACGGTTTTTTTACATTTTGTTTTAGTAGTTGGGACAACTTTGGCATTAATACTAGCTCAACCTGATCTAGGAACTGCCTTTCTTATAATAATTGTTGGTGGAATCTTATTGTATTTAGCAGGGATTAAATGTTACTATGTGCTCGTTTATGTGCTAGGTACTAGTTTTTTGTGTTCTTTAATGGTTTTCCTTGTACCGTGGCGTTTTAAACGCATCGTAGCTTTTCTGGATCCTTTTGCAGATCCGCTCGGGATGGGTTACCAACTCATACAATCTCTTTTAGCTATCGCCCGTGGTGGAATTACAGGTTTGGGTATAGGTGATAGCAAACAAAAACTTTTTTATCTTCCAGAGCCGCATACAGATTTCATTTTTTCGGTTTTAGGTGAAGAACTCGGATTGATCGTGTGTTTCTTTGTCTTGATTCTCTTTTCCATCGTTCTTTTTCGTGGATTTAAGATCGCCTATCATTGTTCTAATAATTTTCAAGCCCTCCTAGCTTTTGGGACCACACTATTAATCTCAGTTCAGGGTCTTTTAAATATGTCGGTTGCTACTGGTTTAGTCCCTACTACAGGAATCCCTCTTCCAATGATTAGCTTAGGAGGTTCGTCGATTTTGATAACACTTTCTTCTATAGGAATCTTAATGAATATCAGTTCAAGGAATTCCCTAAGCTCTGATTATGAAAAGTTCGGAATTCCTAAAAGGGTACAACGAAGTCGAAATATCAAAAATGCCAGGACAAGAAATTTGAGGAGATGAAATTGCGTTTAATGATTGCCGGTGGAGGAACAGGGGGACATGTTTATCCTGGTGTTGCCGTTGCGCGCACTTGGTTAGATGATTCCGAAGAGAATCAAGTATTATTCGTAGGCCCAAAAAGAGGATTACTTTCGAAAATTCTTGAACGTGAGAGACTCCCTTTGAAGAGTATTAAAGCTTCTGGTTTTGTTGGTGTAAAAATAGGAAAAAAAATTCTTTCGATTTTTCAGTTGATACGTGCATTTTTCGAATCCTTAGAAATCATCAAAGATTTTGATCCTCACGTTGTTTTAGGGGTGGGAGGTTATGCGAGTGTTTCCCCCATACTTGCAGCTTGGCTGAAAAGAAAGCCTATTGTTCTAATAGAGCAAAATTCAGTTCCTGGTATTGCCAATAGAATTTTATCCCCTTTCGCATCAAAGATTGCATTAGGATTGCCCTTGCAGAAAGATTTCTTCTCGAAGAGTAAGACCGTTAATACTGGCCTCCCTCTCAGAACTGAATTTGATTCTCGCGGTGAACGTGAAAGGTCTTTTTGGAATGGACCTTTGAAAATTTTGGTTTTTGGTGGGAGTCAAGGAGCTACTGCTATTAATGATGTTGTTGTCAGGACTTTGCCGCTCCTACATGCATTTTGTGGCCAATTACAGTTTGTTCATCAGACAGGAGAGGGTGATGTTGATTGGGTTCGTAGTGCATACGAGAAAGAGCAACTAGATGGTGATGTGAGGAGTTTTCTGTTTGATATAGTTGACAAATATCGTTGGGCTCATTTTGTAATAGCAAGATCGGGTGCTGTAACTGTTGCCGAAATTACGGCGATGGCTCTACCTGCGCTTTTAATTCCTTTTCCTGGTGCAACACATAGTCACCAAGAAGCGAACGCTAAATTTCTCTCGAACGAAGGGGCTGCAATTGCATTGAAACAAGAAGAATTAGAACCTCAAGTGCTTTTTTCTATTATTTCAAAACTTATTCTAGATAGAAATATTTTGTATGAAATGTCGAGTAAAACACAAGATTTATTTATCACATGCAGTAGGATTTCTGTGGCCCAAATTTGTAGAGATTCTACTAGTGTACGAAATAGTCAGGGAATTTAAATGATTAACGAGCAGGAAATGAATGGTACAAAATTCCTTCGTTCCATCAAAGTTCACTTTGTTGGAATAGGAGGAACGGGCATGTGTGGTATTGCAGAATTGCTAATTAATTTAAATTATTCAGTGAGTGGTTCCGACATATCAATCAATGATGCCATTATCCGTTTGAAAGAGTTGGGGGCTAAATTTGCGGAGGGTCATAATAAGGACAATGTGACTAGTGCAAGTGTCGTAGTTTATAGTTCTGCAATTAAACCCAATAATGTAGAGTTAGTTGAGGCAAGAAAAAGAAAAATTCCAACAATCCCAAGAGCAGAAATGCTAGGCGAACTAATGAGGATGAAATACAGTATTGCTATTGCTGGTTCACATGGAAAAACGACAACTACATCGTTGGTAGCTTCTATATTGTATAGGGATTCACTAGATCCAACATTTGTGATTGGAGGAAGATTAAATGCGTTTGGATCAAATGCAAGATTAGGAGAAGGAGAATTTCTTGTTGCGGAGGCCGATGAAAGTGATGGAACTTTTCTTGATTTATCCCCTACCGTTGCTCTTGTTACTAATGTCGACGAGGAACATCTTGATTTTTATGAGAATTATCAAAGTATTAAAGATGCATTTCTACAATTTGTAAATAAGGTTCCTTTCTATGGCTTCTCAGTACTTTGTTACGATAATCTGGCCATTAGAGAAATCATCCCAAACATCGAAAAAAGGTTTTTCACTTACGGATTTGATCCCTCATCTGATTATCTTGGTAAAGATTTTCGTTATGTTGGTGAAAAAGGTTTTTTTGATGTTTATCACCTTGGAAGCAGATTAGGCGAGATTCAAGTTCCAATGCCGGGGATGCATAATGCGTCTAATGCTTTGGGTGCTGTTGCTTTAGCTATGGAAATAAATATTCCATTTGAATCCGTGAAAATTGGATTAGAGGAATTTGAAGGGATTAGTAGAAGGATGGAATTTTTAGGAGAAGTATCTGGAATTTCATTATACGATGATTACGGACACCATCCAGAAGAGATAAAAGCTACATTGAAAGCTTTGAAAGAGTCATGTCCTGAGAGGAGGATCGTTGTTGTTTTTCAACCCCACAGGTTCTCACGAACACAGCATTTATTAAAATCTTTCGTGTCCTCATTTGATGATGCGGACTTACTTTTTGTAGCGCCGATATATTCTGCCGGTGAAGCTCCTATTAAAGGGGTAAATTCTTCTGCATTGGTTAAAGGGATTCATTCTTATGGGCAGAAATTGTGTGTTGAAATCGAAAACTTCAATGATGGGATAGAGAAGCTTTTACGCGTCCTGAGTCGTAATGATTTGTTCATAACTTTGGGGGCAGGAGATATTTGGAAATTCGGAAAATTATTGAAAGAAAAACTTAAATACGAATTAAATGTTAAAGGATAGTTTTGATTGTCTCTTATTTGATGGAGAAGAAATGAATTTGAAGTTTGAATTTTCCAAAATGCCGTTTGAGATTCTGTTTGATAAACCTCTAGCTCCATATACAACATTACAGATTGGCGGGAAGGCGGATTTTTTAGCCTTTCCAGAAAATGAAAAAGATTTATTCGATCTGTTGGAAATTTCAAATATTTTTAATTTGCCAATTACTGTTCTTGGCGGTGGTGCAAACACTCTTATATTGGATGGTGGGGTGAGAGGTTTGGTTATTAGTTTGTCAAAAAATTTTAAAGGGATAGAGATTTTATTGGAGAATAAAAACGAAGTTCTCCTTGCAGTTGGAGCATATGAGAAAATTCCATCTTTAGTTCGATTTGGTATTAAAAATGGTTTTTGGGGTGTGGAACGTTTGATGGGAATTCCTGGGACTGTTGGTGGTGCATTGATGATGAACGCAGGGACAGCCACTCATTTCATAGATGCTTTAATTGAAAGTGTTCATTGGATTCCTTTTAGCGAGAGAAAACTGAGAACTCTCAGTCAAGAAGAAATTGAATTTTCATATAGAGCCGCAAAATTGCCTTCTCCTGGGGTAGTAGTTTCTTCGATTCTTAGATTAAAAAGAGGGAGTTCTGGCAAACTTGAGGAACTGTATAACCAAAACATAAATAGCAGAAAAAAAACTCAGCCTTGGGGAAATTCGTGTGCGGGGTCAATTTTTAAAAATCCCCATAATTATAAAGCTGGGAAATTAATAGAAGAATGTGGATTGAAAAACTTGCGTATTGGTTCAGCCATGGTTAGCGAGGTGCATGCGAATTTCTTGATTAACTGTGGCGGAGCTAAGTCATCCGATATGCTTGCACTCATAAATCAAATTCAGGTGACAGTAAAGAAACAAAAAGATATTGATTTGAGTTTGGAGCTTCGCATAATTGGAGAAGATAAAAGTACGACACGTATTAGTTCTCGTGCCTAAGTTTTTCGAAGGGAGATATTGTGTTTAGATTTGGAAACAGTGAAACTACAGTGAAAACAGGTGGCAGCGTTTTTATAAGAAAAGTTATTCATGCATTAATTTGTGTCGAATTTTTACTGATCTTGTCTCATTTTTTTCTTTTCTTGCGGACCAATCACCACTTCAGATTAAAAAGGATAGTTGTAGAAGGTTCTCACTACATAAACGCCGAAAAAATTGTAGATTCTTTGAGCTTTATACAGAACACGAACATTTTTGATGCAAATCTGGATAGAGTTGGAAGAGCTTTAGAAGAACACCCATGGATATTCTCATCTAGTGTTAGGATAAACTACCCAGGTACTTTGAATATTTCCGTTCAGGAAAGAGTGCCTATAGCCATTTTAAGAGGTGAGTATGAAAATGCTATAGATTCTGAGGGGTTGATCCTTGGTAAAATGCCATCTTCAATTAAGTCGTGTTTACCTAATATACTAGGTTTCTCTGAAAAGGAAGTTGGAACTTTTATACAAAATTCAGGAATAAAAGATATCATTGAAATCCTTGGAGTTCTTAAGAAACTAAAATGGTTTAGCAATAAATGTTTGTCTATAAATAAGACAACCGATGGGTTTTATCTATTGAAATTTAGGAGGGAGGACTTCAGAGTTAAAATATCTCAAAAGGAATTAATTTCACAAATTGCACGGTTAGTTTCTGTTCTTGAATTGTTTCCAGATAGAATTCGGGTTACGGGTAACCGCCTATTTTTTGACCTTACCTTTCCTTCTCGTGTAATCATGAGACCACTTATGGAATATGGGGGATAAGGGGATGAGTAAGAGTAATGAAATGTTTGTTGGATTGGATATAGGGACTTCAAAGATTTGTGCAGTTGTAGCTGAATTTAACGATGAAGGAACTTTGGAAATAGTTGGGCTTGGGAAGCATCCTTCGAAGGGATTGAATAGAGGTTCGGTTGTAAATATTGACCAAACTGTTGAATCCATATGCGCTGCTGTTGAGGAAGCAGAATTTATTAGTGGCATTCAAATTAAACATGCTAATGTTGGGATCTCCGGCCCTCACATTAAAAGTCTAGACACAAATGGAATAGTTGCAATCAAAAATAAAATAGTTTCTAAGGAAGATGTTCAGAGAGTGGTCGAACAAGCAAGAGCGATCACTATGCCTACTGATCATCAAATCATACATGTTCTTCCTCAAGAATATGTTGTAGATGAACAGGAGGGAATCACAGAACCAGTTGGTATGGCGGGTGTTCGTTTAGAATGTAAGGTTCACATTGTGACAGGCTCGGTCCCTTCTATTCAAAATATAATTAGGAGCGTTGAGAGGACAGGGTTAATGGTAGAGCGACTTGTTTTGCAACCACTAGCATCTTCTCTAGCAGCACTTAGTGATGACGAGAGAGACCTTGGAGTTGCCGTGGTTGATATAGGAAGTGGCACCTCAGATGTCGCAGTTATAAGTTCTGGTGTGATGAGATATGCGCAGGTTGTTCCGATTGGGGGGAGTCATATTACCCGTGATATTGCAATAGGACTAAGAACTCCGGATTATCAGGCAGAGAGAATAAAAAAAGAGCATGGCTACGCACTCGCCTCGCGTTTGACAGGTCAGCAAAATATTGAAGTTCCAAGTGTTGGAGGAAGGGAACCTAGAATTCTGAGCCGTCAAATACTTGCAGAAATCATTCAACCACGTTTAGAAGAAATCTTAACACTAATTAGAAGAGCTATACAAAAAAGTGGAATGGAAGACCTTCTTCCTGCTGGAGTTGTCCTAACGGGGGGAGCGAGTATTTTAGACGGTATAGAGGATTTAGCAGAGAGTGTTCTTCAACTACCGGTTAGAAGAGGTTCTCCAAGTGGGATAGGAGGACTCGTTGATATGGTTAACCAGCCATTATATTCGACAGCTGTTGGTTTGGTTATTTATGCCGCAGAAAATGGAATAAAAGAACAGAAAAATTGGTTTTCGACCGGTTTTATGAACGGGAAGAGCGAAAGTTTTACATTAAAAATAAAGGATGCTTTAAATAGTATCTTTAAGTAATTTGAAAAAGTTTCCCAACGTCCAAGGCAAAAGGGAGTGAGTAATGAGTAATTTTTTTGAACTTGATGAAGAAGTATCGTGTCGCGCTAGAATTGCCGTAATCGGTGTGGGAGGAGGAGGAGGAAATGCGGTCAATACCATGATTTCCTCTGGAATGGAAGGAGTGGAATTTGCAGTTGCAAATACAGACGCCCAGGTGTTGGAGCATTCATTAGCAAAAGAAAAGTTGCAAATAGGTACAGAAGTAACGAAAGGGTTAGGGGCAGGGGGAAACCCCGATATTGGACGAAAAGCAGCCATGGAAGATACGGAAAGGCTGACTGGTCTGATGAGAGATTTAGATATGGTCTTTGTCACTGCTGGAATGGGTGGAGGAACTGGTACGGGTGCAACTCCGGTAATTGCTAGAATAGCAAAAGAGGCTGGGATCCTGACAGTTGGGGTCGTTACAAGACCTTTTGATTTTGAGGGCCCAAAGAGGCAATCGCAGGCTGAGGCAGGTATTGCTGAATTGAGAGATTCAGTCAATACATTAATCACTATTCCTAATCAGCGTCTTCTTGGAATGGTCGACAAATCAACTCCGATGCTTGACGCGTTCGAAAAAGCGAATGATATCTTATTGCAGGCATGTAAAGGAATAGCTGACCTTATAACTACTCCTGGACTCATAAATCTGGATTTTGCAGATGTTAGAACCATTATGAGGGATATGGGAGGGATGGCTTTAATGGGTAGTGGAGTTAGTGCTGGTGAAAATCGTGCGATTAATGCAGCGCAGAAGGCGATTAGTAGTCCACTATTAGAAGAAGCCACTATACAAGGTGCTAGAGGAGTTCTTATTAATATTTCTGGAGGAGACACACTTGCCCTGCACGAAGTTAATGAGGCCTGTACCCTTATCTATGAGACTGCCCATGAAGATGCAAATGTTATTTTTGGGTCAGTTATTGATTCTTCAATTGGGGACTCTGTAAGGGTTACTGTGATAGCTACTGGTTTTCATGATGCTGCATCTCCAGAAGTTTCAATTGTTGAAGAATCTACCGTTGAAGCAACAGGTACCGATGGTGCAGATATTTCTGTTCCCGCCTATGTAAGAATGAAAAACAATCAGTCAAACTTAGGTTTTCAGTTTGAAGAGGATGATCTGGATGTTCCTACTTTCTTAAGGAGACAAGCAGACTAATATTATTGTCATTGCTTTTTTTAGAGAGTTTAGAATTTGAATGAACTACAGGAGTATAATATTGGGGGTTTGAGTTTTTTCACTTCTCCTTTGTTGGACGCTTTGGATTTTGTTGTTCATGCTTTTGGAACAAGAGATTCCTACACATTAAGAAATGGAGAAGAACCGTTTGAAGCAAGTATGCAATATCCTAATTTATTGGGCATGTTGTTTAAACATGAAAAGTTAACTTCTGCCCTTGTTGAGAGATATCGTAACGGTTTTGTTCAATTAAAACAAATTCATAGTTCGAAAGTCCTTAGTACTCAAGAAATAAAAAATAACAGCCCTAATTTAGCAGATGCAATTGTAACAAATGAGCCTGGTTTTATTCTTTCAATTGAAACTGCAGATTGCTTACCTGTACTTATAGTAGATAAAGTTTTGAAGACTGTTGCTGCAGTCCATGCGGGTAGGCAGGGAATTTTGAAAGGGATAATAAAAGAAACTATAAACAAATTAAGATTTGATTACGGTAGCAAACCATGTGATCTTATGGTGGCTATTGGTCCTGGTATTTGTGGAAATTCTTACGAAGTTGACTATGACTGTATAGTTCCTTTCAATGAATCTGTCCCAGAATCAGAGAATGCATTCTTTGAACAAGAAAATGGAAAATGGCTTTTAGATTTACCTAAAATCGTTGTAAAGCAGTTGTTGAGTGCTGGAGTATATAAAGAAAGAATAGGAAATCCTGGTCCGTGCACGCTAGCAAATTCAAAAAAATTTTTTTCTTATAGAAGAGAAGGTAAGGGAGTAGGCAGACAAACTTCCACGATTCTATTAGTTTGAAAAGGATACTTTTCTGAAAATCATGAAAAAATTGCAGATTTCTCAATATTTCAAAAGTGTTAAAAATAGAATTAAAACTTCTGCAGAGAGAGTGAATCGCTCTTTAGAAGAAGTTACATTGGTATCTGTTACAAAGAGACAGAGTGTGGAAAAAATTGAAGAAGTTTTTCATGCAGGTGCATTGATTATTGGGGAAAATCGTGTTCAAGAGGCAAGTGAGAAACGTTTGCAAA
The DNA here is from genome assembly GCA_036231405.1 of Nitrospinota bacterium. Taxonomy (GTDB): domain Bacteria; phylum UBA8248; class UBA8248; order UBA8248; family UBA8248; genus UBA3496. Next base: position 197,374 of record JAZAHK010000046.1, read on the forward strand.
TGGACTCCAATATTGCCAATGGACTAGAGTGGCGTTTAATTGGGAAACTTCAAAAAAATAAGGTGAAAATTGTCCCAAGATTATTTGATCTTGTAGAGTCGGTAGATTCTCTTTCTTTAGCAGAAGAGATAGCTCGGCATGTAGAAAAAACATCTAAGCAACCATTTAATATTTACATACAAGTCAACACTGGTGAAGAAACCCAAAAAAATGGAGTTTTTTGTAAAGATGCTATAGAATTAATCAAGTCTGTTTGTTCCATCTCATCTATTTGTGTTAGAGGTCTAATGTGTATTCCCCCTCTTTCGAAAGATCCTGAAAATAGCAGAATTCATTTTCAAAAACTTCGTTTCTTAAGAGATGAAGTTCAAGGGTTAGGTATGGAAAGTGTCACCGATTTGTCCATGGGAATGTCAAACGATTTTGAAGTAGCTATCGAGGAAGGAGCAACACATGTTAGAGTTGGAACAGCAATTTTTGGGGAGAGAACGTAAATTTCATCTTTGTAACTGATCTTGAATGAGCATATAAAATGACGAACCATAAAATCACAGTGGTGGGTGGCGGTAGGATGGGCGAAGCCCTTTGTCTTGGCATCGTGAAAACAGGATTTGCAAAACTTGAGAATATCAATGTGATTGAACCTTTACTAGAAAGAACTGATTTTCTAAGAAAACAGCATTCTCTTTCTGTTTATTCCGAATATGACGATTTTATCTCAGATTCAAATATTTTATTGATCGCGGTAAAACCCCAAATTATTGATCAGGTTTTGGTTTCTCTTAAAGATTATTATAACGAGGAACAAATCATTATTTCGATTGCTGCAGGAATACCTATTTCAAGATTCTTAGAAAATTTTGGTCTGACTGCCAAGATTGTTAGGGTTATGCCCAACACTCCATGTTTGATTGGTTCTGGTGCTTCAGCCATGTGTTCTTCAAAACAAGTTAATGAACAAGATATGTCCCTGGCTTTAGAACTATTTCGTTCTGTGGGTACAGTTGAAGAAGTACCTGAGAGTTTAATGGACGCAGTTACAGGCCTTTCAGGAAGTGGTCCTGCCTATGTTTTTCAGTTTATTGAGGCACTTTCTGATGCGGGGGTAAGGGTTGGATTAACTAGAGATCAAGCACTAAGATTGGCTGCTCAAACTGTTTATGGATCGTCAAAACTTCTTCTTAAAACTGGCGAACAACCTGAGAAACTTAAAGATATGGTCACATCGCCAGGTGGCACGACGGTTGCGGGATTGCGTGCTCTTGAAAAAGGAGATATTTGTTCGTCTGTAATAGATGCTGTTATTGCTGCAACAAATAGGAGCAAGGAACTAGGAAAAAAATAATCTTTCGTATAATTGGAGGGGTAATTTCCTGTTTATTTTTTTTAATCTCATCAATGCTATTGCTGTGATTGTTGGGTATGTTCTTTGGATATACGTACTTATTTTGGTTGCTCGAGTTATCATTTCTTGGGTAGACGCGGATCCGTATAATCCGTTTGTGCAATTTTTGTTTCGTGCCACAGAGCCAATTTTAGCTCCGATACGATATAGAATCCCAGATCTTGGAGGTTTTGATTTAAGTCCCATAGTCGTTTACTTGATTATTCTTTTTTTGCAGGAATTCCTTGTGAAGAGTCTTTATCAACTTGCTACAATTTTCAGATAATTATCAATTAATGTTCCGTACAATTCATTTTATGGGGATATTTTGGAGATAGAAGGGAATTTTAGGACTATTTCTTTTGATGGAGAGGAACTTGAGCTTCTCGACCAGAGAAAGCTTCCGAATGAAGAAGTATACGTTAGATGTAAGGATGAATTTGACGTCGCTAATGCAATTCAATCAATGATTGTAAGAGGTGCACCTGCGATTGGAGTAACTGCGGCTTACGGCATGGCTCTTTCCGCGAAAAGAAATGTGGGTATGAGTGTGGATAGACAACTCGTATCTCTTAGGGAAGCAGCCGTAATTCTAGGTGAAACACGTCCTACCGCTATAAATCTTTACTGGGCAATCCGAAGAACACTTGACCTCATAAAGAGTGAGAACTCTACAGAGATAATAATGAGGAAGCTTTTGGATTTTGCGGCTTCGCTACATCTTGAAGATATTGAAATATGTAAAAAAATAGGAGATCTTGGTTCTACTCTTTTACCGGATGATGCGCATGTTTTGACCCATTGTAATGCTGGTGCACTAGCGACAGCGGGTTACGGGACAGCTGGTGGGGTTATAAGAAGTGGATTCAGGGATAAACGTGTAAAGGATGTATATGTTGATGAGACAAGACCTTTCCTGCAGGGGGCGAGGTTGACAGCTTGGGAATTAAATCGAGATGGTATCCCGGTGATACTTATTTCGGACAATATGGCAGGGTATTGTATGAAACTTGGGAAAATTAATGTCATAGTGGTGGGGGCAGATAGAATTGCCGCAAATGGAGATGTGGCGAATAAAATTGGAACCTATTCTCTTGCAATTTTGGCTAAGAAACACAATATCCCTTTCTTTGTTGCAGCTCCGACAAGTACCATTGATATGGATACTGAGTCGGGAGAACAAATACCAATAGAAGAGAGAGCAGCAGAAGAGATCAAAACATTTGCAGGAAAGAAAATCACTCCAGATGAAGTTAAGGTTTTCAACCCAGCTTTTGACGTAACTCCCTCTGAACTAGTAGATGCGCTGATTACAGAGAAAGGGGTCGTCTTTTTGTCATCCGGAGAGAAAATCGATTCTTTGTGATGTTACTGAGGATTATTGTTTTTTTGAAATTTGCGTGTTACTTTTTGTATTTGACTTCAAAAGGTTCTCAGGATATAAGTCCGTTTTTGAATTTAATGGGGGGCTGTAGCGAAGCTGGTTATCGCGCTGGCCTGTCAAGCCAGAGATCGCGGGTTCGAGTCCCGTCAGCCCCGCCATTTTCTATGTTCTTTGTAATTTTCAAAAAACAACTCCTTCCATTTTTTCGCTTTTTCTGATAGCATCACAAAATAATTCAAAAAATTTGTTTTTTTCGTAGCTTGTCATTTTTTTATCCCCATAGGGGGGAGTGTAGTTTTAATTTCTAACAGGAGGAAGAATTAAAATGAAGCGTATTTTAACTTTTGTTTTTGCCGCAGCTTTTGCCGTTGCTATGCTAGGCCTCAGTGTTCCTGCTGAATCAGCTAAGCTACGTATCGGTGCACACAGGGCGATCATGGGATCATTCGAAGTTGTTGCCCATAAGGGTGGATTTTGGAAGAAGGAAGGTTTGGACTATACGTTTACATCCTTCAAACAAGGGAAACTCATGAGAAATGCCATTATTCAAGATAACCTGGATACTGGTACAACTGGTTTCTCCCCATTTAGTACCGCTATTTCAAGGGGTGCTAAAGTAACTGCAATAGGTGTTACTGCAAGAATTTGTGGAACGAGTCATATTATTGTTGCAAAAAATTCGAAATGGAAGAACTTAGGTCAGCTTAAGGGGAAAACCTTTGTAACTAAGAAGGGTACCAGTGTAGATTTTGCTTTAAAATCTTACATTCTTCCTGCTTACGGTCTTAAAATTGGTGATTTCACATGGCTCAGCACTTATACTACTGAGCGTGTAGCCAATGTTGCTTCAGGAAAAGCTGAAGTGGGTATCGTTGGTGATCCTCAATATGAAATTGCTGCACAAAAAGGAATGATTAGAAGTATTGAAACATATTGTAAGTATGATAATACCAGAATGATGCACGTTGGTAATCCTCAAACGATTAAGTCAAATCGTGGTCTTTATGTAAAATATTTCAAAGGATGGTTGAGAGCTCATATGCTTTTGAAAAGTAATCCAACAAAGTATGGTGACATTTATTTTGGCGCATTAAAAGAAATTGGTACCAAAACAAAAAGATCAGTTATTCAGAATGTTGTAAGAAGACTTCAGTCTGCTCCTTATATCACTGGCGAAGTTAAAGCGTATCTAAATGATATGAATGCAAAACAAGTTAAATTGAAATGGATTAAGAAACGTACAAACTTCTTTACGAAGGATACTTTTGATGATTCTATGCTAGGTGACGCAGCAATTCAGGTAGGATATAGATAGTATTTTTAGATTTTAGAAATAAAAAAAGCCCCGAAGCTTACCGCTTCGGGGCTTTTTAGTTTTTTTATACTTTCTTGTCTTGACCGCCCATTTCTTCCATCATACCCCATTTGATAACAGTTCTTGATTCTAATGGTTGGAAAATGACTTTCTCCAGTAAGTATCCAAAAATACCCAGCACTGCAATCGCTACCATCATGAATGCAATATCTAAGTATTCTTGAGCATCAAAGATTCCAGCCGAAAGCCCCCATTTAACACCTCCAAATGCCTCAGCACCAACTCCTGCTCTCCATGCTCTGGCTAAACCAATACGCATTCCGCTAAGTATCATAGGAAGAGAACCTGGAAGTACAACTGTTTTAAAAATAGTCATTTTATCAGCATTCATGGATTGGGCAGCCCTAATCCAAACGGGGTTCACCGTCTTCACTCCCGTCCATACAGCCATTGCTATTGGCAGGAAAGAAGCAAAGGCAGTAATCATAATGATTGTTTGATTCCCTAGTCCAAACCAGATAATAGCAATAGGAGTCCAAGCAAGTGCAGGAATAGGTAAGAGAACAGAAAGAAGAGGAACAAAGAATGATTCCCAGAAAGCAAAACGACCCATCAAAATTCCAACTATCACACCAACAATTGCAGCAATGAAGAAAGCTAATGGTAGTCTCCATGCAGTGTGAAAAACATGCCAGATAATCGGGCCTTGTGTTAGATAGTGAAGAGTATCAGAAATCCCAGTAACTTTATTTTCTTTTAATGCGTCAGTGAGTGGGTCAGTTAGTAGTTCATAAGCTCTTATTACAATTTTATCTACGGTAGGGAAAAGTTGACCTAAATTTCCACCAACATACATAGCACTCAATTGCCAAATAGCAAGTATCACTATAAATGGGTATAAGGGCCGTATTTTTACAAAAAAACTTCTTTTAGGTGGTGGTTTAATCGAATCTTCAATAATCGAAGTACTTGTTTTTGAATCTACCATCAATCCATCCTTTCCTAGGAATCAAATTTACAGAGTTTTATTTGTCTCGAATCAAATTATTGACGTGTCGTTGTAGTGCGATAAAATCAGCAGAGAGGTCATCTCTCGGTCTTGAAAAATCTACACTTACTACTTCCCTGATTCTTCCAGGGTTAGGTAGAAAGACAACTATCCTTCCCCCTAAATAGACTGCTTCACTTAAATTATGTGTTACAAAAACTATTGTCTTTTTTGTTTTTTCCCAAACTTCAACAGTTAATTCTTGAAGTTCCTCTCTTGTTTGTGCATCTAAGGCACCATATGGTTCATCCATCAACAAGATCTGTGGGTCGTACGCTAAAGCACGGGCAACTGCAACCCTTTGTCTCATACCGCCAGACAAACTGTGAGGGTACAAATCTGCGAAGGTTTCTAAGCCAACGAGTTTTAGAAATTCCATAGATATTTCTCCTCGTTCTTTGGCGTCCACTTTTCTGATTTGAAGTCCGTATTCTACATTTTGACGGGCAGTTCTCCATGGGAAAAGAGCATATTCCTGAAAAACAACTCCTTTATCATATCCAAAATCTAAAGGTTTTCCGTCCATTAAGACCTCACCAGCAGTGATTTCTACAAAACCTGCAAGGATATTCAAGAGGGTAGTTTTTCCGCATCCAGAAAGACCTACAAGACAGATAAATTCACCATCCTGTATTTCTAGATTTACATCTTCTAAAGCGTGTACCTTTCTTTCCGGTGTGTCGTATACTTTTCTGAGATTTTTGATTTCAATTTTTGGAGTCAACTTGCTTTTTCGCCCCCTAATGAATTTATTATTAAAAATATTAAAATATGAAAGCCAGATCCTAACAAAGTTTTTCCATAAAATGAAATTGAGTTCGTGTATAATGTTTTTCCAAGTTTTACATTATAGATTTCCATGAAAAAATATTTAAAGGAAAAAAATGAGATCGGTGAAGACGTTTGTTTTTTTATTGTTAATAAGTTCCCTCTCTTACTCGTTAGTTTCTGCGGAACCAAAAGTAAAAAAATCTTTATCTGATGGATCATTTCTAGTTTTCATTCCAAGTGGTTCCTTTGTCATAGGAAGTAACAATGGGGATGGAGATGAAAGACCAAAGCGTCAAATTTATGTCAATTCTTTTTGGATTGATCAACACGAGTTAAGTGTAGGTAAATTTGCTCGTTTCGTAATACAAACCAGACATCAGACTACCGCCGAAAGAAAAGGTTGGTCTTGGGTCTGGGATTCCAGCTTAAAAAAAGGGAAGGGATGGTGGAGGAAGGAAAAAGGTGTGAATTGGAAGAAACCTCAAGGTATTTCTTCAGACTGGAAGAAAATGCCTGATCAACCAGTTTCCCATGTGACCTGGTTCGACGCTGATTCTTATTGTAAATGGGCAGGTAGAGAATTACCAACAGAAGCTCAGTGGGAGAGAGCAGCGCGAGGCGATGAAGAAAGAATGTTTCCTTGGGGAAATGAACGCAATGCGAAAAATGCGAATTTAAAGGGAACGAAAGATGGTTTTGATGGAGTTTCACCAGTGGGAAGCTTTCCCCAAGGGGCAAGTGTTTTTGGTGTTTTAGATATGTCGGGGAATGTATGGGAGTGGGTCTCAGATTGGTATGCAAGCACCCATTATCAAAAAATGAAACTTAAGAATCCATCAGGACCACTAAAGGGAAAGAAAAAAGTAATTCGTGGTGCTTCTTGGGGGAGCAAGCTGCTCTGGTCACGTGTTTCAAATAGATATTCTCGAAACCGAAATTACAGGAATAACAAAATAGGATTTCGTTGTGTGCTGAATAAAGTGAATTGGAGTGATTCTAAGAGTATTTTTTAGGTTGAATTTTATTGTTTAATTCTTAATTAAAATTACACGTTACTAAATTTTTTCCATAGTTTGCTTCAGTTTTTTAGTTGCTCCAATTCGGAACAACTAAAACTCCATGAGGTCCATTCCCTACTTTAATTCTTTTAAAGTTTTTGTGTTTAATTGCGTCCATTACGAAAACTTCTCTCGAGTCGCGATTAGTAATATATGCAAGTTCTCCGTCTGGAGTGAATGCAATTAAATCTGGCCTTATTCCCTGTTTCTCAGAAGCAACAAGGTTAAGATTTTTAGTTGAAAAAACCTCAACAGTATTCAAATGCGGAAGAGTAATGTACAGATATTTATTATTTGGGGTAAGAAGCAAATCATGTGGTTCATCTTTAAGTGGTACGGTTTTTGTTATTGTGTTTAACGTAGTGTCAACGATACTGAAAGAATTTCGTTCTCCATTTGCAATATATAGACTTTTTCCATCTTGGGTCACGTCAATACCCTCTGTATAATATCCAGATTCGATTTGTTTGATTATAGTGTAAGTTTGTAGGTCAACAATCGAGACGTCTTCACTAAGTTCGTTCGCAACGTAAGCATATTTCCCGTTCTTCGATATCTTTATGTTTACAGGATTATTACCACCATGTTTGAAAACTGTGTGGATTTTGCGTGTTTTAAGGTCAAAAACACTTAGATTGTCAGAATAAGTATTTACAAAATAGGCGTACTTCCCATTTTTCCCAAAAGCCAGATTGTAAGGGTCTTTTCCTACTCGTGGACTCTTTTTAAATGAAAAGTCTTTCAGATCCAATATCCTAGCAAAAGGACTACCATCGTTTATGATGAATGCTTTTTGTTTGTCAATTGAAAGTGATATTCTATTTGCTTTCTTCCCTGCTTTTATAGTTTGGATAACTTCATTTTTTTTCCTAGAGATAATGCTGATTGTTCCATCCCTTGTATTTGTAATAAGAATAAGTTCATTTTCTGCAGATACTATAACGGGCAAGAAAAACGTGGAAAATATAAACAACAGGAGAACTATGTAATATTTTTTCGTCTTTATATACATTGTGTTTGGTCTCCTATGGTTTAACTTTTCCTTCTTGTTCAAGCCTCTTTTGTTTCAGCTTTGGATCGAATTTACAGTTACAAAGATGTCTAATAAAAAGCACGAGATTGTTAATGTCTTCTTTAGATAAAGTATTCCCCCAAGAGGGCATTATGGGCGACAGGTCATTCGATGGTCCTCCTTTGGTGATTGTTCTAACCATATCTTCGTTAGAAAATTGAGACATATCAGAACCATCCGTAAGATCTCTAGGACTTACGGGCAGTCTCTTGTTGTTGTTTATACCTTTCCCGTTTCCCAAAGGTCCGTGACACTGAGAGCAATGCCAATTAAAAATCTCTCTCGTTTCTTTAAATCTGTCTTTGGCTAATCCTGCACTTACAAAAGTGAAGGTAAACAACAAAATTAAAATAAGAGAAATTTGAAATTTCATTTTTTGCTCATTTGAATGACATGATATATGTAGACAATGCAACCATATCAGTTTCACTTAATACGTGAAAAGCTTTGTCTCCGAAAACGGGCATTCTTCCATTTGGGTTGTACCTTTTAGGATTCTTTAAAAAATAGTAGATGAAATCTGGATTAAGCCTTTCCCCAGCATTTACAAAAGATGGAGCGCTTTCTCCCCCAACTTTGATAGGTGTTCTATAGACAGTTTTTCTTATGTAGACTTTATGACACGAATAACAAGGTGTTTTTTTTTGAAACAGAATCCTCGCTCTACGCAGTATTCTTCTAGGGATTTTCCCCCATTTTGGGACCGTCCCATTTTTAATTTTTGGGTCTTTAAAATCTACTAGAATAGAAGAAATAGCTTTTGCTTTTTGGGCAGAAAGAGAAGGATGTTTGAAAATGCCCTTAATCATTGTTCCCCAAATAACACCTCTCACAGGAGTTGGTTTTTGTAACCAAGTTTCTAGGTATTTTTTTTGATATTTATTTCCAGCTATCCATAAATTAGGTCCTTTTATTTTCTTTCTTTCACGTAAGGGGACTTTTTTTGAGGGGCCTTGAAATGTGTGACAATTAGTGCATCCGAGAGAAAGAAGTTGATTTTCATGATGTTTCATTTCAATTATTTCATTGTTTCTTTGTTTGATAGTTTCACCTTCAGAATTCGTTCTTGTTTCAGAAACTAAAACAAGACATATAATAATTATTAAGGAAAAAAAAGTTGTTTTAATCTTCATTTTATTTTAAGAATTTTTCCGTCAAGAGTTCTTAGAAATATCTCTAAATTCAATTTTTCTTTTTCTGTTAGGTTTATTTTCCCTATATCTGGGTCTAAATTTGGGTTTTTAATTCCACCTTGAACATAGAAGTCAATTACCTCTCGTAAAGTTTTGAAACGCCCGTCATGCATGTATGGAGCAGTCTGAGAAATGTTTCGAAGAGTTGGGGTTTTAAATTTTCCCATATCGAATTTTTTCCCCGTTACTGCCTGTCTCCCAATTTCGCGTTTCCCTTTATCTAAACCAATCCCTAAGTTATGAAATTGATTGTCGGTGAACGGCGCACTGAATTCATCAACTAGGTGACATTTAACACATTTCCCCTTTTTTTTAAAAATTACAAATCCTGTCTTTGCTTCTTTAGAAATTGCGGTTTTTTTGCCGGCATATTTCCAATAATCAAATGGGGAACTTCCTGATAAAATAGTTCTTTCATAACTTGCTATTGCACTGACGATCAATTCTAAAGTTATAGGGATTTTCCCAAAAGCGATTTCGAATTTATTTTTATATTTGAGAGTTTTCTTAAGAAATTTGAGAACCTCTATTAAATTGGCTCCCATTTCTGTTTTTTTTAAAAGAGGGGATTTTGCTTGTTCTTCTAAACTTCGTACTCTTCCGTTCCAAAATTGAAAATCATTGTATGCAGCGTTAATGATGGTAGGAACATTTTTATTTCCCAATTTTCCTCCTATCCCTATCCCATATTGCCTGTTGTTACTGAATCCGTACTTTGGATTATGGCAACTAGCACACGAAACGGTACTGTCTAGGGATAATCGTTTTTCAAAAAAAAGCATTTTCCCTAACTCATATTTATCTCTAGTTATAATGTTTTTCTCTGGAATGGGGACATCGTCCAATCCGAGTGGAGTTTCTGGAATAATTTCATTGCCCTCGGAAAAGACAATTTCTTTTAAAAAACAGAAAGATAATAGAATAAATAGGAGAAAAAAATATTTATTTTCTCTGAAGCAGTTCAATACTCACTCCGTCTGGTGCCTCTATGAAAGCAATCAAGGTTGATGGGTTAAACTGAGTTGGCTCAAGTGTAAATTTTACCCCTTTGGATTGTAAATCTTTACAATATTCATCAAAATTTGATTTTACTTGGAATGCGAAATGATCAGTCCCCCATTCGACTCCAACTTTATCTGTAGCAGTTTCACCATTTCTTTTCCCTCTAATAATTACTTTCGCTCCTTCAAAAGTAATATATATCTGGGGGGCTCCCTGTATATGAACTGTTTCTCCTCTTTTACCACCTAGCACTTCAACGAACCATTTCGCAGATTCTTGTGGATTCTGACTAATGATGTGGACATGATCAAAAAAAATATCATTCATAATAATCCCTTATTTTTAAAATTATTATTCCCAAGTAATATCTCCAAAGTCTCCTGGTTTGGGATTGCCATTTGACTCGTATTTAGATAGTAATATTCTGCTTTCTCTAACTGTTGTATTTTCACCATGACCAGGATATAAAATTGTTTCCTCAGGTAGAGTTAAGACTTTTTGCTTAATCGATTCTATAAGTTGAAGCAATTGTTCGTGGGACCAAGTCTTTCCAGGTCCTCCCGGGAAAATCGTATCACCACAGATACAATGGCCTGTAAAGTAAAACATAGTCATTCCTTTGGAGTGACCTGGTGTGTGTATGCATTTTACTGATGTCTCTCCAAAATTAACAAATTCTCCATCTTTCAATTCAAAATCTGAACTAATTCCAAATTCTTCTCCATCTTCATTGTGTAGTCCAAGAGGAACTTTTGTTAGTTCCCTAACTTCATCTAATGCATCAATATGATCTCCATGACAATGGGTCTGAAGAATGTATTGTACTTCAGTTCCTTTACATGCAGACAGTATTTTTTCACAAGAGTGCGAGGTATCTATAATGATCGATTGTTTGCTTCTTTTGCACGTTAGGACATAGACATTATTACTATATGGTCCCATATTCAATTTTTGAAAATTGATAGTTCCTGTATCGAAGTTTTGATTTAGATTGTTCAACACTTTCCCCTTCCTTCTGACATCGTTAAAATGGTAATCATATTAGAAGATTTTTGCATTTGAGATCAAATAGTAGTTTTCGATTGTTCCATAGGAGGTTTATAAAATGAATTCATCTGGTTTGTCCGTTTCGGTTAATATGGCTATGACTCTAGACGGTAAAATTTCAAGCTTTGACGGAACAAACTTGAATTTCGGAAGTAAGGAAGATCGTAAAGAGATGGATCGTTTGAGATCAGAAACAGACATTATTATATGGGGTGCTGAAACTCTTAGAATTGCGGATTGCCCTGCGAAAGTTAGAGATGAAGAATTTGTCAATTACCGTTTAGATCAAGGAAAAGCTATGCAACCAGCTAGTGGTGTCATAACTAAGACGGGCAATATCCCTAAAACATCCAAATGGTTTAATAATGAACTTAGACAATTTATTTTTACTGGAATTAGTGGTGAAAGAAAAGCTAGAGACTCTTCTGCAGGTCGTGCTGAAATTATAGTATTTCCGACAGAAGAGGTTTCTCCATCTTCTGTTTTGGAGTATTTAAAGAAACAAGATTTTAAGAAAGTTTTGCTTGAAGGAGGGGGTTCGATTCATTGGAGTTTTATTAAAGAAAATCTTATTGATTTCCTTCATATTACAGTTGTTCCACTGTTAGTTGGAGGTTCAAGTTCTCCTACGTTGCTGGATGGAGAAGGATTTTTATGTAGTAATTTCATTGATTTGGAACTTGAGAAGTTTCATAAAAAGGGTAACGAACTGTTTTTGAAGTACAATGTCTTGAAAAATATTTGAATTTTAGAATCTTTTTCCTACGGTTTATTCATTTGAATCGTTTAATGTTCTTGTGGTAGTTATAGATTATCTTTCAATTTCGTATTTAGGAGGCGGGTATTTGGCTTCGAGTTCAAAGAAAAATTCTAATTCAAAGGTTGTAAAATCTTCCCTTGGGAAAAGAGAACTCAATAAGATGTACCGAAACATGTTAAGGATTCGGAAGTTTGAAGAAAAAACTGATGAATTATTTATGGGGGGAAAGATTAAAGGAGCTGTCCACGTAAGTATAGGACAAGAGGCCTGTTCTGTGGGTGTTTGTTCCGCACTTAATCAAGATGATGCAATACTCACTACCCATCGTGGTCACGGTCACTCGATAGCCAAAGGTACACGATTAAAAGAAATGATGGCGGAGTTGCTTGGGAAATCTACCGGTTTATGTAAGGCAAGAGGTGGTTCTATGCATATCGCGGATATTTCTAAAGGACATTTTGGAGCGCATTCAATTGTGGGTGCTAATATGCCTATGGCTGCTGGCATGGGGTTAGCTTATCAACTAGAGGGAAAGGGTAGGGTTGTGGTCGTTTTCTTTGGTGACGGCGCATCTAATCAAGGAAGTTTTCATGAGTCTATGAATTTATGTTCGATTTGGAAACTACCTGTGATTTTCTTCTGTGAGAATAACCATTATGCGGTTTCTTTTCATGTTGAGCGGTCTACTTCTGTTTCGGATATTAGTGTTAGAGCGCAAGGTTATAATGCTCCAGGGATAACAGTAGATGGGATGGACGTGGTTTCTGTATATGAAACTACTGTTCAGGCGGTTGAAAGAGCAAGAAGAGGTGAAGGTCCGACTCTTATTGAAGCAAAGACATACCGATTCTTTGGACACTCAAGAGGAGATCCTCAATTTGGGCCTTATAGGACTAAAGAGGAAGTAGACGAATGGCGTAAACGTGATCCTTTACTGCTTGCAGAAAAATTGCTGTCCTTAACGAAAATACAGAAGAAAGTCCATTTGGATTCTGTGACGAAAGAAATGAAGGTGGCTCTAAATTTTGCAGAATCTAGTCCAGAAGCCACATTAGAATCTGCTTTAGAAGATATTTTTGCTTGATTTTCGATACACGCGTATGGAGTTTTGATTAATGAGAGAAATTAATTTTGTTGATGCCCTTAACGAAGCTCATTTTGAGGAAATGGATGCGAATGAAAAAGTAATAGTAATGGGAGAAGATGTAGAATTAGCGTACGTATTCGGTGTTTCAAAAGGACTTGCAGATCGTTTCGGTAAAGATAGAGTTCGTGATACCCCTATTAGTGAATTGGGTATAGTGGGTGCTGGAGTAGGTGCCGCGATGGCGGGGTATCGACCAATTGTAGAAATAATGTTTATGGATTTCATTATGTTGGCAATGGATCCGTTAGTTAACCAAGCTGCTAAGCTTCGTTACATGCTTGGGGGACAAATAAGTGTCCCATTGGTAGTCAGAACTCCAGGGGGTGGAGGGGTTCAGTATGGCCCAACTCATAGCCAATGTTTAGAGGCGTGGTTCATGCAAGTACCTGGTATCAAAGTTGCCGTTCCAAGTGATCCAGCAGATGCAAAAGGTCTTATGAAGTCGGCAATACGGGATGATAATCCTGTTGTTTTTGTGGAACATAAGATGCTTTATAAATTAAAAGGAGAAGTTCCTGAAGGTGATCATGTAGTTCCCTTTGGGAAAGCTGCAGTTAAGCGCCTAGGTACTGATATCACTCTAGTGGGAGTTGGATATCAAGTGCAGAACTGTTTGGCTGCCGCAGATGTTTTAGAAAGTGAAGGAGTTAGTGTGGAGATTATTGATCCCAGGACAATTGCTCCTCTTGATATCTCTACGATTTCCGAATCTGTAAGAAAAACCAATCGATGTGTAATAGTGGAGGAAGGTCATTTGAGGAGTGGTGTTGGGTCTGAGATTTCTGCTTCCATACAAGAGGAGGTTTTTGATTATCTTGATGCTCCGATTGCAAGGGTAGCGGCCCTAAATGCTCCAATTCCTTTTGAACCTAAACTTGAAGATTTTATTTTGCCGAATCCCGATAATATAGTAGAGACGTCCAGAAAAGTTTTGGGTGTTACTATCTAAAGTTTCATTTCTTGGTTTTCTATTTAAAAAAATATATATAAAGTTTGCTTTTAATTTTATGTAGAATTTCCATCTTTCCGTTTCTGCATATTAGGATTACATTGGAGGTGAAATGAGTAGGCAAAGATGGTTTATTCTAGCATCAATAATAGTCTTGGCTAGTTCTTTTTTCTTGTTCAAGAAACTTATTAAGAATGAACCTATCCCTAAGAAGAAGAATTCAAAGGTTTTAGGAAGTTTGGTAAAAACTTTTGAGGTAGAAAAGAAGAACAGAATCTTTTGGGTCTCTGGTTTTGGAACTGTGAAACCTAAGACTGAGATTAAGATCATTCCTGAGGTGTCTGGAAGAGTGATTTTTCGCTCAAAAAAATTTAGGAAAGGCGCATTTGTAAAAAAAGGTCAATTACTCTTCCAAGTTGACCCAGTAAGCTACAACCTTTCTGTTAGGCAAAAAAGGGCTGAGATCGGAAAACTGAAATCAGACATCAAACACTTAATTCAGTCAAAGAACAATTTTCAAGCAGACCTTGATATAGCCATCAGACATTTAAACGTAATTAAGAAAGAACTAGATAGGAAGAGAAAAATAAGGCAAAAGCAAGTTATTTCGCAGCAACAATTTGAAAGAGTTGTGGAGTCTTATTTGAGGCAAGAAAGAGTAGTACAGTCTGTGAAAAATAGTTTAGCTTTAATTCCATCGAAATTAGAACAGAAAAGAAAATCTGTCGATATAGTTAGGGTAGAACTAGATAGGTCTTTAATTGATTTGAAAAAAACTAAGTTTTACGCCCCTTTTGACTCTAGAGTCAGCCAAGCAGAAGTGGAAGTTGGAGATTATTTACAGCAAGGAAATTTATATGGAAGGATATATGAAACTTCCTCTGTTGAAATTTCAGTTTCTATCCCGGTGGAGGAGGCTCGCTGGGTTTTCCCAAAACTGCGTTTTAAAAACTTAGAGGATTCTAAAAAGAATGATAAGAAAGTTTTTCCTTTTGCTGAAATAAAATGGAATAAATTTGGAAAATCCTTCAAATGGAAGGGAAGAGTTTCAAGGGTGGATGCAGGCCTTGATAGTTCGACGCGCACTCTTTCGCTTATTGTAGAGGTTGTGAATACTTCAGAAATTTTATCGGGTCATCCCGTCACACCATTGACCGTAGGAATGTTTGTTTCTGTCAGGATCAAAGGTATTTTAGTTTCACAGGTTTATGCTCTTCCCCGCTTTGCTGTCCGAAGTTTGACAATAAAAGGGAAACTTTCTAATACGGTTTTTCTTTATAGAAACGCAAAGCTCAAAATAAAGAGTGTGGATATACTAAGAAAAACAATGAATCAAGTTTTTGTTAAAAAAGGCCTCCAAGACGGAGATAAGGTGATAGTCTCTCCTTTACCTGACGCTGTAGATGGAATGAAACTAAGGAATATTCAATCTGGTGATAAAAGGAAATCATGAGATGAGTAATCTTATTTCATGGACCGCCAGAAATTCTGTTTTTGCAAATCTTCTAATGATAATACTAATCATTTTTGGTCTTTTTTCTCTGTGGAATATTAGAAGTGAACTAATCCCTCAATTTTCTCTTGATAGGATACGTGTGGATGTTCAATGGGATGGTTCAAGCCCCGAAGAAGTTGAAAAGGGAATTTGCGTTAAGGTAGAAGAATCTTTATCGAAAGTAGAAGGAATTAAAAAAATTACCTCTTTAGCTTTGGAGAGCCGTTGTTCTACAGTTATTCAGGTTGAATCTTGGAAGACCCCTATTAAAGTTATGGAAGATGTAAAGGATCAGGTTAATCGTATTAATACATTTCCTGAAGAAGTAGAAAGGCCACTTATTACAGAGGTGAAACAAATGCATCAGGTGATTCACCTTTCTCTATTTGGTGATGTAAGCGAATCAGTTTTAAAAAGAAAGTCTCAGGAAATAAAAGATGAACTTTTGCTTTTAAGTGGGATTTCTAGAGTAGTTATTGGTGGTCTTCGTAATTGGGAAATCTCTATTGAAGTTTCCGAAGAAAATTTAAGGAGATACGATCTAACTTTTGAAAAACTTTCAGAAATTATCAAGAAAAACGTTTTAGAATTAACTGGTGGAGATATACGTTCTAAACAAAACAGGATTAGAATCCGAACAGTCGGAAAATTATATACAGGATTAGAGTTTGAAAAACTTGAACTTTTGGTGAAAAAAGATGGGACTATTTTAAGGCTTGCTGATGTAGCAACCGTGGTAGATAGTTTCGATGAGTTGGATACATCTGGAAGGTTTAATGGCAAGCCAGCATCCCTGATTAGTGTTTATAGAACGGAGGATGAAGATGCATTAAAAATATCAGAGACTGTCAAAAAGTATGTGAGAAAGAAAAAAACATTACTGTCAGATGGACTCGATTTGAATTTTTGGGGTGACACGTCACGGATGATTCAAGATAGACTTAGTCTACTCCTTAGGAATGGAAGAACTGGTCTTATCCTTGTTTTCCTGTCTTTATGGTTATTTTTAAATATTCGTCTATCTTTCTGGGTTGCTATGGGGCTTCCTGTTGCACTTATGTCTGCGTTAGGTTTTATAACTTTTGTTGGTGGTACTTTGAATATGATTTCGATGTTTGCATTTATTATGGTACTCGGAATTTTGGTTGATGATGCGATAGTGATTGCAGAGAACATTTTTTCACATATGCAAAGAGGGGAAAATTTCATTGATGCCTCTATTAATGGGACAAAAGAAGTTGCTTTTCCTGTAATAGCTACCGTTACAACAACGATTGTTGCTTTTATCCCTCTCATGATGGTTTCTGGAACAATGGGAAAATTTATGAAAATTATCCCCATTGCGGTTATAGCTGCCCTCATTGCATCAGTTATTGAAGCATTTTTCATTTTACCCAATCATCTTGCACATTGGATTAAGTTGCCGACCCTTGGAACTTTAGGAAATAGAATTCGAAATTATGTTGATCAAGTAATTCACTTTTTAATACAAAGAATTTACAAACCTTTTCTCATTCTATGTTTGAAAGGCAGGTACCTTGTATTGTCTTCTGGCTTCGCGATTCTTCTTTTAACTGTAGGTCTAGTTCTAGGTGGACATATTCGTTTTTATTTTTTTCCCAATTTTGATTCTGATTGGATCCAAGCGAAATTATTGTTTCAAAGAGGTACCCCTATAGAACAGACTTCTAAGGCTATGAAAAAATTGGAAAAGGCAGTTATGGATTCAAGTGCTAATTTCGAAAAAGAAACTGGAAAAAAAATAGTAAAGCAAGTTTTTACGATTCTTGGCGAGCAAATTATTCCTAATAGATTTGGGGTAAAAGGTTCTCATGCTGCGCATCTCATAGTGGAAATGTTGCCTTCCGAGGAAAGAGGCATTAATAGTTCAGAGGTAATTAACGATTGGAGAAGGCGAGCAGGCGAAATCCCAGGTGTTGTAAGTTTAATATATGGGAGAACGGGCGCAAGACCTCCTGGTGGGAAACCTATAGAAATTGGGATTTCCGGGCAAAACATTTCTGAATTAAGAGTAGTTTCAAATCTATTAAAAAAAGAGTTGTTAAAATTTTCTGGTGTTTTTGATATAGAAAATGATTTCAGGCCTGGTAAGATGGAGATTCAGACAGTTCTTAAACCACAAGCTAGGGTCTTGGGTGTGAACTTAGATGATTTGGCGAGACAGTTACGCTCACGTTTTTTTGGGTTAGAGGTAATTCGTCTGCAGAGAGGAAACGATGAAGTTAAAGTAAAACTTCGATATCCTAGAAAAGAAAGGAATGCCATCGCAGATATTGAAAACATGAGGATTAAAACTCGAACAGGTTCAGAAATTCCTTTTTATGAAGTTGCAAACATTAAGATGGTTAGAGGATTAGACGAGATTAAAAGGGTTGATAAAAAACGGTTTATTACTGTAAGCGGTGAAGTAAATGATCAAATAGCTAATCCTTCTGAAATAATTTCAAATCTAAAACGTGAAATTTTAACTAGATTAGAAATAAGATTTCCGGAAGTTCGTTTCCAATTTGAAGGCCAAGCAAGAGAGACGAGAGAGTCGATTGGTAGTTTAGGAAGAGGTTTTGTTTTTGCATATCTTTTAATATACACAATCCTCGCACTCTTATTCAGGAGTTATTTCCAACCCATTGTTGTAATGTGTGCTATTCCTTTTGGATTCGTAGGAGCTGTTTCGGGTCATATGATAATGGGTTATGACATTTCAATTCTAAGTCTTATGGGTGTAGTTGCGCTTTCAGGTGTAGTAGTAAATGATTCTCTAGTTTTTTTAGATTTTGTGAATCGATTTCTAAAGGAAGGTTTTACTTATGAGAAAGCTCTTCTGCAGGCTGGGATTTCTAGATGGAGAGCTATAGTCTTGACAACTTTAACGACTGCTTCAGGACTTGGTCCAATGTTATTGGAAAAAAGTTTTCAGGCACAGTTTCTTATTCCGATGGCGATTAGTTTGTGTTTTGGTCTCATGTTTGCGACTTTAATCACACTAATTTTAGTGCCAGTTATTTCTCTAATCGGGAATGATATTTCATTGTTTTATAGATGGATAAATACTGGCAAATGGTTTTCACGTGAAGAGGTTGATTCTCACTCAAGGTAATTGAAGTTTAAATAGAATTGGTATTATGAGGATTTGTTTATGTTAATGTACAATAAACTCATCATTTTAATTTTGTCTAGGAGGTAGATTTTGCCGGATCTTGATCAGATTCAGTACGGTGAAAATGTTGACGAAAGCATGGAAGCTGTTATTTTAAATGCTCCAGGAGAGTTGGAAGTCAAGGCGGTTCCTACTCCTGTTCCTGGACCTTCAGAAGTTCTTGTACATGTACAATGTACTACCATTTGCGGAACTGATATTGAGATAATAAAGGGTAACCACTTACCTCGTTGGCCAAGGCATTTCCCCGCCATACTTGGACATGAATGGTCCGGTAGGATCGTTGCTCTTGGCCCTACGACTGAGGCTTCTAATTTTGAAATTGGAGATCATGTTGCAGGTACAAGTCACGCAGGTTGTGGTGCTTGTCGATCTTGCTTAACTGGACGCTATAATTTATGTCTTAATTATGGGAATGATTCTACAGGGCACAGACAATACGGTCATGTTTCACAGGGAACTTATGCGGAGTATGTAGTTAATAATATTCGTTCTTTACATAAGATGCCGCAAGAACTTCCTTTTGAATTTGGTTCTGCTGTTGATCCTATAGGATGTGGCCTTTGGACAGTTAAGAGAGCTTCAGTGAATCCTGGTGATACTGTAGTAGTTTTAGGTTCTGGTCCGATTGGAGTTTTTGCCTATGAGTGCGCAAGGGCTCTTGGTGCTGGTAGAATCATTGTAGTTGGTGGAGGTAGGAGATTAGAAATTTTGTCTGAACAAGGGGCTGAGGTCGTGAATTACAGAGAGGGTCAGGTTCCTGAGAAGATAGATGATATGACTGATGGCAAGAAGGCACAAGTTGTTTTAGAGACCGCCGGAACGACAGATAGTTTTAAATGGACGGTTGATTGTGCAGGAAAAGGGGCTCGAATTGCTATCACCGGAATTCCAGATAATATTCCTGATCTTGCTTGGAAGAGAGTTGTCCTTGAAGAAATGGATATCACAGGGGTACGAGCGAATCCGAATTGTGGCGATGAAGTTATCTCTTTAATAGAAAATAAGAGGATACAGGTGAAACCTTATATTACTCATAGTTTCCCTTTGCGAGAATATCAAAGAGCACATGACGTATTTGTTGCAAGGGAAGACGGTGCATTATTGGTGAATCTATATCCGGGAACTTAACAAAAGGAAGATTAATGGATAGAGAATTAAAATACGGAGCAAAAATGATTTCTGAGGCAAAATTAGAATCTGTTCCCAATCCTTGGGATAAGAGGGATTATGTTATTTCTTTTACCATTCCCGAATTTACTTGTTTATGTCCGATTAGCAATTTCCCAGATTTTGCTACAATTAATATTGATTATGTGCCCGGGAAAAAAATTTTAGAATTGAAGTCTTTGAAACTGTATATTAATCGATTCCGAAATGAAGAACATTTTCATGAGGAAGTTGTAAATCTAATACTTGATGATTTCGTAGTTTGCTGTGAGCCTAAATGGGTAAAAATTGAAGGCGATTTTAATGTAAGAGGTAACATCAAAACTAAAGTTCATGCTATACATGGAGTGAAGCCTTCTAATTGTGATTAAATATTTTGGGGATTTTTATGTCAGATTATAAAGTTGCAGGAAAAGGATTTTCTAGAATTGATGCTTCTGACAAGGTTCTTGGCACTGCTAGGTTTGCTGCTGACAACATAAGTACTAGAACCTTAATTGGAATGATTGTGGGAAGTAAACATGCGTATGCAAAAGTGATAAGTGTAGATGTTAGTAAAGCGATTAAAATTCCTGGGGTACGAGTAGTTTTAACACGAGAGGATTGTCCAGATAATAGATTCGGTGGTTCCATTAAGGATAGATCTTGGTTCGCAAAAGATGGGTATGTGAGATTTGAAGGTGACCCTGTCGCTGCAATTGCAGCTGAGAGCCGTGAAGCCGCAATTGCAGCTTCTGAGGCAATAGAAATTAAATATAAAGTATTGGAACCTGTAGTCAGTGCACTAAGTGCAAGGAAAGGCGAAGGTCCAATTATACATAAGAATTGGAAAAATCTTAATCTTGGACCCGAGAGTGATGGAAGGGTTATTGCACGATTTGAAAAAGGAATTGGAGAACTTGAAGAAGCGTTAGAAATGTCTGATTTCGTTTTCGAGCATACTTTTCAGACGTCTTATGTACATGCGGCTTACTTAGAACCACATGCTTGTTTAGTCGAGCCAAGTGGAGATGGAAAAGTTACAATCCTGACTTCCACTCAATCACCGTTTGACATTAGAAATGGTGTTTGTGATGCGTTAGGTTTGCCTCATACAAAGGTAAGAGTGATTCCAACGGAAATAGGAGGTGGTTTTGGAGCAAAAATTAGATCCACAGTGGAACATATAGTTGCTCTTTTGGCTTTAAAGACGAATAGACCAATACATTATGAAATGAGTCGTGAAGATGATCATCGAATAGTTAATCCTCGTCACCCACATGTGATAAATATAAAAACAGGAGTTACTAAAGATGGAAAAATAATTGCACGTGACATAGATGTCACAATGGACCATGGAGCTTACGCGGATGCTGCTCCGATGCAATGTAGTAGTAAAATGGCTCTTGCTACTAGTACATATCACATCCCTAATTTCCGAATTAAAGCATGTACGACTTATACCAATGGTCCCGTTTCTGGACCTGTTCGTGCTCCTAGTGGACCTCAATATCATTATGCTATGGAAGTACATACAGATATTATTGCTAGAGAGATGGGAATCGATCCTGTAGAGTTCCGAAGGAAGAATGCTTTACAACCTGGAGACAAGATTGTTCCTTCTGGTGGGCCTTATGCTGATGGGGAATATAAAGAAGGCTCTATAAGAGATGTTTTAGAAAAGGTAGTTGAGGAAGGAGATTGGGGTGATCCAATAGATTTGGATCCTTCGCTCAGTGCTGAAGGATGGGTGCCTGGAAGAGGGATAGCGTTTGGGTATTGGCCTGGACCAGGTGGTGCAGCAAGTTGTTCTATACGCCTTAATGATGATGGAAGTTTTCATGTTGTGGGTGGGTCTGTCAACCTGACAGGTTCGAGCACTTCCCTTTGTCAACTAGCCGCAGAAGAACTTGGGGTTGGACTTGATAAAGTTCGATTTGACACTGGCGACACAGACACAGCTCCAGAATCGATTCGTGCCGCAGGCAGTATGGTAACCCGTTCGCTTGGGGCCGCAGTTTTGAAAGCTGCTAAAGATGCACGTTCTAAAATTTTGAAAGTGGCATCTTCTAAACTAGAGGCAAATCCTGAGGATCTTGTAATAGAGGATGGTCATGTTTTTGTGAAATCTTCTCCAGATCGTTCTATTAGCTTATCCGCAGTAGCTAAATCAGCACCGCAACTTCATGGCTTTATTTTAGGAGAAGGTGAAAGTGAAGCTCCACCACCTTGTCCTATTTATACAGCACAAATTGCTGAGGTTGCAGTGAACCCTGAAATTGGGGAAATCAAAGTTCTGCGCTTGCTTTGTGCTCAAGACGTTGGTTTTGCTATTAATCCTCTTTCTGTTGCAGGACAAATTGAAGGTGCAATGATTCAGGGAATGGGTATGGCCTTATTAGAAAAGTTATCTCAGAATCTTGATGGGAAGCTTTCAGGTGAGAGTTTACATGATTATTTATTGCCTACGAGTCTTGATTTGCCGAAACTTGAAGTCTTTTTACTTGAAAATCCTGCTGAAGGAACCCCTTACGGAGCACGTGGAGTTGGAGAGCCGCCGATTTGTGCGACAGCTGCAGCAATTGGCAACGCCATACAGGATGCTGTTGGAGCCACTATTTTTTCAATACCAGTTTCCCCAGACGATATAAAAGAAGCTATGGGGTCACTCGAAAAAGTTTCTTGATTAAACTATAGGAGGATTCTTTGAAATGGTTATAAATAGTTCTAATAGTTTGCCTGAAGAACTTGGGATTACAGATGAGATGATGGCATGTCCTCTCCCCCGTGTACCATTTGTTTCTCCAGATAATATCCCTAAAGATTTGGAAGAAGAATTGAATCCCCTTTATGATTGGTCTCTGAAAATGTGGGGAACAGTTCCTAGGTTTCTTCAACTTCTTGCGAATGCACCACCCACTATGGAAGCGTGGATGCTGTTAGATCAAAAACTAAGAACAAATCGTCTAAAGACAGAACCGGATTATATTCGACATATGGAACTGTGTATTGTGAAAACAGCTTTACTTACAGAATGTAATAATTGAGTAGGACACAACGTGGAGCTCGGTCGAGCTCTTGGCCTCACAGAAGAACAAATTAGTTTATTAGAAGGGGACCAATGGTTGGGAACTACTCTTTTTACTGATAAAGAGAAAGCTGTTATTCGATGGGCAGATAGCGTTACTAAATTAACTGCGAAACAAGATGATAATGCTTTTGAAGAAATGAAAAAATATTTCTCTGCTCGCGAAATTGTAGAGTTGACGTTTATTTGTGGCATGTGGAATTTGTCAGGTCGTCTTGCAGAAGCGCTTCACTTAGTTGTAGAGCCTCCAGGATCACGGATAGAATTTCAAGAATCTGATATGAAAAAAGAGTCTTAATTTTTAATGTTTCCTATCAAACTAGGGATTTGGGCCCCCGTATGGGGTACATTTCTCGGTCAAAAAGAAGATCCATCTTCGGTTACTGAAGCTTCGTTTGATTTTAATGCTAAGTATATTAAGTACGCAGAGTCTCTCGGTTTTGAAAGTGTATTGCTATTGGATCGGAGCTTGAATAGTACCAAAGGTGTACGAGCACCCATTCTTGAGGCATGGATTACTGCCGCAGCTCTAGCTCCTATTACAAATTCCATTGAATTGATCGTAGCTAGTAGGAGTGCATATCGACATCCTGGGATAGTTGCGCAAATGGGTGCAAATCTTGATCGAATTAGTGGTGGGCGATTTGCTATTAATATTGTTTCTGGTTGGTGGGGACTTGAGCATGAAATGAATGGGATACCTTTCCCAGAGCATGACAAAAGGTACGATATTTCTTCAGAAGTTATAAAAATTTTAAAATCTTTTTGGCAGGGAGAAGCCTTTGATTTCAATGGTGAGTTTTTTCAGATTAATCAAGGTATTACTTCTCCTGTCCCAATTAGGAAGCCTTGGCCAACAATATACTTTGGAGGAGAATCAGATGCGGCCATTCGTCTCGCTGCAAAGGCTGCAGATGTTTTTCTTTTTAATGGTCGTTCTATTTCTCTAGCCAAGAGCTTGATTGCTACAGTAAAAAAAGAAAATGCCCATTATGATAAAGATTTGAAATATGGGATGAGTGCTTTTGTGATTTGTCGAGATACTGATTCTGAGGCTGAAGAAGAGTTGGAGAAGTTGCAGTCTTCGTTGGGAAAGTCTGAAAAGTTAAAAAGTGTTGATAAAGATGCAATCCATAAAAAAACCAGTTCACGTTCAAAAGGTATTGGATCGAATGGTGGAATTGCAGCCGGTTTAGTTGGTAGTCCGAAAACGATCGCGGAAAAAATGATGGAATTCAACAAAGAAGGGGTAGAACTTTTTCTATTGCAGTTTCATCCGATGTTTCGGGAGATTGAAAGATTTTCTAGAGAGGTAATGCCTATTTTGCCTATTGGTAAGGGCCAGCTAAACTAACCCCCAAGGAAAGTAAATCTGGCCCTTTTCCTGTCGCAAAGTCCGCCCGTTTGCCCTACGACAGGTTTTATATGCTTTTTATTTTTAAGAACACCCGCTCGTGGCTCCGCATGTCATACATTTAAGACATGTGCCATTTCTTACCAAAGTAAATTGTCCACAATCTGTACATGCTTCGCCTTCATACCCTTTAGCTCTTGCCTCTTGAATAACAGTCCCCTGCGTACTTGTAGAGGAAATTATATTTATTTCTTCTTCTTTTTTGATGTCTTCTCTATAATCTAATTCTACTCTATCACTACGTGGCGCGGACACAGGTATTTCATCCGGATCTAAATCTTCAATTGCACCCTCTTCTTCAGCGTCGAACTCAGGAATTTCATTCTCAGGTCTTCCAATAGTATCGCTTCTTAAGTCTTCTGGTGTAACTTGAGAAAGGTCATGTCTCCCCAAATAAGTGATAGCAAGTTCGCGAAAAATATAGTCTATAATTGAAGTTGACATTTTAATATGTGGATTTCCGCTGACAATTCCGCCCGGTTCAAACCTGGTAAACACGAAAGCATCTACAAATTCATCAATTGGAACTCCATGTTGTAGTCCGAGTGAAATTGAAATGGCAAAGCAGTTCATAAGGCTTCGGAATGCAGCACCTTCTTTATGCATATCAATGAAAATTTCTCCTATTGACCCATCTTCATATTCCCCAGTTCGAAGGTATACTTTATGTCCACCTACTACAGCTTTCTGGGTGTAACCAGCCCTCCTCGTAGGTAGTTTTCTTCTCTTAGACTGGTACACGTACCTTTTAATAATTTGTCGTGCTAATAAGGTGGGAGTACTTTCTAAAGATTCAGTCCCTTGAAGAAGTTCAGTTTCTGATTGCGCAGAAAGAGGCTGACTCAATTTAGACCCATCACGGTAAATAGCTATCGCTTTTGTCATTAATTTCCAAGAATCTTTGTAAATATCTTGTATTTCAGAAACAGTACTTTCTGTGGGCATATTAATGGTCTTACTTATTGCACCTGAAATGAACGGTTGTGCAGAGGCCATCATTTCCACATGGGCAGCGGGTGGGATAAAACGGTGTCCGTCTTTACCACACTTATTTGCACAATCAAAAACTGGCAAATGTTTATCTTTAAGGTGAGGAGCATTTTCTATAGTCATTTTTCCGCACACGTAATCGTTTGCTTCCTGTATTTGTTCTTTCGTGAATCCGATTAGTTCCAGAAGATTTGTGTCCCAATTCTCTAATTGCTCGTCTTTTAATTTCAGATTTTCTCTACAAAAATCTTCTCCTAAGGAATACTTGTTAAATGCAAATTGTATTTCAAATGCACCCTCAAGATCGGATTCTACTTTCTGTATTTCTTTGTCTGTGAACCCTTTCTCTTTTAAAGAATCAGGGTTTATATGTGGAGCATTTGTTATCGTACCCCTTCCTCTACAGTGGGCCACAATTTCTTTTGTCTTGTTTTCTGAATAACCCAGTCTTCTTAAAGCAAGCGGTACCGATTGATTTATTATTTTAAAATAACCACCACCTGCCAATTTCTTGAATTTTACAAGAGCAAAATCTGGTTCAATTCCTGTAGTGTCGCAATCCATCACTAAGCCTATTGTTCCAGTTGGCGCTATAACAGTAACTTGGGCATTACGGTATCCGTTTTTCTCTCCTAATTTCAAAGCATTGTCCCAAGAATTTTGTGCGGCCTTCAGTAGATAATCTGGACATATTTTAGGGTCAATGCCTCTTGGTTTTATTGATAGATTTTCGTATTCATTTTTTGGAGAATTATAGGCTACTCTTCTATGGTTTCTAACAACACGTAACATATTATTTTTATTGTGTTCATATCTACTAAATGGACCCAGTTCGCCTGCAATTTCAGCACTTGTTGCATAAGAACAACCGGTCATAATAGAAGTAATGGAGGAGCACCATGCATGAGCCTCAGTAGAATCATAAGGGATCCCCATTACCATTAGCAGGGTTCCCAAGTTCGCATATCCTAGACCTAGGGTTCTGTAATCATAAGATCTTTGTGCAATTTCAGAACTAGGGAACTGAGCCATTAGGACAGAAATTTCAAGCACTAAAGTCCATAACCTAACTACATGCTCGTAGTCGTCTACTTTAAAAACTCCTTTCTCAACGTCTAGAAACTTCATCAAATTCATAGACGCTAAATTACAAGCCGTATCGTCTAAGAACATATATTCGGAACATGGGTTAGAACCGTTTATCTTTCCATCGTTGGAGCAGGTATGCCAATCATTAATAGTTGTATCAAACTGAATCCCTGGATCTGCACAACACCAAGCTGCATAACCTATATCTTCCCATAGGTCTGTTGCTTCAACAGTTTCAGAAACTTCTTCGTTTGTACGGTTTAGTAAATCCCACGAAGATTTTTTTTCTACTGCTTTCATAAATTTGTCAGTTACTCGAACGGAATTATTAGAGTTCTGTCCAGAGACAGTATTGTATCCATCGCCTTCCCAGTTAGTATCTAGTTCATCAAAATCAATATTCTCGTATCCTTGTTTTGATAATTGAACCGCTCTTTGAATATAATTTGAGGGAACAGAAGCTTTCATTGCATCAGCGATAGCATTCGCAAGATCAGGATTTTTTTCGGGGATATGGAGGTCTTCATTCAGTTCAGGATGTTTTTCCTTATTACATGCATCGATAATTGCATTCATATGATGATTACAATGCCTACTTCCAGAAACGAGAGCAGCAACTTTTTGTTCCTCCTTAACTTTCCAGTTAATAAACTCTCGAATATCAGGATGATCAATATCCAAAGTAACCATTTTCGCTGCTCTACGAGTTGTGCCGCCTGACTTTATCGCTCCAGCTGAACGGTCACCAATTTTCAGAAAACTCATTAACCCCGAGCTTTGTCCTCCTCCAGAGAGAGATTCTCCTGCTCCACGAATGTTTGAGAAATTTGAACCAGTTCCAGAACCGTATTTGAAAATACGGGCTTCCCTGGTCCACAAGTCCATTATCCCACCTTGATTTACTAGGTCGTCATTAACCGATTGAATAAAGCAGGCGTGGGGTTGTGGATGTTCATAAGCATTTGTAGATTTTTTTAACTCTCCTGTATCAGGACAGCAAAAAGAGTGTCCTTGAGCAGGTCCAGTGATCCCGTAAGCCCAATGTAAGCCGGTATTAAACCATTGAGGGGAATTTGGTGCGGTCATCTGTGATGCAAGTATAAAAGACAATTCTTCGTAAAAGATTCTTGCGTCCTTCTCAGTATCAAAATAGTTGTGCTTCCAACCCCAATAGGTCCAACAACCTGCTAGGCGATGAAAAACCTGCCTGGAATCGTTCTCTGACACGAATCGTTCATTTTCTTTTAATCCTTCCATACTTCTTTCATCTGGAATCGATCTGAGTAGCCACTCAGGAGTTCCTTTTTCTTTTATTTTTTTTGTGTGAACTGGAACACCAGCTTTACGAAAATATTTTTGCGCTAAAATATCTAAGGCCACTTGGGACCAATTTTCAGGGACCATAATATCTTTAGCTTCAAAAACTAAAGATCCGTCTGGATTGGTTATTCTTGATGTTCTCGGAATAAAATTGATTTCCGAATAAAAGTCTTGATCTTCGTGGGTAAATCTTCGTTTAAACTTCATTGCATGCTCCGGATAACTTTTCTGAAGGACTAATATGAAAGGAATTCAATTGAATATTAAAAATAAACACAAAGTACCTTAACAGAAAGGAAAAAATAAAAAATAAAACCCAATGGGCAAGTACGCATACTAAAATATTCCTTTTTATAGTGTCAATAGAAAATTTGACTTATCCACAATATAATGCACTTTTTCCACAAAATATCCCCAGATATTGTGTTTTTGAGTTAAAATCTCATTTAGACTTTTGATTATTTTTATATCTATAGTTATATTCATTTTATATTTTAAAATCTTTTGTAATAATCGAAGATTATGGAGATTTTATGGACATATATGATCTAGTGGTAATTGGGGGAGGTCCAGCTGGTTATAATGCAGCCCTAGAATTATCAAAGAAAAATAAGAGATGTATTGTCATTGATAAAGAATCGCTCGGCGGTACATGTTTACACTTAGGATGTATTCCTAGCAAAAGTCTAATTTCATCTGCAAATTTGTATAGGGATCTAAAGAGATCCAATGATTATGGAATTTCTTTGCAAGAAAATATTTCTCCAGATCTACAGCTAATGGTTTCTCAGAAAAATAAAATAGTGGGTAATCTAGAGAGGGGTATTTTTAACCTTTTTAAAAAGCATGAAGTGGAATTCGTACAAGGATTCGGAGAAATTGAAGATGTTGGCATTGTGAGAGTGAAGACCATGAATGGTTCATCTATTAAAATTAACGCTAAAAATATTTTGATTGCGACTGGATCAAGACCAAAGACTTTGCCCATTTTTCCCTTGGATGGGGATAAGATTATCACTAGTGATCAGGCTGTAAATTTAGAAGCGATTCCAAAGCGTCTTTTAGTGGTAGGGGGTGGGTATATAGGTTGTGAGTTAGCCTGCTTTTATAATGAAATCGGATCGGATGTACATTTAACTGAAAGTCTGGAAAGTCTAATCCATAATCTTGATAATGATGTTTCAAAATTTTTAGAACGTGAGTTTAAAAAACAAAAGATTAAAGTGCACACAAAAGAGTTTGTTACTGATATTAAGTTCGTAGGTGGTAAAGTTTTAGTTCGCTTTAAATCTGAAGAAGAACTTGAAGTCGATAAAGTTCTTATAGCGGTCGGAAGATCTCCAAATTCTGAGGGTATTGGTTTGGAAAAAATAGGTGTAAAGACTGGAGATGATGGATTTATTGTATGTAACGAAAATATGAAGACAAATATAGAAAATATTTATGTAGCGGGAGATGTTACTGGCAAGATTATGCTTGCACATGTTGCAAGTTATGAGGGATTTATAGTTTCGGAAAATATTTCTGGAATTTCTGCAAAGATGGATTATTCTTTAGTTCCAAGTGGAATTTTCACGCACCCTGAAATAGGTTCGGTAGGATTGTCTGAAAAAGAAGCCGTATCACAAGGAAATAAAGTCAAAGTTGGCCGTTTTGACATTAGGGGACTAGGAAAAGCCCATGCGGATAGAACTCTAGAAGGGTTTGTGAAAATCATTAGTAGAGAAGACGACAATTCAATCCTAGGAGTACATATTATTGGCTCTCATGCAGCAGATTTAGTGCATGAAGGAGTTGCCGCAATGAGAGGAGGTCTCAATACCACAGAGCTTGGAATGATGATTCACTCTCACCCTACACTATCTGAAGGTTTGATGTTCGCAGCGCTAAGCTAAGAGTACTTAACTTCAATTAGACGATCTTTGGAACTCATCATGTCTTCTGACAATAATTTTTTCAGTTCAGCTGCGACTGGGCCTGGATTTCCATCTCCTATTTTTTGACCGTCCCATTCTACAATAGGAGCTACACCAATAGAACTACCTATGAACATCATTTCTTTCGATTCTCTTGCTTCTTGAACAGTAATATCGCAAATGTTTATATCCTTAATTATCCCTTTTTCTTTTAGCAATTCTGCTAATTCTAATAAACGTTTAGCGGTGCAACCTGACAGAATGTTCTCGAATCTGGGGTGTATTAATTTTTTATCTTGGCTTACAAAAGCCGTATTCATGTTAGATCCCTCTCCTACATGTCCGTTAGAGTCTATGAAAATTCCATTGTCAAATCCTTTTTCTTTTGCTTCCAATTGCATCAAAGTGTTGGGTAAATAATTTGTGCTTTTCGTAACCGCATAAAGAGTGGG
Organism: Nitrospinota bacterium; assembly: GCA_036231405.1. Taxonomy (GTDB): domain Bacteria; phylum UBA8248; class UBA8248; order UBA8248; family UBA8248; genus UBA3496. The sequence goes on from JAZAHK010000046.1 coordinate 227,595, forward strand.
TTTGATGGGATAAGAAGTTGTTATGACTTTCATCCCCTCACTATAGTATCTTTCTGGGTAATCAAGTCCTCCAAAAATCATTACGAAGAATGCGGGTTGGGCTTCTTCAGGAGGAATGAGTCCAAGGTTGCCTGTTCCTGATGAAATCCAGTATCTGATTGATCCGTCCCTCCTGTTTGAACTAGCAGTAGTTTCTAAAATTATTTTCTTCATTTCTTCTTTTGAAAATGGCAATTCAAGTTTTGAATTTTGAGCAGAAATCAAAAAACGGTCTAGGTGAGCGTGAAGGTCATAAACTTTGCCATTCACAATGGCAGCGGTGTCAAAAATTCCATGTCCTCTATGAACCATGTGATCGTCAAAAGGAATAACCATCAAGGAATCTTCCTTTACAATACCGCCTAATTGGCTTGAATAAAATGCAGAATATCCGGAATCTTTTCCCTCTCTAATTTTTCTCAAATTATCTAATAATTCAGATTCATTTAGTACTTTAGTAAGTTCGCTCATTTGTAAGTTTCCTTTTTAATCAAATATGTAGAATTTTGATATAAATCTCAGTTTGATTATTCTAATGCTTCCGCAACTAGTTCAGCTATATCAACAGCTCTTATATTCTTTTCTGGGTCAATAGTTTTTAGTGCATCGTCGAACATTTGCATACAGAATGGACAGGAAACTGCTGCCGTTTTTGCGCCACAATCCTTTACTTGTTCTAGTCGCGTGTGATTGATTCTTTTTTCTGGTTCATCATCCATCCAAGCATAACCACCCCCTGCGCCACAGCAGAGAGATCTCGACTTGGTATTTTCAAGTTCAATAAAACCATTTTTAGAAGTGATCGTTTTCAGAACATCCCTCGGTTGGGAATAAATTTTATTATGTCTTCCTAGATAACACGGATCATGGTAAGTAACGTTGGACAGAGATTTCTTTAAAGTTAATTTTCCTTCTTTAATAAGTCTACTTATTAGTTCCGTATGGTGCACTACTTCATAATTACCATTAAAATCTGGATATTCGTTTTTATAGGTATTGAAACAATGTGGACACGTGGTAATAATTTTTTTTACTCCATACTCATTTAATGTCTCGATATTCTTTTTGGCACACATTTGAAAAGTAAATTCACCACCGGCTCTCCGAGCTGGATCTCCTGTGCATACTTCTTCAGCCCCTAAGATTCCAAAATCAACTCCGGCTGCTTGTAAAATCTTCACCATAGCTTTTGTAACTAGGATATTTCTATCTATCATAGATCCGGTACATCCAACCCAGTAAAGATACTCAGCATTTACATCTTTTGAAAGAACTTTAACATCTAGACCTTCGTACCACTCTTCGCGGTTATGCTGAGCACCAACCCAAGGATGCATTCTTTCTTCTATCGATTTTAAAAATTGTCTGGTATTTTCTGGGGTCTTAGATTCCATCATCACCAAATGGCGTCTCATATCAACCATCTTAGGGATGTGTTCGATATACACTGGACATTCCTCTTGACAGGCGCCACATGTCCTGCAGCCCCATAGTTCCTCTTCCAGCACCGCTGCGTTTTCTTTTTCTCCAAATAATTTTTCTTCGTCTTGACTTTTTTTCTTGGAAAATTTCGAAAGTCCGGTCTCTGATAGATGCATTTTCATGTCTTGTATCAGTTTTCTAGGACTCAGTGGCACACCACTTCCATATGCAGGACAGACATCCTGACAACGACCACAATTTGTACAAGCATCTAAATCCAGCAGACCTTTCCACGAATATTGGTCTATTTTTTCAACTCCTAGGTTTTCAATATCATCTGGGTTATTTTCCATCGCTGCTTCAATATCGACGAATTCGAGTTTTCCGCTAGGATTTAGATTTCTAAAAGTTATATTCAAAATTCCATACCAAATATGATTAAACTTTCCAAAACCCATATAACCTATAAAAATAAATGCAGTGATTGCGTGAAACCACCAATTAAAACGATGTAAAGATAACAAATTCTGAGTATTTATATGCTGAAAAGCTAAAGCTAAAACATAACCTCCTGGTGACCAAAGCGCTAGGTCTGGTTTCTGGTTTAACTCTGTAATTGCAATTCTTAATCCTTCTACAACAAAACCTTGAATAAAAATGAGTAGCAGAAGACCTATTGCTATATAATCATCTGCAATCGAATTCATCCTATTAGGTCGTATGACTAGTCTTCTCCATAATGCCATCCCGAGACCGATGATTCCTATAATGCCAAAGCTGTCACTGATTAAAGAATACCAGAGATAAAAATTACCCTTAAGGAAATGTATGCCACTCCACTCCTGGATAGCAATTATTGTAGTTGCGATCAGTTGTACAAAAAATCCGTAAAAAATAAATAGGTGCATTAATCCAGGATAGGTGTCTCTTAACTGTTTCTTGTGAGTGAAAACTTCGCTAAATAGACCGTAAATCCTTCTTGGCATTTGGTCTGTTCTCATTTCGCTATGACCTAAGCGCCATAATCTAATTCTTTTCCAAATCCCCCAGAACATAAAAAATAGTGCTAAAAGTGCTAGTACGTAAACTAACTTTCCAAAATAAACGTTCCAATAAATCTCTCTAGTAAATTCCATCGTTTTAGTTCCCAGTTTTATGAAAGGTGAATTCACTTTTATTTTGGAAGCAATGAAAAACCTTTCCCAAGGTATCGTAATAAGTGTTATCTTTCAATAACTATAAGGTAGTGTTAATTTTTAGTCTTCCAAGAACTCTTTCTTTTATTTTTCTTTTTTGTCATCATTGTTGAAAGTGTTAGATTTGGAGTGAAATTTTCTAAAAAAATAGGGTTAGGCCATTCGATGAGAGAAGAAGTAATTCGGGTTTTGATAGCTAAACCCGGCTTAGATGGACATGACCGAGGGGCAAAAATTATTGCGAGACATCTCAGAGATGCTGGGATGGAAGTAATTTACACAGGTCTCAGGCAGACTCCTGAACAAATAGTCGCCACTGCTATTCAAGAAGATGTTGCTGCGGTGGGTTTGTCGATTCTTTCCGGTGCTCATAATCACCTTTTCCCAATTATAAGGGAACTTTTGAATGGAAAGGGAATGAGTGATGTTTTACTTTTTGGTGGTGGTACAATTCCCAAGGAAGATATTGCCGTTTTGGAAAAAAATGGAATAGGTAAAATTTTTTCTCCTGGTTCTAAATTAGAAGACATTGAAACGTATTTGAGATCAGAAGTGTCTGGCAAAGAATTTTAGGTCCAACTTTTAGGATTTGAATGTGAAAAAGAAAATTTTATTGATTCTATTATTTATTCCCTTCATGACATTGATCCTTTCCTGTTCTAGAAGTCCAATTGAGAAGGCATTAAAAGGGAAGTTAAAGTCTATGGACGAAAATGTTGCTGTGTCTAACCATTGTCAAAGTTGTCACCTACACTCAGATTTTGTTCCAGAATTACACATTGTGAAAATGAATAAGAAGTATCAGGACTTTTCTTTACTAAGGAAGAGTAGTAGATGTTTGCAGTGTCATGACTTAGAACTTGAAAATATTTTCTCTAGAGAAAAACGTTTTACAAATATTCCTCATGGAAAAATTTTTAGTAAAATACCTTCTGAAAAAGAATTTAAAGAGAAAACCAAACTTCCAAAAGAGAAGAAGATCAATAAAAAACATAAGCAAAAGAATAAAGATAGAAGTTGGTATTTTTTCTATCTTTACTGATTAGGGTCCAAAAAATCCCTAATGCCATCTCCCATGAGATTTAATCCCATTACTGTAAACGCAATTAGAAGACCTGGATACAATGTAAGATGAGGAGCTACAAGCAAGAAATTTCTTCCCTCAGCAATCATAGAGCCCCAACTCGCATGTGGTGGTTGAATTCCTAACCCTAGGAAAGAAAGTCCTGCCTCTGCTAATATATTCCCTGCTACCCCAAAGCTTGCCTCAATTATGATCGAGGATATTATATTTGTTAGAAGGTGATTTTTAAAAATTCTCCCGTTTGTTGATCCTTGCGCCACTGCAGCAACTACGAAATCTCTTTCTTTGAGGCTCAAAATCTGAGATCTAACAAGTCGTGCATATCCAACCCACCCAAATGCAGAAAGAGCTATTATTATATTAAAAACACTGGGCTTAAGAACTGACATTAGCCCTATAGCCAGGAGAATGCCCGGAAATGCTAGAAAAATATCAGTGATTCTCATTATAACTTCATCCATGACACCCCCTGCGTAGCCGGCTATAGCACCCACAAGGGTTCCAATTATTACGGAGACTATAACAACTGAAAATCCTACAAGAAGTGAAATTCTTGCGCCTGCTAACGCACGAGATAAAATATCTCTGCCAAGTTTGTCAAACCCAAAAAGATGTCCCCATTCTGGTTTAGCTAACCCTTTTGAAAGTTCAATGTGGTATGGATCAGAGTTTGAAATAAAAGAAGCAAAAGTTGTTGCGAGTAAGAGAAGGAGGATAATTATAAAGCCAATATTGAAATTAACCTTCTTAAACATTTTGCTCAATCCTTATTCTTGGATCTAATAATCCGTATAGTATGTCTGCTAGAAGGTTTGTAAGTATGTAAACAGTAGCGATAAAAAGTACGCATCCTTGAACAAGTTGATAGTCCCTGGCTGCTATTGATTGAATAATGAGTCTCCCAACGCCAGGCCAGGCAAAAACGGTCTCTGTTATAATTGTTCCTGTCAAAAGTGCCCCAAGTTGTAAACTCAAAATTGTAACAATTGGTAAGCATGCGTTTCTCATTGCATGGATAAAGATCACTCTTCTTTCTGACAGACCTTTCGCTTTTGCAGTTGCAAGAAATTCTTGAGGGAGAATTTCTAAAAAACTTGATCGGATCATTCTCATTAGAACGGCTGATAAAGATGCTCCTAAAGTCAATGCAGGCAAGATAATACTTTCAATTCCAGTTCTCCCTGAGACAGGGAACCACCCAGTACCTATTGAAAAGCAAATTATCAAAATTGGTCCTAGCCAGAACACCGGTACACTACCACCGATAACCGCGATTACACTTGCTGTTAAATCTATCCAACTTCCTGGACTTCTTGCAGAAGCGATTCCTAACGGAAATGCGATAAGCATGGCTACAATTATTGAAGCAAATGCGAGTTCAAAAGAGGCTTTAGCCTTTTTTACTATAAGAGATGAAACTTTTTCTTTCCTATGGATAGACTCTCCTAAGTTGCCCTTAAGAAGTTCCTTCATATAGGAAAAATACTGTTGGTGTATTGGTTTATCTAATCCCATCGCTTTTCTTAGTTCTTCCCGATGACTTGGTCTCGCTGTTTCTCCCAAAATCAAATCTATAGGATCCCCAGGAATAATATGCGTAATAATAAATACTATAGTCGCGACGCCCCAAATAATTGGGAGCAGTAGTATTAATCTTTTTAATATGAGGTTTCGCAATTTTTGCCCGTCTTATATTTATTTTAAGGTTTAATTTTTATTTTTATCTTTGAAAGAGATATAAGGTCTTCATTTTGATAGACCTTGTAACCTCTTATTCTTCGATGAAAGACTGCAACATTTATGCCGTGCCACAAATTGATATAGGGAAGGTCATTTGCAAGTATCTCTTGTACCTTGCGGTAATTTTCTTTCCTGTATTTTTTATTACTATTTGAGCTTGCATTTTCCAATAATTTATCGACGATAGGGTTTTTATATTTTCCCCGATTTAGTCCTTTGGGAGGAATAAATTTACTGTGGAAGATAAATCGGTATATGTCAGGATCGGATACTCCCACCCAAGTAAGGGAATAAATCTGAAAATTTCCTTTTCTTATATCGCTAAAAAAAGTTCCCCATTCATAGGATCTTAATCGTATTTTTATACCTACAGAGGCCAACTGATCTGCCAAGACAGTTGCAATACGAAGTCGGAGTTCATTTTGAGATGTTTTGAAAGTTAAGGTAAATCTGGGGAGAGGCCCTTTTCCGTCAGGGTCTTTATATCCTGCTTTATCTAGTAATTCATTCGCATACAGTAAACTATGTTCGTATTTCTCTAAATTTGGAGCATGTGCCCAGTGAGTGACTGGTAGCAGACTATTTGATGGTAAAACAAGATCTTTTAAAATATGTTTAGTTATGGGTTTTTTGTTTATAGCATAAGCGATGGCTTTCCTTACAAGGTGGTTTGAAAGGATTGGGTCTTCCAAATTAAATCCTATGTATGAAAAATTTGTCCCTAATCTCTTTAAAATTCGAAGATTCGGATTTTTTTGTAGCCTTGGTAAAATATCTGGAGAGAAACCGTTCTGAATGAAGTCGACCCCTCCACTTTCCAATTCCAAAATGCGGATTGTTTCTTCAGGGATGATTTTGAAAATTAATTTCTTAAAGGCAACTGTTTTTTGAAAGTAGTTTTTAAAAGCAACTAGTTCCAAAGTTTCATCGTTTCTGTAATGCGAGAATCTAAAAGGGCCTGTTCCAATAGGTTTTTGTTGAAAGTCTTTTGATGCAGATTTTGGAACTATTCCTATCATAAGGCATTCAGCAAATGAAGCCGATGGTCTCTTAAGTTTAAAAGTTATTTTATATTTTGAATTAAGTTGTATTTCTTTTAGATCCTTAAGCATCGAAGATTTGGGAGAAGCGAAAAGGGGGTCCCTTAAAGATTCATATGTATACTTAATATCTTCAGATGTTAATTCCTTCCCATTATGAAAAAGTACATTTTCTTTAATTGTAATTGTGTGAGTGAGTGGGTCTGGGTGCTCCCATCTTTCAGCAAGTACCATCTCGATTTTTCCATCACGATCGAAGGAAAGCAACGGATTGAAGAGGAACCTTTGAATTTGATTTGAGACAGAGTCTTGCGATAACCTTGGGTCTAATTGTGTTGGGTTCGAATCTAAGGCGACTACTATTTGGTCTTTGCTGGAATGTTTCCCCTTGTTACAACTTAATAGCATAGATGAAATTATTGCCGCCAAAAAGAGTATTTTGAAAATGCTATTTGAAAATCTCAATTAGGAATCACTCTTAAAAGAAGGGCAGAAAGAACCAAGAACGAATTTGTCATATGTTATACTCAACGTCAATAGAATTGTTTTGACGATTGCAGGGTGTGACTGATAAGGATTATTATTGTTTTTTTATAGCTGCGGAGTGACCAATGCTTATATGTTCTAGGATTAGGCTAATTTTTTCCAAGCAATTTATGTGCTCGATATGTTTGCTGACGGTATTTTTCCATTTCAATTTTCTATTTGCTGAGCAGACGACATCCAGAACCCTTAAGGTGGGAGATAAAGCTCCCATTTTTGAAGTTGGGGACTTTAGTTCAAAAAAATATTTCAAAAAAAAGAATCTTACGATTGTCTTTTATAGAGGTCATTTCTGAGGTCATTGTCAGAAGCAACTTGTAGAGTTGCAACAGAGTTTTTCTGAACTCGAAAACAAAAATTCTAAACTCATTGCAATAAGTACTGATGGTAACGACGAAGTAAATCGTTCGATAAGTGAACTAGGGATAAAGTTTCATATTGTTTCGGACGTAGATCGAAAAGTGGTTCGTTTGTTTGGTGTTCTTCACCCAGATGAAGGTATCTCGAGACCTGCTGTTTTTGTGATAGATAAAAAAGGTTTCATTAGGTACCGTAAAGTAGGAAAAGATTATACGGATAGGCCCACAGTGAAACTGTTGATACAGATTTTAGCGCTATTGTAAAATCTGGGGAAGGAGGTCTAAGTTGAGGAGATTTTCCCCCCTGAATTTGCGTCTTATATATATGTGTTTTTTATTTTTTCTTTTTTTGTCTCTCAATACATCTACTGCTTTTTCGAAAAAAAATAATGTTCGAGTGAACAGTGGAATTAAGACACTTTCAGTTCTAAAAAGGCTTTTAAATAAGTCTATAAAAAGAAACTGTAAAAGGACTAAAAAACTTGGATTTATTGTACAATCTCTCACAGTGGGAGACACCCTATATTCTTATCTTGCTCACAGAAAAAGAATCCCAGCATCTAACATTAAGTTGATTACCTCATTAACAGGCCTATATTACCTTAGACCTGAATATATTTTTGTCACAGATATATATTCTCTTTCTCCCTTAGTAAGTGGAGTGGTTAAGGGTAATATTTTTTTGAAAGGGTACGGAGATCCCATTTTTCTTCAAGAAAATATTAAAGAATTAGTGAATAAATTTAAGTTGCTGGGTGTTAGAAAAATTATAGGGAATCTTGTAGTAGACGAGAGTTTTTTTGATAAGAAGAGATTTGGTATCGGTTGGAAAAAAAACAAAAATTTAAGAACTTATAAGGTTCCTAGTAGTGCACTTTCCTTGAATTTTAACTCAGTCTTGATAAGTGTCGACCCTGGAAAGGGGAGAACCATTGGTGCTTTACGAGTAAGGATGGATCCAGTTTCTGATATGCTCAGAATAAAATCGAGAATTGAAAAAGATAACTCTATCTTGAGATCAAAGTTAACTTTTCAGAGAATCTTTGCAAAAAAAAGGAAAGATGTTTTCCTAATCCAGGGGAAAGTGCCCTACAAAGGAAAAATCGTATATAAGCGATTACCTGTCAAAAATCCATCTTTTTATACTGCCGGAGTTTTTTCCTCTTTGCTCAGGGAGAACTCAATTTCTTTAACCGGTGGGATAAAGGTTGGATTAACTCCAAAAAGGGCAAACTTGATAGTTCGACATTCTTCGAAGAACCTTTCCTCTGTTATTAGATTGATGAACAAGTGGAGCAACAATTTTATTTCAGAGCAAATTCTGAAAACTTTAGGAGCAGAGTTGTTTGGTATGCCAGGTACTTCAAAAAAAGGATTAAGAGCGATAACAAAGTATCTATTGTCTATAGGTATTCCTAGGAAGTCTTTTGAAATTTACGATGGATCTGGGCTTAGTAGGATGAATCGTATTACGCCTTATGCGATGGTTAAGCTCTTAGCTAATGGTTATCATGATCATCGTTTCTCCTCTGATTTTCTTTCTTCTTTGCCTATTTACGGGATTGATGGAACTTTAAGAAAACGCAGGAGATTGATGAAGGATGAATATCGTGTTAGAGCGAAAACTGGATATTTAAACGGAGTTAGTTCACTCAGTGGATATGTTTTTTCAAAAAATGGGGAAGTTCTTGCGTTTTCTCTTTTGATTAATAGCAATTCGTGTAGTTCAAAGAGATTGGTTCGAAAAATAACGAAATATTTGCAATTGTTTGATAGGTCACTTCACAAAAAAACTAGAAGTATCGTTTTGAATATGAAAAATCGAGGAAAGTTTTCTCAAGCGATAATAAAAAATAATTTCAATGCTTGGCATAGGACTAATAAACCACGATTATGATGAAAAATGAAATTCTTTATTGAAAGAACTATAGATTGAAGAATGTTGAAGCTTTAAAAAATAACTTTCAAAGTGATTGGACAATCCGATATGCCGATGAAGGTATAGTTGAAAGTTTGAGAAATGCCTTAGATATCCCAAAGTTTTTAGCGAGACTTCTAGTTATAAGAAATATAATTGATCCTGAACATGCAGAAAAATTTTTATGCACGACAATTAAAGATATGCATGATCCATTCTTAATGAAAGGAATGAAGAAAGCAGTAGATCATCTTGTGGATAGCTTACAAAAAAAGAAATCTATCGGAATTTATGGTGATTTTGATGTTGACGGGATCTCTTCCACTACACTTTTATATGGCTTCTTCTCTTCACTGGGCATTGATGCTCATTACTATATCCCTAGCCGCTTTGAAGAAGGATATGGTTTATTTATGAAGGGAATAAAACAATTGTCCTCAAAAGGATGTATGACAATTGTTACCGTTGATTGTGGAATTAGTGCACACGAGGTAGCAGAAGAGACCGAGAAAATAGGTGTTGATCTTATAATTACAGATCATCATAGATCTTCTGATAAACTGCCAAAATGTTTTTCCGTAGTATCTCCTGGTCAATCTGAATGCGAATATCCCTTTAAAGGATTAAGTGGTGTTGGGATCGCATTCAAGTTGGCAGTAGCAATCCGACGTAGATTGCATGAACTGTCTTTCATTAAAAATTTACCAAACTTGAAAAACTATCTTGATCTTGTAGCACTTGGAACGATTGCTGATTTGGTTCCTCTAGTAGATGAGAATCGTTTTTTTGTAAAGACTGGGTTGGAATTACTTTCTTTTGATGGTTCTCAAGAAGGTTCGTCTAGTAAAGATCTAAGAAGAACAGGCATCAAGGCTTTGCAATCTGCCGCCAACTTGAAATCAAGTCTGATCTCATCAAGAGATGTTTCTTTTTCAATCGCACCTAGAATAAATTCTACTGGTAGAGTGGGCAATGCAAGAGCAGCCGTAGAACTATTGACCTGTGATGATTTACCTAAAGCTAGATCGAAAGCAGAAAAAATTGAAGAGTGGAATCGTCAGAGAAGGAAACATCAAGATCAAGCAATCGAGGATGCTTTCTTGGAGGTAGAATCTTCTGAACAAGAATCTGTGGAGTATGGGATAGTTTTATCTAGTGAAAAATGGCATCCAGGTGTATTAGGAATAGTTGCTTCCAATATTGTAGAATTCTTCGAAAAACCGGCAGCTGTTATCCATGTTGACGATTCAAAGGCTAAGGGTTCCGTTAGAAGTGTAGAAGGAATTGATGTTTATAATGTCCTCTCCCGATGTTCCGATTCATTACTACAATTTGGAGGTCATAAAGGTGCTGCTGGGCTTACCATAAAACCAGATAAAATTGATTCATTTCGTAAATCGTTTAATGATGTTTTGAAAAGTTTAAGACTTCCTTCCAAAGAGAAATCTATTTTTTGGGTTGATGAAAAAGTTGACTTGACCGAAATTGATGAAACTTTCGTTCAAGAAGTTGAGAGATTGTCCCCATTTGGTGCTGAGAACGAAAAGCCTATTTTTGTGAGTGGTCCTCTTTCTATAATAGGATGTCCTATCCTAGTTGGACCAAATCGAGAACATTTAAAGTTGGACTTTCAAGTAGGTGAGGGGAGAATAAATTCCATAGGCTTTGGACTCGGGTTCTTATCTGAAAAATTCGATTTAGAGAATGAGAAAATAGAAATTGCATTTTCGGTTGGATTCAATAAATGGAGGGGAAAAACTAAGATACAACTTGAACTACATGCAGTCCGACCTTTTCGTGTTCCTTAGTCTCTTAAAGTATTTAGAGACGCCCTGTCGTCTGGTTTCATAGAAAATGCGTCAAGACCTGTTAGGTCTAATCCTTTGCTTAGAAGTAAAACCTTAATTCCGCTTCCTAGTCCTGTAGGATTGACTAATCCCATAATCCCTTTACGATTCATTTCAGAATTGAAGATATTTTCTTCATGGATGAGTTCTGCTATTCTTCCGCCAATACAAAAATGAGTTTGATCTGTAAATCCACCTAGGGTGAAACCAAACTTTTCAGCGGATTTGACTATATATGAAAAATTCACGTCTGCTGTGATGTCGGATTCTCCAATATTTTCTAAATTTACTTCTGAAACGGTATGTTTTCTAAAACTTCTAGCAGTTCCAGAAAATCTTGTTTGGTCAAAGATAACTTTATTTGAAAATCCGTAATCAAAAATCAGAACAGCACCTTTTTTTAGTTTTTTGGAAATTTGTTCAATCCAAAATTCAGCGTCCAGACAAACCTCAAAAGTTTGTCCTAAACGAAGATAAGAATCGATTTCTTTTGAATATTCAATGAGTGAAGGTTTTGAAACAGGGCCGAGTTCATATTTTAGTTTATTAGATTCTAAGACAATATGTTTTTCCTCAAATCCATTTTCCGTTTTTTGTAAAATATGAAAAGGGAGAGCATCTATAAATTCATGAGCTAAGATGATTCCTTCAAAATTTTCAGGAGGGGTTTTGACAAAAGATATATCGTGTTCGAAGCTAGACAAAAGGTCTTTGCTTTTTTTAACTAAATGGTTACTTTTTTCTATTAAAAAAAAGTCAATGGGAATTTTATCTGATTCTAGAGTTTTGAGAATATCGTGGGCCAAAAATCCTTCTCCAGGACCATATTCTATAATTTTAAAATCATCGGGGCTCATCATTTTTTTAAAAATAATTTTTATCTGATTTGCAATGATTGCACCAAGCCATTTCGCGTGGTAATGACTAGTAATGAATGCGCCTTCCTTTCCAAACTGACTATGTTCTTTGCAATAAAATCCTCCTAGAGGGTCATACAAAGCTATTTCCATAAAATCGTAAAAGGGCATTGGTCCTAATGCTAACTTAGTTAAAATTTTCTCGTTCAGGCTTACATTATTTGAAATTTTCATTTTTTCATTATACAGGAATATCTTTTTATATGAATTTGTTGTGCTAAGATAAGGAAAAAAACTTTTTGATTAACTGGAGATATGAATGTTGGTTAAAGTAAAGTGTTTTGCATGGGCTTATGAAGTAACAGGTTCAGATGAAATTGAAGTTGAGATGAAAGAATCCGCGAAAGTTTCGGATTTGAGAGAGATTCTTTCTCAAAAGTTTCCTAAATTTTCTGGTCGTATGGAATCTATAGCAGTTTCGATTAATCAGGAATTTGTCGGAGAAGGAGCCATTATTTCTTCTTCTGATGAGGTAGCACTCATTCCTCCCATTAGTGGAGGTCTATAAATGATATGTAAAATTGTAGACTCTCCAATAGATATCACAGAATGGATGAATATTTTCGAATCAAAATCGCTTGGAGCTTTGTGTTCTTTCACAGGAATAGTTAGAAGTGAGAGTCGGGGTCAAAAAGTCACACATTTGGAATACCACACATATAAAGAAATGGCTGAAAAAAAAATGTTGCAAACAGTTAGTGAAGCAAAAAACAAATATAAAGTTTCGGATTTGTTGATTGTTCATCGTGTTGGAACATTGCAAGTGGGAGAAATTGCAGTGTTTATCTTAGCCGCTTCTGCCCACAGAGATGCTGCGTTCAAGGCATGTAGATTTTCAATAGATCGTATAAAGCAAATTGTTCCTATTTGGAAAAAGGAATATGGTGAAGAGGGTGCAGTTTGGATTGAAGATTGCCCTGTTGACATTACGCAAGATGCTAGTTCTTAGAAATAACCAACAAACTAAAAGTAAGTTGAATTTTTTTTCTTATTTTTCAAGGAATTAACTTTATTCATACTCGACATGAAAAAAATAGTTTGCTTGAGATTAAAAAAATAAGTGCATCCTATCCAGGGGGTATGCAAGTTCTCTTCGGTGTGTCTATGTTTGTCATGGAGGGAGAAGTAGTTTCAGTCATTGGCTCCAACGGGGCAGGAAAGTCAACATCACTTAAGTCGGTTATGGGTTTTGTGAATGTAACCGATGGCGATGTTCTTTTCGGGGGTGAAAGTTTAAAAGGTTTGAAATCTGAAGCAATACTTTCAAAAGGTCTTGGTTATGTTCCTCAGGGAAGAATAGTTTTTGGGAAAATGACAGTCAAAGAAAATTTAGAAATGGGAGCATTTATTATAAACAATCAGGAAGTTATTCAAGAATCTATAAAGTACGTTTTTTCGATTTTTCCGCGTTTAGAGGAACGTCATAAACAACTTGCAGGGACTATGAGTGGTGGAGAGCAACAGATGCTCGCGATTGGCAGATCCCTTATGACAAAGCCAAAGATGTTGATGTTGGATGAGCCTTCACTTGGGTTAAGTCCTAAATATGTGGATGAGGTTTTTCAAAAGATAGTAGATTTGTCAGATGAGGGGTTTACAATTATCTTAGTGGAGCAAAATGTTAGACGTGCTTTAGAAATATGTGATCGAGCATATGCCCTAGAACTTGGACGAAATAAAATTGATGGTACGGGTACGCAACTTATTGCTAGTAGTCAAGTCCATACGATGTATCTAGGCGGAAATGATTCTTGATTTTCATTCTTTTTTCTTCGTTATTTTCTTCCTGTTCGTTTAAAAACCCGTGTGGTATAAGTTCATTAGTTTGAACCTTTATTTTTAAACAAGGACGGTTGTATGGTTCATGTGAAAATATGTGGAATTACAAATGTGGAAGATGCGCAAATGGCTCTTGAACTTGGTGCCGATGCTCTTGGATTTAATTTTGTTCCTGGAACGCCTAGATTTCTAGAAGAGCGATATGCTAAAGAGATAATGTTTTCTTTAAGGTCGTTTCGTGAAAAAATTGGTGTTTTTGCCGACGAGAAACGAAGAAGAGTGGAAAAAATATCCTCTGAACTAGGATTAGAAGTAATTCAATTCCACGGGAATGAGTCTCCCCAAGAATGCGAGTATTTTTTGGATAAAGGATTTCGTGTGATTCGTGCTTTAAGAGTAAAAGATTCAAGTACGATCAGTATGGTCTCAAAATTTCAGAATTGTACTATACTTTTAGATTCTTTTGTACGTGGGAAACTAGGGGGTACTGGAAAGAAATTTGACTGGTCATTAGCGAGGAATCTTGCTGAGAGAAAATCAGTCATTCTTTCTGGAGGTCTCAATCCTTCTAATGTGAAAGAGGCAGTTATGGAAATTTCTCCTTTTGGTGTGGATGTAAGCAGTGGGGTTGAGAGAGAGCATCCAAGAAGAAAGGATTTTGAACTTGTAAGAAAATTTATCAGGAATGCTAAAGATGCTTTAAGTAAAGGAAAATAGTTATGTCAGGCGATGAGAAATTGATTTCAAAAGGTCGTTTTGGAAGGTTTGGAGGAAGATTTGTTCCTGAAACTCTTATCCCTGCCTTGGAAGAATTAGAGACTGCATATGAAGATGCAAAAGAAGATCCTTTGTTTCAGTCAGAACTTGATCAATTATTAAATGATTTTGTAGGTCGTCCAACCCCTTTATACTTTGCAGAACGTCTTTCTGCTGAATTGAAAACTTTGAAGGTGTATTTGAAAAGAGAAGACCTATGTCACACCGGGGCGCACAAAATAAATAATACTATGGCCCAAGTTATTTTAGCAAAAAGATTGGGGAAAAAACGTATTATTGCGGAGACTGGTGCAGGTCAACATGGTGTTGCAACTGCAACTGCTGCAGCGAGATATGGATTGGAATGTTGTATATATATGGGGGAAGAAGATATAGAAAGACAAGAACTAAATGTCTTTCGTATGCAACTTCTTGGAGCAATTGTCATTCCAGTAAAGTCTGGTAGTGGGACTTTAAAAGATGCTACAAATGAAACTCTTCGTGATTGGACTGCATCGGTAAGGACGACACACTATATAATTGGTTCTGTTGTGGGTCCTCATCCTTTCCCTGAAATGATTCGTGATTTTCAATCTGTGATTGGGAGAGAAACTCGTAAACAGATTTTAGAAATGGAGGGAAGATTGCCAGACTCCTGTGTTGCTTGTGTTGGGGGAGGAAGCAACGCAATTGGTCTTTTTTATCCTTTTCTGGACGATAAAGATGTTGAACTTGTTGGCGTAGAAGCAGGGGGGAGAGGGTTAGAATCTGGTGAACATGGAGCATCTCTTGCTGCAGGCAGAATTGGAGTTTTGCACGGCTGTGAAACGTTTTTACTCTATGATGAAGATGGGCAGATTATTCCTGCTCATTCTGTTTCGGCAGGCTTAGATTACCCAGGAGTAGGTCCGGAACACTCATTTCTCAAAGATTCAAAGAGAGCACGTTATTTTACTGTTAAAGATAGCGAAGCGCTTGAGGCGTTCCAAAGGCTATCTCTTCTGGAAGGTATTATTCCTGCTTTTGAGAGTTCACACGCAATTGCAATCCTCGATAAGTTAGCGGATGAAGTTTCTTCAAAAAATTTTGAAAAATTGATAGTCGTAAACTTATCTGGACGTGGGGATAAAGACGTTTATCAGGCAAGAGGATTATTGAAAGACTTGGTTTAATTTTTAAGGGAGTTTTAATTTGCTTTCTTCAGGAAGATTAGAATTATGTATGTCTCAATTAAAAAATAATAAAAGGTCTGGCTTGTTTCCTTTTATTACGGCAGGAGACCCCGATCTTGAATTTACAAAATCATTAATTAGATCTTTGGCTGCTTCAGGTGCAGATGGTTTTGAAATTGGTGTTCCTTTTAGTGATCCATTAGCAGATGGACCTACAATTCAGCGGGCAAGTATGCGTGCTTTGGAGGATGGGACGAATCTTAAATCTGTTATAAAAATGATTGCGGAAGTAAGAGAAGAATTCAAAGATTTACCTCTCGTTATCATGACCTATTATAATCCAATTATTGCTATGGGAGTTGATACTTTTGTCCAAGAATCTTCACTGGCAGGGATAGATGCAGTGATCGTTCCTGATCTTCCACCTGAGGAAAGTGTTGAATTACTTAAGTCAATGGAAGAATATCCAATAGAACTTGTTTTTATGCTTGCTCCTACAAGTACAGACCAAAGGATATCTCTTGTAAATGAGTTTGGAGGAGGTTTTATATATTATGTTGCGCAGATGGGTGTGACTGGTGCAAGAGAGTCTCTAGACAAAGATTTGAGTTTATCTCTTGAAAAAATAAATAAGGAGAAAAAATTACCTGTTTTAGTTGGTTTTGGTATAAAAACTCCTGAACAGGCTGCTGAAGTTTCTCAGTTTGCAGAAGGTATTATTGTTGGGAGTGCTTTGATTGATGTGATTGAACAAAATTCTGACAGAGAAGATAAATTAGATGCTGCAGCCAAGTATATATCATCTCTTAAAAGTGCTATGGATAACTCTTGTTCTGAAAAAAAATAGAAGAGGATAGATGTGTCTGAGAAAACGCTATACGACAAAGTTTGGGATAAACATACAGTGTCTAAACTTGAATCAGGTCAGGATCAACTTTTTATAGGTCTTCATCTGATCCATGAAGTCACGACTCCTCAAGCTTTCGCAATGCTTGAGGAATTAGGTGCTGAGGTAGCGTTTCCAGAACGTACGATTGCAACTGTTGACCATATAATTCCTACATTATCTTTGCTTAGACCCCTTGAAGATCCACAAGCTGAGTTAATGATGGCGTCCCTGGAGAAAAACGTGGAAAAATTTGGCATCCGTTTCTTGAATAAGAGTTCAGAGATGCAAGGAATAGTTCACGTTATAGGACCAGAATTAGGATTGAGTCAGCCAGGAATGACAATAGCTTGTGGAGATAGTCACACCAGTACCCATGGTGCAATGGGTGCTCTCGGATTTGGAATAGGAACAACAGAGGTAGGTCATGTTTTAGCTTCACAGACTCTTTCACTCAATAGATTAAAGGTTCGCCGCATTGAAGTAAATGGTGATTTGCAAGATGGAGTTTTACCTAAGGATGTCATATTGAGAATAATTCATGATCTTGGAATTAAGGGTGGTCTCGGCCACGCTTATGAATATGCTGGAACAGTTTTCGATAACATGGAGATGGAAGGAAGAATGACAGTTTGTAATATGAGCATTGAGGGTGGAGCTAGGATTGGTTATGTTAATCCTGATGAGACGACCTTTGACTACTTGTCCGGCCGAGAATTTGCTCCTAAAGGTAATGATTTTGAAAATGCATTAAACTATTGGAAATCAGTATCTTCAGATTCCGATGCGGAATATGACGATATTTATGAAATTTCTGGTGATTCAATTCAGCCAATGGTTACTTGGGGTATCAATCCAGGACAATCCCTTGGATTATCTGATACGTTACCAGATCCATCCATTTTTTCTGGTGAAGATGTCAAAACTGCACAAAAAGGCTACGAGTTCATGGGATTAAAATCTGGAACTCCGATTCGTGACACAAAAATAGATGTTGCATTTCTCGGTTCTTGCACTAACTCGCGGATTTCGGATTTGAGAGAAGGAGCAAATATTATTAGTGGTCGTAAAGTGAACTCAAAAGTACGCATGTTAGTAGTCCCGGGATCTCAAAAGGTAAAGAAACAAGCAGAGGAAGAAGGTTTAGATGAAATTTTCAAGGAAGCTGGTGCAGAATGGAGAGAGGCCGGATGTTCCATGTGCCTTGGCATGAATCCAGATAAGCTTGTAGGTTCCGAGAGAAGCATTTCATCTTCTAATAGGAATTTCATTGGTCGACAGGGTAGCCCTAGAGGTAGAACTCATCTAGCTAGTCCTGCAGTTGTTGCAGCTTCTGCTATTGAAGGTCGTATTGCAGATCCAAGAGATTTTTAAGGAGTAATAACATGTCAGTAGAAAAAATAATTAGTATTATAGGTAGAGGAGTTCCTCTTCCTGGAGATGATATAGATACTGATAGAATAACACCTGCAAGATTTCTAAAAGCAATAACTTTTGATGGAATAGAAAAGGCTCTCTTTTGTGATGAGAGAGAAAACACCCCTGATCACCCAATTGATAATCCTGCATTTAAAGGAGGTAACATTTTATTCGTCGGTAAGAATTTTGGTTCTGGATCCTCTAGAGAACACGCTCCACAAGCGTTAAAAAGATTTGGAATTGATGCTCTTGTTGGAGTGTCTTTTGCCGAGATTTTTGCCGGAAATTGTTTCGCAATTGGAGTTCCCGTTGTAACAGTACTTGCGGAGGAGTTAGAATCCTTAATGAGTCAAACTCTGGAGTATCCAGAAATTCTATATGAATTAAATCTCGAGAAAAAAGAGATTTTTTTTGGAGATTCAAGCATTTCGATTGATATCCAGGAAAATCAAAGAAGTTCTTTCCTAAATGGGAATTGGGATATGTTGCAGAATCTCATGAGTAATTTGCCTAAAGCCAGAGAAGTAACCGATGAGTTGCCGTATTGTAATGATTTTAAGTAGAGAATCCTTTATTAACTCAATCGAAAGGTAGGTATGTAAGTTGAATGAATTTAATATTGCGTTACTTCCTGGAGATGGTATTGGAGAAGAGGTTATTCGCGAGGCGGGTTCTATTCTTCAGAGTTCAGGAAAGTTATTTGACGTAAAATTCAATTTTAAAGAGGCCTTATGTGGTGGTGGTGCAATAGACGCATTTGATGATCCACTACCGGATGAAACCCTACGTTTGTGTAAAGATTCAGATGCGGTTTTGTTCGGCGCTGTTGGTGGTCCAAAATGGGATAATCTAGAAAGAGCAAAACGCCCTGAGCAGGCAATACTTGGTCTTCGAAAAGGACTCGATTTGTACGCAAATCTTAGGCCGGCTGTTATGTTTGATTCTCTTGTGGATTCTTCTTCTTTAAAGCCAGAGATTGTACAAGGACTTGATTTGCTTGTCTTACGTGAAGGTGTGGGTGGAATTTATTTTGGACAGCCACAACATATTGAAGATGTTTCTCCTGACGAAGAAAGGGCTGTTGATACAATGGTGTATCACTCTTCCGAAATTAGAAGGATCGTGAAGCTTGGATTTGAACTTGCTTCTGTTAGAAAAAAAAAGCTTTGCTCAGTGGATAAAGAAAATGTCTTATATAACAGTAGGTTATGGAGAAAGGTTGCAATAGAAGTCGGAGAAAATTTCCCTGAAATTGAATTGTCTCATATGTATGTTGATAATGCCTCTATGCAATTAATTCGAGATCCACTCCAATTTGATGTTATCGTAACTGGAAATATGTTTGGAGATATCCTAAGTGATGCCGCTTCCATGTTAACTGGTTCAATAGGTATGCTTGCATCTGCGAATTTAGGAGATGGTGGTTTTGGTATGTTTGAACCCGTCCATGGAACAGCCCCTGACATAGCCGGAGAAGATAAGGCAAATCCAATTGCAGCTATTATGTCAACTGCTATGCTCTGTCGTTACGCTTTAAAACTTCCTGAAATTTCGAACGTTATAGAGACAGCAGTTTCTGAAACTTTGAGAAAAGGCTACAGGACTATTGATATTCATACTCCTGGAACGAAAAAGGTTTCTTGCTCTGAAATGGGTTCTGTAATCCTTGATCACGTGGAGGACTGAATATGTCTGGCTTGCAAGTTGCTGTTGTTGGGGCAACCGGGGTAGTAGGAAATGAAATGATCCGTATTTTGGAAGAGCGCAACTTCCCAGTTGCCCAACTTCATCTTTATGCTAGCGAGAAAAGCGAGGGTAAAAACTTAGAATTTCGAAGTAAAAGTTTAACAGTGAAGAAGTTAAATCAAGATTCTTTTAAAGATATAGATATTGCTCTTTTCTCTGCTGGTGCTAGCAGATCTCTTGAATTTGCAAATATAGCGGTCCAGTCTGGTGCTATAGTAATTGATAATTCAAGTGCATTCCGTATGGAGTCTGATATTCCACTCGTAGTTCCTGAGATTAACTCTCATTGTCTTACTTCTGAATGCAAAATCATTGCTAATCCTAACTGTTCCACAATACAGTTAGTTGTTGTGCTTAATCCGCTCCACAAAATTTCTCCTATTAAAAGAATTGTCGTGAGTACGTATCAGGCAGTAAGTGGGGCAGGGCAAAGAGCAATTGATGAACTTGAAATGCAGGTGAGAGCCAAAATGAAATCAGAAGAATCTCCATCTGAGAATTTTCCGTACCAGATAGCATTTAATTGTTTGCCTCAAATAGATATTTTTTTGGAGGGTGGAAATACCAAAGAAGAATCAAAAATGATCAATGAGACTCGTAAAATTTTAGAGTCTGTGGATCTGCCCCTAAGTGCTACATGTGTTCGCGTTCCTGTCTATAATGCGCATTCAGAATCAGTGAATATTGAATTTTGTGAAGATATGGATTCTCAGAAGGTAAGAGAGATACTTAATGGATCGGATGGAATAGAAGTTCTTGATGATGTTGATAGGTTAATTTATCCCATGCCGATAGATATATCAGGGAAAGATGATGTCTTCGTTGGAAGGATAAGAGACGATGATTCTGTCCCAAATACTGTAAATCTTTGGGTAGTTTCAGACAACCTACGTAAGGGTGCTGCTCTTAATGCAGTGCAAATTGCAGAGAGTCTTTTAGAAAAAAATATTTTAGAAGTGTAATTTTTACGATGGAGGAAAAGTTTTGAAAGATGTTCTGATAGGTGTAATAGGCGGCAGTGGTTTATATGAAATGGAAGAACTTGAGGATGTCGAGGAAATTACTGTAGATACTCCATTTGGTTCCCCATCTGCACCTTTCGTAATTGGAACGCTTTCAGGTAAAAGAATTGCTTTTTTGCCACGTCATGGTATTGGACATGTATTAATGCCAAGTGAAATTCCATTCCTTGCAAATATTTATGGATTTAGAAAGCTAGGTTGTGAGTGGATTATTTCAGTAAGCGCAGTTGGGAGTATGAAGGAGGAAATTCATCCTGGACATATTGTGATTCCAGACCAGTTCATTGATCTTACCAGAAAAAGAAGAAGCACTTTCTTTGGAGATGGACTGGTTGCGCATGTTTCCATGGCAGATCCAGTTTGTGCGAAGCTTTCCACGATACTTGAAAACGCTGCCAAGGAATCTGGTGCAAATGTACATAAGGGTGGAACATATGTATGCATGGAAGGTCCTCAATTCAGCAGTCGTTCGGAAAGTTATCGTTATCGTGACTGGGGTGTTTCAATAATAGGAATGACCAATATGCCTGAAGCGAAACTTGCACGCGAAGCGGAGATGAGTTATGCGACGATTGCGCTTTCCACTGATTATGATTGTTGGCATGAAGATGAAGAAGATGTAGATGTAGAATCTGTGGTTGCTTTAGTAAAGAGGAACGCAGAACTTGCAAGAACGATTATTGGCAAAGCCGTTTCTCAAATAGAAGGGAAAAGTCCTTTCTCTGAAATATTAAAGACCTCAATTATTTCAGACTTAAAATATGTTCCTAAAGAAACTCTTAATCGCCTCGAACTTTTCGTGGGAAGATACATAAATTGATGCGAAAAGAACTATCTGAAAAATACTTTTCACTTGCACAAAAGAGAATTCCTGGTGGAGTAGATAGTCCGGTTCGTGCTTTTAAAGGAGTTGGCGGCACTCCTTTTTTTGTTGAACGTGGCAAAGGATCGCGTGTTTGGGATGTTGATGGGAATGAGTACATTGACTATGTTCTCTCTTGGGGGCCGCTAATTTTAGGTCATGCGCATCCAAGAGTTGTATCTTCGCTTAAAGACACAATAGAATCAGGGACAAGTTTCGGAGCGCCTACAGTCCTCGAAACAACCCTTGCAGAACTAGTGCAGGATTCTTTTCCTTCTATGGAACTCATCCGATTTGTTAATTCTGGGACGGAAGCGACGATGTCTTCAATTCGTCTTGCAAGAGGATTTACAGGACGTAATGCAATTGTAAAATTCGATGGATGTTATCACGGGCATTCAGATGGTCTTCTTGTAAAGACTGGAAGCGGAGGAGCCACTTTTGGAGTTCCAGATAGTGAGGGAGTCCCAAAGGATTATGCACGTAACACTTTTTCGTTGCCCTTTAATGACATAAATGTTGTCGAAGAGCTTTTTTTTTCTCACGGAGAGAAAATCTCTTGTATTATCGTTGAACCTGTTGCGGGTAATATGGGTTTGATTGTTCCGGATAAAGAGTATTTAGAAGCATTGCGTTCACTTTCCTCTAAATATGGGTGTCTTCTTATTTTTGACGAAGTTATGACTGGGTTTAGGGTTGCAAAAGGGGGTGCACAGCAGTTGTTTGAGATAGAGCCAGACCTTACAACTCTTGGAAAAGTAATCGGCGGAGGACTACCTGTTGCTGCGTATGGCGGAAAGAAAGAAATTATGGAAAAAATTGCTCCTCTTGGTGCAGTCTATCAAGCTGGAACACTTTCTGGGAACCCTCTAGCTATGGCTGCAGGAATTGAGACGATTAAAGTTATGAATGAGTTAGATCTTCCTGGGATTCTATCAAGCAAGGTGGAATATCTGGTAAATGGTCTTTTAGATTTATCAAAGATAAATAATATTCCATTGACAGCTTCCTGTTGTGGTTCCATGTTTGGTTTCTATTTTCAAGAAGATACTGTTAAAAATTTCTCCGAAGCTTTACGTTCAGATTTGAAATTATATTCTTGTTTTTTTCATGGTATGCTCCAAGAGGGAGTAGCTTTTGCCCCCAGTCAATTCGAAGTTGGATTTATGTCTGTGACACATGAAAAATCAGATCTAGATTTTACACTCGAAGCCGCTTCGAAAGTTTTGAAAAAAATTCGATAACATTTTCACGCCTTAGAGGTTTCTCCTTTGAGAAGTTATTTAAGAAATTCTAGTTCTTCCATTAGCGTTATCGTCTGTTGGTTTTTGATTGGTGTAAGTATTCTTATGTTTGTGAATGCATTTTTTGGACGTAATGGTATTTTTGCTCTTTTTCAAGACCGAGAAAAACTTGAAGAATTAAAAAAAGAAGTTGTAGAACTTGAATCAGTGAACGAACATTTACGTTCTAAAATTTTCTCCCTTAGAAATGACTTTAAGGTTGTGGAAAAAATTGCAAGAGAAAATTTGGGATTGGTAAATTCTGGAGACACGGTTTTTGAATTTATTCCTTCTGATAAAAATAAATTGAGGGAGGAATAAAATTTTTCTTTTTCTTCTAATTTAAAATTATTTATGTTAGGTTGACTTCTTCCGTTGCGGGGTGGAGCAGTCTGGTAGCTCGTTGGGCTCATAACCCAAAGGTCGCAGGTTCGAATCCTGCCCCCGCTACCAATATACTTTCACAATTATACAAATAGTTTATTAGATTGGGTTTTCTTTCAGAAAGTCTTCGAGTTCTTTCATCATGATTTCTGTTGCGTCCCAGATTGGAAAATGTCCAGAGTTAGATATAATAGTCCTACTGCATTTGGGTATTTGTTCTAGATAAATATCGCTAAAATCAAGAGGCCCGTGGTCATTTTCTCCGTAGCAGATCCAAGTAGGAACGGATATTTCTTTAAGTCGTTCCACTAGATTTGGCATAGTAAATAATGCACTAGCTGACCAAGCATATGTGTCTGGAGTATTTCTCAAGAACTTTTTTTTATATTCCTTTGCAAGCGACCCTTCAATCATTTGTATAGGAAGAAGTTTGCGGAATTCTTCGTGGTTAAAGACGGCTTCCATTCCTTCTTTTTGAGCAAGTAAGTGAAGAAATTCGAAATGTTTTTGATAGTCACCGGAAGGTGCTGAAGCGGATGAGGATACTAGCATAAGCCGTTTTAATCGGTCACTATGTTCAATTCCAAATAAAGTTGCTGTTCGTCCGCCTAAGCTGTGCCCTAAAAGGTCTATCTTTTCAAGATTTAATGCATCAAGAACTCTAAGTAAGTCATCTGAAAAATTTTGTATCGTATAAGGACCTTTAGGTTTGTCTGATTCACCATGTCCCCTTTTATCTAAAGCAAAAACCTGAAAA
The DNA here is from genome assembly GCA_036231405.1 of Nitrospinota bacterium. Taxonomy (GTDB): domain Bacteria; phylum UBA8248; class UBA8248; order UBA8248; family UBA8248; genus UBA3496. The sequence goes on from JAZAHK010000046.1 coordinate 251,766, forward strand.
CGTTTACTAAGGAGTTCAATGATAGGAGTAAAGGAAAATCCTGAGTTCTGTATCCCATGGGATAGAAAAATTGGAGGTCCTTCCCCTCGTACAAGGTAGTGTAGTGTGAGTCCGTTTACAGTAATGTTTGGCAAATTTTTCCTTAAGTTAATTTTTCGAAAACTTCACCTATCATATGCATTCCCTTTTCGATCGTGTCTTCACTAACGGAATAGGTAAGTCGAACATGGTTTTCTCCAGTTATTCCGAATTCAGTTCCGCTTCGGATTGCTACACCAGCATCCCAGATTTTTTTTCTTAAATCCGTCGCTGGTATAGGCAAGTCATAACGACAGTAGAGATAAAAACCTCCTTGTGGTTCTAAGGGTGTCAGCCCAGAAATTTCTTTTGCTAATTCGTGCATTAATTTAGCGCGCTTTTGATACTCTTCTCTCATTTCGAAAACGCAGTCTTGTGGGCCGCGTAATGCTGCGGCACCGGCTCTTTGCACAAAGGAGCAAATAGGTCCGTTAATCGAACGGTGAACGCCAAAGATTACGCTATGCATATCCTCTGGAACGACCATATTTCCTAGTCTCCAACCGGTCATAGAGTAAGTTTTAGAGAATGTATCAAGTAGTATTAAGTTATTTTTATGTTCTGTGAAGGATAATAATGGTATGTGTTCAAAACCAGGTTGCAGGATTTTAGAATAGGCTTCGTCTGAGACAAGAATGATATTTCTTTCTGAACATAAATTCGCAAGTGATTGAAGTTCTTTCTGAGTGTAAACTAATCCTGTGGGGTTGTTCGGGTTGCAAATTAACATCAACTTAGTTTTATCTGTAACAGCATCACTAATAGCTTGTAGGTCTAGATGGTAATCAGAACCGTGAGGAACGTTTACCGGTATTCCTCCTATCTGTTTAGCTACATGGGAATAAAGCGAAAATGTTGGATCCATTAGGATAACTTCGTCTCCCATACTGAGAAATGCCGTCATGACCGTATAAATTCCAGAACTTCCTCCGTTGGTGGCAATTACTGAATCAGTTGGGTAGTTCGATTTACATTCTCTTTCAATGTTTTCGCAAACTGCTTGGAGGAATTCTGGATCTCCCTGTCCTGGCGCATAATGAGTAAGGCCGTCCTGAAGTGCCTTATTTGCAGCATCACAAATGTGTTCTGGTGTCGGAAAGGAAGGAGTCCCAGAGTCGAGTCGGATCATTCCTTTTGGACGTTTAAGAGTCATATGATCTGCACGTTCCCCACCCATAGTTTGAAGAACGTTTTTGGAGAATTTTCTCATCTTGTTTCCTAAAAATATTTTGTCGGTCTATCGAGGATCCTATCAGAAATAGAGAACTTCGAGAACATAAAAGATAACCTGTGAATCTAAGTTTGTGCTGCTACTAGACCCTTTCGTATCTCAGGTAGTGTTTGCGGTATGTTTCTAATTGGCAAACCGTGAGTGGGTGCAATTGTTTTAATTTTGAACTCTTCTATAACTTCTTCCAATCTGTCAACGTAGATATTCATATCTACATATTTAGTCCAAAAAAGGGCACGTTCTGCAAATACAGCGGAAACGTCAACCAAATCTAGAGATTCAGCTTCCTCTGCAGTTTTCCCACAATGTCCATCCCAGTGATAATGACTATATGCAAAACCATCTCCTGGGAATAAAACACGCTCTTTCATATCTAAGCCCCATAGGGTTGTTCTCATATCTCGTACAACGGGTTCTACGACCAGAAACTCTCTATCTCCAAGATCAATAGAATCTCCTATCCCCATATTCTGGAGTTTCTTTAAATGTTCTGGGAATGCTAGATGATAGTCACTGGTATCCCCGTAAATCGTCTCGATCTCAGGAAATTCTTTTAAAAATCGACCTAATCCTCCAGAATGAGGTGTTTCTTGGTGGGTAATAAAGAGATGTTCGATTTTACTTTTTTTAG
>JAZAHK010000047.1:0-12376 GCA_036231405.1 Nitrospinota bacterium
GTTATGACAATCGTTCTTTTTGTAATTCACACTTCTTTTTGGGAAGATATGGGATTTTTGTTGCATAAAATTTTATTTCTTTCTTTCGAAATAACAATTTCCGCTATTTTATATTTCATTTTAATTTTCTTTCTGAAAATTAAATCAGAATAGAGTTTTTTAAAAGGTTTGTTAATTTATGAAATTATCTTCCAGAAATCTCTCTTTAATAAATGATTTTAGAGATTACTTGTACCTAGAAAGAAAGCTATCAGACAATACTATTCAGAGTTATTTGACAGACATTATCTCATTTGTATTTTTCCTAGATGACAAGAAAACTAAATTGGACAATATCTCTAATCAAATCCTTACGGACTGGTTAACATTCCTTCGAAATTCAGGAAATTCAGATTCAACTGTAAGAAGAAAAATATCTAGCGTGAAATCATTTTCAAAATTTTTATTGAAAGAAAAAATAGTAAAGAAAAATTTTACATCCGATCTAATCTCTTCAAAAGTTTGGTCGAAAGTACCTAGAGTCCTAAATGATTCAGAAGTTTTGTCGTTAATTTTTGCACCGAAAAATCATAACCTTAAACGTGGTGCAATGAAGTACGAAGATGAGAGAGACAGTTGTATTTTTGAATTTATGTATAGTACAGGTCTAAGAGCATCTGAGCTTGTATCAATGAAAATGCAACAATTAAATTTGAAAGACAACTACTGTATTTTTGAAGGAAAAGGTGAGAAAACCAGATTAGTCCCTATAGGTGATTTCGCTAGAGAAAGTTTAATTAAATATATTGAAAACATAAGGCCTTTATTGTTAAAAAAAAAGAATAATCAAACTGATTATCTTTTTGTTACGAGAAGAGGCAAAGGAATGACGCGTCAAAGTCTTTGGAATAGAATAAAGTTCTGGTCTACGAAAGCAGGGATTTCTAAAAATGTCAGTCCTCATACTCTTCGTCATAGTTTTGCTACGCATCTTCTTAAATTTGGATCTGATTTGAGGACTGTGCAAGTTTTGCTCGGGCATACGGATATATCTACAACTGAAATTTACACTCATATAGATAATCAAGATATAAAAAAATATTTAGATTCTAACCATCCGAGAGGATAGCGAAATTATAGCGAAAATTGAAATTTTCTCTATTGACTCGCATATTTAGTAAGAGTAGGATTTTTATTTTTTTTAGAGAGGTGTTCGAATATTGGTTAGTTTGAAGTCAGAAAACTATTTCACGGAATCTCATAAATTTATGGAATTTGTGGGAACTAAAGATTCTTCGCTTAAGGCCATTGAGAATGCTTTTAATGTAAATATTAGGATTTCTTCAGATTCTTTCATTTCTGAAGGTTCTGCTGATGATGCGCAGAGATCTATATCTTTTATAGACGAAATGATTGAGGTTTTAGATGAAGGGAATATTGTTGATAGTGCAACTATAGAGAATTTTGCAAATATTTTTAAAAATAATAAAAATACGACTATTAAAGAGTTATTATTAGACAGGATTGTAATCCCAGTAAATAACAGGATTATTCATCCTAGAAATCAAATGCAGAGAAAATATATAAGAGAAATGAAAAAGAAAGATATAGTTTTTGGCATAGGTCCAGCAGGTACTGGTAAAACTTTTCTTGCCATGGCATACGCAATCAATAGGTTTTTACAAAAATCATGCTCGAAAATTATATTAACAAGGCCAGTAGTTGAAGCAGGAGAGAATTTAGGTTTTCTTCCGGGTGACTTGCATGAAAAACTAAGTCCTTTTCTAAGACCATTGTTTGATGCTCTAAATGATATTCTCGATATAGAAAGAGTGGCACGACTTATGGAAAGGGGAGAGATTGAAATTGCTCCATTAGCATATATGAGAGGACGCACACTAAATAATGCATTTGTTATTCTAGATGAGGCTCAAAATACTACGGCCGAGCAAATGAAAATGTTTTTAACGAGAATAGGAAATAGCACAACAGCCGTCGTAACTGGAGATATCACTCAAACTGATCTCCCTAATCATAAAAAGAGCGGCTTGATTGAAGCAGCGGATGTTTTGAACGAGATATCAGACATTGGCTTCGTAAAATTTTCTAGCGAAGATGTTGTAAGGACTGAAATAGTTCAAAAGATAGTTACTGCATATGAAAATTTTAAAAAATAAAAGGTTTATATCGAGCCATGTCTTCTCAAATGAAATTTTCTAAAAAAAATTCAAATAAAAAATCTATCAAACAGTTGATCAGACACAAACTCTCTGGATTGTCTAAAAACGCAAAGAAATTTATGTCTTCTAAAATATTCGTATGTTTTCTAACAATTTTACTCGCCTCGATTCTTTCTTTTTTGTTAATTTTTAAATGGTCTCCATCCTCTTCAAGTTATAAAGTTGGAGATGTCGTTCGTGGTAACATCAAGGCTCCATATGACCTGGAAGTGGTAGATGAAATTGCAACTAGAAATAGGATGCAAATCAATAGAGAAAAGATTCTGCCTCGCTACGATATTGATCTTTCTTTGATTTCAGACATTTCTGCTAGAATTAAAAATGCTTTTGATACTCTTCATCAACAAATCCTTTCTTCTCAGAATACTTTTTTAAAAGAAAAAAAATTAAAGGTGGAAAATTCGATTTCTAAAGATTTCTTTGTTAATGAGGTGGTTCATTTACCTTCCTATTTAAAAGCAGAGATAATATTTGAGAAAAATTTAGGGGGAAATTTTCCTCCTAAACTCCTTTTTTTCTTTAGGAAAAATATATTTTCATTCTCAATAGCAGAGAATATGAAGAAAATTGTTAAACAAGCACTTCCCAGAGAGATCGTTAGTGATAGACAACTATATGTTTCGCATTTAGTTAAAGGGATATTTGTTAAAGATATTGCTACAGGTGACAGAGTCAAAATTTCTTCATCTATAAAACCGGTTGAACTTAGAGAACTAGAAAAAATTGTTCTTGTTAATGTTGAGAATATAGAAAATCAGTATCCCAAAGAATTGCATGTTTTGTTAGCAAAACAAATTGTAAAAATGGCACGTCCAACTTTATCGTTCAATAGCCGCGCAACACTTAAAGAACAAAAAAAGGTATTAAATTTAACACGCAAAATAAAGAAAAAGATTAAAGAAGGTGAAATGATAGTCCGAGATGGAGAAAGGCTGAATGAAAATCAATTGAAAATTTTAGAAAAATTACGTGATATAAATAGAACAGACTATTCCCTAGATTATTTTTTAGGAACAATGATAATAATTTCATTGTTCTTTGTTTTATGTTGGTTTGCAGTCAAGAGGTTTAATCTTTTAAATTATAAAGAAGTAAAGCAAGTCATTTTGTTTGTTTTGCTAGTAATCTTGAATCTGTTGATTTTGAAATTCGGGGTTGTGATTGCACGTGGTCTGCAATCTAACTTCGAAGAATTTCATATTTCTGCTTTTTATAACTTGATTCCTTTTGCATCCATACCATTGATTTCACTTTTTCTTCAAGGTCGCAGAGAAGCAATCTTTATAACTATAATCAATTCTGTGATAGTTATGTTAATTCTTCCTGGGAATATTACCTATCCCTTAATGGTCCTCGCTCCTGGCATTGTAACTGCGTCTAATTGGAAAAATTACACGTCCAGATCGACTATATTATATGTTGCAGTCGTCGTTGGAATGTTGAATGTTACAATAAATTCAGGCATTTATTTGCAAAAAGGATTTTATGAATTTTTGAATAACTGGGATGTTATTCTTTTTACTTTTTTCGGTGGCTTAGGGAACATTATAATTGTCTCCTTCTTAATTCCAATTTTAGAGTCTCTTTTTAAGTTAACTACCGATATGAAATTATTAGAATTGTCTGATCAAAATCACCCACTACTCAAAGACATGATCTTAAGAGCTCCTGGAACTTATCATCATAGCATTATGGTTGCGAATCTTGCAGAAGAGGCAGCTGATAAAGTTGAAGCTAGTGCGTTATTGGTTAGAGTTGGTGCTTTTTTTCATGACATAGGGAAAACTATCAAGTCTGAATATTTTATTGAAAACCAAATGTCAGAAAATAGACATGATAAATTAACACCTAACATGAGCGCTTTGATATTAATAAGCCATGTTAAAGAAGGAATTGAACTAGCAAAAAAACACAAATTGCCAAACGAAGTTATTGACTTAATTTCTCAACATCATGGAACATCAGTCATAAGATTTTTCTATGATAAGGCGCTTAAATTACTAGAATCAAGAGAAGTCAGAATAGAAAGTTTTTGTTATCCTGGTCCAAGACCAAAAACAAAAGAAGCGGCGATTCTCATGCTTGCTGATATGGTTGAAGCTAGTGCTAAGACTCTTGCTGAACCATCGCCAGGACAACTGTCTAGTTTAGTTTCAAGGACAATACAGACAGTTGTTCAAGATGCACAACTTGAAGAATGTACTCTTACCCTTTCAGATTTAGGTGCTATACAGGACTCTTTTCTTAGAGTTCTTGCTGGATTTTATCAACAACGTTTAAATTACCCATAAAAAATCGACACTAAAAAAGGTTCAAAAATAAATGGGAATAACCATATCAAACAGACAAAGACTCCTGAAAATAGACAGGAAAAGACTCCACAGAAACGCTAGATTTTGGTTAAATTTCTTAAATTCTAATGAGAATTTGATTTCGTTAGTTTTTGTTCGTGACAATAGTATGAGAACTTTGAATTTTCAATTTAGAGGAATAGATGAGACAACTGACGTACTTGCATTTCCGGATTTTTTTAGAGGAAACAAGTCTATAGACAATAAAACTATCGCCCATGCAATTAATGAATCTTTTATAGGTGATGTGATTATTTCTACCGATGAAGTTAAAAGATTGTTTATTGAAGAAAAAAAAAACGTACACGATCTAATAGATGAACTTTTTTTGCACGGAATTCTTCATCTTTATGAATATGGTCATCAAACAAAAAAAGAAAAAATAAAGATGAGAAAAATAGAAAAGAAATTATATAAAACTAGGCCTAAATAGCATTTTTATAAAAGGATTTTAATTTGTTCAGATTATGGGCGCCATGGAGAATGAAATATATTGAGGAAGGTAAAGACGATTCAAAAAAAGTATCCTCTAAATCTAGTGGTTGCGCATTTTGTACTATAGTTAATAAAAAAGACAGTGTGGATAATCTAATTTTAAAAAGAGGGGAATATTGTTATATTGTTCTTAATAAATATCCATATAGCAATGGGCATTTAATGGTTGTTCCTTTTAGACATATACGAGATTTGGAAGAATTGGAACCTAAAGAATATAACGAAATATTTTCTTTCGTTCAGCATTCGGTTTCCATATTAAAAAAAAGCTTTATGGCAGACGGATTCAATATAGGGTTCAACATAGGAGAAACAGCTGGAGCAGGTATAGCAAAACATTTGCATATGCATGTTGTACCGAGATGGAATGGAGATCATAATTTAATGTCTGTAATTTCAGAGACTAGAGTTTTACCAGAATCACTTCAAACTTCTTATTCAACTCTATCTGGACATTTCACTAGTTAGGGGGACTTTAGATGGGTGGATTTAGGCTAGTTCTAGGATTTGTTCTTGCAATAGCAATTGCCTTATTTGGGGTTAAAAATTTTCATCTTGTTATGGTCCAATATTATTTTGGCAAGAGTCAGTTTCCATTGTTCTTTATTTTGATCATTACTTTTTCGTTTGGATTCTTTATCTGCTGGTTTGCTAGTCTTTCAGAAAGATTTAGAACTAAACGATTAGTAAGATTTCTTGAGAGAAGAATCTCTTCTTTGGGAGGAGAGATAAGAACTGATGAATTTAAGTGAAAAATAAAATTCTTCTTTTCCGCCTACTAGTGTCAATCAAGTGATTTCTTGATTGTTGGAAATCATTATCTTGCTTTCTGCCATGGGTACTAATTAATGGATACGAAAGAAAAAAAAGATAAAGAAACTAAGAATTTATCTCCTGCAATGAAGCAGTATATGGAATTGAAGAAAAAATACTGCAATGAATTTCTTTTTTTTCAGATGGGAGATTTTTATGAAATGTTTTATGAAGACGCTAAGTCAGCATCTGAGATTTTAGGAATTACATTAACTTCCAGAAATAAAGATTCGGATGGCCCCATCCCAATGTGTGGTGTTCCACGCCATTCTAGTGATTCTTATTGTGCCAGGTTATTAGAAGAAGGTTTTAAGGTTGCTATTTGTGATCAAGTAGAAAATGCATCTGAAAGCAAAGGAATTGTAAAAAGAGAGGTTGTAAGAGTGCTTTCTCCAGGAACTTCCATAGTTGGAGATCATTTAACTGAAAGCAAAGAGTCACAGTTTCTATTTTCTCTTTCCGTTTCTGGCAAAGACAATGAATTCTTATGTTGGGGCCTATCCTGGGTTGACGTAACTACTGGAGCTTTTTATGCGATTGAAATAGACGATGATTTATTTGAAAGAAGATTCTTCTCTGAACTAGAAAGACTCAGACCGAAAGAAATATTACTTCAAAATAAGGGGAAAATATCCAGTAGCGTTTTGAGTATTTTAGAGATATTTGATGTCAGAATAGAGAATTTGCCAGACGACCAAATTGATGATGGAGACTCTTATGAATATATCAGAAAGAATTTTGGAAGCGAAAAAGTATTTAAAAAAATAGACACTAAAAGTCCTATGTTTATTGCCGCAGGAAACTTAATAAAATATCTTAAAAATAATCGACTTGGAGACCTTCCTCATTTAAAAACCATTGTTTTTCCTGATTCTGATGAAATGATGTTCCTAGATGCAGTAACTCAGACAAATTTAGAGTTAGTTTATCCATCTGATAAAAATAGAAAAAGCATAACATTGTTCAATGTATTAGATTACACATCTACAGCATTGGGAGGTAGGCTACTTAAAGATTGGATACTTTCCCCTTTGCTTAAACTAAGAAAAATTAAAGAGAGAACCGACGCAGTAGAAGAATTTAAAAATAAAAGAACCGAAAGAAAGTTATTGATTGAAAATCTTTCTAATATAAAAGATTTAGAACGTATTCAAGGAAGAATAGGGCTTCAAAATTCTAATGCAAGAGACATGAAGGCCCTTTCAGATTCAATTTCTTTTCTTCCTAAAATAGAAGGAATTTTGAAAACATTTAAATCTAGGGAAATTAAAAAAATAATTTCTGATTGGGATTCGCTTAAAGATATAGAAAAATTACTTTCATCTTCATTAAATGAAGAACTTCCTCTTTCTATTAAGGATGGGGAGATGTTTGCGGATGGTGTAAATAAAGAATTAGATGAATTAAGAAAAATTATAAAAAATGGAAAATCTTGGCTAAAAAACTATGAAGCCGTAAAGAAGGAAGAAACAAATCTACCATTAAAAATTGGCTATAATCGAGTTTTTGGATATTACATAGATTTGCCAAGACGTTTTTCTAGCAAAGTTCCTGAAGATTTTTCAAGAAAACAGACTCTAGTGTCTTCAGAAAGGTTTGTTACGAAAGAATTGAAAGAAATTGAAGAAAAATTAGAATATTCAGAGGAAAAATCTAAAGAGTTAGAATTCATAATGTTTGGTGAGTTGAGAAATAAAATCGCTAAAAACTCAAAAAGGATTCTAAATATATCGAAAAAGATTGCACAAATGGATGTTATGCTCTCTTTGGCTAAAGTAGCAGATCAAAACGATTATGTAAGAGCAAATATCAATAATACTGGAGATATAGAAATTGTACAGGGGAGGCATCCTGTTCTAGATACTGATTTTTCCACAACATTTGTTCCTAATGACCTAATTATGAATTCTAGCAGGAAAATCATGATTGTTACAGGTCCTAATATGTCAGGAAAATCCACTTTCTTAAGGCAAACAGCATTAATAATACTCATGGCACAGATGGGAAGTTTTGTACCTGCAAAATCTGCGAAAATTGGGATAGCTGATCGTATTTTTACAAGAGTAGGGGCTCACGATCTTTTATCTGAAGGAAAAAGTACTTTTATGGTAGAAATGTTAGAGACTTCTGAAATATTGAATGAAGCATCTGCAAATAGTTTTATAGTTTTTGATGAAGTAGGACGTGGAACAAGTACCTATGATGGAGTAAGTATTGCATGGGCAATTGTTGAGTTCTTGCACAATAATAAAAATCGTCAAGCGAGGACTTTGTTTGCCACTCACTATCATGAGTTATCCGTTTTGGAAAAGAAATTAAGTAAGGTGATTAATTTGACAGTAGATGTTCGTGAACAAGATCAAGAGGTTGTATTCTTAAGAAAAGTAATCGATGGGATATGTAACAAAAGTTACGGATTACATGTTGGAAAACTAGCTGGATTGCCCGATGAGATTTTAATTAGAGCTTATGAATTAATGGAAAATTTTGAACTTTCTAATAAAGGTCAAGATAAATTGAGTGAGGGTTTAGAAATACAGAAGAACAAAAAAAAAGAGAAAATTGAATTAGCTAATGGTCCTAATTTCAGAGATTTGATAGATGAAATTTCATTACTAGATCCCGATTCCATGTCTCCAAAAGATGCTCTTGATACTATTTACAAATTCAAAAAAATCTTCAAAAAAACATCTACTGAAAAATATTTTTAAGAAGGATATTTGAAATGTATTCCCCTAAAGAATTATTGAAAATGAAAATTTTTGCAATAGTTTTAATAAATCTTTTTTTTATAAATTTTGCTTATGCTGCTAATACTAAGGTTGGCAAAGAAAAACCTGAAAAAATAAATACGGATCCTATTCTTAAAGATATTTTAGTAATTAAAAAAAATAAAAAAATGTTAATTTTTATATCTTCTGAAAATACTGTAACCGAAGAGTTTTGGGAAATTGTAAGAAAGGGTGTAAAAACCCGTTTTGTTTACGAACTTGAATTATATAAGAAGGTCCCGTATTTCTTCGATTCAATGGTCTTAGAAAAAGAGATTGCCCACGAAGTAAAATTTGATCCAATTAAAAAAGTTTTCGTGTGTAAAAGTCGAAATGGTGCTGAAGATTATTTTTTGAAATTTACAAAGGAAAGTTCAGAAATTTCGGATTGGATGTCACAAATTAATGGTATCGACTTGATTGATTCTGATAAACTTGATCCGTCACAACTATATTACATTAAAGTTCGTGTTAAATTTAACTCCTTGAATTTTGCTTTCCCTTTTAATTATTTTTTGTCATTTACTACAAAAGAAACTGATTGGTTTTATTCCACTTATTTTGCTAATGAAGGTATGTGATGTACTCCTCTAACTTTACCTATGATACTGAAGAAGAAATACTCACCAGGAGAAGAAAAAATGTTCTTAGAGCGGTATTAGGATTAATTGGAATAAGCGTAATTCTATTAACTGGATGGATATATTTTAAGGAATTAGATCCTGGCACCCCTCTTTTAAATAACGTAGTTGTCTTTTCCCTAATAAATCTAAATATCATACTACTAATGGTACTGATCGTATTAGTAGTGAGAAATCTTGTTCATTTGTATTCGTCAGCTAGGTCTCCATCTGGAAGAGGACGTCTTCAATTAAGACTAATTCTTGCATTTGTAATGATTGCACTTTTGCCTACTTTAGGTCTTTTCATAGTTGCAAGTGGTTTAATTGATAAAAGTTTTAACACTTTTTTTAATCCTAAAGTAGAAAATGCCTTGAAAGGTTCTTTTGATGTCGCAAATGAATACTACCGCGCTTCTGAAGGAATGCTCTTGCTAAAAGGAAGAGAACTTGGAGAAGAAATAGAAAGTCATTCATGGAGCACTCCAGAATCATTCTCTTATTTCAAACAATTCCTTAACTCTAAAATTGAATTAATTGACGCATCTAGTGCTAGTTTGTATGACAAATCAAGAAAAATGATCGTTTCTGTAAGAAGAAAAGAAACGTTATCAGTTGGCGATGATAAGAATAAAATACAACAAATTCTTCCTCCCGACTTTGACTTTATAGATAAAGTTTTAGAAGGGAAATCTATGTCTACACTAGAGAATTCAGAAGATGGAGATATTGTTTATGCAGTAGTGCCTATTAAAGGAACTTCTGGTGTTGTTGGGTATTTAGTTGTGTCCAAATTAATTTCAAAAAGATTAGTGGCTAAAGTAGAAGGATTAATGAAAGCTTATGACCAGTTTTTTGAACTAAAATTATCAAAAAATCCGATAAAAGCAAGTTACATCATTACATTTCTTTTAGTCTCCCTGTTGATTTTATTTTCAGCTATTTGGTTCGGATTCCATTTTGCAAGAGGGATAACTGTCCCTATCGAAAAATTAGCAGAAGGGACTCTTGCAGTTTCCGAAGGTGATTTGGGTTATCGTGTTGAAACAAAGGCAGAAGGTGAAATAGGAACACTTGTAGAAGCATTCAATAGAATGACAAAAGAATTGCAAACAAATAAAAAAGAGATCGAAGAGAAAACTGAAAATCTAACAAAATCTAACCTTGAAATCGACAGAAGACGTGTATACATGGAAGCAATGCTTGATAATGTCCGTACAGGTGTTATTTCAGTCAATAGGAGAGGTCAGGTAACTATCCTGAACCAATTTGCCTCGGAAATATTGAACATTATTCCAAAAGAAGTCATAGGTAAACATTTCAACGAAATTTTTAAAAATGAATATTTAGAATTAATTAGAAGTTTGATTCGTTCTAGTGACTCAGTAAACAATTTGAATTTTTCTAAACAAATAGAATTGCTTATAGATGGTCAAATGCTTGTGTTTTATGCAAGTCTTACATTTCTAAAAAGTAAGGATGGAAGCAGGCTAGGAACTGTGCTAGTTTTTGATGACCTCACTGACCTTATTAGAACGCAAAAGGTTGCAGCATGGAGGGAAGTTGCGCAGGGCATTGCCCATGAAATCAAAAACCCTTTGACGCCTATTCAACTATCTGCACAAAGAATGAGAGCAAAATACAATCAAAACACATCTGATTTTCCTCAAATTTTAGAAATCTGTACAGATACCATAGTCAATCAGGTTAAAGTTCTAATGGAAATGATAGATGAGTTTAGTAGTTTCGCAAGAATGCCAGAACCAAGATTAAGGTTATGCAAGACAGATGAACTGATCCATAATGTGATAAGCCTTTATCGTGATCGAAGAGAAGATATTAAAATCAAATCAAATATTCCTAACTCATTACCGTCTTTAATGGCTGATCCAGAACAAGTGCAAAGAGTTTTTATTAATTTGCTTGAGAACGCATTTGAGTCTATGAAAAATGGTGGAGAAATTCAATTTAATGTTTCTTCTGATAATGAGAAGGAAAAATTGATCTTTGAAATAAAAGATGAAGGCAAAGGAATCTTGGCAAAAGAAAAAGAACATATATTTTCTCCTTATTTCACAACGAAAGCGAGCGGTTCTGGTTTAGGGCTTGCTATCTGTCATAGGATTATTTCAGATCATAATGGAATGATATCTGTAAAAGACAATCATCCAATAGGTTCGACTTTTGAAATACAATTGCCTTCTAAGAAAGATTTTTTACCTGCAGGTAATTCTGAAAGGTTTATAAATGTTGGGTAATGGTTCTGTTCTTATCATTGATGATGAAACTGCTATTACTTCTAGTTTAGAAGCTATTCTGACAGACGAAGGTTACAAAGTTTACAAAGCGAATTCAGGTGAGAAAGGAATTGAATTAGCCCTTTCTGAATCTCCAGATGTAATTCTTGCTGATGTTTGGATGCCTGGTATTGATGGGATTCAGACACTGCAAGTTTTGAAAGAATCAGAATTGCACTCAGAAGTAATACTTATGTCCGGTCATGCAAATATTGAAACCGCAGTAAAAGCTACAAAAATAGGAGCGTTTGATTTTATAGAAAAACCGCTGTCTATGGAAACAGTTATAAAAGTTATAGCGGAAGCAATTGAATCAAAAGAATATAAATGGTCTGAGAAAGAAGGTTCTTCTAAAGGAAAAAACACTTCTCTTAAAATTCCAAAATTAAGTAACAAAAAAAAACAACAAAAAAATAAAACAACACAGAAAACAATTTCTAGAAGCGTTGTTTTATATGGAAGAGGCCTACATTCTGGACTAAAAACAGGATTGATACTGGAACCACTGCCGCCAGATAGTGGTATCCATTTTGGAAGTTTAACTAATCCAGAAACAATTCCAGCGGATGTATTATTTGTCGATAATACGAATCATTCTACCAATCTAAAACATGGTTCTGTAATTGCGAGAACAATCGAACATTTAATGAGTGCACTTTACGCATACGGAATTACAAATTTGTTAATAAAAATTGGTGCAGAAGTTCCAATTATGGATGGCTCATCCATTGTTTTCTGTCAAGAAATTGAAAAAGCTTTAATAATAGAACAGAACAAATCAATAAACCATATAGTTATAGATAAGACTTA
>JAZAHK010000048.1:0-63604 GCA_036231405.1 Nitrospinota bacterium
ATAGTGTTTTCTAACTTCTTAAGGCTTTCTTTTCTGTTTTCTTTCCATTCTTGAATCGTAAAAGCAATAAATGGAAGAACGGGAAGACCAGAAGATCTGAGAATAGCTTTCGTAACAGCTTTATCGATTGAAATGGCAGAAGACCTACAATCTGAACCTACGAAGGAGGATGCAGACAACTCAAATAATCCCTGTATTGTTCCGTCTTCACCATATCTTCCGTGAAGTATTGGGAAATATACATCAACCTCTATTGTATCTCCATTTTTCAAAATGAGATTCCCGTCTTGATCTGGAGATGTTGGAGGGAACACTTCTTCTGTAGTTGAATTCTTGTACCCCTGATGGAACCACTTCCCGTTTTTATCTATAAGAATTGGAGACACTTCGTATGAATTATTCTCTCGTAGAGTTTTTACAATACCTTCAGCAGATTCAACGCTAACTTCGTGTTCTTTTGATCTTCCTCCATATACAACCGCAACTTTTATTTTGTCTTGATTAAATTCTTCCATTATCATCTTTCCCCTAAGGTTTAGAGGTTATTGCAATATTTCCCTATTTTACCAGTGAAGAAATAAATTTGAAGTCATTTGTTCCTGCAACACGTATGAGATCAAAAACGGCTTGTTCAGTAGAAGAAAGGCAGGCTCCTGCATCCCTGAAAGAGGCAAGGGCGATTTTCCAGTTATTTTTTTTTCTGGAACATGTTGCATCAGTAATAGTGTATACGATAAATCCACTTTCAAGAAGATCTAGACCAGTTTGATAACAGCAAACATGAGTTTCTACGCCAGTTAGTAGGACTTTTGTTCTTTTAAGGTTTCGGATCCTCTTAGTGAATTCGTCAGATCCCATACAACTGAACGATATTTTTTCCAAAGGGATTAGACCAGAAGAGAGGGAGTTTATCTCATTTAATGTTTTCCCCAATCCCTTAGGGTATTGTTCTGTAAGGAGTATAGGAATCTCTAAATGATGGGCTACTTGGATTAGAATAGATATGTTCCTTAAAACCAGTTCTTTTATTTTCTCTTCCATAGATGACATTAAACGTTCTTGTACGTCTACAATCACTAAAACACAATCATCTGGAACGAGACGTAGATTCTGAATTTCTTTATGAGGCAAATTTAATCCCTAGAGGAAAATATTAACAGGCCTCATTGTAATTGTTTTTGATAGCGAATGAAATTAAAAAAAAATTATGTTTTAATAAGTTCATAAGGAAAAATTTCCATTTTACAATTAAAGACGATTTAAGGGGACAATAATGTCGGGAAAGTCAAAAGTCGTACTTACAGATTATGTCTGGGATAATCTTGATCGAGAAAATGAGATTTTGGGTGATCTTTGTGAAATTACTGCGATGCAAACAAAGTCTCCCGAAGAATTTATTGAGGAGGCTTCGGATTGTGAAGCTTTGCTTAATACATATGCTGGTCCCATAACTCGAGAACATATGGAGAAAATGTCAAATTGTAAAATTATTGCTCGTTACGGAATAGGAGTAGACACAATTGATCTTGATGCTGCCACTGATTGCGGAATCATTGTTACGAATAATCCTACGTATTGTATTGAAGAAGTAGCAGAACACACGATGGCTCTTCTTCTAACGACTGCTAGAAAAGTATCTTTTTATGACAGATTGGTTCGCTCAGGGAAATGGGAGGTTACGCCAGGCAAACCGATTTTTCGATTGTCAGGAAGTACATTAGGTTTAATTGGTTTTGGAAATATTGCGAGAATGGTAGCAGAAAGAGCTTCTGCTTTTGGAATGAATATACTCTTTAGTGATCCATTTGTAGAAGGTGGGCAATTTGGTATTCCAGCAAAGAAAGTAGAGTTAGAAGAATTGTATGAAAATTCTGATTATATTTCTGTACATCCACCCCTCATAGAAGAAACAAGAGGTATGGTTAACGATTCAGCATTTGATTTAATGAAACCCTCAGTCTACTTGGTGAATTGTTCAAGAGGTCCCATTATAGACACAGATGCTTTGGTAAAAGCATTAGATAATGGAAAAATCGCAGGATGTGCTTTAGACACTACAGACCCAGAGCCGTTACCTGATTCTCATCCGCTTAGAGAACGTGAGAATGTTCTTATCAACCCTCATGCGGCTTGGTATAGTGAAGAATCAAAGGTTGGTCTCCAAAAAGGAGCGCCTAATGAGGTTAAACTTGTGCTTTCGGGGGAATGGCCAGTTAATCTCGTGAATAAAGGTGTGAAGGACAAAAATAGAGCAGAACTATCATAATCTTATTTATGGATTGGCAGGAAAGATTGTAAACTAAAGGTCTCGTTCTAAGTTTCATTTTCGTAATATTTTGTATTTCTGGCGATGGATGGATGTAGTCTATTCACAGATTTAATTGTTTTAAGGTTTTTTATGCTTTTTGTAACTTGTGTCAGATGTTTAAGGTCATAAACTTGAACTTCTAGTTGTATCCCTGCAATTTGCTTATTTGTCTTTGCACTCAGCCATGCGATGTTAGCGTTACATTGCGCAATAGAAGAACTTATTTCAGCCAGAACACCTGGTTCATTTTTTGATTCAATTGATAGAGGGACAGGGTGTAATTCTTTACTTTCATTTTCGTCCCAATCAACTTCCAGCAATTGTTCATCCTGATTCAAAATCTGACCAATATTTTCGCAATCCCTAGCGTGGATAGATACTCCTTTTCCTTGGGTAATGAATCCCATTACAGGGTCACCTGGAATAGGGTCGCAGCATTTTGCAAACCGTATAAGTTTTTCATCATGACCTTTAATCTTGATTCCAGTATTAGATCTTTTTGTTATTCTCCTGATGAATCTTCTGATTCTAGAGTTTTCTCGTTTTTCAAAATCGTCAATTAAATTTTCTGGAAGAAGATGTTGCATAACTTCTTTCGACATTAATTTCCCAAAACCTATTGCCGCTAAAAGATCTTCTATAGTTTTAAATCCCATCATGACAGAAATCGGTAATAACTTTTCGTCGTCAATGGGAATTTCGATTTCCTGATCTATTCTCTTCAGATCGTGATGTAGTAATTCTCTTCCCAAAAGTGTTGATCGTATTTTTTGTTGTTGTCTAAGCCAGTTTTTTATTTCCTGTTTTGCCTTTGGCGTTAAAACTGAATTCAACCATTCTGGACTTGGTGTTCTATTCTCGTTGCTAGTGATTTCAACGATATCTCCGTTTTCTAGTTTCTTTGTTATGGATGCAACACGTCCATTTATTTTAGCTCCTACACAATGTATTCCTAGTTCTGAGTGTATGGCGAAAGCAAAATCTAGAGCACTAGAGCCCTTGGGGAAGTTTTTTACATCTCCCCTTGGAGTAAAAACGAACACTTCATCCTCGAATAAATTTACTTTGAAAGAATCAAGTAAACTACCAGGATCTGTTTCTTCATTCATGTTTTCCATTATCTGTCTTAGCCATTTAAATTTATCGAAGGTGTCTTTGTCTAAGTCTCTATGCTCTTTGTATTGCCAATGAGCAGCTAAACCTTCATTCGCAGTCTGATCCATTTCTTTTGTGCGGATCTGAAACTCGACTCTTTGACCGTTAAACGCTATTACTGTTGTATGAAGTGATTGGTATAAATTAGATTTCGGTAGAGCAATATAATCTCTGAATCTGCCTGGGATAGGTTTCCATTTTGAGTGGAGCAAGCCAAAAACAGCGTAACAATCCATCGTGTTCTCAACAATGATTCTTATGCCACATATATCAAAAACTTGATGAAAATCTAAATTCTGAGATTTCATTTTTCGAAAAATGCTTGAATTTAATTTAAAACGACTGCTTAAATTTCCCTTGATCCCGTTCCTTGACATTTCCTTTTCTATCTCTAATTTTACATCTTCGAGATATATCTCAATGTCATTTAATCCTTCATTTAAGAGTTTCTCGATATTTTTATTCTCATCAGGATATAGATGTTTGAAAGAAATATCTTCAAGTGCTTCTTTCAGCCAACCAATTCCAAGTCGATTCGCAAGAGGTGCGTAAACTTCCTGAGTTTCTAATGCAATTCGCTTTTTAGCTTCGTTAGGTAAGTATTCTAGTGTCATAGCATTATGAAGACGGTCAATTAATTTTATAATTATAACTCTTATGTCATCTGACATAGCTACTAACATTTTTCTGTAATTCTCAGCTTGTCTCGTCCTAGTATTAGGAACATCTAGTCGATTTAATTTTGTGACACCGTCAACTAGGTTTGCAGTGATCTCTCCAAAACTTTCATTTATTTCATTTTTCGTTGCACGCGTATCCTCTAGAGTGTCATGAAGTAAGCCTGCTGCAATGGTCTCTGGATCTTGTCTCATCTCAGCTAACATTAGTCCGACTTCTAAAGGGTGTGAAATATATGGCTGACCCGAACTTCTAAACTGTCCAGTGTGGAAATTCGCAGTAAAAAGAAAAGCTTCATTAATAAATTTTTCATATCCCGGTGCATATTCAGTGACCATTTCTGTAATGTCTAAAATTCTGGCAGGCACCCTATTTTTTAAAATCGGTTCCATTATTTTCCTTTTTAATATTTTTTTTAAACAAAGACTTACTGGATGAAAAATAAAAAGAAAAGATTAATAAGCTCTTAAGGGTGAGGTCACAAATTCATGCATGAATGGAGTCATATATTCAGCTTCATCGGAATGCTTTGGAACTATAATTGCCCCTTTATTGCATATTTCTTCACATAGTCTACAACCTACACATTTACTCTCGTCTACTACGGCTACCTGACTATGATCTCTCTCCACTGATGAGTCCGACATGATAATACAATCGAAAGGACAGATGTCTACGCACCATACACAACCTGTGCAGTTTTCTTCCAGAACAAATGCTTTAGGCATATCTTTATGTTTTATATTTTCTATTATGTTTCCAGAATTGTCTTGTATTGCAAAAGCCGGACAATACTTCCCACATACGCCACAGTCAATACATAAGGTTGGGTCTATTTTATAAATTTCTTTAGACTCGCCAGTGATTGCTTTGGTGGGGCATACGGGCAAGCAAATATCACAGCCTATGCAAGAATCAAAAATAAAATGTGACAAATGAAAATCCACAATAAACATTTATGGGCAAACACGCCTCTATGTTAACAAAGGGATATATTATTCATCAACTTAAATTTTTTATTTTTTTTTTTATTAGACTCCATCAATTTATGATGAGTCTTGATCGAAAGTTTAAAATCATTCAAAATAAATGTGCATTTACTTTTTTTATATTTTTTACGGGTATCTAATGGAAAACTTCCTTGCAATTCTTACAAAACCAGACAATATCCCAATAGCTATTATGCTTCCTTTGGTTATTTTTTTCTGCTGGCTCGCCCTTTCCCAAGCTAAAAAGAATGATGATCTTATAAAAAAGGGAAAAAAGGACGAAGTTTACGATCGTATGATTCGTTAATGTCCCTACTAACTTGTAAGTTTCCGCGTACCGTTCAATTTGACTCTTCTGAATTCAGGGGTAGTTTTTATGCTTGAACTTGTTGTTTTTGCTTTGTTCGTAGGTTTTGTGTTGATCTTTTTTGTAAAGCGTACAACGACTAATGTTGCACTCGAGGAAGCCGCTGGCGAGATGAGGGATGATAAAGATTTGCAAATTTTGAGATCTATCTCACCTGAGTCTTTTGAAAAGATGATCAGAGAAATTTTAGATGATTTGGGTATGCAGATTTTGGAAATAAATTGGGTTAATAACCGAGAAATAGATATTTTAGCCAATAATCCCACTGAAATAGTTGGTGGAAATTATATTGTTCACGGTATTTTGGTACCTGAAGGTGAATACGTGTCTTCTATAAGAGTAATTGGACTTTCTGATACAGTTCGTGCTGAGGCTGCATTAAAGGGGATCTTAATAACTACTGGATACTTCTCGGAAGAGGTACAGAAATACTCAGAGGGAGCACCCATGGAACTTATTAATGTTAATAAACTAAAGGACATTTTAATTTCAAGGGGAATTCAGACGTAGCCAGGTAACTAAATCAAATTATTTCGCTCAAACAAAATACAAATATGTGGCGAATCCAACTGCAAAAAAAATGATTACTTTGAATCCACAAGCGTCCCACCATAAGTGTTTTTTGTCTCTTTCTTGAACCATTCAAATTTCCTTAAAAGTTAATCCAAGGTGTAACCATTATATATTTTATGTTCAGGAAGATTCTTAATAACATTTTAATAACTAGCCCCATCATTGTTACAAACAAAAAAGCTTCAATGTTATATCTCACCAATCCTTTGCTTTTCATTCGCTCGGTGTTTCTTCTGAAAAAATACCAAATAGGGATCGTCGCATATAGAGCAATTATGCATAAACCACCTACAGCAGCTTGAGTCCAGTAATCTCTAAATCCGAGCATGTATGGAAGATCTACGTTCGTTAGGGCAACAATCTTGTGTGTATCCCAATATTCCCATGGCATGAAAAAGTTCCAACCAGGACCTCTCATAAATGTTCCCTGAATAACTAACCAAACCCACAGCACAAGAAAACCAAAGAGGAAAGTGAGAATTGCGAATCTTCTTTCTTTAAAGGAGTAATAACCGTTTCCTTTAGGGTTAACGTCTATATATGGAATTGCCATAAGTCCTATGATAATAAGAGTGGGTAGAACTACCCCTGCCATCCAAGGGTCAAAATAAACTAACATTTCCTGAAGTCCCAAAAAATACCAAGGAGCTTTTGAGGGGTTAGGAGTAACTGATGGATTTGCAGGTTCCTCCAAAGGGGCATCTATTAGTATTGACCAAACTGTCAAGACGACAGTGATAATAATTGCACACATAAACTCAAGGCGAGTTAGGTAAGGCCATACATGCACCTTGTCATTAACTCTTTCCCAACTAGTTTTTGGCATATCCTCTGCAGTTCCGATTACCTTGTCTTCTTTAGCCAATCTTGGTGCCTTTCAAATAGAAAAAAATTAAAGAGGACCAGAAATGCCACCGTCTTTTCTGATTCTCCAGAAATGTACCATCATCAAAACAGATGCAATAAGCGGAATAACTATGCAATGTAGAACATAGAATCTAAGTAATGTTGGGGGTCCAACTATTGTTCCACCAAGAAGTGCAGAACGTGCATCAAGTCTTGGTGTGACCCCAACGAAATCGGCGAATGGTCCTTCACTTCCAAGAAGAGGGGTAGCTCTAGCCATATTGGTTCCAACTGTTACGGCCCACATAGCTAATTGATCCCATGGCAGTAAATATCCAGTAAAACTTAGAAGTAGGGTGACAGTGAGGAGTAGAACGCCAATTACCCAATTGAATTCTCTAGGCTGTTTGTAGGAGCCAGTCATAAAAACACGTAACATGTGTAGCCATACAGCGATAACCATTGCATGTGCTGCCCATCTGTGCATATTTCGCATAAACATTCCGAAAGGTGCATCAAATTCAAGAAATTTCATGTCTGCATATGCATATTCTCCTACAGGTCTGTAGTAAAACATCAATATAACACCTGTGACCGTGAGATATAAAAATAAGAGAAAAGTGATTCCGCCCATACACCATGTAAAACGTATCCTGATTGCGTGTCTTCTGATTTTCGTAGGATGGAGGTGGAGCCAGAGGTTATCTACTACCATTAAAACTCTGTTTCGTGGAGTATCTTCGTAGCCATGACGAAACATCGATCTCCAAACTTGAGAGTTTATCAAGTTGTTTTTAAGCTGTTCTAAATTAAATTTTTCCTTTAATCCTCTCATTTATTGCATCCTCCAAACGTGACTTTAATTGGCCAGTAAAACGATAGTCGCTAAGTTTTTCTTACAAATAAAGAAAAGCTTCTGGTTTGTCCCATTCATCTTTCTCTTGTCTAAATAATTTCCCCTTGTCTATCAGTAATTGCCCATCCTCTGCAAGATTTATTTTTAGTCTTTCTAGTGGTCTTGGTGCTGGACCTTCAAAATTAATTCCACTTCTTTTAAAGCCGCTGCCGTGACATGGGCACTTGAACTTGTTTTCGGAAGACAACCATGCAGGGGTACATCCTAAATGCGTACATATACCACTCAAAGCATAAAAACCATTGTTTTCTCTGACAATGTATACACGTTCACTTTGAAGATACCTTGTGTCAACTGCACCAACTGCATATTCGTTCGGACTACCTGCTTTGAATACTGTTCTTGGTTCGAATAGAACTCTAGGGAACAAAAATCGCAAGAAGCCTAAAAGAGCAACTCCTAAACCCCCTAGAATCCCAACCCAACCCGTATAATTCATAAATCTTCTTCTATCAATGTTAGAAGATTTTTTCTGCTCTTCCGCTTGATATTCTGCTGGCAGTTTGATTTGCTTGATCTCTTTAGACTGGGTCATCCCTTCCTCATCTTGTTGATATTATTTGAGAGGTTAGTTTTTATCATCAAATAATCTCTTAATACTCTCATCTGTTCAAGGGCATCACCACCTAATATTTCACTATCTATAGGCTCCCCGTGACTTATTATTTTTACATTAGAAAATTTGCCAGATATTTTTTCGGGACTAGATATTCGTATTGACTTTTCATCCACTTCTAACACTTTTACTCTGATTGTTTTTCTTTTTAAATGCAGAGTAGCATATTCTTCAGGAAGGTCTGATTCCTTGTCAGATTCCAACTTGTAAATCCAATTCCCATCTTCTTTTTCTTGAAATTTTCCACTGATGATTTGTGAACTTATCCCTGATTCTGGCCAGAAAGTCGGCATCTTCGTTCCCGGTAAAATTTCCTGTGGATTTTTTAACCATTGAACAATCCAGGTAGGTCTAAGTCTTTTCTTCGCTAGATTTAAATTAGGAGCTGAAGGAGGTTCCTTCCCTTCTGGGGGAGGCCATTCTCCGTGACAGGAAACACATTCTGCTTTATTAAACAATTCTTTTCCTTCACTCAATTGCTTAGTGGTAGATTTAGGTGAAAAGTGAATGTAAGGTCTCATTTTATTGTCTAGTGCAGCAAAGTATTCTACGAGTTTAGTGGAATCTTCATTAGGCATTTGAAAACTTGGCATTCTAATTTTTAGCCACGGTCTAAGAGTTACTACGTTGTTAAGGAATCCGTAGAACCAGTTGGGTTGCACTTTCTTACCTTCTCCATTCAGATAAGGAGGTGCATTGTTTTTGTCTTTATATCTTTTTAGTATTTTTCCGCCCCAATTCTCAATCACGTGGCAACCTTGACAATTATATTTTTCTAGCATTCTTCTTCCAGCCTCAACCTTAGTCTGTCTTTTATTTAAGTGATGATGAAGATTATGTGGAGCCCCATGGGGTGTCATTGATCGTAAATATGTTCTTATTTGTGTTACTTCTTTATCTGAAAGTCCAAAATTAGGCATCAATAATTTTTCACGCTCAGTTTGGAATATTTTTGGGTTTTTTAGTTTAGAGAAAGACCATGCTTCCCAAGTGTGAGGGATATCTAAAACATTTCCATAAGATAATTCCACTGGACTTTTAGTAGCAAATCTTGAAAGGTTAGGGCCAATCTTAGATAATTTTTCTGTGCCTGGAATTACATGGCAACCGTAGCAACCATTTTTCGAGACAAGATTCTTTCCACGTTTTATCGTTGCAGCATCACTAGATAGTGTGTAATTTTTCTTTTTCTTTTTTGGTGTCAAACTTAAAAGGTAAGAAGTAATCGCTTCTGATTCAGATTTTGTGAGTCTGAGACTAGGCATTTTTGTGTCATGCCAATATGCTTTCGGGTTTCTTACCCATCTATATAGCCAGTCGGTTTGAACTTTTTCCGAGAGTTTGTGTAGTGCTGGTCCAAAATCTCTATTAGAAAAAACGATAGTTCTACCATTCACTCCCTTGATTGGCTTTTTGGATAGAATGTCCTTTTTATCTCTGACGTGACAACTCAAACAACCCACAGTCTCGAAAAGCTTTTTTCCTTTTTGAATTTGAACTGAAGAACCTATAGAGCTTATTTTTTCTTTTTGTATTTTTCTTTTGCCGTTGTACCAAATATAGCTTGCAATATCTTCGGACTCTTTTTGTGAAAAGCCATAATACGGCATTTTAGTTCTTGGATTGTAGTCTTTAGGACGTTTAATCCAAGAAACCAACCAGTCGGGCTGAACCTTTTCTTGTATTCTAGTCAGGTTAGGTCCGACCATTCTGATATCTTTTGTTCCAGGAATAAGATGACATCCATGACACCCTAATTCTCTAATTAATGAAATTCCTTGAGAAATATGTGGTGCTTTTGGAATGTTGAAAACTTCAGTATGACAGTTTCTGCATTTGGTCTCTGTTTCCTGCCCTTTTAACAAAGGGTCTTCCCAAAATTGTACAAAACCATGGGCTTTGTCTACGGAAGTTACCGCAGCACCTTGTCCACCATGACAAGATGTACATCCTATTTTATTCATATTGTGAGTGGACTTAAGATAGAATTTTCTGTTTGGATGTGTCCTAAAAGGGTGCTTTGCATTCTCAAAACCTTTTCTGTCGATAGCTAAATGGCAGCTTTGACAACGGTCCACCCTCATAGTAGGTTCGTTGAAATTGTTCTTGTCAAATCCCCTTAGTACCAATTGTTTTATTTCGTATTTCCTAGAATTTATGGAGTCTATTCTTCTTTGCAAGGAAGAAATTTCTTTTGCAATCTCTCTTTTTCTTTTTTGTAATAATTTCAGTGGATTTAGTTTTGAATCTATTTTTGCTTTTACTTGGTCTCTTTCTTTTTCTGCTTTTTCAGCGATGGGCTTAAGATTTCCAATTTTTTTTGCTTCTGCTACCAATTTTGATTTTAATAGGGATATATCTTTCCCTTTTCGAAGCGCTTCCTCATAGGTAAAGAATGTTTCGTCATAAATGGCTTTCGCAAATCCATATTCTTGTCCTTTCTCGAAAGCTTTTAAGTTCTTCTCTTTGAGGGTTTGTTTTAGTTTGTTTAGTACTTTGTCATTTCGTACCTTCTCCTCTAAAGAATTTATTTCTGAATCTATTTTTGTAAGAGGATTTTTTAATTCGGTTTGTTTTTTTGAAAGTTGGTTCTGGACTATTTCTTTTTCGTATTGATTAAAGGCATTTTGATAGTTTTTCCAAGGTCTTCTAGTAAATGCTTCATCCCAAACAGTCCAGGCAGTTATTAGAACAAAGATTGTCCCCAATAAAAAGAAAGGGATTGCGCTAGTTTTTTCTTCTGGTGGTTTGAAATCTCTAGAATTCATATCTATTGCTGGCATTCCATCTTTTAAAATTCCGGGTTTGCTGACATCTAAATTAAAGTTTCCGGATAACGTAAATTAGAGCGGTATTTATACTCAAAAACGCTAAAATTATAGGTTTCGTACAAAATTGCGTCAAGTGATATAGCTAGTTATAACGATTATTGAATTATGATTGCTGCTCTTCCTGTAACCAATCCTTGCTCAATTCGTTCATGGACTTTGTCTACTTCGTCTAAAGTATATTTTTCTGTAACTACAGGCCACATTTCTCCTCTTGCAACTAAATCAAGGGAATCAATTACTTCTTGTTTTGTTGCATAACGACTCCCCAGTATTTTTCTCTCGTCTTTTAACATTTCTTTTGGATTAAACTTGAATGATGCAGATGATGTGCCTGCCATAGGGAGAAACCTTCCTCCTTTGCCGAGAGAATGAATTCCGGACTGAATAGTAGAACTCGTGCATGCAAAATCTACAATAACGTTCATTCCTTGCCCATTTGACAATTCCATAAGAGATTCGGATAGATTAACTTGACTTGCGTTCACTGAATGATGGGCGCCAAGTTCGTCGCATTTTTTCAGCTTTTTTGAGGAGATATCTACAGCAGTTACGATCGCCCCTGCCCATAATGCTACCATTACCATATGCACTCCAAGTCCCCCACCTGCACCTATAATTGCAATATTCTCCATAGGAGAGATTTCTGCATGACGTATTACTTTGTATGGTGTTGCTATCGCGTCGGTGATAATTCCAATTTCTGCAGGGTTTTTTATATAGTCTAGTTTTTCTGGTAGCTTAATAAAATTTCTTGCAGGAAGTTTTATATATTCCGCATATCCACCATCGATATGTCTTCCAATCTGACCATTTAGGTTGTCACAAAGGGTTTCTCTATTTATCCTGCACCATTTGCAATCTCCACAAGTTAAATAGTAAAACGCGGTGACTGGGTCCCCTACTGATAGTGAATTTACTTCCGGTCCTATTTCTGTGATCTCTGCTGTGATTTCATGTCCTATCACTATAGGAAAGTTGGATTGGATTCTTCCCGCTACAGTGTGTTGAATTGTCAATCCTGATCCACATGCCAAAACTTTTGCGACTGCTTCGTTCTTTTTTGGTTCAGGGATAGGACGTTCTTCTAGCACAAATGGTTTTCCTGGTTCGTGCAGCACCATTGCTTTCATTTATATATCTTCCTTGAAGAGTTTTTTAGAAATGTGATTACCTTTTTTGTCCATCTTCAAAACTACGCTCTAAAAATTGTCCTAGAGTACATTGTAAAAATCCGTTTAGTCGACCGACTGGTTTTAGTTTTGTCATATCTATATATTTTCCTGTAAAAACTTCCTTGGAAACGTGAAAATAAACAACTTCTCCAATTAAAAGTGGATGATTGTTGGGTCCAAGTTCTATAACTTGACTTGTTTTACATTCAAAATGAACTGGGGAATTCTTCACTCTAGGGGCCTTTACTTTAACAGAAGGGACTGACTCGATTCCTACTTCAGAGAATTCTGAGGTCCCCTCTTCGAATCCATTGGCGGTGTCTACCATTTCTTCCCAGAGGTTTTCCGACACTAGATTAAAGCAAAACTCGCCAGTTTCTTCTGCGTTAATTAAGGTATGCTTTTTAGAGCCATCGGGGTTTCTTGCTATTGTCAGGGATATCATCGGAGGTGCCACACAAACACAGGTGAAAAAACTGAAAGGTGCAATATTAGAGATTCCGTCCTTGCTAATCGTAGACGCCCAACCAATTGGTCTGGGAACAATTGAACCAGTTAAAATTCTGTATATCTCTGGTCTTTCTATTAGACTTGGGTCTAACTCTATATGATTTCTCATTTACTGTAATTTTCCAGATCGATTTTTAACCCAATCCTTCGAAAGACATGTTAGTCAATTAGACCGACAAGCCTTAGATCAGTTTCAAGCTCTTTTCTTTCGTCTGTTGTCAAAGGAATCATTGGAGGACGAGATGGGCCACCACTCATTCCCATGAATTCCATCCAGGTTTTAAGCGCAGGAATCGGGAATGCACCACGAGACCATGGTCCCCATATCCATTTCTCACTTAATTCGCGTATTGGACTCATAGCATCTCTAACGGTCCAAGCTTCTTCTAAATTTCCTTCGTCGATTAGGGCAGTATATTTTTGCATTTTAAGATCGTCTTTCCTTTGGTAAAGAAAAGGATCTGGGCCGCTCATAAACGTCTGTTGTTTGTGATAGGCGCGGTTGAAAAACCACTGTGTTTCCATAGGGTCACTTACGACAATTTCTTCTCCCACGACTTTTCTTACTTCATCACAATGGTATTTAGGTTGTGCATTCTTGATGCAGCAAATACTTGCATTTTCGTCAATAAGTTGCTTGATGAGTTCAGGGCTTAGGGAATAGCCCGTAGCACCAGTGTTAAAGAGGGAAATACCTAAGTCGCTACCATCACATAGGTACTTAAAGAAAGCCTTTACTCTTTCAGGGTGTCCCTGTGCCCCTAGGTAAGGATTAGCAAGAATAGCGTATGTAGCACCTGCTTTCTCTGCAGCTTCTGTCAATTCCAATGCTTCCTTTGCAGATGTATGTCCTGTGTGAGCAATAATAGGGACGTCACCAGCTTCGTCACATGAAATTTCTTGGCCTCTTAATCTTTCTTCCTTTGTCATGCACCAGAATTCTCCAATCATTCCACCAACAAAAAAACCTTTAATGTTAAGGTTGTCAATGTAATGCCTTATGTCTTTTCTATAAGCATCTTCGTCTATATTGTCATTTTCATCGAAAGGGTAGGGTATCGCAGCCCAAATACCGTTCATGTTTTCTTTGCAATAAGAACGAGCGTCAGATTTTTTATATTTAGCCATTTTTGAATAAGACCTTTTTTTCTTAGTGAGAAGTTTATAAAGATTTAATTAAAAATTATTGTGTTAGACTATCACCAATGCTCTCCATCATCTAGTGAAATCATAGGGAAACATTTTAACTTGACCGCCTGGTTTGTTCCAAATCCATGAAGATAACTTAGCACATCACGCCAACATTTTTCTGGAGTAGGTTGATTATCAAGATGTAAATCTCCTTTATACTCCCATATTTCCATTGCGGAGCGACATACTTTGATTGCTGCTTCTGAAGCGAAAACCTTTGACATCAATCTCCTCTTAGATTCATCAGATTCTCTTCCTCCATGCCATGCCGCAGAATAAAGGAATGTCCTTCCGGCTTCTATTAGCATATACATTTCAGAAAGAAGCATTTGTACCCATTGGTCATTTGTTATAGGGTTTTCTTTTAACACTTTTCTAGCAAGATCATAAGCAAGACGTGCTGGTCCCATTACAGGAATGAGTGCACCACTAACCATTTTTCTGAAGATATCAAGGCCTTTATTCCATTCTCCAAGTACATTTGTTTCAGGTACACGGCAGTCATTTAGGACCAATTCCCCGTTTTGCAATAGTCTTCTCCCAAGTTTGCTATGAGCTTCTCCTATAGAAAATCCAGGGGTATCTTTAGGAACTATAAAACCTGTGAGTCCTTCACTCATAGGTTTGCTTGGATCAGTTCTTGCGAAAATAAAGTAATACTTCGCAAGTCCTCCGTTAGAGATATAATGTTTGGTTCCATTTAAGACATAGTCTTTTCCATCCTTTTTAGCGGTCATTCTTGGCCCTGCTATCGGTGCTTCGTAAAGCAAAAAAGAATCAGTGCCACTTTGTGGTTCTGTAATTGCGATTGCAAGAAGTGCGATCGGATCCGTTAAAAAATCATGTAAATAACGATCCCTTTGTTCTTGAGTTGTTTCATTGCACATCAATTGAGTAAATTTGAAATTTTGATCAAGGGAGACAGCAACACCCAGATCCCCATATGCAAGTTCTTCAGATACTATGGCTTGTTGTAAGTGGTTCGCTCCATATCCGCCATATTTTTTCGGAACAGTAAGTGTTCTTATCCCTAATCCATCAAGCTTTTTAAGTATTTCCCAAGGATATGCTTCGCTTGGTTTAGACCGGATATCTCTAGTTGCAGCAATTGGGAGTATTTCTTTTTTTGCAAAATCGCGAGATATTTTTTGTAGAGTTAATTCTTTTTCTGAAAGATTTAAATCCATGGATTAAGCCATTAGTCTTCCCGCGTTTACCGCGATGGTCTGTCCTGTTAAATAGGAAGATTCAGGGGCAGCAAGAAATAATATCCATCCGATCATGTCTTCTACCTCACCGATTCGACCAAGCAGAGTTGATTCTCCGATTTTTTTTCTTTCTTCATCTGTTCTGACAGCAATAACTCGTTCAGTTGCAGTTGTGCCTGGGGCGATTGCATTCACACATACCCCAAATTGTCCAAGTTCGTAGGCAAGCACCCTAGTGAGACAGTGAACTCCTGCTTTTGCAGCCGAATAGGGTGGTGAAGAATAATTAAGAGTTGTAAGTCCTGACATAGACCCTAAATTGATTATTCGCCCGCTTTTTTGTTTTTTAAAGATAGGAGTTATGGCTTTTCCTGTTAGGAATAGACTTTTTAAATTTCTGTCTATCACGGTATCCCATTCTTCTTCAGGAGTTTCCTCAGTGGAAAGTTGTTTTGTAAAACCACCTGCAGAGTTTACCAGGATGTCAATCTTATTTTCTGATGATTGTATTTTTTCAAATGTAGTATTCACTTCGTTTGAGTTGGTTACGTCGCAATGAATATATTCTGCCTGATATCCTTCCTGTTGTATTGAAGAAGAGTTTTTTTCGCCTGATTCGTCATTAATGTCCAACAAATAAACTTTTGCTCCCGCCCTAGCAAATTCTTCGGATGAACCTTTTCCGATTCCTTGTGCTGCTCCTGTTACTACAACTACCTGTCCAGTAAAATCAAAAATTGTTTTGTTCATGATCAAATATCTCCTAGCATGGTCTGAAAATTTGAATTTATAAATTTAATAGTTTTTGAAAATTCTTCGACGACAAGTACTGTTTTTAATACTTATGGGAATTGCAAAAAAACAGAGACTTGATTCAGCCTAAGTCTTATTTTTCAAGCAATCTAGCACAAAAATGTTGTTTTATATAATTTGTTCTTTGAATGTTTTGTTTTTTGAAATGAAAAAATAAACTATTCTTAGTGTTTAATTTGTATGTGGTTGTTTAGACTCTATTTTATGAAATTCAATAACGTATGGATTAGTCTATTGTCTATTAGAGTCCATGCAGTCACAATGACAGTAACAGTCAGTATTAGGAGAAGGAAGTACTCTAGTTTTTTTTGCAATTTTCTCTCTATTCTAAAGGAGTTCAAATTTAGGTTGTTGTAAAAGATTTCTAAACACAATATACCCTTGAACTCAATCGTTGGGAAGGAATGTTTACTTTGTTGAAATTTTAATAAACGGAGTTGATGATGGAAGAAAATAAATTTGGTCAAGTGGATATTCTCTTAACAGAATCCATAGGTGTCCCTGGGAAGAGGATTTTTAGAATCCTAGTTGATAGTAAGTCTGGATATTATGCCACTATTTGGGTGGAGAAAGAACAAGTGTTTGCATTGGCAACGACTCTCAAAAAAATTGTTTTAGAAAATAATAACAACGAGGATGCGATAGACAAATTGTCTCAAGATAGAGAAAGAAAGGATTCGAACATCCATATTGAGTTCACCGTTTCTCACGCGAGTATTTCTTATGAAGATAAAGGAGATTTTTTTGTTTTTCAATTTTATGGATTTACAGAAGTAGACTCTGAATTAGAATCTAGTCTTCAAGACTCCTCTTCAGGAGAGGTCATGGAAAGTCCAATGCTTGAATTTTTTATTAACAGAACACTCGCGGAGACGTTTATAGAACAAAGCTTGAATGAATGTGCTTCTGGGAGAGGGACTGATTCAGTATCAAGAAATTCCCTGATTGTGTCTGGGAAGGTTAACCCAAGTACTAATGGCCATTTCCATAAACAATGATTCTAGTTTTTTATTTTGGTCTTTCAAAAAGATGAATGAAGTCGAGAAAAATCAATTAAACTTAATAGATGGTGGTTCTTTACCTTATTGTCCTGAAGAGATTGAACTTCTTCTGTTGGAGTCGAAGATATTAGAAGGAGGGCTAGTACAGCAAGGGTCTAATTATACTTTTATTGTTGAATTGCAATCTAAAACGTTCAACTTTTGGGGGATATATAAGCCCTTTAAAGGGGAAAGACCATTATGGGATTTTCCCTATGGGACTCTACATTATAGAGAACGCTGTTCTTATATAATCAGTGATTTTCTTGGTTGGAATATAGTGCCTCCGACCGTCATTCGTGGAGGTCCGCATGGGGAAGGATCTATGCAGTTCTGTGTCCATTATGATGGAGAGTCTAATTACTATACCCTTAGAGATTCTTACAAGGAGAGGATGATTCTTATTGCCTGTTTTGATCTCCTTGTAAACAATAGGGATAGAAAGCCAGGACATTGTTTCAGATCGACCGACGGGAAAATATGGGGTATAGACCACGGACTAACCTTTCATGTCGAACCTAAATTGCGTTCAGTAATCTGGGATTTTTGTGGTCATGAATTGTGTCCTAAACGATTAAATGATATTGGAAGATTAGCTGCCGAATTGGAGGAAGAGAAAACTAAACTTTCAGAAGAGTTGTTGGAACTACTTGAAGAAGATGAATTTGAGATTTTCCGAAAGAGAGTTGCCGGTTTTATTAAAAATCCTAAGTTGCCTACAGTAGAAGAGTACTTAAAACAGAATAATTTGAGCGAATAAAATTATCAAGGAATTAATGTAATGATTCCCTCAGTTTTAAATAAGACATATAAGTTAATCGCTATTTGTATTGTTTTTATGATTTTCCCTGGATGTGGTTCTTTCATAAAAACAAAGACAAGTGAGACAAAGACAAGCGAGACAAAGACAAGCGAGACAAAGACAAGCGAGAAGGTAAGTGAAGTGTTGAAAGATCCCGATCGTGTTTCCTTTCAAAAAGCTATGAAAGAACACACCTCTAAATCTTATGGGAGATATATTAAACATTATCCAGATGGAAAATTAATTCGTCGTGCTAAGTATTGGTTTGAAAAACTTTCTTACGAAGAGGCATTGGGGAATAAGGATTTAAATGCACTTTCTGAATTTCTAAAAAAATTCTCGAAAAGTACTTTTGCAACCGAAGCTGAGACTATATTGCAGAAAAGAGAATTTAAGTTGATAAGAAAAAAAGATAGGATAAAAGACTATGATAAATTTCTTAAGAGATATAAAAACAAACGAAGTGAATGGACCGAAGCCGCACAACAAAGACTCGAAAGATTAACTCTCAATATTGCGAAAAGAAGGAAAAACGCTAAGCTTTTCTATTACTTTATTTATGATTTCCCTACTAGCCCTTATGTTGGGGAAGCGAAAAAAAATCTTATTAAGATTCGCTTTCAGGGTGCAGTAGATTCAGGGCTTGAAAGAGAATGGAAAAAGTTTTTACAGGAGTTTCCGGATACAGAAGAGGCGAATATGATGAAAGCGCACATTCAAAATGAGGCTCTTAGAGGCGCAGAGAAATCCGGTCGCGTTGGTGCTTTAGTCCGTTTCTTACGTTTATATCCTAAATCGATTCATAGGAGTAGAATTTTGTCGGCTGTGACAATAATGACGAGACAAAGGGACCAGAACTTTAAAAATTGGATTTCTATAGATAGATTAGAACTTGCACTTTCTCGGCCTCGTAAATGCAAAACTTGTTCTCCTAAATATTTGATCAAGGGTATGTTGAAAAACTTTGATCCTGATTTTGCTTTTAATGTGACTTTGCAGGGTAATTTAAAAAAATCAGGTTCTTTCTGTTGTTTTACTAATTTCAAGGTTTCTGGATTGAAACCAGGAGAGAAAAGATATTTTTCATTTTTTGTCAATAAAGGGAAGGGACCCCCTGTATTAAAGAAGACACAATTTTCTGTACGGATTCTTACAGGGAAAGCTTTTCACGATCCTTCTTGGAGTAAAATATTAAAAATTCAAGGACTTGGGATCCGAGGAGGAAATGTAGACTCATTTAATCCCAAAAAAGTAAGGTCACTTGAAAAATAATATGTAATTATGGGAATAATATTTTATTGGAAGAGAGAATGTCTAGTTGTTTACTACTAGTTATTGCCATTATTATGCTGGCATTTCTTCTTTTGACTTATCCAGAAATTATGTATGTTCTAGAGAATCTATGATCTTTTTTTTCGTGAAATTTTTTTGATCCTCGAGGTTATATACTCACATATTGACGAATTTCCTACTATGATTGGTGTTTTCCAATTTCGTAAGTCATTAATTCTTTTTGTTGGATCATTAACCTTTATGAAATTTTTGAAGGGTTCCCATTTTTTGAAAATAGATTTTTGTTGTAAAGCCAATCCTCCAGCTTCTTTAACGATAATGATTCCTGCTGCGACGTCCCAAATGCTTGGAACACCAAATAGCGCATAGTGAAGCCCTCCACGAGCTACCATTGCCAAGTCGAATGAAATTGAACCAGTTGTTCTAATTTCTCCCATATTGTTTTTTAGACCACCAATTGTTTTGAATTGATTCCAATATGATCCAGGAAGGCTTATAGTTTTTTTCCTTGAAGGTTTCTCTTCCATAGTCACATTAATTCTCTCATTACCTAAAAAAGCACCTTCTCCTAATGAGGCTTTGTATATAAGGAAGTCATCTTTCCCAGTTGGTTCTGGTAAAAAGATTGCACCTGCAATTGGTTCTCCTTTAAAGAGCAAACCAACAGAACAGCCCCAAATGGAGATCCCGTTTAAAAAATTTTTTGTCCCATCTAAAGGGTCTAACACCCATAGATAGTCGGTCATTTTATCTTTGGGGTTTTCATCATTCCCTTTTTCTTCTTTCAGAGTTTCTTCCCCTAGGATCCCGTGATCCGGAAATTTCTTCTTTATACGGTCAGTTAAATATCTCTGACTCTCCCAGTCTGCTTCACTGACAGGGTCAGTTTTATTTTTATCCTTATATTCTGTTTGTATTTGTTTTCCGAAAAAACTAAATAAAATCTGGCCTGCTTCTATTGCAATCTCTGCAGCAAAATTACGAAAAATGCTTGTTTTATCTTTACTCATTCTTGCTTCTTTTTAAGGGAAGGACGTTTAATCTGTCCGCTATCTCATCAAGTTCATTTATACGCTCTTTTGAAAGAGTGAATCCATTTTTTTTTCTTTTCTCTTCTAATTCATATTCAATTTCACCAGGCATATAAATTCTCTCAATACCGTCAGCCTTTTTGGTGTCTCTAAGCATCTGCAAAAAGACATTTGCAGCAATAGAAAATTCATTGACTGGAATTAAAGATTCTATTTTGATAGCAATGAACAAATGTGTGACTCCACTTTTTCCTGAGTAATCGTTAATCCCAATAATCTCTGAACTATTTCGGGAACCAGAAATGCTCGCTAGCATGGCGTCTATTGCAATTGAAAGGCCGCTACCTTTATGCCCAGCGATTGATGACAGTAATGAACTCTTTAGGACTTCATTTGGATCTGTAGTTGATTTTCCCCTTGAGTCTTTTCCCCAACTATCGGGAATAGTTTCTCCTGCTCTAGCTGCCTCAATTACATATCCTCTGGCAACATTACTAAGTGCCATGTCTAGTACCATCATTGGTTCCGACGGAAAAGCTATAGAAATTGGATTGTTCCCAATTTTAGGTTCTTTTCCTCCTGTAGGTGCCATAATTGGAATCGTGGTTGTCGTACAGATTCCTATCATCCCCTGTCTAGCTGCTTCAATCGTATAGGTAGATGCGGCTCCAAAATGATTGCTTTCTTTAACGAAAATGACACCAACATTGTGTTCTTTTGCTCTTTCAATACAGTTCCGCATGGCATCCCTAGAGACTACCTGTCCCATTCCATTGTCTCCATCTAGCAGGGCAAGAGGTCCTGCGTCTTTAAGGATGGTTATGTTCGGTTTTGGATTTGCTAGAGATAGTTCTAGTCTCTTTGTGTATTGGGGCATTCGAATAACACCATGACTTGAAACTCCTTTTAACTCTGCTTGTACAAGGGTTTCTGAAATCCATTCTGCGTCAATTTTTGGCATCCCTAATACGGAGAATACTTCTCTTAGGTATTCATTTAAATAAGTAGCTGTAGTAATTGAAGGCACGTCTAATCAACCTCCGTTATCCTTGTGAACAGGAAAGTTTTCCCATGGATAATGTGTTTCCCATGATCTACATTCGTCAGGAAATCTGATCTAGATACTGAATATTTATTTGCAGATTCAATTTCTTGAAAGTCCCACCCAGGTTGATTCCAGATCAGTTCGTTTCCAACGTATCCCGGGGCTGATTGTATTACAGTTAAGTACCATGAAACCGATGGATAACTTAGGATTAGAAGGTCTATCTCAGAGTCAAATGGAACCCAACACGTAAATACAAGATCGGGATTATATTTTTTCAAAGCTTTTTCAGCATCTAAATTTTCTGTGAATTCGTCCTTTATTACGTCTGAGAGGATAATTGGAATGCCAGTTTCATTTAAAGCTCTTCCTATGAGTCCATTTCCTGAAGCAATTTCTAGATTTTGTTTAGAGCCTGTCTTCTTTATTGTTTCAGCAACTACTTCTATCCACTCAATAACTGGATATTGAAAAAATTTATTGTCCTCACACCATCCTAGCCAACCGTTGGATTTTTCTTCTAAGGCTAATTTCTCAATAGTTTCTTCGTAAGGAAGAATTCTTATAGATCCCCTCATTTTAGAAACATAAACTTATACACTCGGTCCGCATCTGTTGATTGCAAATGCATTTTCTTCATAAAGAATTTCAGCTTTTGTCATTTTACCACTTGCCACATCAAGGACTTCGTCGTAAACCCTGCGGCCTGCTACTTCTATTGGGACACCTTCAAAAATATCCGTTACTTCCACATCTGTGGTGTCGCGGTGGAGATTCGCAGAAAGAGGGTTCCCGGTAATTCTAATTGTGTTCATTAGCGGATGGTTGATTGTGTGTCCTCCGCCAGTGGAAAAAATGAGCACCTGAGCACCACCAGCAGCAATTCCGGTGATAGATTCGCCTCCGGAACCTGGGGTATCCATGACGTGAAGGCCAGATTTTTTGCTCGCTCTTTTCGCCCAGGGTATTACATCTACAATTGGAGCATTTCCTGCTTTTTGGATTGCACCCAGCGATTTTTCTTCGATAGTGGTAAGCCCACCTTCCATGTTGTCTCCAGTAGGTTGACTACCTCGCAGATCAACACCACATGCCAGAATTCTTTCTTCCATTTCTTCTACCATTTTCCATATGCGTTTTCCGAGATATGGTTTGATACATTTGGCAGCTAAAACTCCTTCTCCACCCATCATTTCGGTTGTTTCTGCTAAGAGTGCTCTTCCTCCGGCTTTTATGACATTTTCCGTTACCCACCCAGTAGCTTTGTTGTGCGATAGCCCGGACGTGGTATCTGATGTTCCACAATTAACGCCAAGCAGGAGTTTACTTAAAGGAATTTCTTGCCTGAGTTCAGTAGAAAGTTCCCTCAACATTTCCATTCCTATTCTTGTAGCTTTGGCAGTAGATTCTATGGCTCCTCCGCTTTCCCTTATATTTATAGCCTCGACTCTTTTGCCGGTTTTAGCTATTTCGTGTGCGATTTCATCTGAAGTACAACCTTCCTCCCTGTGATGATCTATGACGATGACAGCACCTGCATTTGCATTCTGCCCATGTCCTACGAGAGTTTCAAACGTTCTTTCTAAATCAGGAGCAATTTGACATCTTCCAAGGGGATGTGTGATTGCGACGCTATGGCGTAGAGTTCTTGCTACACGTTCACAAGTTGAATTCGCATAAAGAGTACCACTTAAGATAAGAAGGTAGTTTCTTGAGCCAACGTCGCCATTTTCTCTTGGGTATCCCCACCAAGTTTTTCTCAACTTTTTATTAGAAGCAGTTCGTTTCGATGATGTTCTCGATTTCATTTTCCCCCCTACTTAAAGTTCAAGATCGCCACGTCCACGGGCGCTCTCAATGTTGTGTACGTGAATATAATCACCAACCTTAATATCCTTTGTGGCTATTCCTATTGACAACCCATATTTCATACAGTGTTTTCCCTTAGAGATTGGGGAAATACAAATCTTATGAATATATGGAATAGCAGAATTAGACTTGATAGTCTTTCCTGTTCTGCCGTTATGCATAAGTTTTACCTTTGAACCCCGCTTCACTTTAGATAGGCAAGTTGCGACGTGATCTCCTTTTTCAATTATCATTGCAGTGACTGTCATTTTTTCTCCTTCAAGTTTTTTCTTAGATTTACAGTATAATCTGAAATATAGTGGATTATAGTAAGTGAAATTGACTAAAGCTTCAACGTCACTGACAGTTAGTTAACTGTCCAGTTTTTTAATGCCAAGTTCAAGCGCAAGTTCGTTCATCTCGAGAACCAGCTTCTTATTTAATTGTAATCCATTTTTGAGATTTTCCACATATTTTTTGTTTGAACCTTCTCCTGGAATTAGGATTTGATCATAACCAGGTGCTAAGCTGGATTTTTTGATTTTTTCAACAACTGCATCAACTCTAGATTCGTATTCTTTCCCGAGGCATTGCCTAGGATCAATTGCAATACAGAGCATCGGTAGGGAACAAATTTCATCTGTCTCTAACCAGTCGGGTCGATCTCCATCAAACGTATTTCCCGACAAAGTTGCTGTAAGAAAAGAAAACATTAACGCAAGTCCGTAGCCTTTGTGACCCCCTAAAGGAACCATAGTTCCCTTCAGTGCTTCGTTAGGATTTGTTGTGGATTTTCCTAACTTGTCTAATGCCCAACCCTTTGGGATTTTTTCTCCCGCTTTTGCAGCTAACATCACATATCCCCGGGCTACTCTAGATGTGGCAATGTCAAAGATGATTGGAAATTTCTGATTAGATGGAATTGCAAACGCAATTGGGTTATTTCCAATCAATCTTTCAGAACCTCCCCAAGGGGCAAGGTTTCCGACTGCCCCACTAATAACTATGCCGATCATATTCTTTTTTAGTGCCATTGCAGCAAAGTAACCTACGTGACCTGTGTGCAATGAATTTCGAACTGCTGCAGCACCGAAACCGGAGTCTTTTGCCTTTTTAAAAGCTGTTTTCATAGTCCTTTCACCGACGATGGCACTCAATCCATGATCACCATCTAAGAGAGAATAAGAGGGAAGGTCTACAATAGTTTTTATTTTTGGTTTAGGATTTGCTGTTTTCTTCTTTAATCTTTCTGCAAATGAAATAAGACGAACACAACCGTGGGAGGTTACTCCTCTAAGCTCCGCATCTAAGGTCTGCGCCGCACATTTTTTTGAATTTGATTGTGAGACTCCTAGGGCAGTAAAGACATTTTCTATAAATGTAAATAACGATTTATATTTAAAAAAACTGGAAGGCATCATTGTTTCTCCTGAAAGTGTTCTTCGAGTGTGAAAAATGTTAAAATTTCTTTTTCAATTATATTTTAAACAAATTTAGAGGATTCACAAGTTATGCAGGCATGGCGTTTTCACGCTTTTGGTGATATGCGTTTAGAGGAAGTTCCTGATCCAGTAGTCAAATCTGGATATGCAGTTTGTAAAATTAGAAGAGTTCAACCAAGTATCACTGATGTTCAAAGGGCGCTGGGCATTGGAACGATTAATTCTGCTCTTTTAAAAAAACAGCTAGAGGAGAAAGCACCTGTTCAACTTTTAGGGCATGAAATGAGTGCAGAAGTCCTTGAAGTGGGAGAAGATGTTTCAACTTTACATCCAGGTGATATCGTATGTACTTCAGGTCATATCCCATGTGGAGTTTGTGATTGGTGCAGGGAAGGAAAAGATCCTTGGTGCGTTGATAAGATTCACGTTGGCATTAATATCCCTGGGGCGTTTGCAGAAATGATATCTCTTCCAGAGGAAGGGTTAGTCAAAGTTCCAAATATTTTGGATGATGTCTCAGTAACATGTCTTCAGCCTTTCTCATCAGCAGTAGCTGCAGTTCGTGATGCAAATATATCTGTTGGTGATAATATTGCCATAACCGGACAAGGAGTAATGGGTATCTATATTTTACAAGCTGCCCGTATGTACGGTGCTGGTTCAATTTACGTGACTGACGTTAAGGAAGAAGCATTAAGTTTAAGCGAGAAGTTTTCACCTGAACTCGTTATAAATGCAAGAGAGAAAGATAGTGTTGCTGAAGTTCTAAAGGCTACAAAAGGAAAAGGTGTAGATATAGTCTTTGAATGTGCTGGTGGGAATCCTGATCAAGGTTTGTCAGGTCATGAGACGAAACAGCAAGCATTCGAGATGGTTAGAATAGGAGGGAAAGTAGTTCAGGTTGCAGGTTTAGTCGGAAATGTAACCATAGATCCTGTTTTTATGAGGAGTCAGGGAATAAACTGGTTATTTCCAGAAGGTCACGGAAGTGAAACAATTAGTTTAGGCGCGGATTGGGTCGCAAGTGGGAAGATTGACTTAAAATCTCTTGTTACTCATGAAGTTTCCGGAATAGAAAAACTTCCTGATGCGATGGAAATCACACATAAGAAAGAAGAATATAAGGCTACGAATCCTTGTCAGGTAGTGATGGAGTAATTTCTTTTATTGGAGAATAGGTATGGATTTAGGTTTGGAAGGAAAGGTTTCAATAGTAACGGGTGCAAGCCGAGGTATTGGTAAAGAATGTGCATTGGAACTCGCAAAAGAGGGAAGTGTTGTATTGGTTACAGCAAGGAACGTGGAACTTCTGTCGGAAACAGTTGAGCAAATAAAGAAAGAGGGGGGAAATGCTGATTTTGTTCCCGCTGATCTTGTTTCTCATGAAGGATGTAGGAAAGTAGTTGATGCATGTATTGATAAATTCGGGAATGTTGATGTTTTAGTGAATTGTGCAGGTGCTGCAAAGGGAGGAGATATCCTCGAACTCGATGTATCACTAATAGATGATGCTCTTGGTCTGAAGTCTTATGGGTATCTCAGACTTGCACAAATGGTCATTCCTTATATGAGAGAAAAAAAATGGGGGCGCATTGTTAACGTAGCAGGAGGAGCAGGTGCAAGCCCATCAAGAGGAAATATTCCAACTAGTTTGGCGAATATTACGATCTTGAATATGACTAGAGCGATTTCAGATGCTGTTGCAGGAGAAGGTATTCTCGTTAATACCGTTTGTCCTGGGATGACAAATACTCAAAGGGCTCGTGACATTTATCAACATCGTGCAAAAAGCGAAGGAAGAAATGTAGAAGACATCTTGTTAGAAATTGGTTCTTCGCTGCCTGCTAAGAGAATATGTGAACCAGAAGAAGTAGGTGCTGTTGTAACTTTTCTAGCTTCTGAGAAATGCAGTTATGTTTCTGGAAGTTCAATCTATATGGACGGTGGTGCGAGACGTTCTACCCCTTAATATCAGCAAATACAATTTTATGACTGGAGGATTCTGAGTTGTCTCATTTGTTTGACGAACTGAAAATAAAGAATGTGACTTTGAGAAACAGGATAGGAGTTTCTCCCATGTGTCAATATAGCGCTCATGATGGAAAGATGACTGATTGGCATTTGGTTCATATTGGGTCCAGGGCTGTAGGTGGCGCGGGTCTGGTTATGGTGGAGGCAACTGGTGTCGAGTCTAGAGGAAGGATTACCCCAGGGTGCACGGGTATTTGGAATGATGAACATATTCCATTTTTGTCTAGAGTTTCTGATTTTATAAAAGGGGAAGGTGCTGTTGCTGGCATACAGATTGGTCATGCGGGTCGAAAAGCAAGTTGTGCGGCTACATGGGAGGGTGGACATTTTCTTTCGGATGAAGAAGGTGGTTGGGAGATAATCGCTCCTAGTCCAATGCCAATTCATGACAAGGGCCGTGTTCCAAGAGAAATGACTTTGGAAGATATTGAAGAAGTGCAAGAGGCATTTAGGGATGCGACAATCCGTGCTGGGAAGGCTGGTTTCGATTGGCTTGAGATTCATGGGGCGCATGGTTATCTTATGCACAGTTTTCATTCTCCCATTTCAAATAAGAGGGCCGACGATTACGGGGGTTCTTTCGAAAATAGGATTAAGTTTACTGTAGACACCTTGAAAATTGTTCGTCAAGAATGGCCTCAGGAAAAACCTCTCTGTATTAGACTTTCTTGCTCTGACTGGGTAGATGGAGGTTGGACATTAGATGATACAGTTAAATTGTCTAGTGTTCTTAAGGAAGTGGGAATAGATCTTATCGATTGTAGTGGCGGTGGGTCTACACCAAAAGCCGATATTCCAATAGGACCAGGGTATCAGGTTCCTTTTTCAGAGACGGTAAGAAAAAGTGTGATCATTCCTACAGCTTGTGTAGGAATGATCACTGAGCCTTTTCAAGCAGACCAGATAATTAGAAATGGACAGGCAGATGTCGTATTCTTAGCTCGTGCATTTCTTCGAGATCCTTATTGGCCCTATCGTGCTTCAATAGTATTGGGGAAACAAGAAAAATCCTACATACCTAAGCAATATCATCGTGCGATGTAATACATAACAAAAGATTATGTATAGATTTCGTAATTGCTTTATCGTCAATGTCGACTATGGTGTTACATTGCTAGAGTTCCGCCGTCAGAAGCAATACATGAACCATTCATGAAATCGTTTTCATCTGAGACTATGAATGTAGACAGTGCGGCCATTTCTTCAGGTGTAGCAAATTTTTTAGCTGGTATAAGGATCATTTTCCTCTCAGCAAACTCCGGATCCGACTCATGAATTCCTTTTACTCTTTCACTTTCTGTAGTGCCTGGCATTATGCAGTTTGTTCGAATTCCATGTGGTCCTAGTTCAACTGCGAGAGCTCTTGTGAGACTATGCATGGCTACCTTCGTAGTACTGTATAAAGAGTTTTTTTCGATTCCTCTTTCTCCATCTATAGATCCAATCATAAGAATTCTTCCGCTCTTTTGCGGAACCATAGTACGAGCTGCTTCCCTAGTGGCGTAAAAAACTGATTTTGCGTTTACTTCAAAAAGATCGTCAATATTTTCGTTTGTGAAATCTGTAAAAGGACTTTTGCATCTCATCGCAGCACAATTTACAAGTATATCTATCCCACCGAGAAAATTGAGACCATCTTCCACTATTTGGATGGCTCTTTTACCATCGGTCAAATCGTAGTTTTCACCTCCACAATTATGGTTTGATTTTTTTGAGTCTGCGATTACTTTTGCAAGATTTTCTTTATTGTT
Source organism: Nitrospinota bacterium (assembly GCA_036231405.1). Classification (GTDB taxonomy): domain Bacteria; phylum UBA8248; class UBA8248; order UBA8248; family UBA8248; genus UBA3496. The sequence goes on from JAZAHK010000048.1 coordinate 28,457, forward strand.
TCCACCTGCAAGCCATACGGATGCTCCTTCATTGCTGAATCTTCTGGCGATTGCAGCTCCTATACCTGAGGATGCCCCTGTTATAATTGCTAATTTGCCTTCAAGTGCTTTTTCTTGCATGTACTTTCCCCTTTAATGTAAATTCTAAGAATTTTCACTCAGTAAAGCCGAATTGCTCTTAGACCTTTCATCTCTCATTGGCCAATTTCCAGAATCTGCTTCTGTTATAAAATCCTGAACCAGACGATTGAACATTTTAGGTTCTTCTAGATTGATGAGATGTCCTGCGTTCGGGAATGTTACTAGTGCGGAACTTGAAATTTTTCTTTTTAAGAATAGCCCTGGTTCAAGGCAAGGTTCATCTTCATCGCCGGTCAAAATTAGGGTTGGAATGCACATTTTGCTTAATTCTTCTTCAAACTCATATACAGAGGGCCTTGCACTCTGTAAACCTTCCATTGTTAATGCGCATCCCTCTGGTGAATGTTCCAAAAATTGAGCAACAAATTTCTCATAGGCTTTAGGGTTTTTCCTTTCTAGTTGCACTCTAGTTGGTCCAGAAGTATAAATTTTCCCAAAATCTTCCATCTTTTCTGTTCTAAACCTTCTGGCAACTTCGAGAGCTTCTTTTCTGAAATTTTCTTGTTGATCTAAAACTGATCCGTACCCACAGCCAGCTACCACGATAGATCGTGCTAATTCGGGGTTCTTCATTCCAAGATGAAGAGAAGCAAATCCTCCCATAGATAGACCTACCACATGACAAGGGGCAATAGATAATTCTTTTATTATGTTTACAAGGTCTTGTAATGCAAAATCTTGGCTATAATCTGTAACGTCTTTAGGTACTTCGGAAGGTGGGAATCCGCGTGCATTGTAAGTTATAGTTCTATATTTTTTTGAAAAGAATCCGATCTGGTGTTCCCAACTTCTATAATCTCCCGCAAATTCGTGAACAAATAAGATAGGAGTTCCTTCTCCTACATCTTCATAAAAGAGTTCTATGTCGTTACTTTTTATAAAAGGCATTTTATCTCCAAAATATTTTAATTTCAGAAGCCAAAAAGGTTTTTTTAATTTAAACGTCATAAAACACTATTGCAAGTTAAAGACTTGAGTTATTAACTTATTTTTACTCTTGATTTATCACTTATTTTAGATCATTATTCCCTTGATTATTTTGTATTTTCCGCCTTCATTCTATTTTTCATCAAAAAAATAAGTAGAGGACAGTCTTGGTCGTAAAATCTAGGAAGAAACTTGCAATTTATAAAAGAAATGAAAGAGAACTTCAATGGACAACCATAGTTGCCATAGGGATGATTCATATTCTCGCATTGTTTGCATTTAGGGAAGATTTATTTTCCTATTCTGGCCTTGCAGTAGCTTTCTTTATGTACGTTTTAACCGGAATGTTTGGTGTTACAATTTGTTATCATAGATTGCTTACACATAGAAGCTTTCAGACATATAAATGGATGGAATATTTCTTAACTTTTTGTGCTTGCCAGGCGTTGCAATCTGGTCCTATTGAATGGACAGCTATGCATAGGATCCATCATAAGGAAGCTGATGAAGAACCTGATCCTCATTCACCATTAGTGAACTTTCTTTGGGCCCATGCTGGTTGGTTGTTTTATGATATGCCCGAAGCACATACATATACTCAATATTCGCGTTTTGCCAAGGATTTATCGAGAGATCCCGTTCAACGGTTCTTTAATCGATTTTTTTATATCATATATGTTTTTACTGCCCTAATAATCTATGTAGCAGGAGAATTGTATGCGGGAATTGGTTTGTCATGGCTGGTTTGGGGTGTCTTCGTGAGAACAGTTTTTCTATGGCATGCTACTTGGTTGGTAAATTCAGCAACACACTTGTGGGGATATAGAAATTATAAAACGGATGAAGATAGCACAAACAACTGGTGGGTTGCTCTATTTTCTTTTGGAGAGGGTTGGCATAACAACCACCATGCAGATCAACGTTCTGCAGCACATGGCCAAAGATGGTTTGAATTTGACATTTCATTCCTCGCGATTAGAACCTTAGAGAAATTGGGTTTGGCTTGGAACGTAGTTATTCCAAGTAAAAGAGTAATAGCGAAGAGAATTGATATTATGGTGGATGATGAGGCACTTCGACTAGCCGATCAACGTTCGAGAGAAGCGTTTTTGGAAAATTCTGTTGAATTATGTACGCAGACAGATCCAACTATTCCTGTTGAAGTGAAGCAAATGAATTCAATTTCTGAAGCTTTTGAAGCATTGATTAAAGCTGCATCACGGGCAAACGATCATGCAAGGGAAGCTTTTATGAAGGCCGATGCTTTAGAAAGAAAAGAAGATTTGTCAGATGAAATGCAAGAATCGGATATAAAACAGATTTTTGAAAAAGCAAAAGATATTGCTTATGCTTCTGTTGAACAAGCCAAATATTCTTATGCTGAATCTCTTGAGTTTGCTTCTCAGATAAAAGCCTTTTATCTAGATGCTACTAGCAGTTCAAAGGAAGAATTAGGAGGTTTAGATTTAAGAGGAAAATTTATAACTGAGCACACTTATAACGCTATAGTGCGTATGACGGATGAGGTAACACGTATTTTTCAAGGAATTGGAAGGCCTGTGATAACCTCTTCTGTATAGTCTTTGTTTCTTCTTTCGAAGTGCTTTTGTTTTTCCTGTTGACTAATACCAGCAATAAATCTTAGATTATCAAGGTTTTTTCTTAATAGTTTGAATTGGATAGCAGCCTAACTGTTTTGGTTTGTTCTATCTCTTCTCATAAACTGGGGATATAAAATGAATGATGATTTACTTAAAGATTTGAAGATATATTATGATGCAGATGCAGACTTGAACTTACTTCAAGGAAAGACGGTTTCTGTTATTGGTTACGGTAGTCAGGGACGTGCTCATGCTCTAAATTTACAAGACAGTGGGGTGAAAGTAATCGTTGGTCTTCGTAAAAGTTCTCCAAGATGGAAACAAGCGGAAGACGACGGTTTGGAAGTTCAGGAAACAGCGGAAGCTGCTAAGAGTGGAGATCACGTAGTTATCCTTACACAGGATCACCTGCAATCTGCTATATGGAATAACGATATCGCTCCAAACATGGAAGAAGGTCAAGCTCTAGTGGTCGCGCATGGTTTTAATTTAAATTATGGGCAAATTATTCCTCCAGAGAATATTGATGTTTACATGATTGCTCCCAAAAGTCCTGGGCATACATTTCGTTTCCAGTATGAAGACGGGCGTGGAGTTCCTGGTTTGCTTGCTGTTTTTCAAGATTCTACTGGGAAAGCAAAAGAATATGCCCTTGCCTATGGTAAGGCTGTTGGTTGTGCCCGCGCGGGGATCATAGAAACGACAATTGAAGAAGAAACAGAAACTGATTTATTTGGAGAACAAGCAGTTTTATGTGGCGGGATTTCTGAATTAATTAGAGTTGCGTTCGAAACGCTTGTCGAAGCAGGTTACCAGCCTGCATGTGCATATTTCGAGTGTCTTCATGAAGTTAAATTGATCACTGACCTGATTTATCAGGGCGGGATTACTATGATGAGATATTCTGTTTCTGATACAGCAGAATATGGAGATATCACACGTGGGAAGAAAGTTATTGATGATTCAACTCGTGAGAGAATGAGGGGTATTTTAAAGGATATTCAGACAGGAAAGTTCGCCAGCGAATGGATTAACGAGAATATGGTTGGAAGGCCTACCTTTAATACCGTGGTTAGAAAAGAAAAAGAGCATCCCATTGAAGTTGTCGGTGCTCGTTTAAGAGGAATGATGCCTTGGATTGAAGATCGTGAAGTTAAGTAGCACTTGATTCTGCAAACCTATCATGGCCCGAGATTGAAATAATTTTCTTTCTTGGGCCATTTCTTTGTTTGAATTGTTTATTTATCTTTGTTTTAATTTTTGTCTTGAAGTCATTTCATATGAGTCGTATTATCTTTCTGTATTGAGTTTATTGCTCTTAAACAGGGGTATGATGTCTTCTAATAAGATTAAATTTTTGATTGCTGGTTTTGTTATCCTATCGTCTTTTTTATATTTGGCCGTTTCCGGATTCAAAAGTGAAAATTTGGTGTATTTTCTTACTGTCGATGAAGTAGTAAAGCGTAAAGTGGATTCAAGTTTGTTACGAGTTCAAGGTCAAATCCTCGAAGGTTCTTTAAAGAAAAAAATAGATGCTATGCAGATATATTTTAAAATACTTGGGAAAGAAAGTTCACTTCCGGTTACTTACACAGGCGTTCCTCCTGATTTGCTCGAGAATGGTTTTCCCGTTATTGCAGAAGGGAGAATGAATAGCGAAGGAACCTTGGTTGCACATAATTTAATGGTTGCGTGTCCTTCGAAATTTGAAGAGATGAAGGAAAAAGGAGAGTTGATGCCTGAAGATCATCTTCGTCTAATGGAAAAAGCACTTAAGAGAAAATCTAAAGAAATCCCTAATTAGTCATGTTTCTCGATATCATGAAAATATTTCCTTCGGAGTTTTTTATTGTTTCTAATTGATCTAGGTAAATATAGTATTTTTTCTGCGCTTGTTCTTTCTGTCACTAGTATCTTCTTTTCCTTCTTTGGCGGATTTTTAAAGAATAGTCGTTTTATAAAAGTTGGCATCAACTCCGCGATATCTGTCTTTGTTTTGATCGTTGCCGCTAGTTGCTCCTTAATTTACTTGTTGATGGTTCGTGACTACAGGGTAAAATATGTAGCGAATCACGTGAATAATTCTTTAGAAGCTTTCTATCGATTTAGTGCATTTTGGGGAGGGCAGGAAGGCAGCCTTATGCTTTGGTTGTTGTTGCTTTGTCTGTATTGTTATTTAGTGATTCGACAGAACTTAAACCGGAACTTAGATTTAATGCCTTTTGTTGTCGGCACTCTCATGGTCACAGCGTTTTTCTTCCTGTTCTTGTTAAATTTCATGACTCTGCCCTTTGATTTGAATGCAATTCCTCCTGTTGATGGTAAAGGACTTAATCCATTATTGCAGGACTGGGGAATGGTGATACATCCCCCAAATTTGTACATAGGATATGTCGGATATGTAGTTCCATTTTCTTTTTGTATTGCAGCACTCATTTCTGGAAAATTAGATGATCAATGGATACAAACAATTCGTCGTTGGACTCTTTTCGCATGGTTTTTTAACGGAACTGGAATACTTCTAGGCGGTGCTTGGGCATATAAGGAATTAGGTTGGGGTGGATATTGGGCATGGGATCCTGTCGAAAATGCAAGCTTAATGCCTTGGTTGACTGCTACAGCCTTTCTCCATTCTGTAATAATTCAAGAAAAAAGAGGAATGTTAAAAGTTTGGAATGTAGTTTTAATAATTTTAACGTACTTGCTTACAATTTTCGGTACCTTTGTAACAAGGAGCGGCATTTTATCAAGTGTCCATGCATTTGCGAACAGTAATTTTGGATGGGTCTTTTTAGTTTATCTTCTATTTGCTCTTTTTATCTCTTTCCTTTTAGTGTTTTTCCGATTGTCAAAATTGAAGAGTGAACATGAACTGGAAAGTTTTTTTTCCAGAGAAGCTGGTTTTTTGCTCAACAATGTTGTGTTTGTGTCTATTACATTTGCTATTTTCTGGGGAACAATGTTCCCAGTAGTATCGGAACTTGTTGAAGGTATTAAAGTCACTGTAGGCCCTCCATTTTTCGATCAAGTCAATGTGCCAATGGGCATGTTTTTATTGTTGTTGCTTGGAGCAGGACCTTTAATGGCATGGAGAATAACTTCAGTCTCTCAAATGAAAAAAAGTTTTTTAGTGCCTATCATAGTAGGTTTGCTAGGAGTTTTTGTTCTCGTACTTTTTGAGATCCATCATCTTTTTGCAGTAATGGCATTTTCTTTGTCCGTTTTTTCAATATCTGCAATTTTTTTGGAATTTTATAAAGGTTCGAAGTTAATTAAAGAACGACTGAGTCTTAATTATATGTCATGTTTCTGGCTTCTTACGATGAATAATAAGAGGCGATTTGGTGGATATATAGTACATTTGGGGATGGCAATTTTATTTGTGGGAGTTGCAGCATCCTCTGCTTATCAAGTAACTGAGGAGGTTAGGCTCCGTCCCGGTGAAAGTTTTCATGTCGGTTCAGTAAGGATGCGATATGAAGGATTTAAGCAGGAAATCAGTGACTCTTATCGTGCAGTTCGTGCAAAATTATCAGTATTTAATATGGGACACCTGATAGGGACAGTTTTTCCTGAAAGAAGGATTTATTTTACTCCCCCTCAGCCAACTACTGAAGCAGGGATAGGAAGAGGGTTTTTGTTTGATATCTATGCCGTTTTCTCTGACGTGGATTCAAGGGGCGCAGCTAGTTTTAAGTTTATGGTAAATCCACTTTTGAACTGGATTTGGTTTGGAGGAATTGTTTTCTCATTAGGTTCGATTATTTGTTTTCTTCCAGATAGATGGGGCAAAAGGAAGGGAGAAATTTTTAGTTTAAAGGGGTGACGTTGGAATTTATTTCACTGGCAATTCTGTTTGTTTTTTTTCTGGGGGCTTGTGTATTTTCTTTTTGGCCTCTTGTTCGTGTTTCCTCGACTTCATTGGAAGTGAATTTTTCATCAGAAAAAAATCAAAAAATTTCTCGTCTCATGTCAGAAAGAGATAATATTTATAAAAATATTCTTGAAGTGCGTTTTGATAAAGCGATGAAGAAACTGACTGAAGATGATTATTCAAGATTGCTGAATCCACTTAATGAAAAGGCCTTAAATGTATTAAGAAGATTGGAAGCGTTAGGGGTTAAGGAAGGACACCCTATTTTCGATTCAAAGGATAGAAATGGAAATTTGAATGAAGATGAAAATATTAGAGATAGAGTTGAGAAGGAAATTTTAGGATATAGGAAATCTGTAGCAGATTTAGAAGAAAAAAATATTTCTCAAAACGATGATATTAATGAAGAAAAGAATTCTACGGTTGGATCTACTTTTTGTCCAACGTGTGAACATTTGTGTAAGATTGTAGATAAATTTTGTTCTAATTGTGGGAGTGAGATAAAATGAGGAGATACTTACTACTCTTCTTATTTTTGCTTTTCTTTACTGATTTTCATGTCTATTCAGAAACTATAAATGTTGTTCAATCCAACAACCTAGTTTTAGTAAAGAATGTTATGGTTGTAGACTTGCAAAAGGGATTTTATGAAATAACAGAGATTTTCAACTTTATAAACAGAAGTAATTCTATTGTAAGATCGAAGGGAAATACGCCAACTTTTAAATTTATTCTTCCAATTAGTAGCAATGTTCGAAATCCTAACGCAGTTTGGTCTTCTGCACCGGTAGGACTAGATCCTTCATTTTATGAAATGTCTAAAAATAGCCTAATTTCCAGAGAGTCTTTTTCGAAGGGAGAAAAGTTTATCCTTCTGCGCTATAGGCTTGCTGATAGTTATGGTGGAATTCAAATCAAGAAACCTATATTCTTTGATTCTCCTAACTTCACACTCTTGACTAGCAAAAAAAATGTTCAAATGGAAATGGACGAGATTAAAGCTTCTAATGTCCTTAAATTAAATGGAAAAGAATATAATCAGTATCTCTTGCCTTTGCGTTCAAGCAGTAATTTTTCACTAAATTTAAAAGCTCCTGATTCTTTAGGGAGGTTAGACTATTTCTATGTTTTTTCCGGAGTGCTCGTATTGTTTGGCGTAGCCTTTGGATTTTGGTATAGGAGAAGTCGGGCTAAAAATTTAGAACATATTCATCAAAGAGAGCAGTTATTACGGAAGATAGCTTCATTGGACGATTTGAAGGAGGCAAATAGGATTGAGGAAAAAATTTATAATGAAGAGCGTGAATTCTATTTTACGCGACTTATAGAACTTTCAAAGTAAAAGGAAAAAGTTTGATTGAGGTAGTAAATCTTGCCAAACGTTATGGGCGGATTTGGGTTCTTCAAGACATAAATTTGAGAATTCAAAGAGGGGAAGTTCTCGTTCTTTTTGGTGACAATGGGTCTGGAAAAACTTCACTCCTAAACCAATTTGCCATGATTAGCAAACCGAGTCAGGGAGAGCTTTTCTTAGATGGCAAAAATCTTAAGAAATCTTTTTCTGAGGGACTTGGAATGGTTCCTCATAATCCATTTCTTTATTCTTCTTTGAGTATTCGTGAAAATTTAGATTTTTTTGGTTCCTTATATGGTTTGAAAAAATCTTTGAAAGAGATGAGGATCGATGCGTTAAGCTCTGTTTTTGAATTGTTTGATTACTTGGACCGTCCTGTGCGACAACTCAGTGAAGGACTTGTTAAACGTGTTTCTATAGTTAGAGCAATAATTCATGATCCAGAGGTAATTTTGATGGATGAACCTTTCGTCTGTTTAGATGGGAAATTTACCGAAAAGTTAACGGATATCCTGAAAGGGGGTTTTAGTTTGGAGTGCCTGAACAGGAAACCTGAAAAAAGGTTCTTTGTCTTCTCAACTCACAACTTGGAACGTGCTTTAGATATAGGAAGTAAAATTGGAGTTTTGAATGCAGGAAAATTGATTGCATTAGATGATGTTGAAAATTTAAGTAGTGAGCGAATTTATAAACTAATTAACGGTTGATGGTTATGTCGAAAATGTTACATCTATATTTAACAGTAATAATGGCTATTGTTAAAAAAGATTTTCGCATCGAATTGAAGAATAAAGAGATGATTCCACTGATGTTTATTTTCTCATTGGTTGTTTCTCTGATTTTTAGTTTTCTGGACATTTCGTTCGAGAATATAGGAGGGAGAAACAAGGATTTTTATTCAGGAGTATTCTGGATTTCTATTTTATTTGCATCAATTTTAGGGTTTTCCCGTTCAACTATGATAGAGAAAGAAGCAGGTGGCTTGATGCAATATTCGACAGTTCCAGTCGATTCTTCTGCTGTTTTTTTTGGGAAATTGATTCCCAATTTTATTTTCTTGTTCTTAATACAGATTTTTGTATATTTGTTTCTTCTAGTTTTTTTTCGTGTGCAAGTATTTGACAGGTATTTTTTGTTGTTGCTGATAAGTTCAATCTCTTTAATTGGAATTGCCTCAGTTGGTACATTTTTTTCAACACTTAGTGCGAAAACTAATTTAAGAGAAATATTCTTGCCGATTTTAATGTTTCCTATCCTGACTCCGTTGATTATCGCATCTATAAAAGCCACGTCTGTTCTTTTAAATGGTAGAGAATGGGGAGAAGCTATGGATTGGCTTAAATTAATTGTAGTGTATGACTTAGTTTCTGTAACACTCGCATCATTGTTATTTGAGAAGTTGATAGAGGAATGATTCTTAATTTTGAATGAGGTTTGTTTTGAGTGTCTTAGTCCTTTTTATTTTTTTGATGCTTATCTTTTCTTTTGTCTTTCTGTTTAAAATAGAGAAGGGATTGAATAGATGGTTGGGTCTCATGTCTGTAGGATCTTTCGCATGGGCTCTTTATTCTATTTTCTATGTCGCAAAATTAGATAGATTCCAGTCCGCTCCACAAAAGATTTTTTATATACATGTTCCATCTGCTTGGATTTCTTTTTTTGCATTCTTTCTTGTTTTTATTTTTTCTGTCAAATACCTTTTTTCAGGAAGGACTAAAGACGATCTTCTTGCAAATTCATTTGCGGAGGTAGGAGTCTTCTTTAACACTTTAGTTCTTATTACAGGTCCAATTTGGGCAAGGCCTATATGGGGAGTTTGGTGGACCTGGGACGCAAGACTTACGACATCCTTAATTTTGTGGTTGTTATATGTTGGCTATCTGATGTTACGATCCTATGTAGACGAATTTGAAAGAAGGGCGCGGTTATCTGCTATTCTTGGAATATTTGCTTTTCTAAATGTCCCCATAGTCCATTATTCTGTTTTGTGGTGGCGTACACTTCATCCTGCACCAGTAGTAATTCGAAGCGGTGGAATGGCAGATTTGCCAATAAGTATGCATATAGCTTTATGGAGTTCTTGCCTTTCTGTTTTGCTTCTTTTTATTTTCCTTGTGAGGAAAAGATTTAATATTGGAGAGTTGTTAAATAAATTCTAAATGAGTTTAAGTTAGAGGATGTGTGAATGTCTTATGTGATATCTGCCTACTTAATTTTTTATGTTTCCATTTTTATTTTTTCTGCACGTACTGTTTTACGATGTAATATATTAGAGAAAAAAATAAAAGAAAATAAAAGGATTGATGGGATTTCTGAATGAGACAATTTTGCAGATTGATTATTCCCCTATTTGTAATTTTCTCTTTAACTCTGGCAATCAGTACTTCATCTTTTTCTCAAAAATCAAAAACTACGTACGGTGACGTTTCTAAGTCGCTTATGAGTCCTGTTTGTCCTGGGAAGATGTTGTCAGATTGCCCTAGTTCAGAGGGTTCACAATTACGAGAAGTTGTAAGGAGGATGATAAGAGAAGGGAAGTCGAAGGAAGAAATTTTATTGTATTTTGTTGAAGTATACGGAAAATCAGTTCTGTCTGTTCCACCTTCAGAGGGTTTCCTTATTACTTCTTGGCTATTGCCTTTTGTTGTCTTTGTGTCGGGATTGATAATTTTCTTTTTGTTGGTTTTCTCATGGTTAAGACGTGAGGGAGTTGCAGAGAAGGAAAAAAGTGAAACAATTGTTTCTGATTTGGATTCAAGGGTGGAGAGACAATTGAATGATTTTGAAGGGTGACGTATTTCACTTTTTTCATTTTAATTTTAAAGGACTGGTTTTGTACAGAATTCCCTTTTTTTTGTCTATTATTCTTGCTGTTTCTGTAGTCCTTTTCGTTTTTCTTTTTGACAGTAATTTGAAGATCGAGAAAGAACATACTAACAGTAATTTCATTGAAGAAAAGCGCAGTTCAATTTTTGCCAAGATGGGTTTTATTTTATTGCCACTGAAGAAAAAAGCTCCCAGCTTGATTCTACGTTCCTTAGATGCTAAGTCTTATGGATTAGAGGAATTTTCAGGAAAAGTACTTCTTTTGAATTTTTGGGCTATTTGGTGTCCTCCATGCATTAGGGAAATGCCATCTATGCAAACAGCCTATGAAAAATTTAAAGGGAAGGGTTTAGAGGTACTTGCAATTTCGTTGGATAGCAATAATTTCGCTAAAATCAAAGAATTTGTTCAGGAACTTAAACTAACTTTTCCTATAGCTTATGACCCAAAAGATGATGCTAAGTTCAAATATGAAGTAAGATCAATTCCAACCACGTTTATAATTGATAGAAAAGGATATCTTGTTGCGTATTCAAAAGGCCCAAGAGAATGGGATTCTGAAATTGCTTTAAATTTAATAAAATATTTGTTGTCGAAATAAAAATGTTTTGTAATGATAATCAGGGGTTAACTTTTGAAAGAAAAGATAGGGAAAATAGCTCTTGTCGTATTTCTAACGCCCTTTTTATTAACGATTTTATGGGGTTTGATAAGTCATCTTAATAAGAGCAATTTTAAAGGGGAACAAAAGAAAATTGTTCTCCAAAGGGGTGTGAAAGTACCCGATTTTTCCTTTCCAGGTTTAGATGGAAGTACAATTAAACTTTCTGACTATAAGGGAAAGGTAGTCTTGCTCAATATTTGGGCTAGTTGGTGTATTCCCTGTTTGGATGAGATGCCTTCTTTGCAGAACCTATATCAAAAGATGAAGGAATCTCAAAGAGAATTTGAAATTATTGCTGTTAGTATAGATGCATTAGGCGCTGAGGTTGTAAATAAATTTGTGACGAAATATAAAATTACTTTTCCTGTCGCTTTAGATCCACGTCACAAAATAAAAAAAATGTATTCTGCGAAAGGAGTTCCTGAGACTTTTGTTATAGACACAAAAGGAATATTGATAAGTAAGATAATCGGTCCTAAAAAATGGGATGATCTGAAAACAATAGAATTCTTTAAGGGAATTGCTCGATAAAATTTTATAATTTTTTATAATTCATATCCAAGACCAAGATTTTTGTTAAGATCTATCATCTGTTCTCTTACGGGAGGAGTTATTGGAACTCCAAGTTTTAAATTTTCTTCTTCAGAGAACTTTTCAGGTTCACCGTGAATATAAATTTTATCCTCACCTTCCACTTTTTTAGAGTTTCTTATCGTAGTGAACATTTCTGACATTTCTTCAAAAATTAGTGAAGAGGAGCGAAATCCTTCTAATTTTATTGCGCCCATGAAGTGACCTGTTCCTGCCTTGCTACTGCCACCTGCACCTGCCATGCGCTGCTCTAAATTTGAACCAGCAAGGACGCCGCAAAGAAGATCAACCATGAGGGATAACCCGTATCCTTTGTGTCCTCCTGTAGAATCTCCTTCTCCTCCTAAAGGAAGAAGAGGGACGTCATAATTAAGAATACTTTTTTCGTTTAGAGAAGGTTCCCCAAAAGCTTCTGGCACCCATCCTTTTGGAATTTTTCTACCTTCTCTAAGTGCAGTTTCAATTTTTCCAACAGCAACTGTGGAAGTTGCCATATCTAGATGAAAATCTGTTTTCCCTGGCCCTCCTGGTATTGCAATACTCATTGGATTTGTGCCGAATATAGCTTCTGTTCCAAAAGTTGCTGTAGCTCTTCTTCCACCATTCGACATGCTTATTCCAATAAAGCCTTTTTCCATTGCTTTTTTTGCCCAGTAACCTGCGTAACCAAAGTGATTGCTATTACGAACTGCAACGAATCCACAGCCATCTTTTTCTGCCATTTTCAGTGCTTCTTCCATTGCACGATTTGATGAGATGATTCCAAGCGCATTGTCTGCGTCTAAAATTCCTGTAGTATTGCTGCCGCGATTGAAAATCATGTTAGGTTTATTGTTGATTACCCCGTTCCCGAGTCTAACCATAAAAAAAGTCAATCGAGCTGCCCCGTGACTTCTGATTCCTCTGAGGTCTGCACTAATCAGAACTTCCGAAATCAGTTTACAATCTTTTTCAGGAACACCGACTGAAGCAAATACTTTGTAAGCAAATTCTTTCACAAATTCGGCAGGATACCGAACGGTCCCTTTCGGGAGTTCTGCTGATTCTACCATACGCATGCCCCTCCATATCAATCAATTACAGGTTTAATTCATTTAATCATATCTTCCTTCTTGTGACTAATAAGGTTTACATCAAAATATTTGTTTGAGAAAATTAATCCTCTTTACATTATAAAACTTTGGAGATTCTCAATGGTACGAATTGCAGTGATTCGAGGAGACGGAATAGGAAAAGAAGTGATGCCTGAGGCTGAAGAGACTATTCTAGAGGCAGCTAAGTTGGCGAGCTTTCAGGTTGAATTTAAACATTTCGATTGGGGAAGTGACCGTTATTTAGAAGAGGGCAGAGCGTTACCTGAGAATGCTTGTGAAATTCTCGTGAAAGAATTTGATGGAATTTTTCATGGTGCGGTTGGAGACCCGAAGGTAGGTGGTTCTGTGGTACAAGAACAAATTCTCCTAGGTCTTCGTTTTGGGTTAGATCTGTATGCGAATATTCGTCCTTCTAGACTTTATCATGAAGACTTGACTCCTATTAAAAATAAAAAAGCAGGTGAAATAGATCACGTGGTAGTTCGTGAAAATACGGAAGGTCTTTTTGTGAATATGGGAGGGTTTTTTAAGGAAGGCACAAAAGATGAGGTTGCAGTTCAGGAAGAAATACATACATATAAGGGAGTAGAAAGAATTATTCGATCTGCTTTTTTGTATGCAGAAAGGCATCATAGAAAAAAGGTGACTATGGCAGATAAAGCAAGTGGCTTGAAATATGCGGGTGGAATTTGGCGAAGAGTTTTTGAAGAGGTGCGGGCGGATTTCGATCACATAAGTTCTGAAGCTAAACATATTGACGCAGTTGCCATGGAATTGATTCAACGCCCTTCTGAATTTGATGTTTTGGTTACGAATAATATGTATGGTGATATTTTGAGTGATGTTACCTCGGGTTTGGTTGGAGGTATTGGACTTGCGCCTTCAGTGAATATGAATATAGATGGAATATCTCTTTTTGAACCTGTTCATGGGACAGCTCCGGATATTGTTGGAAATGGGACAGCCAATCCCGTTGCATCAATTCTTACTGGTGCTCTTATTCTAGATCACTTAGGATGTGAGGAAGGAGCATCTTCGGTTCGGCGAGCAGTTGAAAGTTCTATAGCCGATGGATGTAGAACTCCCGATTTAGGTGGAAGCCTTTCTACTGAGGAATGTGGAAAGGAAATTAGAGATCGTTTGCTGCAGTAAAATATGCTTTTTGAAGTTCATTAATTGTATTGAGGGGAAAAATGCCAGAAAAAAATGTTTTTAAGATTGATGAGATTCCATTCCAGGAAGTTGAATGGGGAACTTCCAAGGTTATTGTGGGCCCTGATGCAAATGGTTCAGAACATTTGCGCGCAGGTATTACAGAATATGATCCAGAAACACCTCATGAACCTCATAGCCATCCAGGACAAGAAGAAATTATATGGGTTTTGTCGGGAGAGGGATATACCGAAACACACGGGGTGAAAATGGAACTTAGGCCTGGTTTAGTAGCATATATTCCATCTGGATTGGAACATAAAACAGCGGCCGTAGGTGGAAAAATGACTGCGATTATAATGAAGAGTCCTGTAAAAGATTCTTCAGGTGTAGCGAGTTAATTTCCTGGATAAAGTTTTACGATAGGACCTTTGATTTTTGTTTTAGTTGAAAATGGAAGATTGAGTTGATTGATAGATTGTAAAATATTTCTTCCGTTTCCTTTTTTTGGGTCTAAAATCTTCGGTTTTTCCCATGCACTGTTTTTGCATGGTATCAAGAAAGGATTTTTCGCGCCGTTTTTATTTAACTCGCAGCCGAAAATGAAAGTTTGTTTTGTTGCTTCCGTGAAAAAAGGTATGTCGAAGTCGAAGATTAAATTCCCCATACTATATACAATGGGTTTCTTTTTATAGAATTCGATTCCTTGAAGTACGTGCGGATGTCCTCCTAAAACGATATCAGCTCCTGAATCAATAGAAGCGTAAGCAATTTCTCTTTCGAAATCCTTCACTCTGTGAGTCATGGACGTTCCCCAGTGATGATTTACTAGAACAACGTCAACCTTCTTTTTTGAAGACTGAATATCTTTTTTCATTCTTTCTAAATCTTTTTGTAATGTGTAGGTTTTGTCTTCCGGAAGTGTGCCTGGATATTCGTGTTTACCGCCTTTGAAAATATATTTCGTCTCAATGCGAATAGGATTGATTCCAGGTCTGTTAGATTTTGCGTCAAATCCATCTGGGATTATAGAACTGAAACATAACATTCCTAGTTTTATTCCTCCTTTTTCAATTATGGCAGGGTCTCTCGATTTTTTTAAATTATTTCCTGCTCCAGCAATTGATATTTGTTTTGAACGCATCAATTCTATGGTCTCCAGAAATGCTTTCTCTCCATAATCAAGAGCATGATTATTGGCGAATGCCATGATGTTAAATCCCGCATTTTTTAGAGTGTCTGCCATAGAAGGTGATCCACGAAGACATATTTTGTTAGGTTGTTTTTTGCCAATCTTGCTTAGAGGTAATTCAAGATTCCCAAAAGTGAAGTCTGCATTTTGTAAAATTCTTGTTAGCTTTCCAAAGGTATCTTCTCCCGATTTCCGGTTTATGGCTACATCTCCACAAGCGATAAAGGAACAGGAAGGATTAGTTTTTCGATTTTGAACCATTTTGATTTTATCTTTTCTGTTAGTGTGAATCTTCAACCAATTCCCAGAGTGTCCCCATAGTACTTTCTGGTTTTATAAATGCAATAGTGTGACCCATAAATCCAGGCTTAGGAACTTCGTCTATCAATTCAATATTTTGTTGTTTTAATTTTGCCATAACATCTTCTATCCCGGTCACATCATACGCGACGTGGTGAAGTCCTTCTCCGTTTTGTTGTATGAATTTGTGCACTCCGGATTCCTCTGTGATAGGTGATATGGGTTCTATTAGATCTCCACCCAGATCGAGCATTGCAAGTTCTGTGTATCCATCTTTAGATGGTTCCCTTCCAAGAAGTTTAGCTCCAGCAGATTCGTATAACTTTATCGCGGCGTCCATATCATTTACCGCAATTCCAAGATGATGAATTTTGTTGAACATTTTTTCTCCTTTCATTTTTGTATGCTCTATTTTAATCGCAACTAAAAGTGAAGATCAATTTAAATTTTTTTTTAATCAATATTTTCAGGCCTTCACGATTCATTTCTTATTCAAGTTCTGTATATTAAGGTCAAAACTGATTTAGAGAATTTTTACGGTTAAGGTGTCAGATGTCAGATAACTTAATAGGTATTTTTTGGGCTTTTGGTACATCAATACTTGCATCTATGCAGGTAGTAATTCTATCTAGACCACTTAAAAAAATAGGTCATTTAGCTGCAACCATATTAACAAATGTGGTGAATTTTATAATACTTTTTACACTTGGGGTAATTACGTATGAAACAGGGCAGATTTCGTTAAAAGGTTTGTTATGGTTCGGATTATTGGGAGTGTTAGCGTATAGTTTAGGAAGATACGTCTTCTACAGGTCTTTATGGTCTTTAGGCCCTCCTAGGTTAACCACGATTGTCTGCACAGCTCCGTTTTATAGTATTATTCTTGCTGTTTTATTCTTAAGTGAAGCTCCAAATTACATCCTTGTCACAGGTACAATCTTGGTAGTCTCTGGAGTTGTTTTAGTAAGTTATGAACGTTCAGAAAAAAGCTTTTTTCAAAAAGGAGTAGGATGGGGGCTTTTGAGTGCATTCCTTATTAGTTTAAGCATTTTTATACGCAAGATTGGGTTAGAAAGTATGCCCAATCCTTTTTTGACAGTTGCTTGGTCGAATTTTGTTGGATTATTAACTCTTTTCGGGATGAGAAGATTTATTGATCCGCAAATGTATCGTTGGGCTGAATGGAAAGTAATTTACCTTGTTTTGATTGCCGCGGTTTTGAACAGTATTTCTCAATTTTGCATGAATTTTTCTGTCATGTACGGAGACGTCAGCGTAGTGACGCCCATAATCACTTCGTCCCCTATTTTTTCCTTGCTTTTAACAGCGATTTTTCTGAGAAAATTTGAGCGAATACGGTTCACTATGGTCTTGGGAGTCATTGTTACCGTTTTTGGAATGATTTTAATTGGAATTTCTCAAAGTTGAATCGTAGTTTTTTTCAGTAAGTGTGTTTTCAATTTAAATTTTTAGTTACATAATCTTGCTAAATTATAATTTTACCTCAAAAAATATGGAGATGGTTATGAGGAAATCTCATTTTTTTCTGTTAGGTTTTTTTGTTCTTGTTTTCTCTATTTTTTCCTACTTTTCATTTTCCGAAATAAACGCAGCCAAAAAGATCGTCAAAATTGGTTTTATGGCTCCTTTAACTGGTGGTGCTGCCAGTTATGGTCTTAGTATAAAAAAAGGGGTCGATTTGGCTAATAAGGAAATAGGAGGGGGATTTCTGAAGATTGTGTATGAAGACTCTAAATGTAGCGGAAAAGAAGCTGTAAGTGCTATCAATAAATTAATCTCTATAGACAAAGTTTCTGCAATTGTTGGTGAAGTTTGTTCAGGAGCAACTTTGGCATCTGCACCAATTGCAGAACGTAACAAAGTAGTGATGATCAGTTCCTCCTCCACCAGTCCTAAGATTACAAATGCAGGTGTTTATATCTTTAGAACCGTTCCAAGTGATGCTTTGCAAGGTGATTTTGGTGCCAAATATGTTTATTCGAAAGGATATAGGAAACTCGCAATTCTATTCAGTAACGAAGAATATGGTTTAGGGTTCTCGAAAGTTCTTTCAAAGAGTTTTGCAAAAGTAGGGGGTGCCATTGTGGCCAAAGAGAAATTCAAGAGGGATGCTACTGATTTAAGGACACAATTAACTAAGATCAAATCTTCTGCCCCGGATTCCATTTATATAATTAGTAACTCTCCGCCTTCTGCTGTTTCGGCATTGAAGCAGATAAAAGAACTTGGTATTCGTTCTGCATTATTTGGTTCTGAAGGTTTGAAAAGCGATGCTGTATCTAAAGGATCTGCAGGTTCCGCAGAAGGACTCATCGTTACCTCGGTCAGTTCTGGTACAAATTCTTTTGCAAAGAGACATTTGAAAGTATATGGGAAGTCTCCGGGCCCTTTCGCAGCTCAAGCATATGATGCTTTGAAAGCCATTGCTCTCGCTGTTGGAAAAGGTGCTCGAACTGGAACACAAATCAAGTCAAATCTTTCTGGTATTTCTTTTGATGGTGCTTCTGGAAGAATTAAATTTGATTCCAATGGCGATGTTTCTGGAAACTACGATATTTTTGTGGTGAAGGCTGGGAAATTTGTTCCTTCAAACTAGGTTCTCTGAGGTTTTAATTGCAAGATATGAGAAGATTTCAGCCTTTTCTGTTTTTGCTAACCGGTTCATTCTCTTATAGGGTATGGTAAAACGGCTTCTCAACTTTTTGTAAATGCTCTTATTGCTGGATCCGTTTACGCTTTGGTAGCATCAGGATTTTCTCTAATTTACTCGACTTGCAGATTTGTTCATTTTGCACATGGCGCTACACTTCTTTTGTCGATGTACTTCCTTTATTTTTCATTCGAAGTGCTTGCACTCTCTTTTTGGATTTGTTCAGTTTTTACTTTGATTTTTTCAGTCGTTGTCGGTTTGTTTATGAATAATTTGATTTATCGACAACTTCGAAATCGTGGTGCCAGTAATGTAATACTTTTGATTGCAAGCTTTGCGCTCCTTATTTTTTTTGAATCCGTGGTTTTGATGTTGTTTGGAGCAGACGTTAAAACACTAGATTATTTAAAGGTGCAGACAGGTTTTCAACTGTTTCATGCAGTTGTTACTCCCTTACAAATTCTTATTATTACATCAGCATTCATTTTATTCTTAATCCTATTATTGTTTATGAAGAAGTCGAGGTTGGGGAAGGCGATGAGAGCAGTTTCTGATAATTCGGAAGTTGCCCAAATTGTAGGAATTTCGCCAGAAAAAATTTATTTATGGAGTTTTATCATTGGATCTTTTATAGCTGGGATTGCAGCAATACTTATATCATTAGAGCAAAATTTGAGACCTATGATTGGAACTGAAATTATGGTGAAAAGCTTTGCTGCTGCAATAATTGGGGGAATTGGTTCAGTGCCTGGGGCAATTCTAGGTTCTTTTCTTTTGGGATTTTCTGAAAACTATGGAATATGGTTTATTGACTCTGGTTACAAAGATGCAATCGGTTTTGGTATTTTACTTGTTTTTTTGATTTTTAGACCACGAGGCATACTAGGGATTGAGAAAGGATTAGGAGATTAATGCTAGATTATCTCATTCATTTTGCTATTTTAATTACTATTTATTCTATTTTGACGATATCTCTTCAATTTTCGATAGGTTTTGCGGGTCTTCTTAATTTGGGTCACATCGCGTTTTATGCTGTAGGTGGATACTCTTCTGCTATTTTATCTTTAAAAGGTTTCGATTTTTTGAGCGCCATTTTTCTTGCTTCATTTATTACTTCATTTTTTGGTTTTTTGCTTTCTTTCCCCACTAATAAACTGAAAGGAGATTACTTCGCAGTAGCTACTATGGGTTTTGCTTTTGTTGTTTATGAAATTTCTCTAAATTGGACTGCTCTTACAAGAGGTCCAATGGGTTTGACTGGGATTCCTAGACCTGAAATTTTAGGCTTTGTTTTTAATCTAAACTTTCATTACCTGCTTCTCAGTACACTTTTCTTAATATTTTCTTGTTTGATAATTCTTAGACTTGTTTGTTCCCCATTTGGAAAGGTTGTTCAATCTGTTAGAGATGACGAACTTGCTGCAAAAATCCTTGGGAAAGATACAAACAAAGCGAAAAGAATAGTTCTTTGTGTTTCGGCATTTTTTGCTGGACTTTCAGGTGGTTTGTATGCGCACTATATAAATTATATAGACCCTGATTCTTTCACTATTATGGAACTGATCCCTATTCTTTCAATTGTTATCATCGGTGGTCTTGGGTCGTTGAAGGGTACTTTAATAGCAACTTTTCTACTTGTTCTTCTACCGGAGCCTCTTAGGTTTATCGGTTTTTCTTCAAATTTCATTGGTCCAGCTAGGCAGATACTTTATGCAATCTTACTGATTTTGATCTTGATTTATCGTCCTAAAGGTTTTTATGGAAGGTTTGATTTTAAATGATTTTGAAAATACAAAATGTGAAGAAATATTTTGGAGGGGTTAAGGCAGTTGATGACTGTTCTTTTGAGGTTGAAGAGAAGAAAATCACTGCTCTTCTTGGACCTAATGGATCAGGCAAGACAAGTATATTCAATATTATATCAGGTATAATTAATGTTGATTATGGAAATATTCTATTGAATGCTCTTGATATTACAAACAAAACTCCCGAAAAGATTTCTAATCTTGGGATATCAAGACTTTTCCAAAAGGCAAGATTATTTGAAAATTTGTCTGTTGAAGACAATTTAATGTTATCCGTTAATAATCAAGATATGAAATTTTTCAATAACCTCTTTGGCTTTAATCACTTCCTTAATAATGAGAAAGAAAAGCTAAATAAAATCTTGAAATTACTAGATATAGAAGATTTGCAAAAGAAATTTTCAAAAGAATTAAGTTATGGTCAGCAGAGATTGGTAGAGATTACTAGAACTTTCCTCAATCCTCATCTTTTAGTTCTTCTTGATGAGCCAGTTGCGGGGGTTAATCCTAACACCCGAGATAAGTTTGCGAAATTTCTTTTGGACATGAAAAATGATGGGGAATCAATATTGTTAATAGAACATGATATGCGGTTTACGTTTTCAATCGCGGATAAAATTATTGTTTTACATGAAGGCAAAATTATAGCAGAAGGTTCCTCAGAAGAGATAAAGAATAACGAGCTTGTTCGAAAAGTGTATCTTGGTGAAAAAATTTAATTCTATTCTCAATAAAAGGAGAGAATATAGATGAACTTTGAAACGTCGGAATCTCATAATAAAGTTTGGAATTACATTGATAAAGAGAGGATGGTTAACCTAGCTAAGGATCTCGTAAATATCCCTAGTGCTACTGGTGAAGAGGAGGAGTGTTCTCTTTTTATAAATGATTACCTTCAGGAAATTGGATTAGAACCATTTTTGCAAGAAGTGGAGCCAAGTCGTTCTAATTGTATAACTACTCTTAAAGGGAAGGGAAAAGGCGCCACATTATTATTCAATGGCCATATGGATACTTCCTATTCTGGGAGAGAGGAGTTTTTGCCAAAAATTAAAGCATTTCAGCCAGAAGCTTACGAAGATGATGGTTGGTTATATGGGTTAGGCATATACAATATGAAAGGTGCTTTAGCCTGTTATATTGCCGCAATTGATGCAGTAAAAACCTCTGGAGTGGAACTTGGTGGTGATGTAAAATTTGCTGCAGTTGTTGGTGAAATTGAAAGAGGTCCCGTTGACAAATATCAGGGGTCCTCTTTTCGTGGTGGAGGGTTTGGAACAAGCTATTATGTGACACATGGTGGTATCGCAGATGTGGCAGTAATTGGAGAGCCTACAGGATTATCTCTATTGCCTGGACATTTGGGATATATGTGGTCAAAAATCACTTTAACAGGTTCTCTTTCTCACACCAGTTATAGTCACAATTATCCTAATACTATCTCTCAAATGACAAAGATAATTTCTGCTCTTGAAGAATGGGGAGAAAGTTATCGAGAACGAAGACGTTACAAGGGGTATCCTGCAAATTTGAATCTTTCTGCTATAGAAGGTGGGTGGCCTTACCGGTGTAGTAGAATGCCGGTTTTCTGTACTTTATATATAGACACTCGAGTTCCTCCGAATGTAAGTATGATGGAAGTGAAAGCAGAAATATCAGAAGTTTTGGAAAAAGTCACAAAGGATGATTCTAGTATAGTTCCACACCTTGAGACCATTATGACAGTTCCTGGAACAGAGATTGATGTTGAATCGCCAGTTTCTCAAGTAGTCATGAAGTCCCATGAAAATGTATTTGGAGAGAAACCCGAGGTAATTTCTGAAGCGTATATTTCTGATGCTACATATTTGAATCGTTTCGGAATTCCAACCGTAAACTATGGTCCAGCTGGTAGGCTCCGAACGACGTCGGACAGTAGGTGGGACCCTAATGCAGGGGAACATGTGAGCATTCAGGACCTCTATGATTGTACACGGGTATACGTAAGTCTCATTTTGAATGTATGTTCAAAAAGAAGAGAAGATTTTCTAGTTTAGTGTCTGATGTCGAGGTTTATAAAATCTCGACATCAGAGTTTTTTTCTAATTCGGAATAATCGGCAGTAAAATATAAGAAGGATGATCGGGTCCTGTATAGACTTTTACATTTTTCCCGAACATCTCAAGAGGTCTGTCTACTTTATTGTCGTGTTTAAATGGACCAACCCCTGAATAAATTCTTCCAGAAACAGGCATCTCAGGTTGTTCAAATCCTGGATAGACGTAATCTCTTCCTCTAACACTTAATCCTATGCGGTGCCCTTTAGGGACTACGATAGAAGTTGGCCATATTTCTATATCCAATTCGTAAATCTCTCCAGGGTTAAGTGGTTGCTTTTCATCATGTGTGTGGTATGGACGGTAAAGTTCACTTTTTTCAGTATCCAACTTTCTGTGTGAAGCTCTTAACCAGCCCATGCCAACTGGAGTGTTAGGATCATTTGAGCCTTGGAAAGTGATTTCCTTCATATCTGCAGTAAAGATTCTCAAGATAAGAAATAGATCGGCATCCTCGGTTTCTGAAGAGATGAACAGTTTGCTTGCGATGGGTCCTGTAATTTCAGTGTCTTCTTGAAGGACATCAGTCATGAAAGTGAGGCCATCTCCTAGAGCGTCATATTCAAGGCCAGATTCCTTTTCCTCTTGTCCTACTGAAAGAGTAGTATTGGATCCGTTTAGATAGTATTTTGTCCACTCTGTTCTTTCCAACGGCCATTCGTTTTCTGCTCTGATAACAAATTTTTCACCAGGATGTCTTATGTGAAGAGAAACGTTTGATTGCTTCTCCCATCCCGTTTTTTCTTCCTTAAGGAAATGTCCAAAAAATTTCTTCTGTAAATTTACTCCGTAATCAGTATAGAAGTGGGTAAAGTGATCTAATCCATGTACTTCTAACCATTTTTGATCAGATTCAGATTCAAGATATCCTTCAAAGTTTCCTCTTGGATGAAGCCCAACTCCACCCCAATTTCCTGCTGATAGAAGGGGGACATTAATTTTAGAATAGTCTGGCATACGTTCTTTCCAGTAATCGTCAATCAATGGATGATCTAAGAGGTCTTGTCCAAAATTTGTTCGATTGCCGGCTAAGGTTTCTTCAGGGAAAGTCTCAGGACCAGAAACCCATTCTCCGTTAATTCTACTCCTCCAGTCTCGATTTCCTTTACCGTGTTGTCTCAGCATGACAGTATCTGTGTACCAAGTGTTGGGAAAGAGGCATAGTATCCCGCCATGGTGGCTTAAGTCACGATAAAGATCTGCCGCACCTTCCCAAACGCACATAGCTGCTAGATGAGGTGGTTGTAAGGTTGCAACAAACCACTGATTCATGCCGTAGTAGGAAATACCGTTCAAACCAACTTTCCCATTGCTCCAGGATTGCGTGCCTGCCCATTCGATACAATCATGAAAATCTTTGGTCTCTCTTGGTGCCCAGACTTCCATGTATCCGGGTGAGCGACCTGCTCCCCTGGAATCTACACGAACAATTGCATATCCATCTGGAACCCATCTTTCAGGGTCAACCAATTCCCAATTCATATATTTACACGAAGAGCCAGCTAAAGATTCGGGGAATTTCTCCGTTAAAACTTTCCATTGATTCGGATAACCGTCTTTTAAATGAAGCCATTTTGCGTAGGGACCATAACTCAAAATAACAGGATATTTGCCGTCTTCAATAGGACGATATACATCGCATCGTAGTACAATTCCATCATCCATTTCGATTGGAACGTCCCAATCTATTTGCATTCCATCTTGAATTTCACTTTTGTAGTTTTCCATAATCAAACCTCATATATCAAGAAATTAAATTATTTTATCACCCGGTCATGGATGCTCCATCCACTGACACTATTGACCCACTCATGAACTCATTCTCTGGTGAGACCAAAAAAACTGCAGTTGCTGCAATGTTTACAGGATCACCAAAACGTCCTAATGGTATCCCCTTAAGTCTTCTCTCTGCGTAATCCTTCTCCTCTTGTATTTTCGTTTTGACACGTCCACTAGAGACAAGTCCTGGTGCTAAACAATTAACGCGAATTCCAAGTGGGCCTAATTCCATCGCCAAGCATTGGGTCAAAAGTTCAACTGCAGCTTTTGTCCCACAATATAGTGTTCTCTCTGGTCTTGCACGGTGTCCAGAAATAGAGCCCATCATAAGGATATCACCACTTTTTTGTTTTGACATTGTTTTAATAGCTTCCCTTGAACTGAAATAAAAAGATTTTGCATTGACTTCAAACATCGTGTGGATTTCATCATCAGTTACATCCAAAATGGGTTTAAAGTTTCTAGTGCCCGCACAGTTCACAAGGATGTCTAACCCTCCAAGGAATTTGACACCGTCCTGGACTGCAGTGCTTCCTTGTTCTGATTTAGAAAAGTCATATCCTTTCCCGTCTGAACGGACTCCTGAAGACGTGCATCGATTTATAGTCTCATTCAGTGCCTCTAGGTTTCCTCCCCCAACTGCCCAGACATCAGCGCCTTCGTCTGCGAATCGAGCAGCAATTTCTGCGCCCATACCAGAAGATGACCCGGTTACTATTGCTTTTTTCCCTTCTAATTTTTTGTCGGTCATATACGCTCCCATTACAAGGTGAAATGTATTGTCAGTATCCATAGCAACTTAAGTTTTGAGTTTTAAAAAGATATCTAATAAACAGACGTTTTTCCAGTTGTATTTAAAAAAATTATAACGTTGTTAAGGATTTAACTATGAAGGTGTATAATAAATAGATATGGAATATGGACAATTAGCATTTCTTTTCGGTTTGATCACAGCAGTACTAACTGCATGCTTTCAAATAATAGTGAGGAAAGGCAAGCAATCTGGCAACGCTTTAACAGGTGCTTTGATAGGAATCTTTGTCAATATACCTATCATGATTTTGATTTCATTTTTCCTGTGGGAACCAGAATGGTTAGACTTAGAAGCAATAGGGCTTTACGCTATTACTGGTTTTTTTGGAACTGGTTTGGGTAGATTTTTTTTGTTTATGTCTTTGCATAGGATTGGAGTAGCTCTCACATCACCTCTTCTATCTAGTATTCCTCTCTTTAGCGCTGCGTTGGCTTTTGAACTGTTAGGTGAAAGACCAGATATCTATATATGGATTGCTACATTTTCTATTTTTTTGGGTTGCTTCGTCATAACCCTGAAAAGGGGAAAATTCCCAGACTGGAAGCCACGCTACTTATGGCTTCCAGTCATGTCAATAGTGTTCTTTTCGCTTGCAAACCTTTTTCGAAAGATGAGTCTAAATGTTTTGCCGGAACCCATATTTGGTGGAACGATCACTTACGC
Organism: Nitrospinota bacterium; assembly: GCA_036231405.1. GTDB lineage: Bacteria > UBA8248 > UBA8248 > UBA8248 > UBA8248 > UBA3496. Next base: position 54,001 of record JAZAHK010000048.1, read on the forward strand.
GTCTGCAATGTTGAGCCTTTTAATTTTGTCTTTTTTCTTACCAAAAAGTTTGAAGCCGAATCTAAAGGTAAAAAAAGCTTGGATATTCTACGGGTGTTGCGGATTTGTGAATATGCTTGCTTTCATTTCTAGGTGGACAGCTACTAAATATGGGGACCTCACTGTAGTTATCCCTTTATTTGCTTCTTCGTCCTTCTTCGCACTTTTCCTTAGTAGTTTTTTGCTTCGTGATATGGAGGATGTAACTTTTTGGAGTTATTTTGGAACAATCTTGATAGTTATAGGAGTAGCGCTAATTGCGATTAGTTCGATTTAATCTTTTCTATAAATTTAAGGAGATAAATAAATGGACGTGAGTAAAGATCAGATTCTTCCTTTCGTTAATTCTACCCCAAACGTGCAAGAAAGGATTGATCGGGCCATAAAGATTAGAAAATCTATGGGAATTTATGGGAAAGGAGGACAGTCAGAACGTGGTGCGTGGAATTTCTCCCCTACACACGCTCAAGTAATTTTTGAATATTGTTTCGGAATGGTTTGGGGGCAACCTCATTTAACCCTGAAAGAGAAAGAAATCATAGTTATAAGTGCTCTTGCTGCGCAGCAACTAGATGAAGAAGTAGAGTGGCACGTACAAAGCGCTTTGAATTTAGGTTTGGAACCTGAAGAAGTGATAGGAGTAATAACTCAGTTAAGTCCATATATAGGCCTTCCTAAGACTAATCATGCTTTCAGGTCAATGCTAAAAGCTTTTAAAAAGGTGGGTATTAGTAAATATATTAATGAAAAGGATAGTTCGAATGTAAGTGAGGATGAACTTGAGGCTGAAAGGTCTGGAGACAGAATGCTCGCTCAAGTAGATCTTAATCCTGACGTTCAAGATAGAATAGAAAAGGCTATAGAAGTACGGCAAAAGATTGGGATCTATGGTGATGGAGGACAGGGACATGATGGTTTTTATACAATTTCCCCTGCACACAATCAGGTGATTTTTGAATATTGTTTCGGCATGGTTTGGAACCAATCTTTTCTCGATTTGCGAACAAGAGAATTGGTTGTCATTGCAGTTTCTACTGCAAACCAGTGTGATAACGAGTTAGAATGGCATGTTCGAAGTGCCTTGAATGCAGGTTTGAATCGAGACGAAATTATAGAAGCAATCACACAGTGTAGTCCCTACATCGGACTATCTAAAACAAATCAAGGTCTTCGTGTTGCGAAAAAAGCATTTGATTCGCTCGATGAAAAGTCAGATTAAGAGTTAAAGGAAAATTCATTTTTCCTTTTTTTAGTGGGTTTGAAATTGTTTATATCTGGGTACAACCAAACTAAGAAGAGTGAACAAAGACCAAATGTAAAGCTGAAGAGAAATGCTGCGTGATAGGTGCCTGTGAAATCGTGTATTATTCCTCCAAGAAAACTTCCTGCAGCCATGCCTATGCTTGCCCCTGTTGCAAAAGATCCAAAAAGGATGCCGACTCTTTTCTTTCCATAATAGTCTCTTGTGACAATAGGATACATAGTCCCATGTCCTCCTAAACCTAAACCGACAAAGGTTGCTATGAAAGTTAAGGTTATATAATTTGGTCCTAAAAGAAGGAGTGGGATAGGTAAAGTTTGACATGTAAGAGAAATAAAAAGGGACCATTTCCCCCCTATGCGATCAGAAAGAATCCCTGCGACAATTCTCCCTATAAGTGCGCCTAGTCCGATCAACCCCAACAAAGTAGCTGCCTTGAGTGGGGGCACACCAGATTCGATGGCAAAAGGAACAAGATGAACAATAATTACAGAGTGACAAAGACAATCACAGCTGTGACTTCCTAGAATAGACCAAAAAGATCTATGTTTCATAATTTCTTTCATCCCTTTCGTTGATTCGTCCAAAACGTTTTCTTCAGGAATAGTTTCTTTTGCACTGTCAGTGTTATCGCCATTTCTATAAATTAAAACTGTAACTAGCGCTGGTAACGAGAGTAAGAAGAAGACAGAACCAAGGACAACATATGATGGTCTCCATCCATAATGGATAATAAGATATCCGACTATTGGAGTTAGTATCAGTATTCCAAGTCCTCCTCCTGCGCCTGATATGCCAGTAGCCAGACCACGTTTATAGTCAAAAGTTTTTTGGATATATGCAAAGATTGGAGTATTTAGTGCACTTCTACTGATGCCAGCCAGGAGCCCAATGTATAAGTAAAATTCCCAAATGTTCTGTATTTTGGATGCGAGGCAAAGCGATATTCCACTAAGAATCATGCCAATAAGAATAATTTTCTGTGGACCATATCGATCAGAAAGTTCACCGGTAAGAATAGCACCAAAAGATCCTACAATCATGTAGATAGAATATGCAGCAGAAATACTAGTTCTGGACCATTGGAATTCACCTTCTAGAGGTTTAATGAAGACTCCAAAGTTGAAATTTAGAAAGGATGTCGCTGATAGCACAAGAAAGCAATAGAGAATGATGGAGTATTCATTTGCAGTGAATATGTATTTTCTGTCGTTCATTTAGTTGCTTTCTTGTGAGAAATTTGAAAAAACCTTCACTATAACGATGCCTATGATGTATCGTATTGTTAAATGTAGTAAAAATACAAGTCTAACAAAATTTTAGTTTATAAGAGCTTTAGGCTTTTTGAGGGAGGATAATCTTAATGTCAGATCGTGAAATACAAATCGAGGGAGTTTGTGATCCAAGTTTTTCTTCCGTTAAGGATGAGTTTTATGAAAATTTTGCGTCTAGAAATGAAATAGGTTCCTCAGTTTGTATTTATCAGGATGGAAAAAAAGTAGTTGACTTGTGGGGGGGATACCGTGATGAAGGAGGGACTCAACCCTGGACTGAAGATACTATTACCTTGATGAGTTCTATTGCCAAAAGTATGTCTGCATTGTGTGTCCATATGCTAGTGGATAGAGGTTTAGTTTCACTTGATTCTCTCGTTTCTAATTATTGGCCTGAATTTGGACAGGTTGGTAAAGAGAAAATATCAATTAGGCAAACCATAAGTCATCAATGCGGCGTTATTTTTTGTGATAGTGCGAAACCTGGTGATTTCTTTAATTATCAGGCACAAATAGCCGCTATAGAGTTGCAAGAGCCTGCGTGGGTACCAGGAATTCAGGCAGGATACAATTCTATTAATTTTGGTTTTATACACTGCGAAATTGTGAAACGAGTTACTGGAAAAACTGTCGATCAATTTATACGGGAAGAGATCACAGGTCCCTTGGAGGCAGAATATAACATTAGACTAACTGGAAAGGAATTGGTACTAGTCGCACCCATGCATCATAATCCAGAAAATAAATTTTGGGAAATGGGAGAGAAAGAAGGTACCAAGTTAAATAGGGCATGGCAAAGTCGTCCTAGACATATTGACATTACAAATGCTCATGAAAATAGGGTGGGATTAAATCCATCCTCAGGGGGGCATGGGAACGCAAGAGGTATCGCAAGAGTGTATGCCATGCTTGCAAACAATGGGGAATTGGACGGAGTCAGACTGCTTAAACCTGAAACTGTAGAAGCTCTGTCTGCTGTTCAATGGGAAGGGAATTGTGCTATGACTGGCCAACCAAGAAGGTTTGGGTTAGGATTTCTACACAATTGTCCCCCTAATATGCCTATGGGTTCGAACATGAAGGCTTTTGGTCATGCTGGTTCAGGCGGAGCACTAGGTTTTTGTGATCGTGAGAATAATCATTCTTTTGGTTTTTGCACAAATATTCAGCCAGAGGGACAATCTCCAGGAGTTCGATGTCGTTCTCTAGTTAACGCGGCTTTTGGAAAAGTTCCAGACTGGGTTCCTAAGAACAAGTCTTAAGATATGTCTGGGGCATAGCCTTCTTCATAGAAAGCCCCGCTTTTCTCTCCGTCGGTGGCATCTCCTGCTATGAAGTACGTAGTGTCTTTTGAAGCCAAGTAGATAGCATCTTCTTCTTCTGTAGTTACGCAGTAGTGTTCTGCGTTTGCAGGTATGTGAATTAGATCTCCTGGTCCGGCGATACCTTCTTCATCGTTTACCTTAAATTTTAATTTTCCTTTGATCACAAAATTGAACTGCTCATTTGGATGTGTATGGAGTCTGGATCCCGTTCCCTTTGGTTTGTTTACATATACGATTTGAACATTTTTCCCCTTGACTGCGGCTCCTTCGGAAGTTGAATAATGAGGGCCTATTTTGTAAGCTTCCATTTCTTTCATATGAAATAAATGTTGTCCTTTGCCTGTTTGAGTAACAAGTTCATTTGTTTCTTCATGGATATTTTCATAATCATTCATTTTTTCTCCGTCTATTTCACTTTGTTGAAAGTTAAAGGGATATAAGTTCTAGGTATTTAGTCGTTCCAATTAAAATAATATGTGATTATACAAAATTGTATTGATTACACATAATGCGTTCATTCTTTTAATTTTAATTCTTCATTTTCCTTTTGGTTTTGATGAAAAAAACATTTTTCTATTATGGTTGGACAATAATTTCTTTAATTTTTTTCTGTATGGCCTATTCCGTTGCAGTTCGTTTTTCTTTTTCTATTTTTCAAACTTCACTTATTGAAGAGTTTGGTTGGGGAAGAGGTGTTTTAGGTTCCGCCTATGCAGTTATGTTAGGGATTTATGCAATAACCTGTCCTTTTACAGGAAGATTATTTGATAGAAAAGGACCTAGGTTTGTTTTGCTTTGGGGACCGATCTTTTACGGCGTTGGCATGCTTCTTAGTTCTTTGATTTCGGAACTTTGGCATGTTTTTGTTTTCCCTTCTCTCTTGGTTGGTTTGGGGATAGCGATGAGTGGATTTCCTATTTATAGTGCGCTGATTCCAAAATGGTTTGATAAAAAAAGAGGAATGGCTACAGGCATTGCACTTTCAGGAAGTGGAATTGGAATGTTATTTCTTATTCCTTTGATTGAGTATTCAATTTCTTCATTTGGTTGGAGATTGACATATTTAATTTTAGGCTTCTCAGTCCTTTTTTTCCTTTTTCCAATTGTTTATTTTTTTCTCTATAACAAACCTGAAGATGTTGGACAGGAAATTGATGGGATAGAATCTCCAAATGTTCTAAAAGAAAAAGGAAGTGAAGAGGAGAAAAAAGAACATTTAGGATTTTTGGAAATTTACAAACAACTGAAAGGTAACAGAAACTTTTGGGTTCTTGCTATCACAGTTTTTTTGATTGGACTAAACAATAATATGATTTTTAGTCAATTGCATCTTTATCTGACGGATGTGAAATTTTCTAGTTCTTCCTCAGCATTGATCTTCGGAGCTGTTGGTTTTGTTAGAATAGTAGGAAGTATAATTATGGGTTGGTGCAGCGATTATATAGGAAGACCTTACGCGCAATCTTTGTCAGCATTTCTTACAGGAGTTGGAATACTGGTTCTAATGTGTTTCGTTTTTATAGGGAATTCTGTCTACTTGGCTTTTTTGTATATTCTTATTTTTGGTATCGGTCTTGGTGGGATGACATCGTGTTATTCTGCTATGGCAGCTGATTCGTTCAAAGGAGGTTCTTTTGGTGCAATCATGGGATTTTTAGAAATTTTCTTTGGACTGGGCGGTGTTTTAGGCCCTCCTTTTGCAGGTTTTGTTTTTGATTTTACTGGCAGTTATTTATTTCCATTTATGACTATAGTGGTCGGAATGGTTGTCGTTGTTTTCTTTACGCTAGTTATCTACAAGGATCCTAACAAAGTTACTAGTTGAAAATCTATGAATTTAACTAGAAGGAGGAAGGTATGATCAATTTCAAGATTGAAAATGAAGAGAACTATGATGCAGACCACCATGTGGCGAATATAGTGGGTCAATTTGAGGAAGGTGATGTGACGGTTGCTTGTTGGGAACCAGGACAAGTTAGCCCAATTCACGCTCATCCACATCTTACGGAAATATATTTTTGTGTAAAGGGTGGAGGGAAAATGACCACTGATGAAAAGGTAGTTGAAATGGTTCCCGGAGATTTTGTTGTTCACCCTAGAGGAGAAGTACACGAATATGAGAATGGCAGTGAGCGATCCGTGCTTTATAGAGTGCGGTATGGAGAGGCAAGAGATTTTTCAGCAGTACGCAAAGGCTGGAAAGGGAATCCAGATTTAAGCAAAGATGATGAGTCTTAATGTAAATTTTCTTTAATTCTTTTTATGGAGAATGGTGATGACTAATAAACACATCGAAATTGTTGACTGGGATGATGCTCCTGTTGAACTGAATCATTATCCTGCTGGTATTTCTGTTACAGGTGGTAAGATGATCTTCTTGTCAGGAGTAACTGCTGCACCAGCATATCATACCCATCCACATGTACCTGAGGAGTTTAATCAAATGCCTCAGGATATGGAAGGACAAACTCGTGCAGCATTAGAGAAGGTGAAGAAAAGTTTAGAGTCTGTCGGAGGATCGATGAGTGACGTGGTCGATACAGTTTGGTTTTTGAGAGATATGACGACTCAAGAGGAAATGAGAAAAGTAAGGAAGGAATTTTTCGGCGACCATCGTCCTTCTTCTACAACAGTACAGATTGTGAGAACGGCAACTGATCCAAGATGTTTGATAGAGATTAAAGTTGTCGCAGTGGTAGACGCATAAAAAATTAACGGATTTGTCCATAAATCTTTTCAGGGTCTATCAAGATTGCAACCGCATCTTGTCGAACCATTGCTTTGTCATATTCTTCCCAGTTAGGATGTTCTGAGTCCCCGCATACGTTGTAAAGGTCTCTTAGAAGTTTCCTGGCGTCTTCGGGATCAGAGTTGTGGTTGTCGAAGAGTTGCGCAACTCCTTCAATATTTATCCACTCTCTCCAGTCATTTGTAACTACTAGGAGAGAGCAATTTCGATCTCTCCTAAGATTTCTTACCTTGATTGATTTACCTCTCACGGCAACGAATGCAGCTTTCCCCCCAAATGCACCACAAACAATTATGCTTGAATGGAGAGATCCGTTTTTTTGTTTTGTTGTGATTACGCCCCTGTGATTTTCTTTGAGGAAAAATTCGATATCTCGAAACCTCACTCTTTTTCTCCTTATTTATTGTTTTGAAGTGCAGGAAGAGTTTCTTTGCTTTCTCTTCCAATTGGATGCTAAATCTAAAGATTTTTGTATATCGGATAGAGACATTGTTTTTTTTATTTTCTTTCCCATTTTTATTGCAAAACTATTTCCTTTATCGCTTGCGATGTTAAACCACATGAGTGCATGAGTAAGAGTTTTTTTAGTTCCTTCTCCTTTCTTGTACATAAGTCCTAGTCTGACTTGTGCGAGAATATGTCCTTGCTTGGCTGATTTTTTGCAATAGGAAAATGCTTTTTCGTTGTTTTTCTTAACTCCGTGTGCTCTCCGGTATACAGTGCATAAACGGTACTGTGCTTCCGGATCGTCTTTTTCAGAAAGTGTTCGCCATTTCTTAAGGGCAGTTGTATAATCGCCTACTTTATATGCATCTAGAGCAGTTCGATAATCAGGAAATACATACGGTGTGAAAGTAAGTATTAAATAAAAAGTAGCTAGTATAATTTTTGTTGTTTTTCTCATTTAATTTTCTTTCAGTTATCAGATATATCTATATTAAAGCATTTGCATGATAAAAAAAATAACTACATAAACAAGATTGGATTTTATGTTACTTGATTTCCTTCATCCCAATATTCTTGCTCTTCTTTCTGCAACATTTATTTCCATCGCGAGAGTCGCCCAGCGGTATGCAGTAGTTCGGATGAGTGCGTTGTTTGCCAATTTAGTTATGGCAATTGTGACTGCACTTTTTGGCTGGATTTTTTACTCTGTAGATATTCCAGCTTTAAATATCACATTTGAAGGAGTGTTCTGGTTTATGGCCGTAGGGTTTTTTGGAGCCTTTGCTGGACGTTATTTCAACCTAATTTCTCTAAGTCTGACAGGACTTGCCCGAGCGGCAATAGTTGCACAAACAGTATTGATATGGTCAGCTTTGTTTGCGGTTTTTGGCCTTGGCGAGGAGATGACATTGCCTATCGCATTAGGTACTACGTTCATTATGTTTTCTTCGATGCTGATAGTTTATGATGGAAAGTCGTCAGGAAAAAGAAAAATTCCCGTCTATTATTATCTTGTTCCTGCACTTTCTGCACTTATGTATGCTTTTGCACACCTAACCGGGAAGATTGCTTTTTCCTTGATCTCTTCTTCTTCTTTTGGGATGGCAATTTCTAATACTACTTCTTTGAGTTTGTTGGTTTTCATGATTCCATTTCAAAAAAGTGGGAAATTAAAGGAGTGGGATAAAAAAGGATTTTTGATGCTTCTTTTCGGTGCAGTCTTCCAATCTTTTGGAATTCTTTGTTTTTGGTCTGCCATGAAATTGGGAAAGATTACACAGATTATTCCATTAAGTCGTTTATCACTTCTTCTGATTGTATTCCTTACTTGGTATTTCTTTAGAGAACAGGAAAAGCTTACTTATAGAGTTTTTATCGGGGCAGTTTTAGCACTTGTAGGTGCTTACGGCGTTGTCTATGGAAGGTAAAAATTCTATTCTAGTACAGATAGAACGTTTTATAAATGTGTTGATTGTTTCTAAGAAAGCAAGATAGATCTATGTTATTAGATTTTTTTCATCCAAATATTCTTGCTCTCCTCTCTGCAATATTTGTATCTTGTACGAGAATAACTCAACGTTATGCGATAGACAGAATAAGCGCATTATTAGTTAATTTTGTCTTCGCAATTGTTACTGTAATTTTTGGTTGGCTTTTTTATTCTATAGATATAGCTCCTCTTGCATTTCCATGGGAAGGTATACTTCTATTTATGGCCGTAGGTTTCTTTAGCCCCTTTGCAGGCCGTTACCTCTATCTTATCGCCATTAAACTTGCAGGATTAGCTCGATCGACAATTGTATCGCAGACAGTGCTTATTTGGTCAGCTCTATTGGCTGTTTTTGTACTTGGTGAAGGTATGACTATCCTGAATGTGATAGGTACGGGATTAATAATGTTGAGTTCTATGCTTGTAGTTTATGATGGAAAGTCTGACGGAAAGAGGAGGGTTCCGATCTATTATTACTTTGTTCCTGCTCTTTCTGCTCTTATGTATGCTTTTTCACATTTAATTGGTAAAACCGCATTTTCTTTCATTCCTTCTTCCACCTTTGGCATGGCAGTATCAAATACAACTTGTTTGGGCATTCTCCTTTTTATGATTCCATTACGTAAAGGTGCTGCTTTAAGAGAGTGGGATAAAAAAGGCTTCATCGTTATATTGTTTGGTGCGGTTTCGCAGTCTCTTGCTATTCTTTGTTTTTGGTCTGCAATGAAATTAGGGAACATGACCCAAGTTATCCCTTTGAGCCGTCTGTCGGTACTTTTGATCGTCTTTCTTACCTGGTATTTCTTTAGAGAACAGGAAAAACTTACCTATAGAGTTTTTGTCGGGGCCGTTCTAGCTCTGGCAGGTGCATATTGCGTTGTATATGGAAGGTAAAATATGGTTATAAATCAAATATTTAAAATAGATAACTAATAAAATAGGTTAGATTACTTTATATGCTCTATTCTGTTTTTCTTCATAATCTGTTCATTTTTCCAAGTTATATTTTTTAGGAAAAGG